>NZ_JBVIYR010000011.1:0-329645 GCF_055592385.1 Streptomyces sp. NPDC041124
TCCGACTCTATCAGATCTTTCCGATCCGATTTCCTCGGTGCTTTCCAGGTTCCCGCTTTCGCGTTTCCCTTTCCGGCGGTTCCGACTTTATCAGAAGTTTCAGGGCGGACTTACCGGCCTTCGTTTTCCGATTTATCGGACGGTGCTTCCGCGGAGTCAATGTCCGTCGGGAAGCGACTAGATGTTCACGGTCGCCCTCCGGGGTGAGACCCCGTCTCCAGGCAACTGTTCAAATCTACCTCCCCACACGGTCCGTGTCAACGGCTCCTGCGGGGCGAAGAGGAGACTAGCAGCTCGACGGGCTGCTCCGCACATCAGGCGGCCGTGGGCAGGGCGGCGCCGCGCTCGGACTCCACGAGGTCGCCCGTTTCGCCGGCCCGCGCCGCGCGTCCGCCCACGACATAGACGTAGGCCAGGAAGGCCAGCTCGGCGACGACGCCGATGGTGATGCGCGCCCAGGTGGGCAGGCCCGACGGAGTGACGAAGCCTTCGATGGCGCCCGACACGAACAGGACGAGGGCGAGGCCGATCGCCATGGCAAGCGCTGCCCGGCCCTCCTCGGCGAGGGCCGTGCGCCGGGTGCGGGGGCCAGGGTCGATGACGGTCCAGCCGAGACGGAGGCCGGTGCCCGCGGCGACGAAGACGGCGGTGAGCTCGAGCAGGCCGTGCGGCAGCACGAGGCCGAGGAAGGTGTCGAGACGGCCGGCGGAGGACATCAGACCGAATCCGACCCCTAGGTTGAGCATGTTCTGGAAGAGGATCCACAGGACCGGCAGGCCCAGGAAGACACCCAGGATGAGGCAGAGGGCGGCGGCCCAGGCGTTGTTCGTCCACACCTGGGCGGCGAAGGACGCGGCGGGATTGCTCGAGTAGTACGTCTCGTACTGACCGCCGGGACGGGTGAGCTCGCGCAGTTCGCTGGGGGCGGCGATGGACGCCTGCACGTCGGGGTGCGTGCCTATCCACCAGCCGAGCAGTGCCGCCACCGCCGTGGAGAGCAGGGCTGTGGGCACCCACCAGTGTCGCGACCGGTAGACGGCGGCGGGGAAGCTGTGGGTCAGGAAGTGCGTGACGTCCCGCCAGGACGCCCGGCGGGTGCCCGTCACGGCGCTGCGCGCGCGTCCCACGAGCTGGCTGAGCCGGCCGGTCAGCTGCGGATCGGGAGCGGCCGACTGGATGAGGGAGAGATGGGTGGCGGCACGCTGGTAGAGGACGACGAGTTCGTCGGCCTCGGCGCCGGTGAGGCGGCGCCGGCGCCTGAGGAGGGCGTCGAGGCGGTCCCACTCCGCGCGGTGGGCGGAGACGAAGACGTCGAGGTCCATCGGTGTGCCTGCTCCTCGGTGTTCGTCGGCGGTCGGGTCATCAGCTTGGCAGACTGGCGGTGTTCGGGGCAGGCCAGGGAAGGGCGGCGGGCGTGAGTGAGCTGGTGACGGGCGAGGCGGTGGCGCTGGAAGTGCGCCCCGCGAGGCTGCCCAGCAGGGCGCTGGCCGTGCTGCTCGATCTGGCGGTCGCCGTGGCCGCGTACATCGCGGTGACGATCGGCCTCGTGGCGGCCACGGCCTCCTTGGACGAGGCGGCGCGGACGGCGATATCGATCGCCGCGTTCGTCCTGGTGCTGGTGGGCGGGCCGATCCTGGTCGAGACGCTCAGCCACGGGCGGTCGCTCGGCAAGATGGCGTGCGGGCTGCGGGTGGTGCGGGACGACGGTGGGCCGATCAGGTTCCGGCACGCGCTGGTGCGGGGTCTGATCGGTGTGATCGAGATCCTGATGACGCTCGGGGTCGTGGCCTGCATCGCCTCGCTGGTATCGGCGCGTGGCAGGCGGCTCGGGGACGTGTTCGCGGGGACGCTGGTCGTGCGGGAGCGGGTGCCGGCCGGGCAGGCGGGTTTCGTGCCGCCGCCCCCGCCGTGGCTCGCCGGGCGTTTCACGGGGCTCGACCTGTCGGCGGTGCCGGACGGTCTGTGGCTCGCCGTGCGCCAGTACCTGACGCGGATGCGGCAGCTGGATCCGGCGGTCGGCTGGTCGATGGCGGAGCGGCTGTCCACGGACCTGGCGGAGCGCACCGGGACGCCGGTGCCGCCGGGGGTGCCGGCCGCCGCGTATCTGGCGGCGGTGCTGCAGGAGCGGCAGGCCCGGGAGGCGCGTCGGGCGTTCGGGGAAGGCAGCGCGGTGGGGGGCGGGCAGGCCGGTGCCGCCCGTCCGGCGGGTGTGGCCGCGTTCCCGGCCCCGCCGGGACAGCACCCGGTCGGTCCCGCCGTGGCCGTGCCGCCGGACGCGCGGCCGTCCGCTCCACCGGCTGATCCGGGAGCCGTGCCCGCGGCGGACGTGCCTGCCGAGCGGCCGTCGACGGGGTTCGTCCCGCCGGCGTAGGGAGCCGGGCGCCCCGGGAAGGGCCGGTCAGCCGAAGACCGACGGGGGTGACTCGAGGTCCTCCAGCTCGATTCCGGGTGCGGCGAGGACCACGTCGCCGGCGAGGTGCACGGCGTGCTGCTCACCAGTGTCCAGGGCTGTGACCTGGTATGCGTCGACGGTCAGGGGGCCGTTGTCAGTGGTGTGTGTTTCTCTGCTCACCAGTGCCCAGGACTGGTCCAGGGTGCGCGGGGCGAGGACCGGGTCGGTGAGGGCGACCAGGCGTACGCGGGTGGCCGCGGAGGAGGGGGTCAGGCGCAGGAGACGGGCGGTGGCGACGAGGAACGCGGGGGACGAGCCGGTGAAGGCGTGGGCGCGCGCATTGCCTTCGGTGGCGTGGGTTCCGGTGGGGTCGGTGCGGACCCAGGTGACGCCGTCGAGGGCGGCGCCGCGGACCTGCCAGCTCGCGGCGTGCAGTTCGAGGCGGATGGGGCGGCCCAGTTCGTCCAGGGCGAGGTCGACCGAGCCGAGGTGGTCGCCCGAGGGGGCGGTGAGCTGGGAGACGTAGCGCCAGCCGGAGGGGCCGGGGGCGCAGTGGAAGTGTTCGTCGGCGAGGGGGGTGTGATCGTGCGGATCGTGGAGCGAATAGCGGCCGCGGGGCATGGGGGTCCTGGGTCGTGACGGGCTGGGCCGGGTCTCCGGTCCGTCCATGGGGCAGGCCCCCCGGCACGGGGGTGCGGGGGGCCTGCCTCGATGGTCCTGCTGCCGGGGAGCGCGTCCGGTGCGGACGTGCTCCCCGCGCCGGGAGCGTCGGCTCAGTAGCGGTAGTGGTCCGACTTGTACGGGCCCTCGACCTGGACGCCGATGTACTCGGCCTGCTCGGGACGGAGCGTGGTCAGCTTCACGCCGAGCGCGTCGAGGTGGAGGCGGGCGACCTTCTCGTCGAGGTGCTTGGGCAGCACGTAGACGCCGGTCGGGTACTCGTCGGGCTTGGTGAACAGCTCGATCTGGGCCAGCGTCTGGTCCGCGAAGGAGTTGGACATCACGAACGACGGGTGGCCGGTCGCGTTGCCCAGGTTCAACAGGCGGCCCTCGGAGAGGACGATGATCTTCTTGCCGTCGGGGAAGGTCCAGGTGTGGACCTGCGGCTTGATCTCGTCCTTGACGATGCCGGGGATCCTGGCGAGGCCGGCCATGTCGATCTCGTTGTCGAAGTGGCCGATGTTGCCCACGATGGCCTGGTGCTTCATCTTGGCCATGTCCGAGGCCATGATGATGTCCTTGTTGCCCGTCGTGGTGACGAAGATGTCGGCCTTGTCGACGACCTCGTCGAGGGTCGTGACCTGGTATCCGTCCATCGCCGCCTGCAGGGCGCAGATCGGGTCGATCTCGGTGATGATCACGCGGGCGCCCTGGCCGCGCAGGGACTCCGCGCACCCCTTGCCCACGTCGCCGTAGCCGAACACGACGGCGGTCTTGCCGCCGATGAGGGTGTCCGTGGCGCGGTTGATGCCGTCGATGAGGGAGTGGCGGCAGCCGTACTTGTTGTCGAACTTCGACTTGGTGACCGCGTCGTTGACGTTGATCGCCGGGAAGAGGAGGGTGCCGTCGCGCTGCATCTCGTACAGGCGGTGGACGCCGGTCGTGGTCTCCTCGGTGACCCCGCGGATCTCGGAGGCGAGCTGGGTCCACTTCTGCGGGTCCTCGCCCAGGGTGCGGTTGAGCAGTTCGAGGATGACGCGGTGCTCGTCGGACTCGGCGGTGTCGGGCGAGGGCGCCTTGCCGTCCTTCTCGTACTCGACGCCCTTGTGGACGAGGAGGGTGGCGTCACCACCGTCGTCGAGGATCATGTTGGGGCCGCCGGTGGGGCTGTCCGGCCAGGTCAGCGCCTGCTCGGTGCACCACCAGTACTCCTCGAGGGTCTCGCCCTTCCAGGCGAAGACCGGGACGCCGCGGGGGTTGTCGGGCGTGCCGTCGGGGCCCACGGCGATGGCGGCCGCGGCGTGGTCCTGGGTGGAGAAGATGTTGCAGGACGCCCAGCGGACGCGGGCGCCGAGGGCGACCAGGGTCTCGATGAGGACGGCGGTCTGCACGGTCATGTGCAGGGATCCGGTGACGCGGGCGCCGGCCAGCGGCTGGGCCTCGGCGTACTCCTCGCGGATGGCCATCAGGCCGGGCATCTCGTGCTCGGCGAGGGTGATCTCCTTGCGGCCGAACTCGGCCAGGGAGAGATCGGCGACCTTGAAGTCCTGCCGGTTGTCGACAGTCGTCATTGCGGGCTGCTCCTCGGTGTAGGGGTCGAGGCGGGTAGGGCTGGTCTGCGCGGCGGCGGACACAGGGGTGCCCGAAGAGGACACAGGCATGCCCGGTGCGCGCAGCGCAGTCCGTCGGAGGCCCTCTCTCCCTCGGCCGGTCCCCGGGGGACCGCCCGACCGCCATCAGCAGCGACGTCTGGCTCCGTCCCAAGCTACACCGCCGGGCCGGGCGGCCCCCAGTCCGGCCGCGTACACATCAGGCCGTTCTGGGGGCCGCCTGCCCGGGCGTGTCGTGCGGGGGCGGCGGGTCCGGCGCACCTAGTGAGCGGTGTCCGGCTGGGTGGGGCCGCCGGGAGTGGCCTGGGGGTCGGGGCCCTTGGCGGCTTCCGCCTCGCTGTAGACGTCGGGCTCGAGGTAGATCACGCGGGCGATCGGGACGGCCTCGCGGATACGGGACTCGGCGGCGTCGATGGCGGTGGCGATCTCGGTGGCCGTGTCGTCGTGACGGACGGCGATCTTCGCCGCGACCAGCAGTTCCTCGGGGCCGATGTGCAGGGTGCGCATGTGGATGATGCGGGTGACGGTGTCGCCGTCGACGGCGGCGGCCTCGATCTTCCGGGTCTCCTCGGGGCCGGCGGCCTCACCGAGCAGCAGGGACTTGGTCTCGACGGCGAGGACGAGGGCGATCAGGATGAGCAGGACGCCGATGCAGAGGGTGCCGATGCCGTCCCAGACGCTCTCCCCGGTGGCCAGGGCCATGCCGACACCGCCGAGGGCGAGAACCAGGCCGACGAGCGCACCGAGGTCCTCCAGGAGCACGACCGGCAGTTCCGGAGCCTTCGAGTGGCGGACGAACTCCTTCCAGGAGCGGTTGCCGCGCAGGACGTTGGACTCCTTGATGGCGGTGCGGAAGGAGAAGCACTCCGCGATGATCGCGAAGACGAGGACGCCGACCGGCCAGTACCAGTGCGTCAGCTCGTGCGGGTGCTTGATCTTCTCGTAGCCCTCGTAGAGGGCGAACATGCCGCCGACCGAGAAGAGCACGATGGAGACGAGGAAGGCGTAGATGTAGCGCTCGCGGCCGTAGCCGAAGGGATGTTGCGGGGTCGCCTGGCGCTGGGCCCGCTTGCCGCCGACCAGCAGCAGGCCCTGGTTGCCGGAGTCGGCGAGCGAGTGCACGGACTCGGCGAGCATCGACGACGATCCGCTGAAGAGGAACGCCACGAACTTCGCTACCGCGATCGCGAGGTTGGCGGCGAGTGCCGCCACGATCGCTTTGGTGCCGCCTGACGCGCTCATGTGTTCGCGTTGTCCCTTCGTACGCCGTGTGGATGCCCGGGCGGGCGTGCGTACGCCGCCCGGGGCCTGGTCCGTCGTGTGACGGTGGGACATTGTTGCAGCCGGTCCCGGCGTCGGCGTGTCGGATCGTCGGCAGGGCCGGGTCAGGCGATGACCGTGGCCCTGAACAGCGTCCCCGTACCCGCCACTTCCGCCTTCTCACCCGCGGGGACGAACACCGAGGTGCCCGGGGACAGTTCGTGCTCGCCCGCGCGGACGGAGCCCGCGGTGCAGAGCAGGATCTGCGGGGTGGTGAGGGTGAGGTCGTGGACGGCGCCCGACTCGGGAAGGACGTAGCGGGAGAGGCGGAACTCGTCGATGGGGGTCTCGTAGACCTCCTCGCCGTCGGGGCCGGCCTCGGGGCGCAGGACGCCGGGGTCGCGGGCCTCGAAGCGGACGATGCGCAGGAGTTCGGGGACGTCGACGTGCTTGGGGGTCAGGCCGCAGCGCAGGACGTTGTCGGAGTTGGCCATGATCTCGACGGCGAGGCCGTCGAGGTAGGCGTGCGGGACTCCGGCGCCGAGGAAGAGTGCCTCGCCGGGCTGGAGCCGCACGTGGTTGAGGAGCATCGCGGCGATGACTCCGGGGTCGCCCGGGTAGTGGTGGGCGATGCCGGCGTACGGGGCGTAGTCGCCGCCGAGGCGGTCGCAGGCGGCGGCGGTCTCGGCGACCGTGCGGGCCATCTCCTCGGGGTCGGCGGTGAGGACCGCGGTGAGGACCTCGCGCAGGGCCGCCTCCTCGGGCTGGGCGTGCAGCAGGTCCACGTACGGCTTGAGGGAGTCCACACCGAGGCCGTCGAGGAGTGCGGCGGCGCGCAGCGGGTCGCGGAAGCCGCACAGGCCGTCGAACTCGGTGAGGGCGCACACCAGTTCCGGCTTGTGGTTGGCGTCCCGGTAGTTGCGGTGCGGGGCGGTGACGGGGACGCCCCGGCGCTCCTCGTCGGCGTGACCCGCCTCCGCCTGGGCCAGGTCGGGGTGGACCTGGAGGGAGAGCGGGGATCCGGCGGCCAGCAGCTTGAGGAGGAAGGGCAGCCGGGGGCCGAACTTGGCGACGGCCTCGGGGCCGAGTTCCCTCTCCGGGGCCGCCTCGATGAGCTCGACGAGCGTGCCCCGGCCGGTGCGCGAGGGTGCGCCGGTGTGGGCGCCCATCCACATCTCCGCCTGCGGCTCGCCGCTGGGCTCGGTGCCGAGCAGCCGCGGGATGGCGGTGGTGGAACCCCAGGCGTAGGGGCGGATGGTGTTCTCCAGGCGGTCCATGGCGTTCTCTGCGTTCCTTCTGCCGGTTCTCGTGCGTGACGTCAGGGGGTCCCGGGCATGATCAGGCTCCAGAGGCGAGCGCCAGGTAAACGGCGGCGAAATCCGTGACGGCGATCAGTTCCGCGAGGGTCTCCAGTTCGCCGCCCGCCTCCGGTTCCAGCTCGCTGACCGGCGTGTCGTGCGTGAGGGCCAGTTCGCGGGCGGCGGGGGCGGCGGTGAGGCCGCCGGTGGGGCGGTCACGCAGCAGCACCACGCGCGCGTGCAGGGCGGGTGCCTCCTCGACGCGGTCGCGGAAGAAGTCGTCCGGGTCGGCGCTGGCGGCGAGCGGGCCGGCGAGCAGGGCGCTGTGCGCGGCGAGGGCCTCGGGCAGCTCGGCCACGACGGCGGGGGTACCGGACAGTTCGGCGAGCGCGGCGGCGAAGCGGCGGCCGGCGGGGCCGGCCGAGACGCCCTCGGTCCAGACGACGGGCAGGCTGTCGGCGAGTTCCGCGGCCAGGGTCTTGGCGGGGTTGCTGTACGTCACGATGGCCGGGCCGCAGCGCTCGGCGATGCCGTCGAGGCGGTCGGCGACCCTCTCCAGGGCTTCCGGCGGGGCCGAGAGCAGGCCCGTACGGTCCAGGAGCGCGAGCAGGGGGGTCAGCAGCGCCCACAGCACGCCGGGGGCGGCGGCCGCGAGGGGTTCGTCCTGGTCGTAGGGCGCGGCGGCCATGGGGACGAACAGCCCGTGGGAACCGGAGACCGCCTCGGCGAGGGGGGTGCGGGCGGGGGCGACGGCGACGACGGTGCAGCCGCGGCGGTACGCCTGCTCGAAGAGCACGGACAGGCCGGGTTCGGTGCCGTCCGGGGTGGCGATGAGGAGCAGGTCCACGGAGCCGGCCCAGCCGGGCAGTTCCCAGCGCAGGGCGCCCGCCGCGGGGGCGACGCCGGTGGGGGCGAGCCGTGTGACCGGGCTGCCGGCACCGGCCAGGGTGCCGAGGAGGTCGGCGGCCTGGGTGGCGGCGGCGCCGGGACCGGCGATGAGTACGGCACGCGGGCGGCCGTCGGGTTCGAGGTTGTTGACGCCGGCCTCGGCGGCGTGCCGCGCGGCGGTGCGGACCCGGGCGCCGGCTTCGGCGGCGCCGCGGAGCAGGGCGCGGCGGTCGGCCTCGGCGAGGCCCTCCGGTGAGTCGAGCAGCGATTCGTCGAGCATGGGCGGCAGGCTCCGATCTCCGATCTCCGATCGGCGGGGCGGCGTCGGTGCGCGGTGTACCCGGTGCGCGGTGCGTGATGCGCGGGGCGCTCTTACGCGGTGCGTTGTGTGCGGTGCGCGGTGCGCGTGCGTTCTGCGCGTGCGCAGGGCGATCTACGCGGGGCGGCGGGCCTCGTCGACGAGGAGGACGGGGATGCCGTCGCGGACGGGGTAGGCGAGGCCGCAGTCCTGGCTTGTGCAGGTCAGCTCGGTGTCCTGCTCCTTGAGGGGGGAGTGGCAGGCCGGGCAGGCGAGGATGTCGAGGAGGCCGGCTTCGAGGGGCATGGGGTTCCTTCGCTGGGTGGATGTGCTGGTCAGGGTACCGCCGGTGGGGGGTCGGAGGCGGGGTGGGCGGGGTTGTGCGGTGCCGGGCGTGGGAGCTGGGCGGGGGTGGGTGGCGCAGCCCGGCGCCGGCGGGGTGCCGTCGCGCCCACCCTCCCCCACCGCCAGCGGCACGACTGCCCGCGGAGACGGGAGGCAGGTACCCCGCGTCGCCTCCGCGGGGCGACTGACCGCGGAGACGGGAGGCGGGCGCCCGCTCGACCCGGTGGGGGGACTGACCGTGGGAGGGAGGGGGTGGGGTCAGGATCTGATGAGGTGGAGGGCCTTGTCGCGGATGGTTGTCAGGGTGGCCTCGTCGCGGGCCTCCGCGTTCAGGCGGAGGAGGGGTTCCGTGTTGGAGGGGCGGACGTTGAACCACCAGTCGGCGGCGGTGACGGTGAGGCCGTCCAGGTCGTCCAGGGTGATGCCCTCGCGGCCTTCGTAGGCGGCCCTGATCGCGGCGAGGCGGGCGGTCTGGTCGTCGACGGTGGAGTTGATCTCACCGGAGCCGACGTAGCGGTCGTACTGGTCGACCAGGGCGGACAGGGTGCCCTGCTGGCCGCCGAGGGCGGCGAGGACGTGCAGGGCGGCGAGCATGCCGGTGTCGGCGTTCCAGAAGTCGCGGAAGTAGTAGTGCGCGGAGTGTTCGCCGCCGAAGATCGCGCCGGTCCTGGCCATCTCGGCCTTGATGAAGGAGTGGCCGACGCGGGTGCGTTCGGGGGTGCCGCCGTTCTCCCGCACGACCTCGGGGACCGACCAGGACGTGATCAGGTTGTGGATGATCGTGCCCTTGCCGCCGTTGCGGGCCAGTTCGCGGGAGGCGACCAGGGCGGTGATCGCGGACGGGGAGACCGGCTCGCCCCGCTCGTCGACGACGAAGCAGCGGTCGGCGTCGCCGTCGAAGGCGAGGCCGAGGTCGGCGTCCTCCTCGCGGACCCGCTTGCGCAGGTCGACGAGGTTGGCCGGGTCGAGGGGGTTGGCCTCGTGGTTGGGGAAGGTGCCGTCGAGTTCGAAGTACATCGGGACGACGGTGAGCGGCAGGCCGGCGAGGACCGTCGGCACGGTGTGTCCTCCCATGCCGTTGCCCGCGTCGACGACGACCTTCAGGGGGCGGATCGAGGTCAGGTCGACGAGCGAGCGCAGGTGTGCGGCGTAGTCGTCCAGTGTGTCGCGCCGGGTGACCGTTCCCGGGGTGGCGGCGGCCGGCTCCGGGGCGCCGGAGTCGGTCCACCGCTCGACGAGTTCCCGGATCTGCGCGAGCCCGGTGTCCTGGCCGACCGGTGCGGCTCCCGCGCGGCACAGCTTGATGCCGTTGTACTGCGCCGGGTTGTGCGAGGCGGTGAACATCGCGCCCGGCAGGTCCAGGGCGCCCGAGGCGTAGTAGAGCTGGTCGGTCGAGCACAGGCCGATCTCGGTCACGTCGACGCCGTGTGCCGCCGCGCCCCGCGCGAACGCGGCCGACAGTCCGGGCGAGGAGGGCCGCATGTCGTGGCCGGTGACGATGGCCCTCGCGCCGGTCACCCGGGCGAAGGCGGCGCCGAAGAGCTCGGCGAGCGTCTCGTCCCACTGGTCGGGGACGACCCCGCGCACGTCGTACGCCTTCACGATCTGCGACAGATCAGCAGCCACGGCCAGCCCTTCCGGAGGTCCTGTCGGTCACTCGGTCACCACAAACTACCCGTAGGGGGTGACGGCCCCGTCGCGGCCACCCGTACGCCCTCGGGGCCGCGCGAGGTCCACGGCGGCATCCACCCGAGCACCGGCGTGCTCCGGCCCACCACGGTCAGGCACATCAGGAGCAGCAGGCCGAGGCTCCGGGGCGGCACCGTGCGCGGCAAGTCGCCCCGGCGGCACGCCAGTCCGGCGGCCGCGCAGGCGAGGGTGAGGTTCTGCGGTGCTTCGTGTGATCGCTGTCGCGCGGGCGGGGCGCCGCGCACCGGTCAGTTGTCCGGCGAGCGCAGGACGCGCAGGTGGCCGCGGCGCGCGACCTCCATGGGGTCGGCCGTGCGGGATCCGCCGCCGGCTCCCGCCGCGCGCTCCTGGGGACGGGCCGCCTCGCGCACCGCGTTCGCCAGCGCCTCCAGGTCGTCGCCGCTGGGCTGGGCCGGGGCCGAACCGTCGAGCAGGCGGACGACCTCCCAGCCGCGCGGCGCGGTGAGGCGCTCGGAGTGCTCGGCGCACAGGTCGTAGCAGTGGGGTTCGGCGTAGGTGGCGAGCGGGCCGAGGACCGCGGTCGAGTCGGCGTAGACGTACGTCAGCGTCGCGACGGCGGGGCGGCCGCAGGCGGTGCGCGAACAGCGACGTACAGGGCTCACGATGTTGGACGGTACCGCACTCTTGAGCGGGCCGCGACGACTCTCCACCGGGTCACTCCCCCGTGTCGCGGTGTGAAACGCCCCACATACCCCTTTGGCCGTACCTTGCTGACCTGGGTGGACACGACACTCCCGGCGGGCGGCCGGTTCCGGTTCCGGTCACCACTTGGCACAAATACCGTCAAACACCTTGAGGTCATCGGTCCCGGAGAGATACGGAATCGAGCCCAACCTTGGCTGGAATGGTCATGTTGTGACATGGGGCGCGGGTCGACCGGAAGGCGTGTGGGGGTCGGGCGGCGCGCCCGTGCGACGACTACCCTTCGCTGTGATGGACAGCCCTGTGACCCCTCGACCCACCGGCCCGGGGCCCCGACGCCGTGATCGCCACGGCCGGGGCATGCGCGGGCCGGTCGCACCGCCCCAGGTGCCCCTCGCCGCCAGCCGCGCGGAGACGTTCGCGGATCTGGTGCAGGACTCGGTGGAGCGGCTCGAGCGGCGGTGGCCGCAGCTCGCCGACATCGATTTCCTGGTGCTGGACGTGCCCCGGCCGGCCGGGGCGGGGACGGACGCCTGGAGCGACGAGCCGGTGCCACTGGGCGGGACCGTCGCCGCCCGCGACGGGCGGCCGGCACGCGTGGTGGTCTACCGGCGGCCCGTGGAGATCCGCACCAAGGGGCGCGACGAGCGGGCGGCCCTCGTCCACGAGGTCGTGGTCGAGCAGGTGGCGGACCTGCTGGGACTGACACCGGAGACGGTCGACCCCCGCTACGGGGAGGACTGACCGGCCCTCCCCGTAGCGGCGGGTTCGGCTACCGCTGGAGCACCGACAGGTCCTCGCTCGCCTCCGGCACCGCCACCGTCCCCCGGTCGTCCGGGAGCGCCTGGACGGTGAAGAAGGCCACGCCGCTCTCCGTCGAGGCGAGGGTGCGGGACGCGTAGACGGGCGTGTCCGACCCGGGTTCGAGCGTGAGGGCGTACGTGCCCTTCCCGCCGGACGGCACGGGCGCCTCGATCTTCTGGGTCGTGCCGGACTTGACCGTGTACGTCTTGGAGGCCGGTGTGCCGCCCTCCGTGCCCGCGGAGGCGGTCACCTTGACCTTGGCGGTGCCCTGGGGCGCGGTCACCGAGAGGGTCGTGCCCTCGGCGGTGTTGTCCACTGCTGTCGCCCGCGCGCCGACCGGCCGCGCTGCCGGGATGAACGCCGACTCCTGCTGGTCGCCCTTGCCGCGCAGCACCCGTACGGCCGCCACGACCGGCACCGAGCCGTCCGGCGCCGTCAGCACCAGGGAGCCCGCCTCGCCGCGGGTGATGTCGCCGAGGTCGACGGCCGTCGTCATGCCGCCCTTCACGTGCAGCGTCTCGTGGCCGGCCGGGGTGATCAGGCCGGAGGGGGAGGCGAGGCGCACCGTCAGGTCGGCGTCGGCGTCGCGCGGGGTGAAGGCGATCAGGCGCACGGCGGTGGCGTCCTCGGGGATGCCGGGCAGGACCAGGCGGCCCGAGGGGTCGGCCGACGCGGGCAGCCAGTCGCCGCCCAGCTTGTCGTCCAGGGCCTGCACGGCGGCACCGACCCGGCCGCTGCGCACGACCACGTGCACGGTCACGTCGGTCTGCTTGTCCTCGGTGAGCGTGGACAGCAGCACCGGCTCGGAGGCGTGCGGCTTGACGGTGATGCCCTCCCCCACCGTCGTCTCCAGGGCGCCGTCCTTGCCGTAGATCTCGATGTCCACGACCGCCGCGGAGTCGTCGGGGTTGGTCAGGTGGACGTAGTCGGTGCGGTCCTCACCGGTGCTCGCGCCCGGGAACCAGAACTCGGTGTCGGCGGGCGTACAGGTGACGCCCTGGATGCCCCGGCCGGTGCCCGCGGCGACCTCGGTGGTCTGCTGCACGGTCCAGCCGGGCGCGAAGCGGCCCTCGGCCGTGCCGACGAGGGCGGGGGCCTCGCCGCCGGAGACGCTCCCGGTGGCCGGTGTGCCGGGGTTTTGGGGCTTCAGCACGGGCTTGGCGTCGCCCTTCGGCTTCTCCTCGTCCTTCGCCTCGTCGCCCTTCGACTGCTCGTCCTTGGCCTCGTCGTCCTTCGCCTCGTCGTCGGTGCCGGCCCCGGTGCCGGCCCCCGGCTCGCCGGTGGCCGGCTCGAACCCGGCCGTGCCCTCCTTCTTCACGCCCTCGGTGACGGGCGTGAACGACGTGTAGGTCGTCTCGGCCAGGTCGGAGGTGCTGGGCCGGGGGCACAGCAGGCCGGTGCGTTCCACGGGGAGCTGGGCCGCCGCACGGGCCGGCTCGTTCGCGGCCCCGGCGCCGGGCGAGGACAGCGCGGCGAAGCCGGTGACGGCGGCGAGCGCGCTCGCGCCCGCGATCAGGGACAGGGTGGTGCGGTTCACTGCTGGCTCCCGTCGGGACGCTCACTGCCCGTGCCGTGCGGGTCGTACGGAGTGTCGTAGCCCTGTGTGTAGTTCTGGTCGTAGCCGTCCTGGGGGTACGCCTGGTCGTACTGCTGCTGGTTGCCGTACGCGTACGGGTCGTACTGCCCGCCCTGCTGCTGGTAGGGGTCCGGCTGGTACGGCCGGCCGTAGGCGTCCGTCCCGTACTGCTGGTACTGGCCGGCCGGGTAGGGGTCGGTTTCGTGGCCGGCGTGCTGCGCCGCGTACCGGTCGCCGTACTCGGGCTGCCGGGGCACGGGGGCGGGGGCCGGGGGCTGCTCGGGCGGGGCGGGGAAGCCGTCGTCGGCGGGCGCTCCCTCCGGGGCGGGCTCCCCCTCCGCCTCCGCCTGGGCGCGCAGGCGGCGGGCCCGGCGGCCCTCGCCGGCCAGGGCCTCGGCGGGCACGGAGGGTTCCTCGGGCAGGTCGTCGTCGACGTCGCGGCGCCGGCCCGGCAGGGCCATGACGACGAGGACGACGGCGAGCAGACCCTGGGCCCACAGCCAGGCGGTGTGGGTGAACGGGTCGTCGTAGGTGACGTCCAGCGTGCCGCCCGAGGAGGGAAGTTCGAAGCCCTGGGCCCAGCCGTCGACCGTGGTCGGGGACAGCGGCTCGCCGTCGAGGGTGGCGGTCCAGCCGTCGTCGGCGGTGTCGGCCAGGCGCAGGACGCGTCCCTGCGCGCCGTTCGGGATCCTGGTGTGGATCTCGACCGGGCCCGCGGCGACGGGTACGGGCTCGCCGGCGCCGTCCTTGCCGGGGACGATGCTCGCGCGGGCGACCTGCCGGTCGACCCGCCACAGCGCCCCGCCCGCCTGCTGGCTCAGCCGGCTCAGACCGGGCGTCGCGTCCAGGACGCGGGTGACCTCGCGCGGGGCTCCGGGGTGGACCAGGACGTAGCGGACGGCGAAGGCGCCGAGTTCGTCGGCCTGGTCGGCGCCGGAGCCGGCGACGAGGTTGGCGACGACCTGGTCGAGCCGGCTGTTCTCGCCGTCCACCGCGGCGGTCTCGGCGTCGCCCATGCGGGCGCCGGAGCCGCGGACCAGGACGTAGCCGACCCGGTCGGCGGAGTCGCTGTCGAGGACGAGGGTGCGGGCCTGGTCGCGGGTGCCGCTCTCCTCGGCGACGAAGGCGGGCACCTGGACCGGGTCGCGCCGCTCCACGGGCCCGTCGGCGCCGCGGATCATCCACCCGACGGCCAGGACCAGCGGGCCGGCCGCGCAGGCGAGGGCGATCAGGGCGGCGACCGGCTGGCGCCAGCCGAAACTCTGCTCGGCGACCCGCGCACGCGCCCCGTCGGCGCCGAGCGTGGCGGCGGCCAGGACGGCGATGCCGTAGACGAGGGTCGCGGGGCCCGCCCAGGCGGAGTGGTTGGAGAGCACCGCGAAGACGAGACCCACCAGGGCGGCGGCCCACGCGGTGAGGATCGCCGTGCGGCGTTCGGTGCGCAGCAGCGCGGCGAGCGCGGCGAGCACCAGGCCGATCAGCAGCAGGCCGCCGGAGGTGCCGGGGCCGCCCGGGCTCGCGCCGAGCAGGTCGAGCGCGGAGGCCGCCGAGGGGCCGTACTCCAGGCCGGCCTCCTGGAAGAAGCCGAAGGGGAGCAGGGACAGCGACCAGGGTGCGAGGACGAGGAGGGGGGTGCCCACCTGGGCCAGGAGGCGCGGTCCGTACGCCGGGAGGTCGGTCCTGCGCAGGACCAGGACGCCGACGCCGAGGACCAGGGCGATGGGCCACACGATCGGGGTGAACGCGGTGGTGATCGTGAGCAGCAGCGCGTACGCCCAGGTGGCGCGCCAGCTTCCGCGCACGTCCGGCGGGTTGGTGAGGCCGCTCGCGGCGATGCCCGCGCGGGCGAGGAGCGGCAGCAGCACGGCGAGTACGGCGGTGCCGATGCGGCCGCCGGCCAGGGCGCCGGTCGCGGCGGGCAGGAAGGCGTAGGCGACGGCCGCCCAGGCGCGCAGCAGCCGGGACGGGACGAGCGGGCGGGAGGCGAAGTACGCGGTGGCGCCGGCCAGCGGGACCGAGCAGACCAGCAGGACCGTGACGGCGAGGCCGGTGGAGCCGAACAGGAGGGAGGCGAGGGCCGCCACGACGGCCAGGTAGGGCGGTGCGGATCCGGTGCCGCCGGCGCCGACGGCGTGCCAGGCGTCGGTGTGACGCGCCCACAGGTCACCCGCGTCGGCGGGCGCGGGGAGCAGGGCGCCGCCCGCGAGCGCGCCGCCGCCGAGGAGTTGGCGGCAGGCCGCGAGGGAGACGAGCAGCAGTACCAGGAAGAGGAGCGGGCCGGGCCGGTGGGCGATGCGCTTGAGGCGGGCGAACTGCTCGACCTCGAGGAAGTCGGCGTCGTCGCCGCCGGGTCCGGACTCGATGGCGCTGCCGTGCCGTCCGGCACCGGAGGTGACCTCGGGGTCGGAGCGGCCGACGAGGTTGCCGGCGACCTGCTCCACGGTGACGCGGACGGTCGCGCCGGGCGGCGGGAACAGCGGCCGCATCTCGCCCTTGTCGGTCACCGGGGTGCCGCGCCGGCGCCGTCCGGCGAGGATCCGTTCGGGGCGCAGCAGGGTGCCCATGAGGCCGCGGATCTCGTCGACGGCCTGTCCGGGGACCTTGCCGACGAGGTAGGCGAGGGTGCGCAGCAGGGTGCCGAGGACCACCCGGAACAGCACCCAGGGCAGCGCTGCGCTACGGGTGTTGACGAGCAGTGTGTAGACGGCGCCCGCCTTGTCCACCTTGTGCGGGGAGGCGGCGGTGCGGCCCACGCAGTCGACGGCGCGGCGCTCGCGGGAGGCGGCCTCGGCGTGCCGCACGACCGCGTCGGGGGCGACGAGCACCCGGTGGCCGGCCGAGTGGGCGCGCCAGCACAGGTCGACGTCGTCGCGCATGAGGGGCAGGTGCCGGTCGAATCCGCCGAGCCGGTCGAAGACGTCGCGGCGGACCAGCATGCCGGCGGTGGACACCGACAGCACGGGCCGTACGTGGTCGTGCTGGCCCTGGTCCTGTTCGCGGCGGTCCAGGCCGGTCCAGCGGCGGCCGGAGTCGGCGATGGAGACGCCGACCTCGAGGAGCTGCCTGCGGTCGTACCAGCCGCGGAGTTTGGGGCCGACGACGGCCACGTCGTCCCGGCCGAGTTCGTATTCGTTCTCCACGACGCGCAGCAACTGGGCCAGCGCGTCGGGTTCGGGGGCGCAGTCGTCGTGCAACAGCCAGAGCCACTGGACCGGTTCGCCGTGCGGGAGGTCCGGCAGGTCGTAGGCGTCGTCGCGCCAGCTGCGGGTGGCCGGGTCCCAGCCGCTCGGCCGCTTCAGGTACGGCAGGTCGTCCGGCGTGAGGTGGGGGGCACTGCGGTTGCACTCCTCGACCGCCTGGCCGAAGCCGGTGCGCCGGGCGAGGTGCAGCACGTGGTCGTCGCCGAGGGCTTCGGAGACCAGCCGGGCGGAGTCGTCCGCGCTGCCGGTGTCGGCTCCCATGGCGAACTGGACCGGGCGCTCCTGGCCGAGCAGCCCGGCGAGCGCGTCGGGCAGCCAGCGGGCGCCGTCGTGGGAGACGAGGACCGCGGTCACCACGTGACGCGGGAACTCGGGCGGGCGGGCAGGGTCGAATCCTGCGGCGGCAGCGAGGTCTTGCCGGGCTGCCGGGTGGCTGTGCACGGACATCGAGGTACGGGCCCCGGTTCAGTGGACTGTGGGGGACGCCCGTGCCCGGTGGGGGCGGCGGGGCGTCTCGGACGAGCGACCACACTATCGGCAGACGGAACGGGGCGGTGCGGAGCGTCTCGACGGGGGGACGGTGACGGGGTGTCGGGCGCGCACGAAGGCCCGCCGCCTGTGGACGACCCACCCGCGACGGGCCTGGAACGACAGGGGCGCCCGGTGGCGCGCGTACGGCGTCCTCGCGCCGCGCCTCAGACGGCGGCCTTCTTCAGCCGGCGCCGCTCCCGCTCGGACAGGCCGCCCCAGATGCCGAAACGCTCGTCGTTGGCGAGGGCGTACTCCAGGCACTCGGAGCGGACCTCACAGGCGAGACAGACCTTCTTGGCCTCCCGGGTCGAGCCGCCCTTCTCGGGGAAGAAGGACTCGGGGTCGGTCTGTGCGCACAGCGCGCGCTCCTGCCAGCCGAGCTCCTCGTCCGCGTCGTCGACCAGCAGTTGCTGCACCAGCTCGGTCATGTGCGCCCCTCGTCCGTCCTTCGCGTCCCCGTGATCCAGCCGTTACCGATCCCGGCTGAACGACACGAGTGAAATTACAAGTGTGCTGCTCCGGGCGAGTCAAGCCGAGATCTGCTATTGGGCCCCTTATTCACTCTGCGGAACCAAGGCCAAGCGGAAAGTGTTCAAATCACCCTAAACCTTGACACATGCGCGGGACCCGCGAAGGTTTCCCGTCCCGCACGGGCCCTCCGCAGGGAAGACGCCCAAGAGATCGATCTCGTTGCGACACCCGTACCGCCGGGAGCCGGATCACAGTCGGATCACGGGATCGCAACGGTGCGGACGGCGCCCGGCCGTGCGCACCATGTGTCCCGGGAAACGACTGAGCAAACCTTTCAGCCACGAGATGAACCGGATGAGGTGAACCACGTCCCACGAAACGGGCGTCGAGTTGACAGTGAAGGAGTGAACCGCTGTCCTAGTGGGCATGCTCGCGAACCAGGCATTCACCCCGACCCGCTCCGCCGGGTTCCTCGGTGCTGCCCGCGCTCGCTGTAGCTGTCGCTGTTCCGGCTGTTGAGCCCACGCGCTCCCGCCACTGCCTGAGTCCACGCGACTCAGCCGCCGCTTCCTTCGCTCCCACCAGGGCATCCGTCGCCGCCGCCCGCCCGTGACCCGGGCGCCCCGCGCCGCGACACCACCCCCCGCCGCTTCTCCGCCAAGGAACCTCCGCACCCCATGAACAGCGACAGCGACCTCCAGATCGCCGGCGACATCCTCGAAGTCCCCCACCTGCTCCAGCCGCCGCGCGAGCACCCGGCCACCGTCGCCGAGTTCGCCGGCCTGGCCCGCTCCATCGCCGAGGACCGCTCCCAGTGGGAACACCTCGTCGCGTACGACGCCACCAGCCGGTGGTACCACCGGCTGCGCACCGGCCCCGGCTACGAGGTGTGGCTGCTGTCCTGGGTGCCCGGCCAGGGCAGCGGACCGCACGACCACGGCCGCTCCTGCGGCGTGCTCACCGTCCTGGACGGCGCGCTGACCGAACGCACGGAGCGCGGCACCCGTGTCCTGGCGGCCGGGGCCCAGCGGGTGTTCGCGCCCGGCTACGTCCACGACGTCGCCAACGACGCCCTGGAGCCCGCCGTCAGCCTGCACGTCTACTACCCGGGCCTGACCGAGATGCCCATGCACACGACGCAGTGCGAGGCCCGTACCGTCCCCGGTCCGGTGACTGCCTGACGCGGAACCGTAGCGGCCTGCGAGGATGACCCCATGCGCATTGTGGTTCTGGCAGGCGGCATCGGCGGTGCCCGTTTCCTGCGCGGTCTGAAGCAGGCCGCGCAGGACGCGGAGATCACCGTCATCGGCAACACCGGGGACGACATCCACCTCTTCGGGCTGAAGGTCTGCCCGGACCTCGACACGGTGATGTACACGCTCGGCGGCGGCATCAACGAGGAGCAGGGCTGGGGACGGACCGACGAGACCTTCCACCTCAAGGAGGAACTCGCGGCGTACGGCGTCGGCCCGGAGTGGTTCGGGCTCGGCGACCGGGACTTCGCCACCCACATCGTGCGGACGCAGATGATGGCCGCCGGATATCCGCTGAGCGCGGTGACCGAGGCGCTGTGCGACCGCTGGCAGCCGGGGGTGCGCCTCGTCCCGATGACGGACGACCGCGTGGAGACGCACGTCGCCGTGCGGTTGGACGGCGAGCGCAAGGCGGTCCACTTCCAGGAGTACTGGGTGCGGCTGCGCGCCTCGGTGCCGGCCGAGGCGGTCGTCCCGGTCGGCGCGGAGCACGCGAAGCCCGCCCCGGGTGTCCTGGAGGCCATCGCCGGCGCCGACGTGATCCTCTTCCCGCCGTCCAACCCCGTGGTCTCCATCGGCACGATCCTCGCCGTGCCCGGCATCCGGGAGGCGATCGCCGACGCGGGCGTGCCGGTGGTCGGTCTGTCGCCGATCGTCGGGGACGCGCCCGTGCGCGGCATGGCCGACAAGGTGCTCGCGGCCGTCGGCGTGGAGTCCACGGCCCCCGCGGTGGCCGAGCACTACGGCTCGGGCCTGCTGGACGGCTGGCTGGTCGACACGGTCGACGCGGCCTGTGTGGAGCGCGTCGAGGCGGCGGGCATCCGCTGCCGGGCCGTCCCGCTGATGATGACGGACGTCGACGCGGCCGCGCGGATGGCGCGGGAGGCGCTGACGCTGGCCGAGGAGGTGCGGGCGGTATGAGCCCTGCCGGCTACCGGGTCTGGGCCGTGCCCGCCCTCCCCGAGATCCGCCCGGGCGACGACCTGGCCAAGCTGATCGCGGCCGCCGAGCCGGACCTGCGCGACGGCGACGTCCTCCTGGTCACCTCGAAGATCGTCTCCAAGGCGGAGGGCAGGATCGTCGGGGCGGCCGACCGGGAGGCGGCGATCGACGCGGAGACGGTGCGCGTGGTGGCCCGGCGCGGGCCCCTGCGCATCGTGGAGAACCGGCAGGGCCTGGTCATGGCCGCGGCCGGCGTCGACGCCTCCAACACCCCCTCCGGCACGGTCCTGCTGCTGCCGGAGGACCCCGACGCCTCCGCGCGGGCGATCCGCACCGGCCTGCGCGACGCGCTCGGCGTCGAGGTCGGCGTGATCGTCACCGACACCTTCGGACGCCCGTGGCGCGCGGGACTGACCGACGTGGCGATCGGCGCGGCGGGCGTGCGGGTGCTGGACGACCTGCGCGGGGGCACCGACACGTACGGCAACCCGCTCGCCGCCACGGTGGTCGCCGCCGCCGACGAGCTCGCCGCGGCGGGCGACCTGGTCAAGGGCAAGGCCTCGGGCCTGCCGGTGGCCGTCGTCCGCGGCCTGCCGCACATGGTGGAGGCCGGCGACGGCGAGGGCGCGCGGGCGATGGTGCGCGGCGCGCGGGACGACATGTTCCGCCTGGGCACCTCCGAGGCCGTACGCCAGGCGGTGACCCAGCGCCGTACGGTGCGGGCCTTCACCGACGAGCCGGTCGACCCGGACGCGGTACGCCGCGCGGTGGCCGCCGCGGTGACGGCCCCGGCCCCGCACCACACCACACCCTGGCGCTTCGTCCTGCTGGAGTCCCCCGCGTCACGCGTGCGCCTGCTGGACGCGATGCGCGACGCATGGATCGCGGACCTGCGCCGCGACGGCAAGACCGAGGAGTCCATCGCCCAGCGCGTCCGCCGCGGTGACGTGCTGCGCAACGCGCCGTACCTGGTCGTGCCGTGCCTGGTCATGGACGGCTCACACACCTACGGGGACGCGCGGCGGGACGGGGCCGAGCGGGAGATGTTCGTGGTCGCCACCGGCGCGGGGGTGCAGAACTTCCTGGTGGCGCTCGCCGGGGAGCGGCTGGGCTCGGCGTGGGTGTCGTCGACGATGTTCTGCCGTGACGTGGTCCGCGAGGTCCTGGACCTGCCCGCGGGCTGGGACCCGATGGGCGCGGTCGCGGTGGGCCACCCGGCCGAGGAACCACGGCCGCGGCCCGAGCGGGAGGCGGGCGCCTTCATCGAGGTGCGGTGAGCCGCGGGGCGGCGTGCGGAACGTCACCGGGGGTGAGCGGAGCGCGCGGGCGCCTACCCTCGTAGGGGGCCTCCTCGGCGGCGGCCGCCTTCCGTTCACCTCCACCGTTGGGATCGCTCGTGGCAGGACGTTTCGCTCCCCGCCCGGCCCTCCCCCACAGCCTTGAAGGCGTGGGAGGGACCTCCATGCCCGTGCGCGGCGGGCAGGTCGCCGTGCCCGCGGGAGTGCCCCGCCAGGCAGCGGCTGCGGCCCCGGCACGGGTGCGGAGCTGGGTGCCGGATGGTCCGCTGGACCTGGGCCTGGTGCTCGGGCCGCTGCGGCGGGGGCCCGGGGACCCGACGTTCCGGGCGCTGCCCGACGGTTCCGTGTGGCGGGCCAGCCTGACACCGGCGGGGCCGGGGACGCTGCGGGTGACGCGGCGGTCCGGCTCCGGTGAGGTGCGGGGCGAGGCGTGGGGGCCGGGGGCGGACTGGCTCCTGGAGCAGTTGCCGGAGATGCTCGGGGCGGCCGACGACCCGTCCGCCTTCGTGCCCCGGCACAAGCTGCTGGCGCTGACGCAGCGCCGGCGTGCCGGACTGCGGCTGACGCGGACCGGACTGGTGCTGGAGTCGCTGATCCCGTCGATCCTGGAACAGAAGGTCACCGCCGGTGAGGCGTACCGGGCGTGGCGGCTGCTGGTGCGCAAGTTCGGCGAACCGGCGCCGGGGCCCGCGCCGGAGCGGATGTCGGTGATGCCGCCGCCGCGCACCTGGGCGCTGATCCCGTCCTGGGAGTGGCACCGGGCCGGGGTCGACGACAAGCGGGCCTCGACGGTGCTGCGGGCGGTGCGGGTCGCGGCGCGGCTGGAGGAGGCGGTGCGGATGCCGGCGGGGGCGGCGCAGGAACGGCTGGAGCTGGTGTCCGGGATCGGGCCGTGGACGTCCGCGGAGACGGTGCAGCGCAGTCACGGGGCGGTGGACGCGGTGACCGTGGGGGATCTGCACCTGCCGGGGATCGTGGGGTGGGCGCTGGCGGGGGACCGGCACGCGGACGACGCGGTGATGCTGTCGCTGCTGGAGCCGTATGCCGGGCAGCGGCATCGGGCGGCGCGGTTGATCCTGCTGAGCGGGAGGATGCCGGAGCGGCGGGCGCCGCGGATGTCGTACGGGGACATCGGGCGGTTGTGAGGGCGGTGCCCGGTGCTGCGCCGCTGTGGACGTGGGCCGTACAGCCCGGCGTGGGGCGAGGCCCGGCGTGGGGGCTGGGCGGGGGGTGACTGCGCAGCCCGGCGCCGGCGGGGTGCCGTCGCGCCCGCCCTCCCCCACCGCCCCAGCGGCACGACTGCCCGCGGAGACGGGGGGCGGGCGGAAACCGTAGCCGCGGGGCGCGGGAGCGTGGGCCGGAGACGTGGACGCGCGGGGGCGGTGGGGCCTGGGACGTGGACGGAGCGGTGGAGTGGGGGGAGGTTACTGGTCCGATGAGAAGCGGAGGGCTCTGGCGGGGATGGTGGCGTCGCACCAGACTCGGACGCCCTCCCGGAGTTCGTTGTGGGCGCCGATGGTGGCGCCGTCGCCTATGACCGTGCCGGTGAGGACCGACCGTTCGCCCACCCTCGCCCGGGTTCCGATCAGTGAGTCGGTGACGACGGCGCCGGGTTCGATGACCGCCCCGGGCAGGATCGTGCTGCCGAAGACGCGCGCGCCCTCCGCCACGAACGCGCCCTCGCCCACCACCGTCCCGCCCGCGAGCTTCGCGTCCGGTGCCACGGTCGCCGTCGGCAGCACCAGCCGGTCACCGCAGCGCCCGGGCACCGCCGGGGACGGGGCGCGCCCGAGCACCAGGTCCGCCGAGCCCCGTACGAACGCCGCCGGGGTGCCCAGGTCCAGCCAGTACGTCGAGTCGACCATGCCCTGCAGATGCGCCCCGGCGGCCAGCAGCCCCGGGAACGTCTCCCGCTCCACCGACACCACCCGCCCCGCCGGGATCGTGTCGATCACCGAGCGCCGGAAGACGTACGCCCCCGCGTTGATCTGGTCGGTGACGATCTCCTCCGGCGTCTGCGGCTTCTCCAGGAAGGCGAGCACCCTCCCCGTGTCGTCCGTCGGGACCAGCCCGTACGCGCGGGGGTCCGTCACCTTGGTGAGGTGGAGGGAGACGTCCGCGCCGGTCGTCTCGTGCGTCCGCGCCAGCGCCCGGATGTCCAGTCCCGTGAGGATGTCGCCGTTGAAGACGAGCACCGGGTCGTCGGGGCCCGAGTGCAGCCGGGAGGCGACGTTGCGGATCGCGCCGCCCGTGCCGAGCGGCTCCTCCTCCGTCACGTACTCGATGTGCAGTCCGAGGGCCGCCCCGTCACCGAAGTGCGGTTCGAAGACCTCGGCCAGGTAGGACGTGGCCAAGACGATGTGCTCGACGCCCGCCGCTCTCGCTCTCGCCAGCTGGTGCGTGAGGAACGGCACCCCGGCCGCCGGGACCATGGGCTTGGGCGTGTGCACCGTGAGCGGGCGCAGCCTCGTGCCCTTGCCGCCGACCAGGAGGATCGCTTCTGTCACCTGTCGTCTCTGCTTCCTGCCGGGACCGGCCGAACTGTCTTTCGGCCGGCCAGTGTATGCAGACCCTTCCCCGGCAGGTGGAGACGCCCGTGCCCTCAGCGTCCCTGGTAGCGGGCCGCCGTGGACCGCACGGTCTTGAGCTTGCTGTACAGCTTCCCCCCTGGGCACGAGGTGTTGAACCCGTCCCGGTGACCGGAGATCACGTTCAGTCGTACCTTCTTGCCTTTGCCGTAGAGGTTGCCACCGCCGGACGTCAGGTATGTCTTGGAACCCGGATTCATGCCGTGGAGGCCGAGCTTCCACGCGGTGATCCGGGACACGGCCTTCACGGCCTTGCTCGACGGCTTCTTGGACCCGTACGAGCCGATCACCGCGATGCCCGTGGTGTTGCTGTTGAAGCCCATGGTGTGGGCGCCCTTCACCGGCTTGGCGACTCCCCCGGCCCGGCCCTCGTAGATCCTCCCGCACTTGTCGACGAGGAAGTTGTAGCCGATGTCGCGCCAGCCCAGGCTCTTGACGTGGTAGCGGTAGAAGCCGCGGACCAGCGAAGGTGCCTGCGAGCAGGCGTAGTTGTTGCCGGAGGCGGTGTGGTGCACGAAGGCGGCCTTGACCTTGCCGGTGTACGGGAAGCTCTTGTCCCGCAGGCTCTCGTCCGCTCCCCAGCCGCGCCGGGTGACGATGGCGGGGCGCGGCCCGATGTACTGCTGGGCCTGCTGCTGCCCGGTCAGTTCGCCCTGGCGGAGGGTGAGGAGTTCCTGCCGGGTCCGCTCGCCGTCCAGCTCGGGGATCTCGGTGGCGCCGAGCCGTGCGAGTGAGGCGTTGGCGGCGGAGGCGGCGGTCGCCTCGGCGGTCATGGGGCCCGTACGTCCGTCCGCGGCGTCACCGGGCGGTGCGGTGGCGCTGTCGTCCGCCTCCGCGTCCGTGTCCGTCCCTCCGGGGTCGATGAGTTCGAGCCGCAGCCCGGACGGCGCCTCCGGGCCGTCCCCGGGTTCGCCGGACTCCCCGGTGTCCCCGGGTTGCGGAAGGACCCGCACCTCCACCCCGTCGGACTGCCCCACCCACAACGGCGCGGTGGCGCCCCGCACCCGCCCCGAGGCGGCTTCCGCGGAGCCGGGGTCGGCCCCGTGGTCGGTGTAGTGGGTCTCGACGTCCTGCCAGTCGGACCAGCCGCCGGTGGCGGCCGCGCGGGTGCGGACCTGGACGCTGCCGTGCAGGTGGGCGGCCGGGTCGTCCCAGATGACGCCGAGGAGGGAGAAGTGCCGTACGGCGCGGGGAGCGAGGCCGAGGACCGGGGCGCCGGAGACGCGGTCGTGGGTGAGGGGCCGCAGGGGCAGCGACTGGGTGCTGCCGGACACGTCGGGCGGGGCTGTCACCGCTGCGCGCGTGGCCGCTTCTGCCGTCGGAACCGGTCTCGCGGACCCCGCGGTGGCGGGCGGAGCGAGCGGGAGGGCGAGGGCGGCGGCGCAGGTGACACCGATTGAGGAAGCAAGAATTCCACGCATGCTCCTGAGAGTGGACATAGTCAGACAAATCTGTCCATCGGGGAATTGACGGCCTGTCGGGGCCGGTTCCCCCGAACCGGTGTCCCGCGCGGACGGTGCGGGTGGACGGGGCCGCGTACCCTTGCCCGGGTGAACGCCACCGACCGCACCCCTGCCGACCTGCTGAGTTCCGCGCTCGCCGCGGACCCGGGACGCCCCCTGGTGACCTTCTACGACGACGCCACGGGCGAACGCGTCGAACTGTCCGTGGCCACCTTCGCCAATTGGGTGGCCAAGACGGCGAACCTCCTCCAGGACGAGCTGTCCGTCGAACCCGGTGACCGGGTGGCCCTGCTGCTGCCCGCGCACTGGCAGACGGCGGTCTGGCTGCTGGCGTGCGCGTCGGTGGGCGTGGTCGCGGACGTGGCCGGGGACCCGGCGGCGGCGGACGTGGTCGTGAGCGGTCCCGAGCCGGAGTCGCTGGACGCCGCGCGCGCGTGCCCGGGCCCGCGGATCGCGCTGGCGCTGAGGCCGCTCGGCGGGCGTTTCCCGCAGCCGCCCGAGGGCTTCGCCGACTACGCGGTGGAGGTGCCGGGGCAGGGCGACCGGTTCGTGCCGTACGCGCCCGTCGACCCGGAGGAGCCGGCTCTGATCGTGGCGGGGCGGGAGTTCACCGGGGCGGAGGTGGTCGAGCGGGCCCGGGCCGAGGCTCCGGAGCTCGGTCTGACCGGGCCCGGCTCCCGGATCCTGTCGGGGCTGCCGTTCGACACGTGGGAGGGGCTGCGCACGGGGTTGTACGGTCCGCTGGCGACCGGCGGCTCGGTGGCCCTGTGCCGCAACCTGGACCGCCTCCCGGGCGACGCCCTGGACCAGCGGGTGGAGAGCGAGCGGGTGACGGTCATCGCCCGTTAGGGCCGGCGCCCCGCCCCTCCCCCGTTCGGCGTATCAGCACCCTCCGTCCCCCGTGCTCCCGGGTCATCGTCGTAGGCAGCGGCACGCACCACACACCCCATGCCGTCCCGGTCCCGTACGCAGTGAGGGGTGGAGCCGGCCATGAGCGACAGCGCAGGCACGCCCTCCGGACAGCCGGAGGCAGGGGGCGCCCGCGGCCCCGGGCGCGTCCTGGGGCCGGTGCCCGGTTCCTCACCGACCGGGCGGGGCCGCATCCGGCGCCGTCGGCGCTGGGCGTGCGGCACCGGGCTCGCGGCAGCCGTCGCCCTGGTGGCCGCCGCGGCCGCCGGGTGGGCGGTGTACATGAAACTGGACGGGAACATCACCCCGGACGAGGCGGCGGCGGCCGAACTGGAGCGGTTCGAGGAGGAGCGGCCCACCGCGCTCGTCAAGGGCGCCCGGAACATCCTGCTGATCGGCACGGACTCGCGGGCGGGTGAGGAGAACGGCCGCTACGGACGGGACCCGGGGACCGAGCGGTCGGACACCGCGATCCTGCTGCACCTGTCGACGGGCCGGCGCAGCGCCACCGCGGTGTCGATACCCCGGGACCTGATGGTGGAGGTGCCGGACTGCCGACGCCCTGACGGGTCCCGTTCCGAACCGGTGTTCACCTCGTTCAACTCCGCTTTCGAAGTGGGCGGTTCGGCGTGCAGCATTCGCACCGTGGAGAAACTCACGGGCATCCGCGTCGACCATCACGTGGTCGTGGACTTCGCCGGTTTCAAGGACATGGTGGACGCGGTGGACGGCGTCGAGGTGTGCCTGCGCGAGCCCATAGACGACAAGGACGCGGACCTGAGGCTCCCGGCGGGCCGGGTGACACTGACCGGGGAGCAGGCCCTGGGCTACGTACGGGCCCGCAAGACCCTCGGCGACGGCAGCGACACCAGCCGGATGGAGCGGCAGCAGCGGTTCCTCGGCGCGCTCGTCACCAAGGTGCGCAGCAACGGCGTCCTGCTGAATCCGGTCAAGCTGTACCCCGTCCTCGACGCGGCGACCTCGTCGCTCACCACCGACCCGGAGCTGGCCAGTTTGCGGGGTCTGTACGAACTCGTGCGCGGGCTGCGCGAGATCCCCACGGAGGACGTGCAATTCCTCACCGTGCCCCGGGAGTCGTACACCGAGGACGTCAATCGTGACCAACTCGCGCAGCCCGCAGCGGCGGACCTGTTCGAGCGGCTGCGCACGGACGCGCCCGTGACGGTCCGCACGGAACGTGACGGAAGGGCCACGGAAAAGGAATCCGGGGAGCCGTCGGGGGACCCCTCTCCCGCGCCCGCCTTCTCGGGGAACACCGCCGCCGAGGACACCTGCGCGTAAAGACCACGCCAAGTCAACTCGCGGACTGTGAACCTTTGTCCAGGGAAATGGGCGGATTGCCCCTTCTGAGGACGTGGAATTCGTCACCGGCGTCGCCCGAAACCGATCAGGACCGTTAGTGTGAGCGCTCCGGTGCGTCCGTTCCTTCAGGTACCTCCTGAGTTCCCGCACTGTGTGACCGAGACCCGAGCGCCTGGGAGGGGAAAGGCGCCGCGTGGCCCCGACGGAGGATTCGAGCGACCGTGGACGCGCACAGCCGTGGGCGGGGAGAGAACGTCGATCCCGCAGACCAGTGGGTACTCAATCCGGATACCGGTGAATACGAACTGCGACTGAGCCCTTCCGCACCGCAATCACCGATTCCCGGCCCACGCGGACAGCGCCCACCGGGCCCGAAGAATTCCGGGGCGGGAAATCCGCGCGGCCGTTCGGCGGCACCGGACCGTTCGCCCGGGCAGCCCGGCCGCGGTACCGGACCGGAGCGGGAGACACCGCAGCGGGAGACACCCGGCCGTGAGGTGCCGCCCCAGCGCCGGCGCCGCACCTCGCCGGAGGAGCCCCCGGGGCGGCGCGGGCGCCGGCCGGCGAAGCAGACGGGGAAGGCCAGGAAGGTCCTGCTGTGGGGCAGCGGCACCCTGGCGTTCCTGGTGCTCGCCACCGGTGTGGGCGGTTACCTGTATCTGGATCACCTGAACGACAACATCACCTCCGTCTCCGACGACGGCGCCGGCACCGGTGGCTTCAGCAAGGACAAGGCGATCAACATCCTGCTGATCGGCACCGACAAGCGCACCGGGTCGGGCAACGAGGGCTACGGCGACAAGGGAAGCGCGGGGCACGCGGACACCACGATCCTGCTGCACGTCTCCAAGGACCGTTCCAACGCGACCGCGTTGAGCATCCCGCGCGACCTGATAGTCGACATCCCCGACTGCCCCACGGAGCAGGAGGACGGCAGCCGGAAGGTGATCCCCGGCTCCCCGGGCGTCCGTTTCAACACCAGCCTCGGCCAGAGCGGCCGCACGCCCAGCTGCACCATGCGGACTGTGACGGAGCTGACCGGGATCAAGCCGGACAACTTCATGGTGGCCGACTTCAACGCCGTCAAGACGCTGACGTCCGCGGTCGGCGGCGTCGAGGTGTGCCTGGCCAAGGACATCGACGACCCGGACTCACACCTGAAGCTGCCCAAGGGCACGCACACCATCGAGGGCGAGGACGCGCTGGCTTTCGTGCGCACCCGGCACTCGGTGGGCCTGGGCGGCGACCTGAGCCGGATCGGACTGCAGCAGCAGTTCCTGAGCGCGCTGATGCGCAAACTGAAGTCGAACGACACGCTCACCAGCCCCTCGAAGATGGTCAAGCTGGCCGAGGCGGGCACCGAGGCGCTCACCGTCGACTCCCAGCTGGACAACATCAACAAGCTCAAGGACCTCGGTCTGGAGCTGGGCAAGCTCAACGTCAAGAACCTGACCTTCACGACCGTGCCGGTGGTGGACAACCCGGCGGAGAAGGTGAAGGCGACCGTCGTGCTCAACGACGCGAAGGCCCCCGAGGTCTTCGACCTGATCCGCAACGACGTGTCGTTCACCGAGGTCAAGCAGCAGAAGAAGAAGGAAGCGGCGGCGGTCGCCGCCCGGCTGAAGGGCGAGAAGGCACCGGCCTCCGAGGTCCGGGTGCGGATCCTCAACGGCGGTGCCGTCGGGGGCAGCGCGCAGGCGACGCTCAGCTGGCTCCAGGTACAGCAGGGCGTCACCAAGTCGGAGAACGCGGGCAACGCCCCCGCGCCGCTGGCCAGGACGACCCTGGAGTACGCCCCCGACCAGGCCGACCAGGCGCGCCGGCTGGCCGAGATCATGGGACTGTCGGGGTCCGCGATGAAGCCCGGGGAGAGCGTCACCAACGCGCAGGGCGTGCCCGCGATGACACTGACCCTCGGCAAGGACTTCAAGGGCGCCGGGGTGTCGCTCACGCCACCGGACAAGGCGCCGGACCGCATCGAGAAGTCCACGGCGGACAAGGTGGAGTGCGCCAAGTAGTGCCGGACGGGCCCGTCCGGCGTCCCGCGGGGCGCGAGCGGGCCCGCCTCCCGCTTCCCGCGCGCGGGGACGGGGCGGTCCACCGGCGCGGACCGGGGTGACGGCCGGCCGGCGCGAAAGCACCAGCCGCCCGCGGCAGCCGCCGGAGGCCGGGGACCTCCCGGGGCGCCGGCGTGCTGAACGGCTCCGGGGCGGGCATCCGCAGGGACGCGTACGGGCCCGGCCGCCGGTGACGGACCGGCGGCCGGGCGGACGGCTCCCAGGACACCGGACGCACGGACGCCGCTTCGGTGTTCGCGGAAGTCGCCACGCTTCCTGGGGCAACTGACGGGCCCGTCGTGCGTCTAACAGGACGCAGGAGCGGCCGGTCGGCCGAAACGAGAGGTTTTCAGGGGTGGGGAGGACGGGGGACGTGACGCAGAACGCCGCGCCGGAGACGCTCCGTGACGAGGAGTGCGAACCAGGGCCGGACGAGGGTCCGCCCGCCGGTGACGAAGGCCGCCCCCGCCCGCGGCGCGCCCGCCGTCTGCTGAAGTGGTCCGCCGCGGTCCTCGCCCTGCTGATAATCGGCGCTGCCGGAGCGGGGTACCTCTACTACCGGCAGCTGAACGGCAACATCAAGAAGGAAGCCCTCAACCTGGGCGACGGCAAGGTGGCCGAGCCGACGCCGAACGCGGCCGGGCAGGTCCCGCTGAACATCCTGCTCATCGGCAGCGACGCGCGGGACAGCGAGGAGAACCAGCAACTGGGCGGCGCCCGGGAGACGTTCGGCTCCACCCCGCTGGCCGACGTGCAGATGCTCGTGCACCTGTCCGCCGACCGCACCAACATGTCCGTGATCAGCATGCCGCGCGACACCCTCGTCGAGATCCCCAAGTGCACCGACCCGGACGACGGGACGGTGTACCCGGCGAGCCGGGGGCGCACGATGACCAACCAGAGCCTCGGCCACGGCGGTCCGGGCTGCACCGTGGCGACCTGGCAGGAGCTCACCGGCATCCACATCGACCACTTCGTCATGGTCGACTTCGCGGGCGTGGTGGCCATGGCGGACGCGGTCGGCGGTGTCCCGGTGTGCGTCGACGCCAACATCCACTCGCGCGACGGCCAGGGACACGGCTCCGGGCTGAAACTGGAGAAGGGCACCCACCCCGTCAAGGGCGAGCAGGCCCTGCAGTGGCTGCGCACGCGCTACGGCTTCGAGGACGGCAGCGACCTGGCCCGCGCCCGGGCCCAGCACATGTACATGAACTCGATGGTCCGCCAGTTGCGGGAGAACGCCACCCTGAGCAATCCGGGCAAGCTGCGCGGACTGGCCGAGAAGGCCACCGAGGCGCTCACCGTCGACCCCGGGCTCGACACCGTGAAGAAGCTGTACGACCTGAGCAACGAGCTGCGCAAGGTGGAACCGGAACGCATCACCATGACCACGATGCCCAACCGGTACGTCGGCGCCCGTGTGGAGCCCACCGGGGACGCGGAGAAGCTGTTCCGCCTCGTGCGCGAGGACATCGCCCTCGACGGGAAGGACGCGGCGCCCCCGAAGGCCCCTGAGAAGTCCCCGTCCGACCCTGCCGCCGCCGACGCCGACATCGCCGTACAGGTCCGCAACGGCACCCGCACCGACACCCTGGCGCCCGCCCGCGGCCGGGCCGGCACGGTCAGCGGGCTGCTGAAGGAGAAGGGCTTCACCGCGGCGACCGCGGACACCGAAGGCGCCCTCAGCGAGGAGCGGACGTCCGTGCGCTACCCGAGCGCCGACCTGGAGGGCGACGCCCGGCGCGTGGCCGAGGCCCTCGGCATCCCGGCGGGCCAGGTGAAGCGGTCCACCGAGGTGTCCGGCGTCACCCTCGTGGTGGGCGCCGACTGGCGCGAGGGCACGCGGTACGAGGCGCCCGAGGAGGACGACACCACCCCCGAGTCGGCGAAGGCCCTCAACGGGGCCGACGACGAGGCGTGCATGCGCGTCGACCCCGCCTTCACCTGGTGATGCGTGTGGGGCCCCTTCCCGGCCGGGAAGGGGCCCCACACGCACCGCGGTGGTCTCAGGCGGCCGGCACGTCCGCGCGGACGGCGGGACGCCGGGAGGCGATGACCTTCTTCGCCAGCGAGCGCGGGCTGGTCAGGAAGCCCCAGCCCCACGACATGTGCATGGTGGCCAGCGCCACCGGGATCCGCAGCCGCGCCTTCAGCGGCAGACCCCTGCCGGCGGGTATGGACCCCGCCACGATCGCCGCGAGGTAACCGCCGGGCACCAGGAAGCCCCACGGCGTGAGCAGCCCGCCGGCCAGGGTCCCCGCCGCGATCGCGCACACCGCGGCCGGCGGGGCGAGATAGCGCAGGTTGATCGAACCGGAGTGGTAGCGGGCCACGACGTGACGCCAACGGCCGTAGTCCTTGTACTGCTTGGCCAGCGCCCGCACGCTCGGCCGGGGCCGGTAGGACACCTTCAGCTCCGGCGAGAACCAGATCAGCCCGCCGGCCTCGCGGATGCGGAAGTTCAGCTCCCAGTCCTGGGCGCGGATGAACTCCACGTTGTAGCCGCCCTGCTGCTCCAGCGCCTCGCGCCGGAACACCCCGAGGTACACGGTCTCGGCGGGGCCCGCCTGTCCCCCGGTGTGGAAGGCGGCGTTGCCCACGCCGATCCGCGACGTCATCGCGGCGGCGACGGCGTGCTCCCAGTCGTTCTCGCCCTCGGCGTGCATGATGCCGCCGACGTTCTGCGCGCCGGTCTCCTCGAGGAGGCGCACGGCGGTGGTGATGTAGTCCGGGGAGAGCATCCCGTGCCCGTCGACGCGGACCACGACCGGATGGCGCGAGGCCTTGATCGCCGCGTTGAGCGCGGCCGGGGTGCGGCCGGTCGGATTGGGCACGGTGTGCACCCGCGGGTCCTCGGCGACGAGCTCGGCGGCGATCTCGTCCGTGCGGTCCGTGGACGGACCGAGGGCGATCACGACCTCCATCTCGCCGGCGTACTCCTGGGCGAGGATCGCGCGGACGGCGCCGCGCAGATGCCGCTCCTCGTTGAGGACGGGCATGATCACGGAAACGGCGGGGAGCCGCACGTCGGGATTGGCGTTCATAGGAGGCTCACGTTACCGCGAACGGGGGACACCGGGCGCGCGCCGGGGGGCTGTGCGCCGGGCCGCAGATCGTATCGGCCTACGGTGCTCACGATCCCTCGCACGGCCGTCGTCCGGAGGTGCCCCCTTGCCCACGCCGTCGCGGTCCCCCCGGCCCCGCACCGCACCCCAGCACCCCCCGCGGCAGCCCCGCCGGGGCCCGCGGCCGCCCGTGCCCCCGCGCCGGAAGCCGCGCTGGGCCCTGCGCACGCTCACCACACTGTCGGTCGTGGTGCTCGCCTCCGCCGGGATCGGGCACGCGGTACTCAGCGGCCTCGACGAGGACATCGCCCGGGTCGACCCCTTCCGTGACATGAAGAACCGGCCCGAGGCCGGCCACGGCATGAACATCCTGCTCGTCGGCACCGACGGCCGCGAGAGGGTCGGCCGGGCGGAGCGGGAGAAGTACCGGCTCGGCGGGGCGCCCTGCCACTGCACCGACACGATCATGATCGTGCACATCTCGGAGGACCGGGACCGCGCCAGCGTCGTCAGCCTGCCCCGCGACTCCTACGCCGAGACACCCCCGCACACCGACCGGGTGAGTGGCGAACAGCACGGAGGACACCCCGTCAAACTGAACGCCGCCTACGCCGAGGGCGGGCCGCAGCTGACCGTGCGCACGGTGGAGAAGATGACCCGGGTGAAGATCGACCACTACCTGGAGGTCGACTTCACCAGCTTCATGAAGACCGTCGACGTGGTCGGCGGCGTGGAGATCTGCACCGACCAGCGGCTGAAGGACCGTCACACCGGCCTCGACCTGCCGGCCGGCCGGCACACCCTCGAAGGCGGCCAGGCCCTCAGCTACGTCCGCGCCCGGCACGTCGACGGCGCCTCCGACCTCGGCCGGATGAAGCGCCAGCAGCAGTTCATGGCCGCCCTGGTGCACCGCGCCACCTCCTCCGGGATCCTGCTGAACCCGATGAAGTTCCGGGACGTGACCCGCGCGGTGCTCGGCTCGGTCCGCGCCGACAAGGGCTTCGGCACCGGTGAACTGCTGGACCTCGGCCGGGCGATGCGGGACTTCTCGCCCTCCTCCTCGGAGTTCACGACGGTGCCGATCGCGAAGATGGGCCACGCCGTGAAGGGCGTCGGCTCGACGCTGAAGTGGGACACCGAGAAGGCGGAGCACATCTTCGACGCGATCCGCCGGGACCAGCCGCTGGCCGCGCACCCCACGCGCGACGCGGCGCTGCGCGTGCCGGTCGACCCGCAGCAGATCCGCGTGCAGGTCGAGAACGGCACCCGGACCGCGGGGCTCGGCCGGCGCGTGGACGCGGCGCTGGCGGCGACCGGCTTCCACACCACCCGCGCCCCGGCCAACGCGGCCGAGCAGGACGTGGAACGCACCGTCGTCGCCTACGACCCCCGCTGGGACCGCTCCGCGAAGTCCCTCGCGGCGGCCCTTCCCGGCAGCGAGCTGCGCGCGGTGAAGGGCCAGGGCGCCACGCTGAAGGTGATCGCGGGCGCCGACTTCGTGAAGGTCCGCAAGGTGCGCGCCCAGGATCCGGGCCGGGGCGAACTGGGTGTGGTGCGGGGCGACGAGGTGAGCTGCTCCTGAGCGCCGGGCCGTCCGGCGGTCGCGCGGCCGGGGACGTCCCGCCGGACGGTCGTCAGTCCTCGAACCCCTCGGCGGCGCGCTTCGCCCGCAGTTCCATGCTGGCGCGGCGGCGGGCCAGCCGGTGCGTGCGGCGGATCTGCGCCTCCTGGTAGCGGCGCTTGTCCTGCTCGGTCTCGGGTATCACCTGCGGCACCTGCCGCGGCCTGCCGTCGGCGTCGACGGCCGCGAACACCAGGTACGCCGATCCGACCTGGGTGGCGGGCGTGGACTCGTTCCACCGCTCCGCCAGCACCCGCACGCCGACCTCCATGGAGGTCCGGCCGGTCCAGTTGACCTGCGCCTTCACATGCACCAGGTCACCGACCCTGACGGGCTCCAGGAAGGCCATCTCGTCCATGGAGGCGGTGACGGCCGGTCCGCCGGAGTGCCGTCCCGCGACGGCGCCCGCCGCGTCGTCCACCAATTTCATGATCACCCCTCCGTGCACCGTGCCGAGGAGGTTGGTGTCGCCATGGGTCATGATGTGGCTGAGGGTCGTACGGGACGCCGCGATGGATTTGCCCGGGATGCCCGGACGCTCCGTCGCTGCGGCTGGAGCCTGGTGTGTCATGGCCTCTACCTTATGCCGCCGTGGGGTCCGCCCTGTTTTGTGTCGGGTTCGCAACAGCGCCGCTCTGATTCTCCGACGGCCCTGTCTGGCGCACCGTCCGGCCTGCACACTGTCTGCCATGACTGATTGGCCCGAGGCAAGGTCCGACGAGAACCGTGGCAGCCGTTACGGACGCGGGAGCGCGAGCGCGCAGCCCGAGAGCGCCCGTGTCATGCGGCAGATCCGCCGCGGCCCTGCGGCCCCTGCCGGGCAGGGCGGGTACGGCGGAGTCCCGCAGCAGCCCTCGTACGTCGACGGCCGCGGGCACGGCGGTGCGGACGGCTACGACAGCGGCTACAACACCGGCCAGGTCTACGGCACACCCGGCGGCCGCGGTCCGGGGGGTCCGGGCGGTGACGGCTACGGACCGCAGCGCCCCGCGCCCGACTGGCGCCGCCGCATCAAGCTGACGGCCATCACGGTCGCCACGGTGCTGGTCGTGACGACCGTCGGCACGTACTTCTGGGCCGACTCCAAGCTCAACCGCGAGGTCGACCTGTCCCAGGTGATCGAGCGGCCCGAGAAGGGCGAGGGCACCAACTACCTGATCGTCGGCTCCGACAGCCGCGCGGGCATGTCCGACGAGGACAAGAAGAGGCTGCGCACCGGTTCCGCCGAGGGCAAGCGCACGGACTCGGTGATGATCCTGCACACCGGGGACAACGGCCCGACCCTCATCTCGCTGCCCCGCGACTCGAACGTGGAGATCCCGTCCTTCAAGGGCTCGGAGTCGGGCAAGACCTACCCCGGCACCGGCCGGCAGGTGAAGCTCAACGCCGCCTACGCCGAGGACGGGCCCGAACTGCTGGTCCGTACGGTCGAGTTCAACACGGGACTGCACATCGACCACTACGTGGAGATCGGCTTCGCCGGCTTCGCCGGCATCGTGGACGCGGTCGGCGGGGTGGAGATGGACATCCCGCAGGACATCAAGGACACCAAGTCCGGCGCCGACCTCAAGAAGGGCAAGCAGACCCTGAACGGCGAGGAGGCCCTCGCCTTCGTCCGCACCCGGTACGCGCTCAAGGGCTCGGACCTGGACCGTACGAAGAACCAGCAGAAGTTCCTCTCCGCGCTCGCCAACCAGGTGGCCACGCCGGGCACGGTCCTCAACCCGTTCAAGCTCTACCCGACCATGGGCGCGGGCCTGGACTCCCTGATCGTCGACAAGGAGATGGGCGTGTTCGACCTGGCCGGCATGTTCTGGGCGATGAAGGGCGTCAGCGGCGGCGACGGCACGTCCATGAACATGCCCCTCGCGGGTTCCAGCGGCGGCAACCTGCTCTGGGACAAGGCGAAGGTGAAGCAGCTGGTGAACCAGCTCAACAACGACGAGAAGGTCACCGTCAAGGGCGACTGACCCCCGTACGCGGTCGAGGGCACCCCCGCGGCGGGGGTGCCCTCGACCGCGTACGGGGCCGGAGCCTCACATCGCGGTGCCGGCCATGGCACGGCACATCTCGGAACAGCGGTGACAGGACTCCGCGCAGCGCGTCATCCGGTCGTCGTCCGGCATGGACATGCACGCCTCGGCGCACATGTCGCAGGCCTGCGCGCACATCATGCACATCTCGTTCGCCAGCGGCGAGCGGCGCATCATCATGTCCGCGCACATGCGGGTCATCTCGGAACAGTCGATGAGCGCCCGCATGATCGGCATCCGGGCCTCGCCGCCCGCCTGCAGGCAGGAGCTCATGGTCTCCTCGCACACGCCGTGGCAGGACATGCAGGCGGCGATGCAGTCCTGCATCTCCTTGCTCATCGGCTCCATGGTGGGCTGCTGCTGGGTCATGGTTCCTCCCGGGGCGAAGGCGGGGGCCGGCGCTCGCCCCCCGCTCCCTTCGTCCTACGCCCCTCGCCCCATGACCACCACAGGAACGGCGGGCCCCCTCTCCTCTCCCGTGGCGGGTACCCGGGCCAGGTCGTCTGCTTGGAATGACCGGCAAGGGCAACAAGAGGTGAGGCGCCCCGGTCGGACCGGCCACGCCAGGAGGGCTCGACGAGCAGCACAGGGAGAGAACGGGCATGACACCACAAACGGAGAGAAAGCGGCTGCGCAGACGGCTGGAGCGGCTGATCGGCATCGCCGCAACCGAGGGGAACGAGCTCGTCCCCCTGCGCAACGGCGACCAGATCTTCCCCGAGATGCTGGCCGCGGTCCGCGCCGCGGAGCACACGGTCGACATGATGACCTTCGTGTACTGGCGCGGCGACATCGCGCGGGAGTTCGCCGACGCGCTGTCCGAGCGGGCCCGTGCGGGCGTGCGCGTGCGGCTGCTGCTGGACGGTTTCGGCGCCAAGGAGATAGAGCCGCACCTGCTGAACGCCATGGAGGGGGCCGGCGTGCAGGTGGCCTGGTTCCGCAAGCCCACGAGGCTGTCCCCGATGCGCCAGAACCACCGCTGCCACCGCAAGGTCCTGGTCACCGACGAGCACACCGCGTTCACCGGAGGCGTCGGCATCGCCGAGGAGTGGTGCGGCGACGCCCGCAACCCGGGCGAGTGGCGCGACACCCATGTGAAGGTCTCGGGGCCCGCCGTGGACGGCATAGCCGCGGCCTTCGCCCAGAACTGGGCCGAGTGCCACGACGACCTCTACGACGAGCACGACCGCTTCACCTCCCAGGAGCAGCCGGGCAACGCGACCGTGCAGGTGGTGCGGGGTTCGGCCAGCTTCGGCTGGCAGGACATGCAGACCCTGCTGCGCGTGGTGATCACCTCGGCGCAGGAGCGTTTCCGGCTCTCCACCGCGTACTTCGCGCCCGACACCTACTTCATCGATCTCCTGGCCGCCGCCGCCCGCCGCGGGGTACGCGTGGAGATCCTGCTGCCGGGCCCGCACACCGACCAGCGCGCCTGCCTGCTGGCGGGGCGGCAGCACTACCAGACCCTGGTCGACGCGGGGGTGGAGGTGCTGGAGTACCAGCCGACCATGCTCCACACGAAGATCATCACGGTGGACGGGGTGTGCTCGCTGATCGGCTCCACCAACTTCAACCGCCGCTCGCTGGAGCACGACGAGGAGGTCATGCTGGCGGTCCTCGACGAGGACTTCACCGCGCAGCTCGACGCCGACTTCGACGCCGACCGCAAGCTGAGCGAGCCGATCGACCCGGCCCGCTGGAAGCGCCGCCCCCTGTCCGAACGCCTCGCCGAGGCGGCGGTCACCCCGATCCGGCGTTTCCTGTGACGGCACACCGATGAGCCGGGCCGGCCGGCGGAGTCTTCTCCCTGTCACCCATGTTTCAGGAGGGAATCGTGCCCCAGTTGCTGAGAGTGCAGAACTTCACCGTCTCGAGCGACGGGATCGGCGCCGGTGAGGACCAGAGCCTCGAGCGTCCGTTCGGCCACGTCGATCCCGGCCGGCTGATGGGCTGGGCCGGTGCCACCGCGAGCTGGCCCAACCGCACCGCCCCGGGGGGAACGCGGGGACTCGACGACTACTTCACCCGGGACTTCTCCCACGACATCGGCGCCGAGATCATGGGGCGCAACAAGTTCGGGCCGCAGCGCGGTCCCTGGCGGGACCACGAGTGGCGCGGCTGGTGGGGCGACGAACCGCCCTTCCACACCCCGGTGTTCGTGATGACCCACCACGAGCGTCCGTCCTTCACGCTCTCCGACACCACGTTCCACTTCGTCGACGGCGACCCGGCCACCGTCCTGGAACGGGCGCGGGAGGCGGCCGGGGGAAAGGACGTCCGGCTCGGCGGCGGGGTCACCACCATCCGTCAGTTCCTCGACGCCGGCCTGGTGGACACCCTGCACGTGGCGGTGGCGCCGGTGGAGCTCGGCTCCGGACTGCGGCTGTGGGAGTCCCCCGAGGAACTGCTCGACCGCTTCCACCTGGAGGTCGTGCCCAGCCCGAGCGGCGTCACGCACCACCTGTTCTGGAGGAGGTGAGCCGGGCGGCCGGCGGGTGACGCGCCCGGAGACGGCGGAGGGGCGCCCGGTCACCGGGCGCCCCTCCGCCGCGTCCGCCGTTACGGCAGGTTGCGGGCCATCACGATCCGCTGGACTTGGTTCGTGCCTTCATAAATCTGCGTGATCTTCGCGTCGCGCATCATCCGCTCGACCGGGTAGTCGCGGGTGTAGCCGTAGCCGCCGAGGAGCTGGACGGCGTCCGTCGTGACCTCCATGGCGACGTCGGAGGCGAAGCACTTGGCGGCGGCGCCCTGGAAGGTCAGGTCGGCGTCGCCGCGCTCGGACTTGGCCGCGGCGGCGTAGGTGAGCTGACGGGCGGCCTCGATCTTCATGGCCATGTCGGCGAGCATGAACTGGATGCCCTGGAAGTCGGCGATCGGCTTGCCGAACTGCTTGCGCTCGGTGACGTAGCCCTTGGCGTAGTCGAGGGCACCCTGGGCGATGCCGAGGGCCTGGGCGGCGATGGTGATGCGGGTGTGGTCCAGCGTCTTCATCGCGGTGGCGAAGCCGGTGCCCTCCTCGCCGATCATCCGGTCGGCGGGGATGCGGACGTTGTCCAGGTAGACCTCGCGGGTGGGCGAGCCCTTGATGCCGAGCTTCTTCTCCGGGGCGCCGAAGGAGACGCCCTCGTCGGACTTCTCGACGACGAAGGCGGAGATGCCCTTGGAACGCTTGGTGGGGTCGGTGACGGCCATCACCGTGTAGAACTCGGACTCGCCGGCGTTGGTGATCCAGCGCTTCACGCCGTTGAGGACGTAGGTGTCGCCGTCGCGGACCGCCCTGGTCTTCATGCCGGCCGCGTCGGAGCCGGCGTCCGGCTCGGAGAGGCAGTACGAGAACATGCCGTCGCCCTTGGCGAGCGGCGTCATGTACTTCTTCTTCAGCGCCTCGGAGCCGGAGAGGATGACCGGCAGCGATCCCAGCTTGTTCACGGCGGGGATGAGGGAGGAGGACGCGCAGACGCGGGCCACCTCCTCGATCACGATGACGGTGGCGAGGGCGTCCGCGCCGGCGCCGCCGTACTCCTCGGGTACGTGGACGGCGTGCAGGTCGTTCGCCGTCAGCGCGTCCAGGGCCTCCTGCGGGAAGCGGGCCTCCTCGTCCACGGCGGCGGCGTACGGCGCGATCTTCGCCTCGGCCAGCGCGCGGACGGCGTCGCGGAGCATGTCGTGCTCCTCGGACGGGCGGTACAGGTCGAAGTCAGCCGATCCGGCCAAGGTCTCTCACGCTCCAAAACGCTGCGATGCTGGGCACGCTAACTACCGTTAAGTAACTCAAATTTTATGCTGTCCGCCGCGTTGGTGGATAGGTGAGCTTGACGACAGCCGGAAGGTGCCCCTCCCCCGCCCCCGGCTATGCTCGGGCGCGCACTGCATGCCGTTTACCCCTGGAGCACCCATGGCCCTCAAGATCACCGTGATCGGCACCGGTTATCTCGGAGCGACGCACGCCGCGGCCATGGCGGAGCTGGGGTTCGAGGTGCTGGGCCTCGACGTCGTACCGGAGAAGATCGACAAGCTGCGGCGCGGTGAGGTCCCGATATACGAACCGGGGCTGGAGGAGCTGCTGCGCCGGCACGTCGCGGGGATCGAGGGGTCGACCGGACGGCTGCGGTTCACCATGGACTGGGCCGAGCTGGGCGAGTTCGGCGACGTCCACTTCGTGTGCGTGAACACTCCGCAGCGGCACGGCGAGTACGCCTGCGACATGTCGTACGTGGACTCCGCGATCGCCTCGCTCGCGCCGCATCTGAAGGGTCCCGCGCTGGTCGTCGGCAAGTCGACGGTGCCGGTCGGTTCGGCCGACCGGCTGGCCGCCTACCTGGCGGAGCACGCGCCGGCCGGTGAGGACGTGGAACTGGCGTGGAACCCGGAGTTCCTGCGCGAGGGCTTCGCCGTCGAGGACACGCTGCACCCGGACCGGATCGTGGTGGGCGTGCGCGGCGAGCGGGCGGAGAAGCTGCTGCGGGAGGTGTACGCCACTCCGGTCGGGGAGGGCTCGCCGTTCGTGGTGACGGACTTCCCGACGGCGGAGCTGGTGAAGACCTCCGCGAACTCCTTCCTGGCCACCAAGATCTCCTTCATCAACGCGATGGCGGAGCTGTGCGAGGCCACGGGCGGCGACGTGGCCCGGCTGGCGGAGGCCATCGGGTACGACGACCGGATCGGGAGGAAGTTCCTGCGGGCCGGGATCGGCTTCGGCGGCGGCTGTCTGCCGAAGGACATCCGGGCGTTCATGGCGCGCGCCGGTGAGCTGGGCGCGGACCAGGCGCTGACGTTCCTGCGGGAGATCGACTCGATCAACATGCGCCAGCGCGGCCGGATGGTGGAACTGACGAGGCAGGCTCTGGGCGGCGGTCCGTTCCTGGGCAGGCGGGTGGCGGTGCTCGGCGCCACCTTCAAGCCGGACTCGGACGACGTCCGGGACTCGCCCGCGCTGAACGTGGCCGGGCAGATCCACCTCCAGGGCGGCCAGGTCACGGTGTACGACCCGAAGGGCATGGACAACGCCCGCAGACTCTTCCCGACGCTGGGGTACGCGGACTCGGCGCTGGAGGCGGTGCGGGGCGCCGATGTCGTCCTGCACCTGACGGAGTGGCGGGAGTTCCGGGAACTGGACCCGGCGGAGCTGGGTGAGGTGGCGGCCGAGCGGCTGATCCTCGACGGGCGGGGCGCCCTCGACCCGGACGTGTGGCGGACGGCCGGGTGGCGCTTCCGCGCGATGGGGCGCCCCACCGCATAGCCGGCCGGGGCGCCCGCACCGGCGGGACGTACGGGTGACGCCGGTTCGGCCGAGGCTCAGTCGGCCGAACCGGCGTCCCGCTGCATTCTGCCCCACCGGGCGCGGGAGCGGTGCGGCTACGCCTCCTTCGCCCGGTACCGGCGCATCTTGGCGCGGGCCCCGCACACCTGCATGGAGCACCAGCGGCCGCGTCCGGCGGGGCTGCGGTCGTAGTACGCCCAGTGGCAGGTGGCGGCCTCACAGGCCTTGAGCCGGCCCCAGGTGCCCGCCGTGACGCCTTCGGCGACGGCGGCGGCGATCCGGGAGACCAGCGGCCCCTCGTCGACCGGTGCGAGGGCGGCCGAGCCGTCGGCCGGGTCGACCGTGACCACCAGGGGCGCCCGGGCCAGCAGGTCGCCCAGCGGGGTGACGGCGCGGTGCGGGGGGTGGCCGGCGTGGGCGAGGAGCGTCGCGCGCAGCGACTCGCGCAGTTCGCGGGCGGAGTCGGCGGCGCCCTCGGTGAGACCGAAGGGCGCGCGGCCCTGCGGGGTGTCCAGCGCGTCGCCGCCCGTCTCCAGGTCCAGGGTGTTGACCAGGGACTGGACCAGGGCCAGCCTCCCGGGCGGGGCCGCTCTCTCACTCATGCCTGGACGGTACCTCCCGGGTCTCCTCAATTCGCTTGCGGCGTTACCCCCTATGGTGCAGCATGCAGTAACCGTTACCGGTTACCGCTCCCTATGGGTAACCCGAAGCTTCGAGGAGGAAGTCATGTCCGTTGCCACAGTGGGCGCCGTCGTCCTGGACTGTCCCGATCCGCGCGCCCTGGCCGGGTTCTACGCCGCGATCGTGGGCGGCACGGTGGAGGGGGAGGGCCGCTGGGTGGACCTGAAGGTGCCGGGTGGTCCGGCGCTGGCCTTCCAGGAGGCCCCGGGCCACGTACCGCCGCGGTGGCCGCAGACGGACCGCTCGCAGCAGTTCCACCTGGACCTGACCGTGGAGGACCTGGACGCGGCGGAGAAGGAGGTGCTGGCGCTCGGCGCGACGCCGCTGGACACCGGGGACCGCTCGCGGGGCTTCCTGGTTTACGCGGACCCGGCCGGGCACCCGTTCTGCCTGTGTGCCTGCTGACTTCCTGGAGGGATGCATGACCGCCGTGGCACGTCTGCGCAGCGTCGTCCTCGACTGCCCCGACCCGCGCGAACTGGCCGTCTTCTACGCGGCCGTCGGCGGCGGCACACCGGTGGAGGAGGACCCGGACTGGGTGGTGCTCGACGTTCCGGCGGGCCCGCGGCTGGCCTTCCAGCGGTCGCCGGACCACACCCCGCCCGAGTGGCCGCGCGCCGACCACGGCTCCCAGCAGTTCCACCTCGACTTCGACGCCGGGGGGACCTGGGAGGAGGTCGACGCGGCCGAGGAGAAGGTGCTGGCGCTGGGGGCGCGGGTGCTGGACCGGGAGGACTACGAGACCAAGGGCTTCCGGGTGTACGCCGATCCCGCGGGCCATCCCTTCTGCCTGTGCCGGATCGAACAGCCGTGACGGCTCGGCCGTACCGGCGGCTCAGCCGTCCGCTGCGGTGATCGTCGCCGCGGACGGCGGGCGGCGCTGCCGGGCGGTGCGGGCGGCGAAGTCCGCGCCGCGCAGCACCCGCTGGACGTTGCCCCGGGTCAGCAGCGCCACGCCGGACTCCCCCCCAGCCGCGCCGCGGCAGTTCGGTGATCAGCGCGGGGTGGCAGAAGGTGTCGTGCAGCTCCCGCGGCTGGGCGCCGCCGGTGTCGTAGGTGCCGGACAGGCCCCCGCACTCCGGCCCGGGGAGGGTGCGGATGTGGTCGAGGTGGTCGGCGACGTCCCGGACGGTGGGGCCCGTCCGCTCGGCGGACCAGCGGCACCAGGGACACGCCCTCGCCCCGGCCCACCTCGGCGAGCAGGCCGTCCGGAGATCGGCCATCACGGGCTCCGTACGTCGTGACCTCGGCGGTACGGCCACCGTCGCACGGAGCACCGGGCGGTTCCCTGGTGAACGCGGCGTTCGGGGTGCGCCCCGCCACCCGCGGGCGGGTCAGGAGTCGAGGGACTCCAGGGTGGCGTGGGAGGGGGCGCGGGTGGTGCGCAGGCCGCGGGAGACGTCCTCCGCGGCGCCCAGGACCCGGACCGCGTTCTGCCAGGTCAGCTTGGCCAGGTCGGGCCGGGACCAGCCGCGGTCGAGGAGTTCGGCGATCAGGTTCGGGTAGGCGGAGACGTCGGCGAGGCCGTCGGGGGTGAAGGCCGTGCCGTCGTAGTCGCCGCCGATGCCGAGGTGGTCGATGCCGGCGACCTCCCGCATGTGGTCCAGATGGTCGGCCACCGTGGACACCGTCGCCACCGGGCGCGGGTGGGTCTCCTCGAAGGCGCGGTGCACCTTCATCCCCTCGGCCGTGGTGTCGAGGTGGTGGAAGCCGTGCGCGCGCATGTTCTCGTCCGCCGCCGCCGTCCAGTCGACGGCCGCCTGGAGCACGAACTTCGGCACGAACGTCACCATCGCCACACCCCCGTTGGCGGGCAGCCGCTCCAGGACGTCGTCCGGGATGTTGCGCGGGTGGTCGCAGACCGCCCGGGCGGAGGAGTGGGAGAAGATCACCGGCGCGGACGTGGCGTCCAGCGCGTCCCGCATGGTCGTCGCGGCGACGTGCGAGAGGTCGACCAGCATGCCGAGCCGGTTCATCTCCCGCACCACCTCGCGGCCGAACGCCGACAGGCCGCCCACCCCGGGCTCGTCCGTCGCCGAATCCGCCCACGCCACGTTGTGGTTGTGGGTGAGGGTCATGTAGCGCACGCCGAGGTCGTACAACCCGCGCAGCGTGCCCAGGGAGTTGGCGATGGAGTGGCCGCCCTCCGCGCCCATCAGCGAGGCGATGCGGCCCTCACCGCGCGCCGCCTCCATGTCGGCGGCGGTCAGCGCGGGCGCCAGGTCCCGCGGGTGACGCTCCAGCAACTGCCGTACGCAGTCGATCTGTTCCAGTGTGGCCGGTACCGGGTCGGGCTGGTCCGCGCGGACGTACACCGACCAGAACTGCGCCCCGACCCCGCCCGCGCGCAGCCGGGGGATGTCGGTGTGCAGGTGGGCCGACTGGTCGCCGGCGATGTCGCGGGCGGCGTGGTCGTAGCGGACCTGTTCGCGCAGCGCCCACGGCAGGTCGTTGTGCCCGTCGACGACGGGGAACTCGGCCAGCAGCGCGCGGGCGTCGTCGAGGGACGTCATGGCACCCACCCCGCTCACTTGCCGAAGCCGAAGCCGCCGCCCGAGCCCTCGGCCTTGGCGCGCAGCCGCTTGCCCTTCTCGGTGGCCTGGTCGTTCAGTTCCTGCTGGAACTCCCGCATGCGGCCGAGGAGTTCCTCGTCGTGGGCGGCGAGGATGCGGGCCGCGAGCAGGCCCGCGTTGCGCGCGCCGGCCACCGAGACGGTGGCGACGGGGACACCGGCCGGCATCTGCACGATGGACAGCAGGGAGTCCATGCCGTCCAGGTACTTCAGCGGCACGGGGACACCGATGACGGGCAGCGGGGTGACGGAGGCGAGCATGCCGGGCAGGTGGGCGGCGCCGCCCGCACCCGCGATGATCACCTTGAGCCCGCGGTCCGCGGCCCGCTCGCCGTACGCGATCATCTCGCGGGGCATGCGGTGCGCGGAGACGACGTCGACCTCGTAGTCGATCTCGAACTCGTCGAGGGCCTTCGCCGCCGCCTCCATGACGGGCCAGTCGGAGTCCGACCCCATGACGATGCCCACCGAGGGGAAGGGGCGCGCGTCGGTGCTCGTCGAGGAGTGGTGGCCGTCAGACGGGTGGGCCGGGCTCATTCGGTGATCGTGCCTCTCAGGTAGCCGGCTGCGTGACGGGCGCGCTCCAGCACGTCGTCCAGGTCGTCGCCGTAGGTGTTCACGTGTCCGACCTTGCGGCCGGGCTTCACGTCCTTGCCGTACATGTGGATCTTCAGCTGGGGGTCGCGGGCCATGCAGTGCAGGTACGCGGAGTACATGTCCGGGTAGTCGCCGCCGAGGACGTTGACCATGACCGTCCACTGCGCCCGCGGGCGCGGGTCGCCGAGGGGGAGGTCGAGGACGGCCCGGACGTGGTTGGCGAACTGCGAGGTGATCGCGCCGTCCATGGACCAGTGGCCGGAGTTGTGCGGGCGCATGGCGAGTTCGTTGACGAGGATGCGGCCGTCGCGGGTCTGGAACAGCTCCACGGCGAGGTGGCCGACGACGCCGAGTTCCCCCGCGATGTTCAGCGCCATCTCCTCGGCGCGCAGCGCGAGCTCCTCGTCGAGGCCGGGCGCCGGAGCGATGACCGTGTCGCAGACGCCGCCCACCTGCTGCGACTCGACGACCGGGTAGGCGACGGCCTGGCCGTGCGGGGAGCGGACCACGTTGGCGGCCAGCTCGCGCACGAAGTCGACCTTCTCCTCGGCGAGGACGGGGACGCCGGCCTTGAACGGCTCGGCGGCCTCCGCCACGGAGCCGACGACCCACACACCCTTGCCGTCGTACCCGCCCCGGACCGTCTTGAGGACGACGGGGAAGCCTCCCCCACCCTCCGCCGCGAACGCGGCCACGTCCTCCGGGTCGGCGACGATGCGGTGCCTGGGGCACGGCACGCCGATGGCGTCGAGCTTCTCGCGCATCACCCCCTTGTCCTGGGCGTGCACCAGAGCGTCCGGGCCGGGGCGGACGGGGATGCCGTCCGCCTCCAGGGCCCTGAGGTGCTCGGTGGGCACGTGCTCGTGGTCGAAGGTGATCACGTCGCAGCCGCGTGCGAAGGCGCGCAGCGTCTCCAGGTCGCGGTAGTCGCCGACGACGACGTCGCCGACCACCTGCGCCGCGGAATCCTGCGGAGTGTCACTGAGGAGCTTGAACCTGATGCCGAGCGGGATGCCCGCCTCGTGTGTCATACGAGCGAGCTGGCCACCGCCGACCATGCCGACTACCGGGAACGTCACGAGCCCAGGGTATCGGCACGCGCCACGGTGGCCGATTCGCGCCCGCCGCCAGGGGAAAGGACCGCCGTCGCGGCCCGCGTCCGCAGGAAGATCGCGGGGGTGGGTGGTTAGCATGGCCGGGTTGACGCATTCGACGGACGGGAGCCTGCAGGCGATGGAACGCGGTTCCTCGGGGCTACGACGGCTCTTCCGGGAAGTGGCCAAGTTCGGCGCGGTGGGGGGAGCCGGGGTACTGGTCAACCTGGGCGTGTTCAACCTGGTCAGGCAGGTGACCGACCTCCAGGTGGTCCGGGCGGGCGTCATCGCCACGATCGTGGCGATCATCTTCAACTACGTCGGTTTCCGGTACTTCACCTACCGGGACCGCGACAGGTCCCGGCGCACCCGGGAGATGTCCCTGTTCCTGCTGTTCAGCGCCATCGGTCTGGTGATCGAGAACGGCATCCTGTACGCGGCGACCTACGGCTTCGGCTGGGACAGCCCGCTGCAGAGCAACATCTTCAAGTTCCTCGGCATCGGGGTCGCGACCCTGTTCCGCTTCTGGTCCTACCGCACGTGGGTGTTCCGTGCGCTTCCGGCCCGGGGGCCGGTGGCGGGGTCGGGTCCGGTCGCCGGGGGCCGCGCGTCGAAGCAGCGGGTGCCGTAGGCGGCGCCCTTCCCGGGTGGGCCCCGTCAGCGCACCGGTCGGCGGTTGTCGTCGTCCCGTGACCTCTGCGGGGGTGTGCGGGAGAGGAACAGGCCGAAGACGGCCGGGCTGGCCTGGAGCATCTCCAGGCGGCCGCCGTCCGCCTCCGCGAGGTCCCGGGCGACGGCGAGCCCGATGCCGGTGGAGTTGCGGCCGCTGATGGCCCGCTCGAAGATCCGCGCGCCGAGGTCGGCGGGGACGCCGGGACCCTCGTCGGTGACCTCCACGACGACCTGGTTGCCGGTGACCCGGGTGCGCAGGGCGACCGTGCCGCCGCCGTGCATCAGTGAGTTCTCGATCAGCGCGGCCAGCACCTGGGCGACCGCGCCCGGCGTGCCCACCGCCCGCAGCTCCCGTTTGCCGGAGGTGACGATCGCCCGGCCCGCGCTGCGGTACGCGGGGCGCCACTCGGCGAGCTGCTGCTTGATCACCTCGTCCAGGTCGAAGGTGACCGCGGAGCCGGTGCGCGGGTCGCGGGAGTTGGTCAGCAGCCGCTCCACCACGTCCGTCAGCCGCTCCACCTGCGTCAGCGCGATCGTCGCCTCCTCCTTCACCGTCTCCAGATCGTCGGTGAGGGTGATCTCCTCCAGGCGCATGGACAGGGCGGTCAGGGGCGTGCGCAGCTGGTGGGAGGCGTCCGCGGCCAGGCGCCGCTCGGCGGTCAGCATGCGGCCGATCCGCTCGGCCGAGGAGTCCAGCACGTCCGCGACCCGGTCCAGCTCGGGGACGCCGTAGCGGCGGTGGCGGGGGCGCGGGTCGCCGGAGCCGAGGCGTTCGGCGGTCTCCGCGAGGTCGGTCAGCGGGGAGGCGAGCCGGTTGGCCTGGCGGACCGCCAGCAGGACGGCCGCGATCACCGCGAGGAGCGCCACCAGGCCGATGATCAGCAGCGTGCGGCCGACCTCCCGGGTCACCGAGGAGCGCGGCTCCTGGACGGTGACCGTCTCGCCCTCCTCGCCGGGCGCGGTGGCGCTGATGACGTCGCCGTCCGGCTTGGCGCCGACCTCGATGGGCGGCTTTCCGGGGATGCGGACGACGGCGTACCGGTCCTCGGTGATCTGGTCGTCGAGGATCTCGGCGGTGACCTTGTCCTCGACGAGCAGCCGGCTGTCGACGATGCTGGCCAGCCGGACCGCCTCGGACTCCACCCGCTCCCTGGCGGTCTCACTGATCGTGCGGGTCTCGACGATCACCAGGGAGACGCCGAACACGGCGATCACGACGAGGACCACGGCGAGCGTGGACTGGATCAGACGGCGGCGCATGCTCTCTCAACTCACTGCTCCTGGCCACTGCTCCGGCCTGCGGCGAACCCCGGGCGGGTTCAGCTCTTCTCGAAGCGGAAACCCACTCCGCGCACGGTCGCGATGTAGCGGGGATTGGCGGCGTCGTCGCCCAGCTTCTTGCGCAGCCAGGAGATGTGCATGTCGAGGGTCTTGGTGGAGGACCACCAGGTGGTGTCCCACACCTCGCGCATGAGCTGGTCGCGGGTGACGACCCGGCCCGCGTCCCGCACCAGGACCCGCAGCAGGTCGAACTCCTTGGCGGTCAGCTGGAGCTCCTCCTCGCCCATCCACGCCCGGTGCGACTCGACGTCGATGCGCACCCCGTGGGTGGCGGGCGGCTGCTGGGGTTCGGCGGAGCCGCGCCGCAGCAGGGCCCGTACCCGGGCGAGCAGTTCGGCGAGGCGGAACGGCTTGGTGACGTAGTCGTCGGCGCCCGCGTCGAGGCCCACGACGGTGTCCACCTCGTCGGCGCGGGCGGTCAGGATCAGCAGCGGAACCGTGTGCCCCTCGGCGCGGAGCCTGCGGGCGACCTCCAGGCCGTCCATGCCGGGCAGGCCGAGATCCAGCACCACCAGGTCGATGCCGCCCCGCATCCCGGCCTCGAGTGCGCCGGGTCCGTCCTCACGCACCTCGACTTCGTAGCCCTCCCTGCGCAGGGCGCGGGCCAGCGGCTCCGAGATGGACGCGTCGTCCTCGGCGAGCAGTACACGGGTCATGGCAGTGATGGTAGTCCCGTCGCGGTGGGCCGAGGGGTGTGATCGCCGGGCCCGGTTCCTACCCGCGCCCTCCCCGTCTCTCCCCTTCACGGACCCTGGTACGGACCAGCGGGTGTGGGGTGAGATCCTGAGTGGGACCTTCGAATGGGTGAGCGCGGTTCCACTTGGACCTGTGATCCGTGTCTCAAGTCCTTCCATATCCGGCACTGTCCTGCCGTATGGTGAATCAACGCCTGTTGCACCACGGGGACCTTTGGCGCAGTCGATGCCGAGGGTCTCTTTTGCGTGCGGGCCGGTTTTCCGCCGGCCCCGGAAGGAATGACCTGTGGCCGGGCCTCACCGCGCGTAGACGCACGGCGGAGGCGTGGATCCCGGTGGTCGCCGTCCGCCGCTCCGTGATCCGGGGCGGCCTCCCCCGGGCGTGGGGTGGACGGCTCTGCCCGCCGGTGCCGGCCTGCCCCCCACCGGGCGCGTCCACGCATCCGCGACGCGTCCCGACAGCAAGGAACGACCATGGCGTCCAGCCTGACGAAGGACTCGGTCCCACCGGGCACCCCCGGTTCCGAGAAGACCTTCTTCGGCCACCCCCGCGGACTGGCCACCCTCTTCATGACCGAGATGTGGGAGCGGTTCTCCTACTACGGCATGAGGGCCCTGCTCCCGCTGTACCTCGTCGCGCCGGGCGGACTCGGCATGAGCGCGGGCACCGCTACCGCGATCTACTCGGTCTACCTCTCGCTGGTGTACCTGCTCACGATGCCGGGCGGCTGGTTCGGCGACCGTGTCTGGGGCCCCCGCAAGACCGTCGCCGTCGCGGGCGGCATCATCATGCTGGGCCACCTGACCCTGGCCCTGCCGTCCTCCGGGACCTTCTACGCGGGGCTCGGCCTCGTCGCCATCGGCTCCGGACTGCTGAAGGCCAACATCTCCACGATGGTGGGCCAGCTGTACCAGGGGCCGGACGACCCGCGCCGGGACGGCGGCTTCACCGTCTTCTACATGGGCATCAACCTGGGTGCCTTCGCCGCGCCGCTGATCATCGGCACCGTCGGCGAGAGCGTCAACTGGCACCTGGGCTTCGCGCTCGCCGCGCTCGGCATGGGCCTCGGCGTGGCGCAGTTCCTGCTGGGCAGCCGCCACCTCGACCCCCGGTCGAGCGTCGTCCCGAAGCCGCTCTCCGGCCAGGAGCGCGCCTCGACGCTGCGCAAGTCCGCGCTGTGGGCCGGCATCGCCGTCGTCGCGTACGCCGTCCTCGGCATCAGCGGCACCTACACCCTGAACTGGGTGCTGGTCCCGCTGACGCTGCTCGGCGTGATCGTGCCCGTGATGGTGATCGCCCGCATCAAGCGCGACAAGGACCTGGACCGCACCGAGCAGTCGAGGATGTCCGCGTACATCTGGTTCTTCGTCGCCGCCGCGATCTTCTGGATGATCTACGACCAGGGCGGCTCGACCCTGTCGATCTTCGCCGACTCGTCGGCCGAGAACAGCGTCTTCGGCTGGGAGTTCCCTGTCTCCTGGTACCAGTCGGTCAACCCGGTCCTGATCATGGCGCTGGCCCCGGTCTTCGCCTGGATCTGGCTGGCGCTGAACCGGCGCGGCAAGGAGCCGAGCACGATCGTGAAGTTCGCCTCCGGCCTGGTGCTGGTCGGTGTCTCGTTCTTCCTGTTCCTGGCCCCGCTGTCGATCGCCGAGGGGGGTCACAAGGCGGCGGCGCTGTGGCTGGTGGCGATCTACTTCGTCCAGACCGTCGGTGAGCTGCTGCTCTCCCCGGTGGGCCTGTCGGTCACCACGAAGATGGCGCCGGCGAAGTACGCGTCGCAGATGATGGGTGTCTGGTTCCTGGCGGTCACCGCGGGTGACGCCACGACCGGCCTGCTGTCCATCGCGGGGGTCGACCTGAACAAGACGGGTGTCGTCGCGATGGAGGCGACGCTGGCGGTGCTCGCCGGTGTCGCGGTGTGGATGTACCGGAAGAAGGTCAAGGCCCTCATGGGGGACGTCCGCTGAGCGGATCACCCTGGGGCCGGCCCGCATGGACGGAGGGTCCCGCATCCGGTCGGATGCGGGACCCTCCGTGCGTTCGGGGGTGCGCCCGTGCCGCTGCTCGCCTTGTTCCGCCCCGGCGCCCCTTCCCGTCCCCGGGGGCGCTGCCTCCGGAACCGCCGCTCCTCAAACGCCGGAAGGGCTGATTCCAGCCCTTCCGGCGTTTGAGGAGCGGGGTCTGGGGCGGAGCCCCAGGTTCGGGACGGGAAGGGGCGGCGGGGGCGGAAGAAACCTGGCTCAGCCGGGGGTTCCGAGTTCGGCCCAGACGGTCTTGCCGGGGACGTCCGGGGACCGGAGGACGCCCCAGTCCAGACAGAGCCGCTGCACGATGAACATGCCGTGGCCACCGGGCCGCCCCGCCTGGTGCGGGGTGCGCGGGGCCGGCTGCCCCGTACCCCGGTCGGTGACCTCCAGCCGGATCACCTTCCTGTCACACATGATGGCGAGGCGATCAGGTCCTTCGGCGTGCAGGCAGGCGTTGGTGACCAGCTCGGACACCACGAGCAGCACGTCCTCGGCGGCGGCCCGCCGGTCCGCGCCGGCGGCGGGCAGCCAGCCCCACTCGTGCAGCGCCTGGCGGGTGAAATCGCGGGCGAGCGGGACGACGCCGCTCTGGTCGTCGAAGCTCAGCCGGCGGACCCCGCCGCCGGCCGAGAAGTCCGCCGGCGCGGTCGGCGTGGCCACGCCGCCTTCGGGCGCGTCCCCGGCCGCCGGCGCCGCGCCCCCGGGCGTCCCGGAAGCGCCGCTGGCCTCCGGACCGCGGTCGCCCGGCGAATAGGGCCGGGTGGTGCTCATCAGCGCTTCACCTCACCGTGTCACCAGTTCAGGCTTCGAAAGATTCCGTACTCGGTTGGTCACGCCGCTACGGCACGGCCGGTTCCCGGCGCTCTCGCGACCACCGTGTCCAGCCCGTTCAGGAAGTCTCCTGCCCGGGGGGACCGACGGGACACCCACGTTTTCGCGCGAAAAGGCGCGACACATGTGTACATCCGGTGAGGGAGGTGACGGGAGCGCCCCGCCGGGCGTGCCCGCCCGGGTCACGCCGAATCGTCGGCCAGCGCCGCCTCGAGAGTGTCGTGCACGGCGAACACCGCGTCCGCTCCCGTGATTTCAAACACGCGCGCGACCACGGACTGCATTCCCGCGAGATGAACGCCGCCTCCCGCCGCCTCGGCCTTCAGCCGGGCACCGAGCAGCACGTTCAGCCCGGTGGAGTCACAGAACTCCAACCGGGAGCAGTCGATGACAAGACGCTTGAATCCCTTGGCGAGGCAGCCCTCCAGTGGCTCCCGCAACAACTCGGCGGTGTGGTGATCCAACTCACCCGCCGGAGTCACGACGGCACTGGGGCCCTCTTCTCGCACCTCGACCAGAAGCCGGCCCGACTGTGCGCTGCCGACCGTCCCGCGGTCCATGCCGTCTCTCTCTCCCGACGTCGTGGCTGCTGTGGCTGCTTGCTGACGCCCTTGAACATTACGCCTTCCGGCCACACACCGACACTCTAACAATCGCGCACAAACAGACATATACACACAGAACGCACTTGCGATGTGCTTGCGGAAGCCGATAGGGCTAGTAAAGACACGCACCCGACACGGCCGGCTTTGGAGGCGCCGCACACCGCAGTGCACGTATCGGCTTCGGCAGCCATATGCCGAGAACGATGGAGGACATCATGTCACCCCGGCTCGACGCTTCGCCTACCCCTGAAGCGACGTCGACACCCGCTCCGGAACATCTGGATCCCATCGACCTGGACGACCCAGGTGTCGTCCCCGACGACCTACTCGCCGGACTACCGGAGATCCCCCCCTACGACGAGGTGGGCCCGGTCGACGCGCGGGCCCTGTCCAAGACCCTCTTCGAGCGCCTCGAGTCGCTGGAGGAAGGCACCCGCGACTACTCGTACGTACGCAACACACTCGTCGAACTGAATCTCGCGCTGGTCAAGTTCGCCGCCTCCCGCTTCCGCACGCGCAGCGAGCCGATGGAGGACATCATCCAGGTCGGCACGATCGGCCTGATCAAGGCGATCGACCGCTTCGAGATGTCGCGCGGTGTGGAGTTCCCCACGTTCGCGATGCCGACCATCATCGGTGAGATCAAGCGCTTCTTCCGCGACACCTCGTGGTCCGTGCGCGTCCCGCGCCGACTGCAGGAACTCCGTCTGGACCTGGCCAAGGCCGGTGACGAACTGGCCCAGCAGCTCGACCGCGCGCCGACGGTGGCCGAGCTGGCGGAACGTCTGGGCATCACCCCCGACGAGGTCGTCGAGGGCATGGCGGCGTCGAACGCGTACACCGCCTCCTCGCTGGACGCCCAGCCGGAGGAGGACGACGCCGAGGGCGCGCTGGCGGACCGGATCGGTTACGAGGACCACGGGCTCGAAGGCATCGAGTACATCGAGTCGTTGAAGCCGCTGATCGCCGAACTGCCGTCCCGCGACCGCAAGATCCTGTCGCTGCGCTTCGTCGCCGGCATGACCCAGTCGGAGATCGGCGAGGAACTGGGCATCTCCCAGATGCACGTCTCGCGTCTGCTGTCGCGGACGCTGGTGAAGCTGCGCAGGGGGCTCACGGTCGAGGAGTAGTCCTCACCGGGTGACGTTCGTCCTCCGGGGGGCGGTCCGAACCGGGCCGCCCCTTCGTCGTGCCGCCGCGCCCGCCGTGCGGCCCCCGGTCACACCACGCGGACGCCCCGGCGCCACACCCCCGCGACCAGGGGGACGCCCGGCCGGTAGGCGAGGTGGACGTGGCTGGGCGCGTCGAGCAGGACGAGGTCGGCGTACGCGCCCGGGGCCAGGCGGCCGACGTCGTCCCGGCGCAGGGCCGCCGCGCCGCCCGCGGTGGCCGACCACACCGCCTCGTCCGGTGTCATCCCCATGTCCCGCACCGCGAGCGCGACGCAGAAGGGGACGGAGGACGTGAAGGACGAGCCGGGGTTGCAGTCGGTGGAGAGCGCGACCGTCACCCCGGCGTCCAGCAGCCGGCGGGCGTCCGGCCACTCGGCGCGGGTGGAGAACTCGGCGCCGGGCAGCAGGGTGGCGACGGTGTTCCCCTGGGCGAGGGCGTCCACGTCGGCGTCGGTGAGGTGCGTGCAGTGGTCGGCACTGGCCGCGTCCAGCTCGACGGCGAGCCGTACCCCCGGGCCGTAGGAGAGCTGGTTGGCGTGGACGCGCGGACGCAGGCCCTTCGCCCTGCCCGCGGTGAGGATCGCGCGGGCCTGGTCGCCGTCGAAGGCGCCCTGCTCGCAGAACACGTCGATCCAGCGGGCGTGCGGCGCGCAGGCGTCCAGCATCTCGCCGGTGACCAGCTCCACGTAGGCGGCGGGGTCGTCGGCGTACTCGGGGGCGACGATGTGGGCGCCCAGGAAGGTGACCTCGTCGGTGTGACGGGACGCCAGGCGCAGTGCGCGGGCCTCGTGTCCGGTGCTCAGTCCGTATCCGGACTTGGTCTCGCAGGTCGTGGTGCCCTGACGCAGCGCCTCGGTGAGGAGACGGGTGAGGTTCGCCTCCAGTTCCGCGTCGCTCGCGGCCCGGGTGGCGGCCACGGTCGTACGGATGCCGCCCGCGTGGTAGGGGCGGCCGGACATGCGGGCGTTGAACTCCTCGGTGCGGTCGCCCGCGAAGACCAGGTGGGAGTGCGAGTCGACGAAGCCGGGCAGGACCGCCCGGCCCGCCGCGTCGACCCGGTTGTCAGTGGCGGGTGCTTTGCTTGATTCACCGGTCCACACGACGCGGTCGCCCTCGATGACGACGGCCGCGTCCGGGACCGCGCCGAGGGGAGAGCCGTCGAGGGAGGGGTCGTTGGTGACCAGCGTGGCGATGTTGCTGATGACGGTGCTGCTCATGGTGTCCTCGTGGATCGTCGTCAGGCGCGCAGGGCTTCGACCGCCCGCGCGAGGGCTCCGGGCACGTCGGGGACGAGCGTGTGCGCCCCGTCGCGCACGACGTGCCGGCCCCCCACGACCGTGTGGCGTACGTCCGCCGCGGTCGCGGCGAATACGGCCGTCTCGGCGCCGAGCCGGGGCGGCGGCCCCGCTGTTCTGACGGAGTCGAGGGCGAGGGTGACGAGGTCGGCGCGTGCCCCGGCCTCGATGGTGCCCATGCCGTCCCAGCCGAGGGCGGCGTGTCCGTCGGCGGACGCGGCCCGCAGCAGCGCGGCGGCCGTCCAGTGGCCGCGTGTGCGGGTGCGCAGGCGCTCGTCCAGTTCCATCGCCCGCGCCTCCTCCAGCAGGTCGATCACGGCGTGGCTGTCGGAGCCGAGGCAGAGCGGGGAGCCCTCGTTCTGCAGGGCGACGGCGGGGCCGATGCCGTCGGCGAGGTCCCGCTCGGTCGTCGGGCACATGCAGGTGCCGGTGCCGCTGCCGCCGATGAGCGAGACGTCCTCCGCGGTCAGGTGGGTGTTGTGGACTCCCGTGGTGCGCGGCCCGAGCACGCCGTGCAGGGCGAGCAGCTGGGCCGGGGTGCACCCGTGGGCCTCCCGGCAGGCGTCGTTCTCGGCGGTCTGCTCGGAGAGGTGCACGTGGAGCGGGGCCCGCCGCTCCTCGGCCCAGCGTGCCACGGTCGCCAACTGCTCCGCCGGCACGGCCCGCACGGAGTGGATCGCCGCGCCGACCCGTGCGTGATCCCGCTCCTTGAGGACGGAACAGCGCTCGGCCCAGGCGTCCGCGTCGCCGTCGGAGAAGCGGAGCTGGTGGGTGGTGGGCGGCTGTCCGAATCCGGAGGAGAGGTAGGCGGTGTCGAGGAGGGTGATGCGGATGCCGGCCTCGGCGGCGGCGTCGACGAGCGCCTCGCCCATGGCGTTGGGGTCGGCGTAGGGGGTGCCGCCGGGGGCGTGGTGGACGTAGTGGAACTCGCCGACCGCCGTGATGCCGGCCAGCGCCATCTCGGCGTACACGGCCCGGGCTAGGGCGTGGTAGGTGTCCGGGGTGAGCCGGTCGGCCGTGGCGTACATGGTCTCGCGCCACGTCCAGAAGGTGCCGGAGCCCACCTGGACGGTGGAGCGCAGCGCGCGGTGGAAGGCGTGGCTGTGGGCGTTGGCCAGTCCGGGGAGGGTGAGTCCGCGCAGGATCTCGGCGCCGGGCGGCGGGGCGGGCGTGTCCGTGCGGACGGCGGCGATGCGGCCGTCCCGTACGTCCACGGTGACGCCCGGCTCGATGGGGGTCCCCCCTGCTCGAGCGGAGCCGGGAGCTTGGGGGAGGGTGCCGAGCCAGGCGTGCTCCAGCCAGTACGTCCGCGGGGTGGCGGTCACGTGCGGACCAGTCCTTCCAGTACGTCGGCGAGGGCGAGGACTCCGGCCACGCAGTCGTCCTCGGTGGCGTGCTCCGCCGGGGAGTGCGAGACGCCGGTGGGGTTGCGCACGAACAGCATGGCGGTCGGGACGCGCGCGGAGAGGATCCCGGCGTCGTGTCCGGCGCCGGTGCCGAGGACGGGCACCGTGAGGTCCGTGCCGGCGCCCAGGATGCGGGCGAGCTCGTCGCGCAGGGCATGGTCGAACTCGACGACGGGCGTGAAGGACTCGCGTTCGACGTCGAGGTCGACGCCGTGGGCGGCGGCGTGGGCGCGGGCGGCCCGCCGCACCGCGTCGACCACGGCGTCGAGGCGGTCCTGGTCGGGCGCGCGGGAGTCCAGCCAGCCGCGCACCACGGAGGGGATGGCGTTGACGCCGTTCGGCTCGACGGCGATCTTGCCGAAGGTGGCGACGGCGCCGGCGAGTTCGGCCTCGCGGCGGGCGGCGAGGACGGTCTCGGCGTACGACAGCATCGGGTCGCGGCGGTCGGTGAGCCGGGTGGTGCCGGCGTGGTTGGCCTCGCCGCGGAAGTCGAACCGCCAGCGGCCGTGCGGCCAGATGGCGGACGCGACGCCGACGCGGTCGCCGGACAGGTCCAGGGCCCGGCCCTGTTCGACGTGGAGTTCGACGAAGGCGCCGACGCGGCCCAGCCGTTCCGGGTCGGCGCCGATGGCGTCGGGGTCGTGTCCGGCGGCCTCCATGGCCTGCGGGAGCGTGATGCCGTCGCCGTCGGTGAGGCGGTGGGCCTGCTCGACGGTGAGCGCGCCCGCGGTGAGCCGGGAGCCGACACAGGCGAGCCCGAAGCGGGCGCCCTCCTCGTCGCCGAAGTTGACGATGCCGAGCGGCCGCGCGCGGTGCGTGCCCCTGCGGCGCAGTTCGTCGAGGGCGGCGAAGGCGGACACGACCCCGAGGGGCCCGTCGAATGCTCCGCCGTCGGGCACGGAGTCCAGGTGCGACCCGGTGACGACCGCGTCGCCCCGTGCGGGGTCCCCGAGCCAGGCCCACTGGTTGCCGTTCCGGTCGACCTCGTAGGTCAGCCGCCGGGCGCGGGCCTGCTCCTCGAACCAGTCCCGGCAGTCGGCGTCGGCCCCGGTCCAGGCGAACCTGCGGTAGCCGCCGGAGGCGGCGTGGCGTCCGACGGGCTCCAGTTGCCGCCACATCTCGTGGAAGGAGGGCACGTTCTCCGGGGCGGGGGCGGGGGCAGGGGCCGGGACGGGCCCGGCCGGACGCGCCGCCGGAGGGGTTCGGTCCCTCACGCCGGGTCACCCTCGCGCATCGGCACGCGTACGCCCCGCTCGCCCGCCACGGACTCCGCGATGGCGTACCCGGCGTCGACATGACGGACGACCCCCATCCCGGGGTCGTTGGTCAGCACCCGCCGGATCTTCTCCCCGGCCAGTGCCGTCCCGTCCGCCACCGTCACCTGCCCGGCGTGCAGGGAGCGTCCCATGCCCACTCCCCCGCCGTGGTGGAGGGACACCCAGGACGCCCCGGACGCCACGTTGACCATGGCGTTCAGCAGCGGCCAGTCGGCGATCGCGTCGGACCCGTCCAGCATCGCCTCCGTCTCCCGGTAGGGCGAGGCCACCGAGCCGCAGTCGAGGTGGTCGCGGCCGATGACGACCGGCGCGGCCAGCTCGCCGCTCGCGACCATGTCGTTGAACCGCTCGCCCGCCTTGTCGCGCTCGCCGTAGCCGAGCCAGCAGATGCGGGCCGGCAGGCCCTGGAAGTGGACGCGTTCCCCGGCCATCCTGATCCAGCGGGCCAGGGGCTCGTTCTCCGGGAAGAGTTCCAGGACCGCCTTGTCGGTCTTGGCGATGTCGGCCGGGTCGCCGGACAGCGCGGCCCAGCGGAAGGGGCCCTTGCCCTCGCAGAACAGCGGGCGGATGTAGGCGGGCACGAAGCCGGGGAAGGCGAACGCCCGGTCGTAGCCCGCGAGCTTGGCCTCGCCGCGGATCGAGTTGCCGTAGTCGAACACCTCGGCGCCCGCGTCCTGGAAGCCGACCATCGCCTCGACGTGCCGGGCCATGGACTCACGGGCCCGGGTGGTGAAGCCGGCCGGGTCCTTCGCGGCGGCGTCGGCCATGTCCTCGAAGGCGATGCCGACGGGGAGGTAGGCCAGCGGGTCGTGGGCGGAGGTCTGGTCGGTGACGATGTCGACCGGGGCACCCATGGCGAGCAGCCGCGGCACCACTTCGGCGGCGTTGCCGAGGACGCCGATGGACAGGGGACGGCGGGCGTCCCGGGCCTCGGTGGCGAGCTGGAGGGCGTGGTCGAGGGAGTCGGCCTTCACGTCGAGGTAGCGGTGCTCGATGCGGCGTTCGATCGCGCGCGGGTCGCAGTCGACGCAGATCGCCACGCCGTCGTTCATCGTCACGGCGAGCGGCTGGGCGCCGCCCATGCCGCCGAGGCCGGCCGTGAGGGTGATGGTCCCGGCGAGGGTGCCGCCGAACTTCTTCGCGGCGACGGCGGCGAAGGTCTCGTAGGTGCCCTGGAGGATGCCCTGGGTGCCGATGTAGATCCAGGAACCGGCGGTCATCTGCCCGTACATGGTCAGCCCGAGGGCCTCCAGCCGGCGGAACTCCTCCCAGGTGGCCCAGTCGCCGACGAGGTGGGAGTTGGCGATGAGGACGCGCGGGGCCCATTCGTGGGTCTGCATGACACCGACCGGGCGGCCGGACTGGACGAGCATCGTCTCGTCCTGCTTGAGCGTCCGCAGCGTGCGGACCATGGCGTCGAAGGAGCGCCAGTCGCGGGCGGCCTTGCCGGTGCCGCCGTAGACGACGAGCTTGTCGGGGTGTTCGGCGACCTCCGGGTCGAGGTTGTTCTGCAGCATCCGCAGGGCGGCCTCCTGCTGCCAGCCCAGGGCGCTCTTCTCGGTGCCGCGCGGCGCTCGGACGGGCCGGGGTCCGGGTGCGGACATGCTGTGCCTCCTGGGGGCTGCGGGCGAGTACTGCAGTTATTCACATCCTCAACCTGTGAATAGAGCTAGTCAAGACAGGGGGTGCGTCCGCACGGCCGCGCGGGGGATGTTTGGCTGGATGTATGCGCGCGAACATGGAGAAGACCGACGGGACGGGGGACGTGGTGGCTGACGAGGTCGTTCTGGTGGACGAGGTCGATCCGGGGGGTGTCGGGCGGGCGGCCCGGCGGGACGAGGCGGTGCGGGCCGCCGTGGCGCAGGGGCTGCTCGACGACGACGTGCCGCTGGTGGCGCTGCTCGACGTGCGGGGCATCCGGGAATCGGCGGCCGGGCTGCGGGCGGCGTTCGACGCGGTGACGGCGCCCGGCACCCCCGTGCTGCACGCCTTCGCGGTGAAGGCGAGCCCGCTGGTTCCGGTGCTGCGGCTGCTGCGCGAGGAGGGGATCGGCGCGGAGGTGGCGAGCCCGGGTGAGCTGGCGCTGGCGCGTGCGGCGGGAGTGGAGCCGGAGCGGACGGTCCTCGACTCGCCCGCCAAGACGCTCGCCGAGCTGCGGGAGGCGCTGGCGCTGGGCATCGCCGTGAACGCGGACAACCCGCAGGAGCTGGAGCGCATCGACGCCCTGATGGCCGCCTCCGGCTCCCGTTCCCCCATCGGCATCCGGGTCAACCCGCAGGTCGGCGGCGGTTCCATCGAGGCCCTGTCCACGGCGACGGCGACCTCGAAGTTCGGAGTGGCGCTGCGCGACGAGGGGGCGCGGGAGTGGGTGATACGCGCCTACCTGGACCGGCCGTGGCTGACCCGGCTGCACGCCCACTCCGGCTCCCAGGGCATCGCGCTGTCGGTGATGGCGCGGGGGATCTCGCAGACGTACGCGCTGGCGGAGGAGATCAACGGGCGTGCGGGGCGGCAGCAGATCGACACCATCGACATCGGCGGCGGACTGCCGGTCAACTTCGCGTCCGAGGCGAGCAGCCCGACGTACGGGCAGTACGCGCGGCTGCTGAAGGAGACGGTGCCCGGGCTGTTCGACGGACGGTACGGGCTGGTCACCGAGTTCGGCCGGTCACTGCTGGCCAAGCACGGCACGGTCGTCGCGCGCGTGGAGTACGCCAAGAGCGCGGGCGGGCGTCCGGTCGCGGTGACGCACGCGGGCGTGCAGGTGGCGACGCGGACGGTGTACGCGCCGGCGTCGTGGCCGCTGCGGATCGCCGCGTACGACGCGAAGGGACGGCCCAAGGAGGGGCCGGCGGTCGTGCAGGACGTGGCAGGACCGGCCTGTTTCGCCGGCGACCTGCTGGCGCAGGGGCAGGAGCTGCCGCTGCTGGAGCAGGGCGACTACGCGGCCGCGCTGGACACGGGGGCGTACTACTTCGCCCACCACTACGCGTACAACTCGCTCCCCCGCCCCGCCGTCCTCGGTTTCGTCACGGACGGGACGGGCGCCGTCACCTTCGCGACCGTACGCCCGGCCCAGCCGATCGAGGAGATCGTCGCCGAATCGGGCGCCGCCCACACCGACACCCTGACCGACCTCACCCCCTGACCAGGGGCGCGGGCAACCACGGCCCCGGGGGGCGGGGCGCGGGGAACCGCGCAAGCTCACCCCGCGCCCCGCCCCGAGGGCCCCGCTCAGGCCGCCGCCGCGACCCTCCGCCGGGAGCCTCCCGGCGCCGCGTCCCCCGCCGCGATCCCCGTCGTGCGGTACGCCTCTACCCGCCGGCCGGCGGGCCGCCCCGCACCCGCACGTAGGCGGTCGACGCGCACCCACAGCAGCGCCTCGCCGTCCTGCTCCAGCCGGCCGATCCAGGCCGCCTTCAGCCACAGGCCGACCCCGCAGCCGGCCAGCAGCAGCCCGCCGGTCGCGGGTGCGGCGAACGCCGAGCCGAGGGCGGCGAGGAACGCGAGCAGCAGCCACCACCGGTGCGCCCGCCGCCAGTTGCGCAGGGTCACCGCCCGGTCCTGGAGCACGTCGTGGCGGCCCGCCCGTACCGCCCGGCGGGCCGGCGCCCGGTACCGCTCCCGCCCCCAGTACGCCACGACGGCCGCCACCACCAGGAACAGCGCCGCACCCGCCGGCACACCGATACGGCGCCCGGTCAGCCCCGGCACCAGCGCCCCCGCGCCGGCGGCGACGACTCCCAGCCACCACAGCGGCGCGGCCCCGGCCCGTACGACGACGGCCACCCGGGCCAGCCCATGTCCTCCGCGCGTCACGTCCAGCCTCCCGTCTCTCACGCCAGTGGACACGGGAGGATAGCGGCGCAAGGTGAGACGAGTCTGAGAACGCCCCGCGGCCGGCCCGCCGTCAGTCCACGAACAGTCCCCGCGCGGCCGCCTTCACGTCGAACTCCTCCAGTCGTGCCTGTGCGTCGGGCAGGTCGTCGCACATCGCCTCCAGCAGCACCCGGCCCAGCAGCATCGGCGCGCACGCCGTGTCGAAGGCCAGCCCGGTGCCGACGGCGGCGGGCAGCAGCAGGTCCGACACCTTGGCGACCGGCGCGAACGGGGAGTCGGCGACGGTGACGACGGTCAGCCCCGTCCCCCTGGCGTGAACAAGGGCGTCGACGACCTCCCGCGGATGGCGGGGCAGCGCGAAGCACAGCAGGGCGCTCGCCCCGGCCCGGGCGGCGGCGTCGATCCGGTCGTGGAGCATCGTGCCGCCCTCGTTGAACAGCCGTACGTCCGGATGGACCTTGGCGGCGAAGTAGGCGAAGCCGTGCGCCTGGGCCGCGGCGGCGCGCAGCCCCAGCACGGGCAGCGGCCGGCTGCCCGCGAGGACGCGTCCCGCCCGCCGCACGGGCCCGGTGTCGGCCAGCGCCTGCGCCAGGTGCCGCAGGTTCTCGATCTCGGCCTCGACGGCCTGCTGGTAGGCGTTGGGCGAGCCGGTCTCCGGCGCGGGTACGACGGGCGCGACCTCGCGCAGGTGCCGGCGCAGGGCGGGGTAGCCGTCGAAGCCGAGAGCGACGGCGAACCGGGTCACCGACGGCTGGCTGACGCCGGCCAGTTCGGCCAGCTCCACACTGGACAGGAACGGCACGTCGGCGGCCCGTCGCACCATGCTGTGCGCGATGCGCCGCTGGGTCGGCGTCAGCCGGTGCCCCTCGAAGAGCGCCTGGAGGCGCGCGGCAGGGCTCTCGGTGCCGCTCATGACGTGACGTCCCCCTCCGACCACCCGGACCGCTCGGGCCCCGCCGACCACCCGGACCGCTCGGACCTCGGCCCTCTCCGCCCATTCACCCCGCACTGCTTCTGCATGCCCTTATACAACCGCAGGCGACATGGTGCCGTACACGTCGTGAGGGGCGGGGGTCACCCACCGTGCCCGGCCGGGGACAGATCCGGAACTCGACGATTTTGCTACGAAGTCCACGCATCCCGGAGCAGCCGGATAGCGTAACGCGTCGAACAAGCAAGCGCCTTGAGGCCCAGGCGTCCCCCGGGGCCCCCGACGGAAGACTGGTAACGAGCGTGGATGCGCCAAGTCGTGGACAGGCGGACGGGACCGACCCCGCCGACCAGTGGGTGCTCAACCCGGACACCGGGGACTACGAACTACGGCTGAACGGCGCCCCGGGGCGTCCCGCGGTGCCCCGCCCGCGCGACGCGTCCCGCCCCGGCCCCACCACCCCCGCGTCCGCTCCCGGCCGGGTGCCCGGGCAGCGCGGCCACCGTGCCGCTCCCGCCCCCTCCGCCGCCCCCGGTGCGGACGGCACGCAGGCCCCCGGCCGCCGCGGGCGCCCGCGGCAGGGGAAGCGGGGTGCCCGGCGGAAGGCGCTGACGTGGACGGGCGGCGCCCTCGGTCTGGTCCTGGTCGGCGGCTCGGCGTTCGCCTACTACTGGTACGACCGCCTCAACGGCAACATCGACACCGTCGACATCGGTGACGTGGGCAGTGACAAGGTCCTGGCGGACGGGCCGGTCAACATCCTGGTCATCGGCAACGACGTCCGCACCGGCGAGGGCAACGAGGCCTACGGCAACCGGGACAACGTCACCGGTCACGCCGACACCACCCTGCTCTTCCACGTCGCCGGGGACCGCTCCAACGCGACCGTGGTGAGCATCCCCCGGGACCTGATGACCAGGATCCCGGACTGCGAGACCAGACGGCCCGACGGTTCGGCCGAGGTCGTCCCCGGATCGAAGGGCACCACCAGGTTCAACGAGTCCTACGGCGTGAACGGCCGCGACCCCGGCTGCACCATGCGGACCGTCGAGGAGCTCGCCGGCGTCGAGGTGGACCACTTCATGATGTTCGACTTCAACGCGGTCAAGACGCTGTCCACCGCCGTCGGCGGCGTCGAGGTGTGCCTGGAGAAACCCCTCAAGGACCTGGAAGGCGGGACGAAACTCGACCTGCCGGCCGGCAAGAGCACCATCGAGGGCGAGGAGGCGCTGTCGTTCCTCCGCAACCGGCACGGGCTGAAGAACGAGAGTGACCTCGACCGGATCGGGATGCAGCAGAAGTTCGTCGCGTCGATGATCCGGCAGCTGAAGGAGGACACGCTGGACAGTCCGCCGAAGATGCTCGACGTGGCGGACGCGGCCACCAAGTCCCTCACCGTGGACAAGGGCATAGGCAGCGCCTCCAAGCTCCTCACCCTGGCCAGGGAACTCACCAGGATCGACCTGAAGAACATCACGCTGATGACGCTCCCGGTGGTCGACAACCCTGCCGAGCCCACACCCGTCACCGTCGTGCCGGACCCGGTCAAGGCCCCGCAGGTGTTCGCCATGCTGCAGGACGACGTCTCCTTCACCGAGGTGAAGAAGAAGGAGAAGGACGCCAAGGACAAGCAGGCCGCGCTCCTCGAGGGCCCCCGGGCGGAGGCGTCCGCCGTGCGCGTCGACGTCCTCAACGGCGGCGGCCCGGCCGGTGCCGCGCAGGAGACGCTGGTCTGGCTCCGGACGAGTGAGGGGGTGGCCCGGTCCGCCAACAGGGGCAACGCCCCCGCGAAGGTCGAGGGGACCCGGCTGGAGTACGCGCCGGAACAGGCCGACCAGGCCCGCACGCTCGCCGATCTGATGGGCCTGCCCGCTTCGGCCCTGAAGCCGGGAGGCGAGGACTCGGACGCGGCGCAGCCGATGAGGCTCACCCTCGGCCCCGACTTCAAGAAGGCGGGCGTGCCCGTCGCCACGCCGAAGAAGGTCGACGTCGGGCAGTCCCGGGCCGACGAGAAGATGTGCGGCACGTAGGGACCCGGCGAACCCGAGCGCCGAGACGGGGGTTACCCCCAGTGCCAGCGGTCACCCGCCTGCCTACCGTGGAGCGCATGACCGGAATGGACGCGCGGGACACCGAGCTGAAGAAGGAACTCGACGCCTCCCTGCAGGCGCGCAGGGAACTGGGCGAGGAGTACGAGTCCGCGCTGGTCGACTCGTTCCTGGAGAAGGTCGACCAGCGCATCGACGGCGTGGTGGAGCGCCGGGTGCGCCGGCAGCTCGCCGAGCGGCAGATGACGGTGGCCCGGGACGCGCGGTCGCCGAAGGTCACGGACTCCTGGGGGGAGCGGTTCGGCTTCGGCATCGTCTCGCTGGTGCTGGCGGTGCCGCTGTCCGCCATCGGCGGGGGCGTGGGCCAGCTGCCGGGTCTGCTGACGACCTGGGCGGGCATCGTCGGCGTCAACGTGGTGCAGGCGGTCCGCACCAACCCGGGCCTGTTCGGCTCCCGTAAGGGCCGCCAGGACAGCGACTGGGAGGACTGAGGACGCGTGTGCGCGGGGACCGCCGCACCCCCGTAGGCCGGGGGGCGGGACGACGGCGGTCCCCGCGGGGGACGCGTGCCCCGTTGAGGAGGCCGCGCGTCCCGGGGCGTCCATGGAGGTCCGGGAGCCGCTCCGGTTGTCCTTCGACGCCGCGTGGTCGCCGGCCGGAACGGGGAGCCGCTCCCATTCCCTGCCGACACCCACCAAGGTGCCGGGGCAGTGTTAAGCGAGTGCTGCGCGGACGTGACACCCGCGTACCACTTCCGCGAAGTCCGCGAAGATCACCCGCGCGGCGCCGCCCGCCCGGTCACGGGCGGTCCCCTCCGCCCGACGCGCCGTCACTTCCCGGTCTTGGCGAGGAAGGACAGCAGGTCCTGGCGGCTGACCACGCCGGTCGGCTTGCCCTCGACGAGGACGATGGCCGCGTCGTCCTTGCCGAGGACGGCCATCAGGTCGGCGACGGGCTCCCCGGAGCCGACCTGGGGCAGCGGCGCGGACATGTGCTTCTCCAGCGGGTCGTCGAGCGAGGCGGCCTTGCTGAACAGCGCGTCCAGCAGCTCCCGCTCCACCACCGAGCCGACGACCTCGGCGGCCATCACGTCCGGGTGACCGGCGCCCGGCTTGACCACGGGCATCTGCGAGACGCCGTACTCGCGCAGCACCTCGATGGCCTGGCCGATGGTCTCGTCGGGGTGCATGTGGACGAGGGAGGGGATGTGGCCGCCCTCCTTGTCGTTCAGCACGTCGGCGACGCGGGCGCTGGTGCCGGTGTCCTCCAGGAAGCCGTAGTCGGCCATCCACTCGTCGTTGAAGATCTTGCTGAGGTAGCCGCGTCCGCTGTCCGGCAGCAGGACGACGACCACGTCGTCCTCGCCGAGCCGGGAGGCGACCTCCAGCGCCGCGACGACCGCCATGCCGCAGGAGCCGCCGACCAGCAGGCCCTCCTCCTTGGCGAGGCGGCGGGTCATCTGGAAGGAGTCCTTGTCGGAGACGGCGACGATCTCGTCGGCGACGTCACGGTCGTAGGCGGTGGGCCAGAAGTCCTCACCGACGCCCTCGACCAGGTACGGACGCCCGGAGCCGCCCGAGTACACGGAGCCCTCGGGGTCGGCGCCGATCACCTTCACCCGGCCGTCACTGGCCTCCTTCAGGTAGCGGCCGGTGCCGGAGATGGTGCCGCCGGTGCCGACGCCGGCCACGAAGTGGGTGATCCTGCCCTCGGTCTGCTCCCACAGCTCCGGACCGGTGGAGTGGTAGTGGGAGAGGGGGTTGTGGGGGTTGGAGTACTGGTCCGGCTTCCACGCGCCCGGCGTCTCGCGCACCAGCCGGTCGGAGACGTTGTAGTAGGAGTCGGGGTGCTCGGGCGCGACGGCGGTCGGGCAGACGACGACCTCGGCCCCGTAGGCGCGCAGCACGTTGATCTTGTCGGTGGACACCTTGTCGGGGCAGACGAAGACGCACTTGTAGCCCTTCTGCTGGGCCACGATGGCGAGACCGACACCGGTGTTGCCGCTGGTCGGCTCGACGATGGTGCCGCCCGGCTTCAGCTCCCCGCTCTTCTCCGCCGCCTCGATCATGCGCAGGGCGATGCGGTCCTTCACGGAGCCGCCCGGGTTGAAGTACTCCACCTTGGCCAGGACGGTCGCCCTGATGCCCTTGGTCACGTTGTTGAGCCGCACCAGCGGGGTGTTGCCGACGAGGCTGATCATCGAGTCGTGGAATTGCACCGTTGTCTCCGGATGCTTGCAAAAGATGTGGTCGGGGTGGTCGAACCAGCCTAGGCCCTCCCCGGCCGGAACCCGCCCGGGTCGTTCACTGCCCGTCGGGATTGGACCACGGTGCGTACGGGGCAAGCACTGGGTGTACGGCTTCGAGGAGGTGGCGGCGAGCATGACGGGCATGTCGAGGGCACGGGTGGCCCGGCGGATCGCGGCCGGCGCCGCGTACGGCGGCGGGAGCGTCGGCCTGGCCGGCGCGGCGACCGTGGGGCTGCTGGTGGCCCAGGCACAGCTGGCGCGGCGACGGGTGGGCAACGGCCCGGTCGGCTACGTCCCGAACGCGGACGGTCTGTACGGGGCGGCCTACACGGTGCCGGGGGAACCGGCGCTGCGGCTGACGATGCTGGGCGACTCCACGGCCGCGGGGCAGGGTGTGCACCGGGGCGGGCAGACACCGGGCGCGCTGCTGGCGTCAGGGGTGGCGGCGATCGCGGAACGCCCGGTGGGGCTGAGCACGGTCGCGGTGCCGGGGGCCTGTTCCGACGACCTGGACCGGCAGGTGACGCGGGCGCTGGCGGATCCCTCCCGGATCCCCGACATGTGCGTGATCATGGTCGGCGCCAACGACGTGACCCACCGGATGCCGGCCACGCAGTCCGTACGTCACCTGAGCGCGGCGGTACGGCGGCTGCGGACGGCCGGTGCGGAGGTGGTGGTCGGGACCTGCCCCGACCTCGGCACGATCGAGCCGGTGCGGCAGCCGTTGCGCTGGCTGGCCCGGCGTGCCTCGCGGCAGCTCGCGGCGGCGCAGACGATCGGCGTCGTCGAACAGGGCGGGCGGACGGTGTCGCTGGGCGACCTGCTCGGGCCGGAGTTCGCGGCGAACCCGCGGGAGCTGTTCGGGCCGGACAGCTACCACCCCTCCGCCGAGGGGTACGTCACGGCGGCGATGGCGGTGCTGCCGACGGTGTGCGCGGCGCTGGGGCTGTGGCCGGCGGAGGAGGAGCGTCCGGACGCCGCCCGCCGGGAGGGGTTCCTGCCGGTGGCCCGTGCGGCGGCGGAGGCCGCGTCGGAGGCGGGCACCGAGGTCGCTGCGGCGATGCCCACGGGGCCGCGGGGGGCTTGGGCGCTGCTGAAGCGCCGTCGGTGGCGGCGGGTCCCGGAGGCCGAGCCCCAGCCGTCGGCCCAGCCGTCCCCCTGACCTGACCGGGGCAGCCCGCGGGCACCAGGGAGGGGAAAGCAAGCGCTTAGACAGTTGCGGTCCATGTCACACCGCGGGAGCAGTGACCGGGACGGTACGGACAGGTAACTTCCCAGAGAGCCTGCACCAACCCACCGGTATGCCCACCCGTCGCCCGACCACCACCCCTCAACGAGGCGCTACGCGCCACTCCCACCCGCCGCCCGACCACCCCCCCTCAACGAGGCGCTACGCGCCACTCCCACCCGCCGCCCGACCACCCCCCCTCAACGAGGCGCTACGCGCCACGCCCTTTTCTTGGAGCCGTGATGACCGAAGCCGTGATCGTCTCTGCCGCCCGCTCCCCCATCGGCCGCGCCTTCAAGGGCTCCCTGAAGGACATGCGCCCGGACGACCTGACCGCCACGATCATCCAGGCCGCCCTCGCCAAGGTCCCCGAGCTGGACCCGAAGGACATCGAGGACCTGATGCTCGGCTGCGGCCTTCCCGGCGGTGAGCAGGGCAACAACCTCGGACGCGTCGTCGCCGTGCAGATGGGGATGGACCACCTCCCCGGCTGCACCGTCACCCGCTACTGCTCGTCCTCGCTGCAGACCTCCCGCATGGCCCTGCACGCCATCAAGGCCGGTGAGGGCGACGTCTTCATCTCGGCCGGTGTCGAGACCGTCTCGCGCTTCGTCAAGGGCAACTCCGACAGCCTCCCGGACACCCGCAACCCGCTGTTCGCCGAGGCCGAGGCCCGTACCGCCGCCGTCGCGGAGTCGGAGGGCTCGACCTGGCACGACCCGCGCGAGGACGGCCTGCTGCCCGACCCCTACATCGCGATGGGACAGACCGCCGAGAACCTGGCCCGCCTCAAGGGCGTCACCCGCCAGGACATGGACGAGTTCGGCGTCCGCTCGCAGAACCTCGCCGAGGAAGCCATCAAGAACGGCTTCTGGGAGCGCGAGATCACCCCGGTGACGCTGCCCGACGGCACGGTCGTCAGCAAGGACGACGGTCCCCGCGCCGGCGTCACCCTGGAGGGCGTCCAGGGGCTCAAGCCGGTGTTCCGCCCGGACGGGCTCGTCACCGCGGGCAACTGCTGCCCGCTCAACGACGGCGCCGCCGCGCTCGTCATCATGAGCGACACCAAGGCCCGCGAGCTCGGCCTCACCCCGCTCGCCCGGATCGTCTCCACCGGCGTCTCCGGCCTCTCCCCGGAGATCATGGGCCTCGGCCCGGTCGAGGCGAGCAAGCAGGCGCTGTCCCGCGCCGGCCTGACCGCCGGCGACATCGACCTGGTGGAGATCAACGAGGCGTTCGCCGCCCAGGTGATCCCCTCCTACCGCGACCTCGGCATCCCGCTGGACAAGGTGAACGTCAACGGCGGCGCCATCGCCGTCGGCCACCCCTTCGGCATGACCGGCGCCCGCATCACCGGCACGCTCATCAACTCCCTCCAGTTCCACGACAAGCAGTTCGGCCTGGAGACGATGTGCGTCGGCGGCGGCCAGGGCATGGCGATGGTCATCGAGCGCCTCAGCTGACCGCCTCGGACCCGGCGGCGACCGCACGGTAGCCGCCGGGGCACGGTGCGTGCACCACAGGCCCGGAACCCCGGCCGGCCCGGGGTCCGGGCCGTTTTGTGATCCAATCTCCCCCAGGATGTGACCTATGCCTCCCGCCGGAGGCGTCCTCGCAGGTCAGCGTCGTCCCCCTCGCGGACCCGTAACCGAAGAGCCGCCCGTTTCGTGACGTTACGCACTGACAGAAGGTCAGTCCGCCCTTCAAGCTGATGTAGGAAGTCGGGGGTCGACTGTGAACCGGGAGTACGTCAGTGAGCGCCATGCCGATCGCCCTGTTGGTCACCACGGCCGCCACCGGCGCCGTGGGCGTCGCCGTGCTGCGCAGCATCATGGTGCTGCGCCGGCAGGTCGCGGCCCTGCACACCGAGCTGGCGAGGATCCAGGCCGCCGACGGGCGCGCTCGCGTTCCCTCCGCCCGTGCGGCCGACGCCGACGAGATACGCGCGGCGGTGGCGGACGCGCTCGCCGAGGAGCGGGAGCGTGAACTCGCCGAGGCGCGGGCCTTCTGGGCCGCCCAGGAGGCGCGTGACGCCTCCGACGCGCCGTCCCTGCTGGGCGGCCTGGCCGACAGCGAGCTGTTCCTGCCCCGGCAGGCCGACTTCGCGGGTCTGGAGCCGGTGAGCGAGCCGGGCGCCGAGATCGAGGAGCACCCGGGGGACTCCCCGGAACTGGCGGCGGCCCGCCGGCGTCACCCCTCGCACCCGGACTTCGTACCGAACCCCTCGCCGGTGGTGAACGACCACGAGCGCACCGTGACGGCCCTGGAGGAGCTGGCCGGTTCCCGGACCGGACTGACCGATGTCCGCCCGGGCCCGCTGGGCACACTGGACGTCTACGTGTTCGCCGACGGGACGACGCTGTGCATGACGCCGGGCCACCGGGAGACCGCGGAGCGCCTGGCGGCGGCCCTGCGCGCGGGCGAGACCCCGTACCTGCTGGGCGGCTCCGGCGTCTCGGGCGCGTACACGCTGACCTTCGCCTGCGGCGATGAGAGCGTCTACATCCTGGCGGACCGCGTCATCGCGTCCCTGTAATCCTCCGGCTCCGGCGCCGGCGGTCCGGCTCGGGGCCGGCTACACCCCGGCGCGTTCCCGCGCCTCCTCCACCAGCCGTACCGCTTCCCCGACCTCCGCGTCGCTCTTCAGTACGAGGGCCAGGTCGTGCCCGGCGACGGTGATCTGGTCGGCGGCGGCGAACATGCCCGCGTCGGGCATCTCGCGCGGCTCGGTGCCCGGCTCCTCGACGAGCTGGGTGCGCCGCGCCAGCTCCCTGGCCAGGGCGAGCGCCTCGGCGGCCCCGCCCCGTTGCAGCCGGCTCTGCGGCGCGGCCCGCAGTCGGTCGGCGAAATGATCCACGGCACGGGTGAAGGGCGTCGTATCAACCACGCGGCGAGCGTACGCGGCCCGGCAGGACTGTTGCCAACGGACGGACGCTCGGGCGCGGTGACCTGAAGGGCCGGAGCCGGCTCCGGTCCGAGTACGGCCTGGCGTACGGCCACGCCAAGGCGATCGTCCACGAGTACGACCTGAGAGGGCGGCGCGCAAGCTGCGCCGGCCGTCGTCCCCCGCGCACGACGAAGGGCCCCGGTGGAACCGGGGCCCTTGCCTGTGGCGTCGGTGGCGTACGGGACGCCGGCCGTCGTCAGTCGCTGCTGTTGAAGATCGCGATGAGTCGCAGGAACTCCATGTAGATCCACACCAGCGTCAGCGTGAGGCCGAAGGCGGCGAACCAGGCCTCCTCGCGCGGGGCGCCGTAGGCGATGCCGTCCTCGACCTGCTTGAAGTCCAGGGCGAGGAAGCAGGCACCGAGGATGATGCCGACGATCCCGAAGATGATGCCGAGCGGACCGCTGCGGAAGCCGAGGCCGTCACCGCCGCCGATCACCGCGAACAGCAGGTTCACGGCCATCAGCAGGATGAAGCCGAGGGCGGCCGCCATCACGAAGCCGTAGAAGCGGCGGTTGACGCGGATCCAGCCCGCCTTGTACGCCACCAGCACACCGGCGAAGACCGCCATCGTGCCGAGCACGGCCTGCATGGCCGCGCCGTCCGCGATGCGGTTGTCGACGATGCTGGAGATCACGCCGAGGAAGACACCCTCGAACGCGGCGTACGTCAGGATCAGCGCCGGCGTGGGCTTGCGCTTGAAGGACTGTACGAGCGCCAGGACCATGCCGATCAGCGCGGCGCCGATGGCGATGCCGTAGGACCGGCTGATGTTGGCGTCGTCGACCGGCAGCAGCGCCCAGGAGAGCGCGGCCGTCACGATCAGCAGGCCGAGCGTGCTCGCCGTGCGGATGATGACGTCGTCGATCGTCATCCGGCCGGTGGTGGCCGGTGCCTGCGGTGCGCCGTACTGCTGGTCCTGCTGCGCGTAAGGGTTCTGCGCGTAGGGGTTCTGCGCGTACGGGTTGCCCGTCGGCTGCGCGTACGGGTTGGCCTGCGTGGCGACAGCGGGACCCCCGGCCTGCGGCGCGGTGTTGAAGCCCGCGTAGCCGTTGTCGCGGCTGAACCCCCGTCGCGAGAAGACCGGGTTTCTGCTCCTCATTTCACTCCTCCATGGCCACTCGCTGCGGCCTTGGCTCAAGAGTAATAGGTAGGCAAAGGATTGACCCTAATGCTTGGGGAGGATCTTTCCCTCGTCTTGCTGCGCAACACGCTACGCGGCTGGGTGATTCCCCTCATCAGGAGGGACGCAACCATGACCGACCCGGTACCTGCCCGGAACCGGACGGAGATCATCCGCTCACCTGGTGGGGGGGAAGCCCGTGGGCCCCGTCGAAGGCGGTGGCGTCCGGGACGCGGTGCAGCGGGGCCATCAGGGTGTCGCGCGGGGCGGGGCCGACGGTCCCGGTGTGGGCGTTCATGAATGCGATCCGCGCCCATCCCGTGGACGCGGGGGGACGGCGGCGGGGCTTCCTGCCGATCACGAGGGGAAGCGTGGTGGTGCCCGGAGCCGGACTCGAACCGGCACGCCCGCTCAGGGGCAGCGAGGTTTAAGCTCGCCGTGTCTGCATTCCACCATCCGGGCAGGCCATGGGCTCCGCTTCGCGGCTCCGACCCTATCGGTGGCCATCGCACCGCCGACGGCGGGATGGGCCGATCTTGTCTTATTTTATTGGCGCCTGAGGGTCCATCAGGACTTGGAACGCGCCGTCAGCACGTGCCAGCAGCCTTGCGTCTGACGCCCCGCCATGTATGCGGAATGACGGAATTTCACCGTCCGAACAAGGGCGCTCCACCCGTTCTCGGTACGGCCGGCTCGGGGTGTGCGGTCATCCTCAGGTATGACGCGCCACCCCCCGGTCCGCCCCTGGTCGCCCACCGGAACGGGAGCAGCGGGTGACTACACGGCGGCAAAGCGCCGAAAGGATGGACGACGTCCCCGAGCACACGCCGTCCCGACAGGAGCGTCCATCCCGTGACCACCGCACCCCTCACCGACCGGACCACCGCCGTGGCCGCACGCGCCACGGAGCTGTCGAAGATCTACGGTCAGGGCGAGACCCAGGTGGTCGCTCTGGACCGGGTCTCCGTCGCCTTCCGGCAGGCCGAGTTCACGGCGATCATGGGGCCCTCCGGCTCCGGAAAGTCCACGCTGATGCACTGCGTCGCCGGGCTCGACACGTTCTCCTCGGGGTCCGTGCGCATCGGCGAGACGGAGCTCGGCTCGCTGAAGGACAAGCAGCTGACCCGGCTGCGCCGGGACAAGATCGGCTTCATCTTCCAGGCGTTCAACCTGCTCCCGACGCTGTCCGCGCTGGAGAACATCACCCTCCCGATGGACATCGCCGGCCGCAGGCCGGACAAGGAGTGGCTGGACGGCGTGATCCGGATGGTCGGGCTGGCGGACCGGCTGGGCCACCGGCCCTCGCAGCTCTCCGGCGGTCAGCAGCAGCGGGTCGCCGTGGCGCGGGCACTGGCCTCGCGGCCCGAGATCATCTTCGGTGACGAGCCCACCGGGAACCTCGACTCCCGCTCCGGCGCCGAGGTGCTGGGCTTCCTGCGCAACTCCGTGCGCGAACTGGGTCAGACGGTGGTCATGGTGACCCACGACCCGGTCGCCGCCGCCTACGCGGACCGCGTGGTGTTCCTCGCGGACGGCCGGATCGTGGACGAGGTGCACGGGCCGACGGCCGACTCGGTGCTCGACCGGATGAAGCGGTTCGACGCCAAGGGCCGCACCAGCTGACCTGCCCGGCGGCTCCGCCGCCCGCCCGTCCGCCCCTCCTCGTACGTCTGGACTCGAGAAGACTCCCATGTTCCGTACCGCCTTGCGCAACGTGTCCGCGCACAAGGCCCGGCTCCTGATGACCGTGCTCGCCGTGATGCTCGGCGTGGCCTTCGTGTCGGGGACCCTGGTCTTCACCAACACCATCTCCGCGGCCCTGCAGAAGCAGTCCGCCAAGGGCTTCGACCACGTCGACGTCGCCGTCACCCCCGGCTGGAAGGAGGCCGAGGGCGACCGGGTCGGCGGGCCGCGGGAGCTGACCCGCGCCCTGGTCGACGAGAGCGCCCGGGTGCCCGGCGCCGAGCGGGCCATCGGGATCGTCACCGGCTTCACCGCGATCGCCGGCAAGGACGGCGAGCTGATCGGCGACGGCTTCCAGTCGCAGGGCGGCAACCACTGGGGCGACGAGGACCCCCGCTATCCGCTGACCGAGGGCCGGGCGCCCCGGGGCGAGGGCGAGATCCTCATCGACTCCGAGACGGCCGAACGCGCCGGGTACGAGGTCGGCGACACCGTGCGGATGTCGGTCGACGGTCCCGTGCTGGAGCCGGTGATCACCGGCATCTTCACCACCGACGACGGAAACGTCGCGGCCGGCGGCAGCCTCACGCTGTTCGACACGGCGACCGCGCAGAAGCTGTTCGGCAAGGAGGGCGTCTTCGACGAGATCGCCGTCAAGGCGAAGGACGGCGTCAGCGACACCGCGCTCCGGGCCCAGCTGGAGGAGGCGCTGCCCGCCGACGTCGTGGAGACCACGACCGGCACACAGCTCGCCGACGACCAGGCGGAGACGATCGCCTCCTCGATGAGCGGGCTGAAGCAGGGGCTGCTGGTGTTCGCCGGCATCGCGCTGTTCGTCGGCACGTTCATCATCGCCAACACCTTCACCATGCTGGTCGCCCAGCGCACCAAGGAACTGGCGCTGATGCGCGCGGTCGGCGCGTCCCGCCGCCAGGTCACGCGGTCGGTGCTGATCGAGGCGTTCGTGGTGGGCGCGGTCGCCGCGGTCGCGGGGCTGGTCGCCGGTGTCGGCATCGGCATCGGTCTGCGCTCCCTGATGGGCACACTGGACGCGCCCATGCCGGACGGGCCGCTGGTGATCAGCCCGGGCACGGTCCTCTCCGCGTTCGTCGTCGGCATCGTGGTCACCATGCTCGCCGCGTGGCTGCCCGGCCGCCGGGCCGCGAAGATCCCGCCGGTGGCGGCGATGAGCGCCCTGCACGCCCAGGCGACCACCAAGTCGCTGGTGCTGCGCAACACGCTGGGCGCGCTGTTCTCCGCGGCCGGTGTCGCGGTGGTCCTCGCGGCCACCACGATGAGCGGTTCCGACGGCCAGGTGCCCATGGGCATCGGCGCGGTGCTGCTGATCATCGGTGTCTTCGTCCTGACCCCACTGCTGTCCCGTCCGCTGATCGCCGCCGCCGCGCCGGTCCTGCGCGTCTTCGGGGTCTCCGGCAAGCTGGCCCGGCAGAACTCGGTGCGCAACCCGCGCCGCACCGCGGCCACCGCCTCCGCGCTGATGATCGGACTCACCCTGATCACCGGTATGACGGTGGCGGCCGGCAGCCTGCAGAAGTCCATCGACAAGATGGCGGCCGACTCCATCGAGGCGGACTACGTGGTGTCCATGGTGAACGGCAACGCGCTGTCGCCGGATGTCGCGAAGACGCTGGAGCGGGCCGACGGCGTCACCGCCACGAGCCCGATGCGCGACGCGGTCTCCCGCATCGACGGCGAGACCGAGTACCTGACCGGTGTCACCGGCTCGGCGTTCGACGAGCTGACCGAGTTCGAGATGGAGTCCGGCGCCTTCGATGTCGGCGGCACGCGGGTGGCCGTGGACGACGGCACGGCGAAGACGTACGGCTGGACGACGGGGTCGGCCTTCACCGTCGCCTACGAGGACGGCGAGAAGCAGCGGCTGACGGTCGCCGGTGTCTACGTGGCCAACGAGATGATCAGCGGCATCATGATCGACACCGCGACGCTCGCCCCGCACGAGTCGGAGCCGTCCGACATGCTGGTCATGGTGAAGACCGCCGACGGCACGTCCGGCGCGGCGAAGGAGTCACTGGAGAAGGCCCTCGGCAGCAACCCGGGCATCCAGGTCCAGGACAAGCAGGACCTCTCGAACCAGATCGCGCAGATGTTCACCCTGGTGCTGAACATGGTCTACGGCCTGCTGGCGATGGCGGTGATCGTGGCGGTCCTCGGCGTGATCAACACCCTGGCGATGTCGGTGTTCGAGCGAGCCCAGGAGATCGGCATGCTGCGGGCGATCGGGCTGGACCGCAAGGGCATCAAGCGGATGGTCCGCCTGGAGTCCCTGGTGATCTCCCTGTTCGGCGGGGTGCTCGGCATCGGTCTCGGGGTGTTCTTCGGCTGGGCGGTCGGTGAGCTGATGGGGACCACGATGCCGACGTACGAACTGGTCCTGCCGTGGGCCCGGATGGGTGTGTTCCTGCTGCTGGCCGCGGTGGTCGGGGTGCTGGCGGCGCTGTGGCCGGCGCGGCGGGCGGCACGGCTGAACGTGCTCCAGGCGATCAAGGCCGAGTAGCGCGGGCGGTACGGCCGGCAGGCGGGCCCCGTTCCGGGTGGGACGGGGCCCGCCGCCGTGTCGGTTCCAGGTGCGGGAGCGCGGAGGCGCCGGACCCGGGGGTCCGGACGGAGCGCGGGAACGCACCCGCTGGGAGGCACGGCGTCGAGGGGGCCCCTCCCCTTCGATCCCGCCCCGGTGGGCCCGCGCCCGGCGGTACGGCGAAGGGGCCGCCCGCACCACGGATGGCGGGCGGCCCCTTCGACGGGGTGAGGCGGGGGTCAGGAGGCCTTGGCCTCGGTCTTCTTCGGCTCCTGCTGGGCCGCGGCGGGCGCCGGCGCCGGCTTGGCCGCCTCGTAGAACTCCTCGCGCGGCGACTCGATCGCGCCCAGGGACACGACCTCGCGCTTGAGGAACATGCCGAGGGTCCAGTCGGCGAAGACGCGGATCTTGCGGTTGAAGGTCGGCATCGCCATGCCGTGGTACGCCCGGTGCATGTACCAGGCGAGGCGGCCCTTCAGCTTGATCTTCACCTTGCCGACGACGATCATCGCGACGCCCTTGTGCAGGCCGAGGCCCGCCACCGCGCCCTTGTTGGCGTGGCTGTACTCCTTCTGCGGGAAGCCCCGCATGCCGGAGACCACGTTGTCGCCGAGGACCTTGGCCTGGCGCAGCGCGTGCTGGGCGTTCGGCGGGCACCAGGCGTTCTCGTTGCCGGCCTTGCGGCCCACGAGGTCCGGGACCTGGGCGTTGTCGCCCGCGGCCCAGATGTAGTCGGTGCCGGTGACCTGGAGGGTCGGCTGCGTGTCGACATGGCCGCGCGGGCCCAGCGGCAGGCCGAAGCGGGCCAGCGCCGGGTTGGGCTTGACGCCCGCGGTCCACACGATGGTGCTGGAATCGACCTCGAGGCCGTTCTTCAGCACCACGTGGCCGTCCACGCAGGAGTCCATCGAGGTGGACAGGTAGACCTCGACGCCGCGGCTCTCGAGGTGCTCCTTGCCGTACGCGCCGAGCTTGGGACCCACCTCGGGGAGGATCTTGTCGGCGGCGTCGACCAGGATGAAGCGCATGTCCTCGCGGGACACCGTCTTGTAGTACTTGGCCGCGTCCCGGGCCATGTCCTCGACCTCACCGATGGTCTCCGCGCCGGCGAAGCCGCCGCCGATGAAGACGAAGGTGAGCGCCTTGCGCCGGATCTCCTCGTCCGTGGTGGAGTCGGCCTTGTCGAGCTGCTCGAGGACGTGGTTGCGCAGGCCGATGGCCTCCTCGACGCCCTTCATTCCGATGCCCTGTTCGGCGAGGCCGGGGATCGGGAAGGTGCGGGAGACCGCGCCGAGCGCGATCACCAGGTAGTCGAAGGGCAGCTCGTACGCCTCGCCGACCAGCGGGGCGATCGTGGCGACCTTGCGGTCCTGGTCGATGGTGGTGACCCGGCCGGTGAGGACCTCCGCCTTGGGCAGCACGCGTCGCAGCGGGACGACGACGTGTCGCGGGGAGATGTTGCCGGCGGCGGTTTCGGGGAGGAAGGGCTGGTAGGTCATGTACGACCGCGGGTCGACGACGGTGACGGTCGCCTCGCCGTAACGCATCTTCTTCTGGATGCGCCGAGCTGCGTACAGGCCTACGTACCCACCGCCTACTACGAGGATCCTGGGACGCTCCGTGGTGCTCATGCCATCGAGTATCCACCTGCCGAGAGGGGGTACCTCGTGCGCCCCTTCACAAGCTTCGGCAGGCCCTGTGTTACCATCCCGCACTTCTTGATCCACATCACAGTGCGGAACGGGAACCGGATCACCTCGCGGCGCGTTGTCAATGCCGCGTGAGCTGCCTCTCTGTCGCTTCGGAGCCGCCGTGAGGCCGTTCCTCAGCCTCCGTTCACAGCCGCCCGGACGGCCCGCCACACCACCTTCTGAACGTGTTCAAAGGGGTGTTGAGGCCTCGAACGGGTCAACGCAGCCCCCTTCTTCGTTCTCCCGGGGACAATTCCTTGTGAAGAACTTCACGAACTTCCCCGCCGACCCCTCCCGGGGAGGGCGCCCGGGGTCGCCAAAAGGCCCCTCGGGCGCCGCTCAAACGCTATCCCGACTGCTCAGCGGAGGGCTACTGGTCAGTAGCAAAGGAGAGCTACGCCACGGACCACGCGATGCCGTCGAGGATCGCTCACGAACGCCTCCCGGCACCTGCTCGCGTGTACACGAATGCGCGTACACTGGGCTCATGACTGAGAACACCGTGACCGTACGGGAAGCCCGCGCCCACCTCGCCGACCACATCAACCGGGCCGAGGAAGGCGTCCCGACCGTCATCACGCGCAACGGCGCCCCGGTGGCGGCCGTGGTTCCGATCTCGGACTTCGAAGCGCTGGAGGAAGCAGCCGACGTGATGCTGGCGCGCGAGGCCGAAGCGGTACTGGCCGAGGGCGGCACCACCGTGACCATGGCGGAACTGCTGGCGGACCTGTTCAGCGAGCAGGACGGCGAGGCGGCGTGAAGTACGCCTTCCGCTTCACCACGGCGGCGGAGCGGCAGCTCCGGGCCATCAGCCGACTCGACGCCATGCGCATCCTGACCGCGCTGACCGCACTCGGTGACGACCCGTACCGCCATGACGCCGACGTCAAGAAGCTCACCGGCCCGTCCGGGCTCTACCGGCTCCGGGTCGGAAGCTACCGGATCGCGTATCAGATCAACGACGGCGAACTCGTCATCCTGGTCGTCAAGGTGGGCGACCGGCGGGACGTCTACCGCAACCTGTGACGCCCCGCCCGGCACCCATGTCGCCGGGCACCGCCCCTCAACGTGCCTCGCTCGCCGCGTAATGAGCGATCCCGTCGAGGATGTCGTGCTCCGACACCACGACCTCCTCCGCGCCGGTCCGTTCCATGATCGCCAGGAGGACCAGGGCGCCGGCGCCGATCACGTCGACCCGGCCGGGGTGCATGGACGGCACCCGCGCGCGCTCGGCGTGGGTGGAGCGCAGCAGCCACTCGGTGATCTCGCGGACCCGGGCCCGGGAGACGCGCGAGTGGTGGATGGCCGCGGAGTCGTACTCGGGGAGGTCCTGGGCGATCGCCGAGACCGTGGTCACCGAGCCCGCGAGGCCGACGAGGGTGCGCGCCTCGCGCAGCGGGACCGTCTCCTCCGCCCGGTCGAGTGCGGCCTCGATGTCGGCGCGCATAGCCGCGACCTGCTCCTCGGTGGGCGGATCGGTGACGGCTCCGTCGCGGACCAGGTGCCGCTCGGTCATCCGTACGCAGCCGACGTCCACGGAGCGGGCGGCGCGCACGTGGTCCTCGCCGACGACGAACTCGGTCGAGCCGCCGCCGATGTCCACGACCAGGAAGGGGCGGTGCAGATCGGTGCGCCCCGACAGTTCCCTGGTGGCGCCGGTGAAGGAGAACTCGGCCTCCTGGTCGCCGGAGATGACCTCCGGCTCCACGCCCAGGATGTCCAGCACCCCGCGCACGAACGCGTCGCGGTTCTCGGCATCCCGGGAGGCGGACGTCGCCACGAAGCGCAGGCGCTCCGCCCCGTGTTCCTTGATGATCCCCGCGTACTCGCGGCACGCGGCGAACGTCCGCTCCAGCGCCTCGGGCGCGAGGCGCCCCGTGCGGTCGACGCCCTGGCCGAGCCGCACGATCGTCATCCGCCGGTCCAGGTCGGTGAGTTCGCCCGTCACGGGGTCGGCGTCGGCCACCAGGAGCCGGATGGAGTTCGTACCGCAGTCGATGGCCGCGACCCGGGTCACCGGTCCTCCTCCTTCTCGGGGAGGGTCACGCAGGCGCCCTTGCGCCACCACTCAGGCAGCATCGCCAGCGCCTCGTCGCCCAGCGGGTTCACCCCGGGGCCCGCGGCCAGCGAGTGGGCGACCAGGACGTGCAGGCACTTCACGCGGTCCGGCATGCCGCCCGCGCTGGGGAAGTTCTTCAGCTCCTCGATCTCGTCGCGGCGCCGGACGTAGTCCTCGTGCGCCGCGCGGTACGCGGCCGCCAGCTCCGGGTCGGTGCCGAGCCGCTCCGTCATCTCCTTCATCACGCCGTTCGCCTCCAGCGTGCCGATCGCGGAGTTCGCCTTCGGGCACGTCAGGTAGTACAGCGTCGGGAAGGGGGTGCCGTCGGGCAGCCTCGGCGCGGTCTCCACGACGTCCGGCTGCCCGCAGGGGCAGCGGTGGGCGATGGCGCGCAGCCCGCGCGGGGGGCGCCCGAGCTGCTGCTTGAAGGCCTCGACGTCCGCGTCGGTGGGCTCGGTGCGGGGGGTCGTGGGCGGAGAGGTGTCCATACCTGTCTTTTCTGCGGCTTTCACTGATGGGTCACTGGCCGGCGGCGTCGGCCTTGTCGACGCCGTCCCAGACGTTCGCGTACCAGGGGCGGTCGGCGGCTTCGAGGTCCGTGCGGGACTTCTCGGCCCGGCCCGGGTCGATGACGACGTAGCCGGTCTCGCCGGGCATGACGTAGTGCAGCCGCCGGCGGATCTCCTGCTCGGCGTACGCGTCGTCCTGCCAGCGCGCCTTCATGTCGCGCAGCCGCTCGACCCGCTCGCGGGCCTCGTCCTGCTCCTGCTGGAGGTCGGCGATCTCCGCCCGCTGGGAGACGTACTGCCGCATGGGGTAGGCGAGCGCCACGACCAGCGAGCAGACCACCAGCGCGAGCAGCGCCGCCCGGCCGGTCAGCCGGGAACGGCGGGCCTGGCGCTTGGTCTGCGAGCGGTAGACCCGGGCCGCGGTCTGCTCGCCGATCAGCCGGATCCTGGTCGCGGTGGAGAAACGGTCCCGGTCCTTCACCGCCATGGTTCCCGCCTCCGGTTCGCCTTCGTCACACGCGTACGTCCCCGCACACGGTACGGGACCGGGTGCGGGGACGTACGTACGACGCTGCCCGCCGGAGCGGTGCTCGGCCCTCGCCGCCCAGCGGTGGGCGGGGCGGGCGCTGTGCCTACTGGTTCGCGCGGAACCGCGGGAAGGCGCTGCGGCCGGCGTACACCGCGGCGTCGTCGAGGATCTCCTCGATGCGCAGCAGCTGGTTGTACTTGGCGACGCGCTCGGAGCGGGCCGGGGCGCCGGTCTTGATCTGGCCGCAGTTGGTGGCGACGGCGAGGTCGGCGATGGTGACGTCCTCGGTCTCGCCGGAGCGGTGGGACATCATGCACTTGAAGCCGTTGCGCTGGGCCAGCTCGACGGCGTCGAGGGTCTCGGTGAGGGAGCCGATCTGGTTGACCTTGACCAGCAGGGCGTTGGCGGCGTTCTCCTCGATGCCGCGGGCGAGGCGCTCGGGGTTGGTGACGAACAGGTCGTCGCCGACGAGCTGGACCTTGTCGCCGAGCTTGGCGGTGATGGTCTTCCAGCCCTCCCAGTCGTCCTCGAACAGCGGGTCCTCGATGGAGACGAGCGGGTACGCCTCGACGAGCTCGGCGTAGTACTCGGTCATCTCGGCGGCCGTGCGCTCCTTGCCCTCAAAGGTGTAGGAGCCGTCCTTGTAGAACTCGGACGCGGCGACGTCGAGGGCGAGGGCGATCTGCTCGCCGGGGGTGTAGCCGGCCTCCCTGATGGCCTCGAGGATGAGGTCGAGGGCCTCGCGGTTGGAGCCGAGGTTCGGGGCGAAGCCGCCCTCGTCGCCGAGGCCGGTGGCCAGGCCCTTGCCCTTCAGGACCTTCTTCAGGGTGTGGTAGACCTCGGTGCCCCAGCGCAGGGCCTCGGAGAAGGACTCCGCGCCGATCGGGGCGATCATGAACTCCTGGATGTCCACGTTGGAGTCGGCGTGCGAGCCGCCGTTCAGGATGTTCATCATCGGCACCGGCAGCAGGTGCGCGTTGGGGCCGCCCAGGTAGCGGAAGAGCGGCAGGTCGGAGGCCTCGGAGGCGGCGTGGGCCACGGCGAGCGAGACGCCGAGGATGGCGTTGGCGCCGAGGGAGCCCTTGTTGTCGGTGGCGTCCAGGTCGAACATGGCCTGGTCGATCAGGCGCTGCTCGGTGGCGTCGTAGCCGACGAGCTCCGGGCCGATCTGCTCGATGACGGCCAGGACGGCCTTCTCCACGCCCTTGCCCAGGTAACGGCTCGCATCGCCGTCACGGAGTTCGATGGCCTCGAAGGCGCCGGTGGAGGCGCCGGACGGGACGGCGGCACGACCCGTGCTGCCGTCGTCGAGGCCGACCTCGACCTCGACCGTGGGGTTGCCACGGGAGTCGAGGATTTCCCGGGCTACGACGACGTCGATGGACGGCACGTGAGCATCTCCTTCTTGGATGTGACGCGGTGAGCGGGGCCACGGCGGGCCCTGCGGGACCGAGCCTAACCGGCTCCGGGGGATCGGCCAGCGGTCGACCGTCCCGTGGACAGGACCGAGCCTAGATTGTTTCCAGATGGAACAAAAACCCTTCGCCGCATCGTGACCGGAAAGCGCCCGAGAAAAAGCCCCGCCCCGGTGCGTACGGGGGAAGACGCACCGGGGCGGGGAGCCCGTGGGGACGGGGAGGACCTGCCGCTGCCCTACTTCAGGTGCAGCTGCTGGCCCGGGTAGATGAGGTCGGCGTCCGCGACGATGTCGTCGTTGAGCTCGAAGAGCTCGGCCCAGCCGCCCTTGACGTCGTGCTCCTCGGCGATCGAGCTGAGGGTGTCGCCGGTGACGACCTTGTACTCGCCGTCGCCCTTGGCGACCTTCTTGCCGGTCGGGGTGGTGACGGTCTTCTTCTGGACCTTCTTCTCCACCTTCTTCTCGGCGGCCGGACGCTCGCTGGAGCGGGAGGCCTTCCGCTCGCTGTCCCGGGTCTCGGTGGAGCCGGTGTTCTGCGAGGAGCCCGAGCCGTTCGAGGAGGAGCCGGTGTAGGCGGCGCTGGACAGACCCTTGCCGCAGACCGGCCAGGCGCCCTTGCCCTGGCCCGCCAGGACCTTCTCGGCGATCTCGATCTGCTGGGCCTTGGTGGCCTGGTCGGCGGTGGAGGCGTACTTGGTGCCGCCGAAGCCGGCCCAGGTGGAGGCGGAGAACTGCAGACCGCCGTAGTAGCCGTTGCCGGTGTTGATGGACCAGTTGCCGCCGGACTCGCACTGGGCGACGGCCTCCCACTCGGAGGCGGTGGCGGCGGAGGCGTTGCCGGCCGCCATCAGCGGGGCGGCGACGGCGGCGGACGCGACGCCGGCGACGGCGATGGCGCGGGTGGCCTTGGACGGACGACGGTGCTTGCCCTTGCCGGAAAACAGCATGGATGGATCCCCTCACCGACGCCTACGAGGTGAGCTGTCGGGTTCGGGCCGGTTGAGTTGCCCGGCCGCGTCCCTCCCGGGACGCGGCTTCACCCCGAGCCGTATCCGGCGTCAACTGCCCGGATCCGGCGCCTACCTTGGGTCCCCCGCTCCTGCCTACGGCGCATGACGCGACGACTGTTCCCGTGCTGCCACTGGCAGGATTCGGCGTGGCGGCAGCCGGGGCCCGCGATGGCGAGCGATCACGACCGTAGACACGCGATCCGCGGAATATCAAAGACGATCACGGCTTCTGAGACCTATCTCTCACAGCCTTTAAATCGGACATTCAGCGCGAAACATGACGTCAACTGCCGCCAGTGTCAGGCGTTTTCGCAGGTCACTTTTCGCCCGCTCCGTCCCCGACCTCGAGCTCCTGACCGGGCAGGATGTAGTCCGGGTCGCCGCCGATGAGCCGCTCGTTCACCAGGTAGAGCGCACGCCATCCGCCGTCGAGCGCAAGGGAGTCGGAGATGGACGAGAGGCTGTCCCCGGACTCCACGGTGTAGGAGTCGTCGGACGTGCCGCCGCCCCAGGCGTCGAGGCCCCGCGAGGCGTGCCGGCCGGACGAGCCGGAGGAGGAGTCCTCCTTGCTCTCCTCGGCGTTCGCGCCGCGGTGACGGCCGGTCCCGGTGGCGTCGGCCTCCGAAGAGCCGCCGTTTCGCCCCGCCTTGTCCGCCTCGTCGGGCTCGGGTTCCGTCGAGGCGGAGGGGGACGAGGCGCTGGAGTCCGCGCCAACGCCGGCCTCCGGTGCGACGGGCGTGCCGGATTCGGCCGACGCGCCGGCCGAGGCCTCCGGGCCGCCCTTCTCGCCGTCCGCGGCGGACGACGGGCCGGTCGTGGCCGACGGAGAGGGAGAGGCGGACGGAGCGCCGGATCCGGGCGTCGCGGACGAGCCGGGCGTACCGGTCTCGGCGTCGGCCGCGGGCGCGTCCTGGTCGAGTCCTCCGAGCCCTCCGAGCAGTCCACAGGTGCGCCACGCGCCGACGCCCTGGTCGGCGAGGATCTTCTCGGCCACCGCTATCTGCTGGCCGCGGCTGGCCTGGTCGGCGCTGGGCGCGTAGTCCAGGCCGCCGTACTTCTCCCAGTCGTCCTGGGTGAGCTGAAGGCCGCCGTAGTAACCGTTGCCGGTGTTCTGGCTCCAGGAGCCGCCGCTTTCGCACTCGGCGACCCGGTCCCAGGCCGTGCCGTCGGCAGCGCTGGCGCCGCCGGCCCCGAGGAGTGGGATCGCGATGGCGGAGCCGGTCACTCCGGCCGCGACGAGGAGAGCCGGAGCCTGGCGGGGGCGACGGTGCCGACCGTTCCCGGAGAGCATGCGGAGACCTTTCGCAGAACAGCAACGACGGGCGCGGTGAGTGAAGCCTTGGGCACCGCACTTGATGGGTGAACGTATCGGCAGTCGATCACTTGTCACAAGTTCATGCCGCGCAGATCACGTGAAGATCACAGAGTTGAGGGCGTGTCATGTTTGCGCCGGTCCGCTCGTGGGCACCGGCGGGCGCGCCGATCCGTCCCCCTGAGGTGGCGTGAACTCCACCGGGAGTGTGCGCAGTCCCCTCATGATGAGCCCACCGCGCCAGCGGAGTTCGGCCGGTTCCGCCGCGAGTCGCAGGTCCGGAAGGCGGGTCAGCAGCGTGGCGAGCGCGGTCTGACCCTCCAGACGGGCCAGCGGGGCGCCCAGGCAGTAGTGGATGCCGTGGCCGTACCCCAGGTGCTGGTTGTCGCGCCGGCCGAGGTCGAGGACGTCCGGGCCGTCGAACCGGTCCGGATCCCGGTCCGCGGCGGCCAGGACGACGAGCACCGGGTCGCCGGCGGCGATGCGTCGGCCGCCGATGACGACCGGCTCGGTGGCGAACCGCCAGGTGGCGAGCTCCACGGGACCGTCGTAGCGCAGGAGTTCCTCCACGCCCGTCTCCAGCAGCCCGTGGTCGCCGGCGGCGAGGGCCCGTTGCAGCCGCTCGCGCTCGCCGGGATGGGTGAGCAGCGCGTAGGTGCCGTTGCCGATCAGGTTGACGGTGGTCTCGAAGCCGGCGAACAGCAGGATGAACGCCATGGCGGCCGCCTCGTTCTCGGTGAGGTGCTCGCCGTGGTCGGAGGCGCGGATGAGGCCGGAGATGAGGTCCTCACCCGGTGCGGGCTCGGCGGGCAGCGCCGCACGCTTGCGGTGGATCAGCTCGGCGAGGTAGCCGCGCATCTTCTTCACCGACCGGGCGACACCGCCGCGCGGGCCCCCGCCGTGACGGATCATCATGCCCGCCCAGTCCCGGAAGTCGTCCTGGTCCTCGCGCGGGACGCCGAGCAGGTCGCAGATCGCGTAGATGGGCAGGGGAAAGGCGAACTCGTGGATGAGGTCGGCGGAGCCACGGTCCGCGAACGTGTCGATGAGCCCGTCGGTGAGCTCCCGCACCCGGGGCGCGAACTCGGCGACCCGGCGCGGGGTGAACGCCTTGCTGACCAGCCGCCGCAGCCGGGTGTGGTCCGGCGGGTCGATGTTCAGCAGGTGCGTCATCAGGTCCGCCTGCCGCTCACCGGGGATACCGGTCCTGCCCCTGGCGTGCGCCGGCTCGTCGTGGTGCGCGGGATTCTTGGACAGCCGGTGGTCGGCGAGGGTCTGCCGGGCGTCGGCGTACCTCGTGACCAGCCAGGCCTCCACGCCGCTGGGCAGCCGGGTCTTCCGCACGGGCGCGTGCTCACGCAGCCAGGCGTAGGCGGGGTACGGATCGGCCGCGAACTCCCAGCTGAACAGCTCGGGGACGGGTCCCTGCGGGGCGGCGGAAGAGTGCTGGTCGCGCATGCCGCGACCTTAACGGGCCGAACGCCGTCGGCCGGCGGCAGCAGAGGGGCGGAGCAGACCGGGCGGGCGCGGGCGCGTGGGGGATGTTCGCGCAGTTCCCCGCGCCCCTTCAGGGGCGCGGGCGCGAACGGGGGTCCGGGGGCGGAGCCCCCGGGGACGGGACGGGAAGGGGCGGCGGGGTCGTGAACACCCCGGCCCGCACCCCCGGCCCGCACCCCATCCCCTACCCGGCGGCCTCCGCCGCCCGTATCGCGTCCCGGTACACCCGCGCCGCCGCGCGCAACGCCGCCTCCGGATCCACCCCCGCCGCCTCCGCCCGCGCCGCCAGCGCCAGCAGCTCGTAACCGACCCCCTCCCCCGCCGGCAACGGCACGTCCAGCCCCGCCACCCGCGCCCGAGACGCCAGTTTCGCCGCCAGCGCCAGCCCCGGCTGCCCCAGCGGCACCCCCTCCGTCACGGAGCTGCGCCGCTTCTCCTCCGCCTTGGTCCGCAGCCAGTGCGCCCTGACGTCCTCCGGGGTACGGGCCGTCTCCTCACCGAACACGTGCGGATGCCGGTGGATCAGCTTCGCCACGATGCCGCCCGCCACGTCGTCCACGGAGAACGGTTCCTGTGGATGCTCCTCGGCGATCCGGGCGTGGAAGACGACCTGGAGCAGCACGTCCCCCAGCTCCTCCCGCAGCTCCGCCCGGTCACCCTCCTCGATGGCCTCGACGAGCTCGTACGCCTCCTCGATGCCGTACTTCGCCAGACCCTCGTGGGTCTGCTGCGACGACCACGGGCACTCCGCCCTGATCCGGTCCATCACCTGCACGAGGTCCAGCAGGCGGGCGCCCGGAAGGTCGTAGGAGGCGGGCAGCAGCTCCAGCTCCGGCATCCGCACCCGGCCGGAGCCGGCCAGCCGGGCCAGCCCGTCGGTCAGCGCGGGTTCACCCTCCCCCGTCGCCACGACGGCCACCGTCCGCCCGCCGACGCAGGCGTCGACGAGCTCCTCGGCGGTCGGCGAGGCCTCCTCGACCGGGATGCCCGCCTCCCGCAGGTACGGCAGCTGCGGATGGGCGCCGTCCGCGCAGAGCACCCGGTCGGCCGCGTGCAGCAGCTGCCAGGCCGGCCAGGACAGCAGGCCGGGCGCGACACGGTGGCTGGTGGTGAGCAGGACGACACGGCCGGGGCCGCCCTCGGGCGTCGCCGGCGTCGGTGCGGGGCTGATTGCGTTCACCCTCCGAAACTAGCCCACGGCCGCGCCCGCCCCCGTCGGACGTCAGAGCGTCAGCGGAGCCCCGGCCGCCGCCGTGACGTCGCGCACCCACGGCGTCTTGGCGTCCACGCGGCTGCTCTTGCGCACGTCCCACTCGCCGTAGCGCGGGTTGAGGTCGACGTCGAGTTCCTCGCCAGCCTCCGACAGCGCCTGCCAGAACTCCGGCCGGCTGGTGTCGGTGCCGAGCCGCTGGGCGAGCTTCTGGGCCTGGAGCTGGAGGCGGAGGTTCTCCTCGAGGCGCTGCGGCGGGATGCCGTACTGCTGGAGCCAGGCGGCCTCCAGCCCTTCCGCGCCGCCGGCCTGCTCCTCCAGACCGGCCCGCATCTGCTGGATCTCGCGGTCCGTGACCGTCACCCCGGCGTCCCGCGCGGCGTGTTCCAGCACCCGGTCCAGGACCATGCCCTGCAGGGTGTCGCGGGTCAGGCTCCCGGTCCGCGCGATGGCCTGCTGGTACTGCGCCTCGTCCGGCACGGCCGCCCGCTGGGCCGCACGGACCTCGCCGACCCTGTTCTCCAGCTGCGACACGGTGATCCGCTCCCCGCCGACCACGGCGGCGGCGCCGGGATGCGCGTCGCTTCCGCAGGCGGTCAGCAGGGGCACCGCGGCGATCGCGGCGGTGAGGAGGAGCGCGGTGCGACGGCGGCGGTGCAAGGAGACCTCCTGAGGAGAGCTTGTGCGGCGGTGCACAAAGTCTTGCGGTGATCGATGGTAGGCATCGGCCAAGCTCTGGCCAACCCATTCGACCAACGATTCACGACGACTTCCGGCACCGCCGCGCCCGCGACCCGCGCCGCGCGGTCTCCTCGCGGCCCCTCTCCCCCTATCCGCGCACCTGTCCCAGCCACTGCAGCGTCCGGCGGACCTCGACGGCGAGCGGATGCCCGGGCCCCTGGACGCGCTCCACGTCGTGCAGCAGCCGGACCAGCGTGTCGTGCGCGGCGGCCCGGTCGCCGAGGGCGAGCAGCAGGTGGCCGATGCGGCGGCGGACGTCGAGGGCGAGCTGCGGGTCCCCGGCGGCGACGTACTGGTTCTCGTAGTACGCCAGCAGCGCCCGGTACTCGGCGAGCGCCGCCGCCGGTTCGCCGAGCTGCTCCAGGCACTGGGCGGCCTCGTAGCGGTAGCGCAGCGACTGCGGGTCGGCCTGGCCGGCCTCGGCGGCGCGTTCGTCGGCGAGGCGGCGCAGTTCGGGCAGGGCGCGCCGGTACTGGCCGTCGTCCAGGAGCGTGGCCGCGTACTGCTTGCGCAGGGTGCGCACGACCGGTGAGTGCTCGCCGTGCTGCTCGGCGGCGGCGGGCAGGATCGAGCCGAGGATGTCGACGGCCTGGGTGATGCGGCCCTCGCCGAGCAGCCGCTTCACCTCGTCCACGGCTGCGGCGACGTCCGCCGTGTCCCGCGCGGGCGCGGGCGGCGTGGCGGGCGCGGGCCGGGGTGCGGGGGTGCGGGCGCGGTCCGGCCAGGGGGCGTGCGGGCGCAGGAAGGGACGGGTGGGGTCCAGGGGCGATCCGGTGGGGGTGCCCCGCGCGGGGAGCAGCAGCGCCAGGTGCTCGTAGACCTCCTGCGCGGAGTCCGGACGGTGCTGCGGGTCCTTGGCGAGGAGCCGCAGCACCAGCGACTCCAGGCCCTCGGGAACCTCCGGGCGTATCCGGCGCACGGGCACCGGCGGCTCGTACAGGTGCCGGTGCAGCACCCCGAGCGCCGTCGAGCCGGAGAACGGCACGTCGCCGCTGAGCAGTTCGTGCATCAGCACACCCAGCGCGTACAAATCGGTGTACGGGCCGACCGCGCCGCCCATCGCCTGCTCGGGGGCCATGTAGGCGGGCGAGCCTATGGGCGTGCCGGTGTGGGTGAGGCGGGTGGTGTCGGCGTCCATGACGGAGGCGACACCGAGGTCGAGCACGGTGACGGTGCCGTCCTGCTTCACCATCACGTTGCGCGGCTTGAGGTCACGGTGGACGATCGGCACGGCGTGCACGGCACTGAGCACCGCGCACAGCTGCGCGGCCACCGCGACCGCCCACTGCCACGGGTACGGGTCGTGTTCGGCGAGGTGGTCGCCGAGGTCGGCGCCGTCGACGTACTGCATGACGAGGAAGAGTTCCTCGCCCTCGCTGCCCGCGTCGTGCACGGTGACCAGGCCGGGGTGGTCGACCTGGGCGGTCACCCGGCACTCGCGCACGAAGCGGCGGCGCAGTTCGTCGGCCTCCTGTCCCGCCACCTTGTCGGGGCGCAGCAGCTTCACCGCCACGCGCCGGTCCAGCCGCTTGTCGTAGGCCGTCCAGACCTGCCCCATGCCGCCCTGTCCGATGAGCGTGGACAGTTCGTAGCGGCCGGCGACGACACGTCCCGCCGTCACGCTCACCTTCCGCCTTCGCTGGTGCCGTGCCGGCCCTGCTGCCCGTCCTGCCGGCGCAGGTAGTCACTGAGTTCGTCGAGCTCGGCGCGCACCTGGTCGATCCGGGCCGGCGCGGGCCGCTGCGGCGGCTGCGCCGGCGGCGGCACGGGGGTGGGGGGCACCGGGGTGTGCGGGGGCTGCGGCTGCGGTACGGGGGTGGGCGCGTAGGGCGAGGCCTGCTGCGGGTAGCCGTAGGGGGTGTGGGGGCCGGGGGCGTGCATCGTCGTGGCGTGCGGCGACGGCGGCATCGGCGCGGCGTGCGGGCTGCCCTTGCGCTGGTAGTGCAGGCGGATGTCCACCACCAGGAAGTACGCGGTGGCGGCCGCGCCGAGCAGCAGCATCGCGAACACCGCGATGTCGGTGCGGTAGTCCGACTCCGGCAGCGAACCGGCCACCGCCCCGCAGGCGATGGCGAGCGGGATGCTCACCCAGGCCATCGCCCAGTCGATCGTGCGTCCCCGCAGGAACGCGACGCGGAACAGCGGTACGCAGGCCAGCATGCCGCAGCACAGGATGCCGGCGGCGGCGTACAGCACGCGCTGCGTGGTGACCGATGCGCCGCTGGGTGGGGGCGGCGCCGCGCCGTGGCCGTACATGACTGCTCCTGCACAGGTGTAGCCGAAGGAACTCGGAGTCCGAGCGTATAGGCCATCGGCGGCAACCGGTCCGGGATGTACCGAACCGTTGTCGTCCCGCGGCCCGCGGGGCGTGACGGGGTCAGTCCGGGGCGATCGTCCCGTCGGTCAGTCCGTCGTACATCCCGCGCACGAGTTGTTCGCCGAGCCGGCCCGCCTGCCGGAGCGCCCGCTCGAACGCGTCGAGTTCGCGGAACCGGGCGCCGTAGCGCCGCTGTTCGTCCAGCGGCAGCCGGGGCAGGTGCAGGCGGCGCACGTCGAGCCGGGTGGCGGTGGACGCGTAGCTGCTGGCCTGGCGGTTGTTGCTGGTGCCGCGCAGGAATCCGGCGAGGAACCACGGATCGAGCGCGGCCGGGTCGGGGCGCAGCAGCACGAGGTTGCGGCCGAGGGCGGCTTGGGCGGTCGCGTCGTCGACGACGCGGGCGACGGCCCCGCCGCCGAGTACCGGGACGACGACGTCGCCCGGGGCGGTGAGCACGGCTTCCTCGTCGCTCTCCGGGAGTGTCCCGGAGGGGGCGGTCCCGGCGAGCACGTCGTGGTCGGTGAGCACCGGCAGGCGCGCGGGTCCGCCGGTTCCGCCGGTGCGCAGCACCAGGGCGCCGCCGCGGGCCAGTTCGCCGACGGTGGTCAGCGGCAGGCGTCCGGACACGGCGGGCGGCGCGGGGTCCACGGGCGGCGGGGTCAGTCCGGCGGTCAGCCGCAGCGTCTCGCCGAGCCGTTCGCGTACGTCGGTGAGCCGGCCGGCGCCGTCCGCGACGACCGGGGGCGGCAGGTGGCGGGCCGGGGCGAGGTCGACGTCGTCGTCGAGGAGTTCGATGACGGGCACGGAGCGGGCCAGTCCCGGCCGGTCGTCGAGCCGTCCGTCCCGGTCGAAGGCGCGCCAGGCGTCGAGGACCGTCTCGCGCACGCCCGGCCAGTCGGGGCCGCCGCGCCCGTCGGCGGCGAACCGTGCGGTGTCGGCGAGGAGCACCTCCGGCTGCGCGGGCGTCTGCCGGGGCCGGCGCAGCACCCACAGGTGCAGGGGGATGTTGTACGGGGGTGCCGCGCCGGCCGGCAGGGCGACGACGGCGCGCAGCGCGCCGCGGCGCAGCAGGTCGGCCCTGATGCGGCGGCCGGAGCGGCGGGACGCGGCGGCGGGCGGCATCAGCAGCACGGCGGTGCCGCCGTCGCGGAGCCGGGCGAGGGCGTGCTGCACCCAGGCGAGCTCGGACTCGGTGCGGGCCGGGAAGCCGTACTCCCAGCGCGGGTCGTAGGCGAGTTCGTCGTGGCCCCAGTTGCGTTCGTTGAACGGCGGGTGGCACAGGACGGCGTCGGCCCTCAGGTCCGGGTGGGCGTCGGCGCGCAGGGCGTCACCGGCGGCGGTGTGCACGGGAGCGCGGGTGTGCAGGGCGAGGCGGAGCCCGGTGAGGGCGGCGAGGTCGGGTGCGCGGTCCTGGGCGTGGAGCCGCAGGCCGGGGCGGGGAGTGACGGCGCGGAGCAGGGCGCCGGTGCCGCAGGCGGGGTCGAGGACGGTGTCGGGGGCGCCGGCGAGGGCGGCCATGAGGTCGGCGAGGTCGGCGGGGGTGAGGGTGTACTGGCGCGGGTTGGCGTCGAGGTGCCGGCCGAGCAGGAACTCGAAGGTCTGCCGGGCACCGGCTTCGGCCGCGAGTTCGGCGGCGCCGCGCAGGAGGGGGACGGAGGGGAGCAGTTGAGGGCCGGTCGGGGGGGCCAGGGCGAGCGAGCGGTTCACAGCGGCCGGCGGGTTCACAGGTGGGCCGTCCGGGTCGGCGGGCCGGGGTGTGAGCACCTGTTCCAGTGCCGTGGGGAGCATCGCGGCGAGTCGCTCGTCGGAGCCGGAGCTCACGTCCAGCCAGACCGGCGGGCGTTCGTGGATCAGCAGCAGGGCGCAGCCGGCGTGGGTGAGGGCGGTGACCGGTCCCTCGGGGTGGCCGGAGAGGTGCTGCCAGACGCGCTCCTTGAGGGGGACCTCGGCGAGCTTGCCGTGCCGGCGCAGCCAGTCCTCGACCTCGGTGAGGGCGAAGGAGGGGCTGGTCTCGGTGCCCCCGGCCGGCCGGGGGAAGTCGGCGTGCCGGCGACGCCAGTTGCTGACGGCCGCGCGGCCGACACCGGCCAGCCGTGCGATTCCCGCGGCGGTCACTTCTGTCGCGTTGTCCTGCATGCCCGGCATCCGCCCCGCTTCCCCTCGTGCCTTGTGTGACGGCGAGCATACCGATGTCCGCGAGAACGACGGGTTCACGCGCGTGCACTACCGAAGACCTGTGAAGCATGTTGACTCGGTTCACACTCTCTGCTGTCATTGACCCGGCGAACAAGCGGCTGCCGCAAGGGTGGGCCGCCGTTTTCGGGAGGGGACACAGTCATGGGTATGAAGAGCAAGATCGTGCTGGGCGCCGTCGTGGGGGTCGTCGTCATCGGTGCCGTCTCGGCGAACTCGGGCGACGCGGACGGCGGATCCACCGGCAAGGGCTCCTCCACGTCGGCGCGGCAGCAGCCGGGCGGGGCCGGTGCGGGCGGGGCCGACGCGAAGCCGGCCGGCGACGAGGCCGGCGGCAAGAGCGTCGACAAGGGCGTCGAGAAGGCCTCCCAGGCCGAGCAGTTCAAGGCGTTCGTCAAGAAGAACGGCACGCCCCAGGAGAAGCAGGCGGTCGCCCACGTCACCAAGGTGCAGGGCGCCGAGGAGCAGAACGACATCCTGGACGCCGCCGACGTCTACACCGACTTCACCGGCGGGATCATGGGCGAGGGCACGGGCCCCGCCAAGCTCATCGCCTCCGCGTTCGCCGACTGGAAGCAGAGCGAGAACGGCCTCGTCACCGTCTACGACGCCGAGGGCGAACTGCTCGGCAACGGCAACTTCTGATCACCCGGAGGACAACCCACCATGCGTCGCACCGCACTCGCCGCCCTCGCTCTCGCCGCCGTGACGGCCACCGGTCTCACCGGCTGCGCGGGCGGGGACAAGGCGAACACCGGCTCCTCATCCGGCCAGGCCGGGCAGAGCACGGCGAAGGAACCGAAGAGCTCCCCCAGGCCGCAGGAGCCGTTCGCCGGACTGACCGGCGGCGAGATAGCCGAGAGGGCCTTCGCGGCCACGACCGCCGCACCGTCCCTGCGGATGACCGGCAGCGTCCCCGACGAGGCCGGCGGTGGCTCCATCCAGGTCGACATGGCCCTGGACAAGCGGGGCGAGTGCGCCGGCACGATGGGCATGGACGGCCAGGGCGAGACCGAGCTGATCAAGACCGGCGACACCGTCTACGCGCGCTACGACGAGAAGTTCCTGCGGGCCCAGAGCGAGGGCGAGCCCGAGGCCGAGGTCGACGCGGCGGTGGCCCTGCTGGCCGGCAAGTGGATGAAGATGTCGGCCACCGGCCCGGACGCCGAGGACCTGGCCGGCTTCTGCGACCTCGACGAGGTCCTCGGCGGCGCGGAGAAGGGCGACGCGGACGCGGCCCGCGGCGCCACCACGACGATCGACGGCACCCCCGCGATCACGCTGACCGCGCGGGACGGTGAGGACCGCTTCACGCTGTACGTCGCCACCGAGGGCGAGCCGTACCTCCTGCGCCTGGACAGCGCCTCCGCCACCGACCCGGGCACCCTCTCCTTCACCGACTACGGCACACCGGTGGCGGCGAAGAAGCCCACGGGCGAGGTCCTGGACGTCGACGCCCTGAGCTGACACCCCCGGGCGCAGGCCTGTCGGGGGGACGGGGCATGCGCAGGGACGGCGCGGGGCGGGGAGGTCAGGACTCCCAGCGGTACTCGATGATCGCGCCGGGGTTCTCCAGGGGGTCGGTCGACGGGGCGCCCGTCTCGTCACGGACGGGGCCCGCGGAGTCGGTCGCGACGAAGAGGGACAGGCCGTCGGCGCTGAACTCGGTGTCGCGGAAGCGGTTCTCCTCCACGATCAGCTCGGTGACGCCGCTGACGTCCTGGCCGTTCCCGGTGAGGTCGACACGGTAGACCGTGCCGTCCTTGAGGGTGGTCATCACCAGGGAGTTCTCCCAGCCGGGGAGGCCGTCGCCGGTGGCTGCGGCGGACTTCCGGGACGTCCCGTAGTGCTCGAAACTGGAGGGGGCGATGGTGGGCCAGCACACCGACCACATCTCGCCCCGGGCGCACGTCGGGTCCTGGAAGTCGAAGTCGGAGTCCACGGTGCCGAAGGTGTGGATCGGCCGCACGAAGGGCTCGGTGAAGTCGCTCTCCCGCTCCACCGGGACCGTCTTGGGGATCTCGAAGTTGCTGAAGGTCAGCTTGTCGCAGGGCGTGGGCCAGGAGGCGGACCAGTTGGCGTACACGTACGCCTTGTCGTCGCGGTAGCCGGAGACGTCCGGCCAGCCGTAGTTGCCGCCCTTGGCGAGGATGTTGATCTCGTCGTCGGTCTTCGGCCCCTGCTCGTTGGAGTAGAGCGTGCCGTCGGGCCCGAAGGCCAGCCCCTGGGCGTTGCGGTGCCCGTAGGTGTGGACGTGACTGCGCACACCGGCGAGGACCGGGTTGTCCGAGGGGACGGAGCCGTCGGTGTTCAGCCGCAGCGTCTTGCCCTGGTAGGCGATCCAGTCCCGGCCCTCGACCTCGTGGGCGGTGGGCAGCCGCATGGCGTAGCTGGGCCTGCAGGTGTTGCCGAACTGGTTCACGCCCTGGTCGCCGATGGTGTAGTACAGCTTGCCGTCGGGGCCCAGGCGCAGCCGCGCCGACTGGTGGTCGTTGCCGGACGGCAGGCCGGCGATGACGGCCTTCGGGCTGTGCAGCCGCTGCCGGTCCGGGTCGTAGGTGTAGCGCTCGATCTTGGTGCGGGCCTGTACGACCGGGGTGCTGTCGATGTCGTAGCTGTACGAGACGTACGCGTACACCTCGCCGTTCTCGCGCCGCTCGACGGCCAGGCCGAGGACGCCGTCCTGGCCTCCCTCGCTGTGCACGGCTGCGGGCAGGCTGAGGAGCGTGCTCCTGGCGCCCGACCCGGGGTCGACGCGGGTGACCTTCTTGCCGCTCTTCTCGGTGACCCACAGGGCTCCGTCGGGACCCCGGACGACCTCGTAGGGGTTCTGCAGCCCGGTGGCCACGACGCGCTTGGTGAAGGTGCCCGAGGCGGGCTGCGTGCGGGTGCCGGCGGGCGGGGAGACGGTCGCCTCGGAGTTCCCCGAGGGGTCTCCGCCCGTGACGGCGGCGCCGGTGAGGGAGGCGCCGAGGGCCAGGACGACCGCGGTCGTCACCGGCCCGCGCAGTATGTGGTGCATGCGTTTCCTTCCGGAGATGTACCCCCGTCCGAGCTTCGCGCCGCGTAGCCGTGCGGGCACTCCGGGTGCGGTACGGCTGCGCTGTTCGGGTGGCCGGGAGGCCGCGACCGGAAGGGGTGCGCGCGGGGGCCCGGCCGGGCGGACCGGCTCGAAGGGCCGTCCGCCGCCGCGGAGTCCGGGGCCGGGACGCGGGCGGCGTCCGGGCTCATGGGCCGGGTGGGCCGGTCAGCCGCCGCACTGCTCCAGCATCGTCTCCTTGTCGGCCGCCGTCACCGCCATCTCGTACTTGAGGGCGACCTGGGCGAAGCGGATCGCGTAGGAGCAGCGGATCTGCTTGTCCGGCGGCAGCCAGGAGGCGGGGCCGGAGTCGGACTTGGCCGAGTTGGCGCGGCCTTCGACGGGGAGCAGGTTCAGGGCGTCGTTGGCGAGCTGTTCACGCTTGGACTCCGGCCAGCGCGACGCGCCCATCTGCCAGCTGTAGGACAACGGCACGACGTGGTCTATCTGCACCTCGGCGGCTTTCGCCTTCTTCCAGGCGATGTCCTTGCCCGTGTACGGGTCGTACAGGTCCATCGACACGACCACGCAGCGGGAGCCGCTGCGGAACTCGACGTTCTCCCCGTGGAGTTTCAGCAGGTCGTTGCGCGTGTCACAGCCGTTCCTCGCCAGCGGGACCCCGTCCGCGGTGTCCATCCAGGCGTAGCCGAACGCGTCCCGTTCGTAGCCCGTCTTCGGGCCGCGGCCCTTGGTGGTCACCTTCTCGATGAGGGTGACGGCCGCCGCACGGTCCCGCTCGCCGGTCACGGGCGCGAGGCCCGGCCCGGTGCCGTCCGGGTTGTCCAGCGGGCTCACGGCGCGGCCGTCGGAGGCGGACTCGCCGCTGCCGCCGCCGGCCGGGGAGTCCGCCTCCGGGAGCCCGTCGCAGCCGGCGAGGAGAGCCACCGCGGCGATCACCGCCGGTCCCGTGTGCCGGATTCCCCTGCCCCACCCCATGTGTCGCGTCACCGCGCCCCTCCCTCGCTCTGCTGATCCCTGCCCCGGCGGGGGCGGACCGACGCCGGATCTCACCGTAACGAGCGAGAGGTCCGGACCACGCGAGGGGCCCCGGACAGGTCCAGACCATATCCACGCGATTTGGGCATTCCTCGCATACCACGCGTATCGTCGGTACGGAGTCGTACTCCGGAAGGAGCCTCGTATGGGCATCCTCGACAAGTTCAAGAGCAACAAGGCGGCACGCGGGAAGGCCCACAAGGCCTCGGACGCCGCGGAGAAGAAGGTGAACGAGAGGACCGGCGGCAAGTACGAGCAGCACGTCGACACCGGGCAGCAGCAGGCCGAACGCCGGCTCGGAATGGACCGCGACCGCCCCGACCAGCCGTAAGGCTCACGCACTCGTCAGGGCCGTCCACGGCGATCCCCGCCCGGACGGCCCTGTGCCGTCCGGGCGCCGTGGACGCAAAGGGTGGCGAGCAGCCCGGTGGTGAGGACCGCGCCCCTTTCCGCCCCCTGCGTCAGGACCCGAGCACCGACGTCAGGAACTCCCCGACCCAGCCCAGCAGGTCCCGCCCGACCAGCGGCTTCCCGCCCACCTTCGCGGTCTTCGGCCGGGGCACCAGGACCTGGTGGGCGGGCGCCTTGATGACCGTGCCGGGGTAGAGCCGCTTCAGGCGCAGTTCCTGCGACTCGCGCAACTCCACCGGCGCGAAGCGGATGTTGTTGCCCTGGAGCACCACCTCGCCGACCCCGCAGGCACGGGCGAGCATCCGCAGGCCCGCCACCAGCAGCAGGTTCTCCACCGGCTCCGGCAGCTTGCCGTAGCGGTCGGCCAGCTCCTCGCGCACGGACGTGATGTCCTCCTCGCTGTTGGCGGAGGCGATCGCCCGGTACGCCTGGAGCCGCAGCCGCTCACCCGGCGCGTAGTCGTGCGGGACGTGCGCGTCGACGGGCAGCTCGATCTTCACCTCGAGCGGCGGCTCCTCCTCGATCCCACCGCTCTCCAGCTGCCGCCGGTAGTCCGCGACCGCCTCGCCCACCATCCGCACGTACAGGTCGAACCCGACCCCGGCGATGTGCCCGGACTGCTCGCCGCCGAGGAGGTTTCCGGCGCCGCGGATCTCCAGGTCCTTCATCGCCACGTACATGCCCGCGCCCATCTCGGTGTGCTGGGCGATGGTGGCGAGGCGTTCGTGCGCGGTCTCCGTCAGGGGCTTCTCCGGCGGGTACAGGAAGTAGGCGTAGCCGCGATCCCTGCCCCGGCCCACCCGGCCGCGCAGCTGGTGCAGCTGGCTGAGGCCGAAGTTGTCGCCGCGCTCGACGATGAGGGTGTTGGCGTTGGAGATGTCGATGCCGGACTCGACGATCGTCGTCGACACCAGCACGTCGAACTTCTTCTCCCAGAAGTCGACGACGACCTGCTCCAGCGCCGACTCCGACATCTGGCCGTGCGCGGTGGCGATCCGCGCCTCCGGCACGATCTCCCGCAGCCGCGCCGCCGCCCGGTCGATCGACTCGACCCGGTTGTGGATGTAGAAGACCTGGCCCTCACGCAGCAGTTCACGGCGGATGGCCGCGCCGATCTGCTTCTGCTCGTAGGGGCCGACGAAGGTGAGCACCGGGTGGCGCTCCTCCGGCGGGGTGGTGATCGTCGACATCTCGCGGATGCCGGTGACGGCCATCTCCAGGGTGCGCGGGATCGGCGTGGCGGACATCGTCAGCACGTCGACGTTGGCGCGCAGCTTCTTCAGCTGCTCCTTGTGCTCGACGCCGAAGCGCTGCTCCTCGTCGACGATGACCAGGCCCAGGTCCTTGAACCTGGTCTCCGAGGAGAACAGGCGGTGGGTGCCGATGACGACGTCCACCGACCCCTCCCGCAGGCCCTCCAGGACCGCCTTGGCCTCGGTGTCGGTCTGGAAGCGGGACAGCGCCTTCACCGCCACCGGGAACTGCGCGTACCGCTCGCTGAACGTCCCGAAGTGCTGCTGCACCAGCAGCGTGGTGGGGACGAGCACGGCGACCTGCTTGCCGTCCTGCACGGCCTTGAAGGCGGCCCTGACCGCGATCTCGGTCTTGCCGTAGCCGACGTCGCCGCAGATCAGGCGGTCCATGGGGACCGTCTTCTCCATGTCCTCCTTGACCTCGGCGATGGTGGTGAGCTGGTCGGGCGTCTCCGCGTACGGGAAGGCGTCCTCCAGCTCCCGCTGCCAGGGGGTGTCGGCGCCGAAGGGGTGCCCGGGGGCGGCCATCCGGGCGCTGTACAGCTTGATCAGGTCGGCGGCGATCTCCTTGACGGCCTTCTTGGCGCGCGCCTTGGTCTTGGTCCAGTCGGCGCCGCCGAGCCGGTGCAGGGTGGGCGCCTCGCCGCCGACGTACTTGGTGATCTGCTCCAGCTGGTCGGTGGGGATGTAGAGGCGGTCGCCGGGCTGGCCGCGCTTGGCGGGGGCGTACTCCACCACCAGGTACTCGCGGGTGGCGCCCTGCACGGTGCGCTGCACCATCTCGATGTAGCGGCCGACGCCGTGCTGCTCGTGGACGATGTAGTCGCCCGACTCCAGGGTGAGCGGGTCGATGGTCTTGCGCCGCCGGGCCGGCATCCGCGCGCCGTCACGGCCGGAGGCCTTCTGCCCGGTCAGGTCGGTCTCGGTGAGCACCACGAGCTTGAGCGCGGTGTCGACGAAGCCGTGGTCGATGCAGCCGCAGGAGACGTGCACCACGGACGGGGTGATCTCGCCGAGGTCCTTGTCCAGGCGGGCGGCGATGCCCTCGCCGCCGAGCACCTCGACGGTGCGGGCGGCCGGGCCGTGGCCCTCGGTGAGGAACACCGTGCGCCAGCCGTCGGCGAGCCAGCCCTTGGTGTCGGCGAGCGCCCGCGCGGTGTCGCCGCGGTAGGCCTCGGGGGCGTTCATGCCGAGCTTGAGGGTGTCCGAGCCGTCCGCCGCGTCGGCGGCGGACGTCAGCGTCTCGTCGGCGGCGAACGGCGACACCGACCACCACATCATGCCCAGTTCGCGGGCCCGGCCCCGGACGTCCGCGAGGGACCGCAGCGAGGCCGCGCCGACGTCGATGGGCGCCTCGCCCCCGCCGGCGGTGGCCGCCCAGGAGGCCTGCAGGAACTCCTGCGACGTGGCCACCAGGTCCGAGGAGCGGGTGCGCACCCGCTCGGGGTCGCAGACGACGGCCATGGACCCCTCGGGCAGCACGTCCAGCAGCAGCTCCATGTCGTCGACGAGGACGGGGGCCAGGGACTCCATGCCCTCCACCGCGATGCCCTCGGCGATCTTGCCGAGCAGGTCGCCGAGCTCCGGGTGCTGCTCGGCGAGGACCCGCGCCCGCTCCCGTACGTCGTCGGTGAGCAGCAGTTCGCGGCAGGGCGGGGCCCACAGGCCGTGCTCGGCGATCTCCAGGGAGCGCTGGTCGGCGACCTTGAAGTAGCGGATCTCCTCGACGTCGTCGCCCCAGAACTCCAGGCGCAGGGGGTGTTCCTCGGTCGGCGGGAACACGTCGAGGATGCCGCCGCGTACGGCGAACTCGCCGCGCTTCTCGACGAGCTCGACGCGTGCGTACGCGGCGGCGGCGAGGGCTGTGACGACCTCGTTCAGGTCGGCGCTCTGTCCGGTCCGCAGGGAGACCGGCTCCAGGTCGCCCAGGCCCTTGACCTGCGGCTGGAGCACGGAACGTACGGGCGCCACGACGACGGAGACCGGGCCGGTCTCGGGGTCGTCGGGGCGGGGGTGGGCCAGGCGGCGCAGGACGGCGAGGCGGCGTCCGACGGTGTCGCTGCGGGGGCTGAGGCGCTCGTGCGGGAGCGTCTCCCAGGACGGGTACTCCACGACGCCCTCGGGCGGGAGCAGGGAGCGCAGGGCCGCGGCCAGGTCCTCCGCCTCGCGGCCGGTGGCCGTGACCGCGAGGACGGGGCGGCCGGTGTCGCGGGCCAGGGCGGCGACGGCGAAGGGGCGGGCCGCGGGCGGGCCGACCAGGTCGACGTGCATGCGGTTGCCGTCCGCGGCGGCGGCGACCGCCTCGGCGAGGGCGGTGTCCTTGACTACGGCGTCGAGCAGACCGTGCAGGCTCATTCGGGGCGCTTTCCGTCCGGGGGTGTGCAACACGACGGGCCCGACGCGCGCTGCGGGCCGGGGGTGTCCAGGGTACGTCGGCGGATCCGCGGACGCGGGGGCTGTGGACAACGAACGCCGCCCGGTCATCGGTGGCGTGGGGACACCAAGGGCTCCGCCCCCTGGACCCGCGTGCTCCGCACCGGGCCTTCTCGCCGTGGGGCCGCCGGTCCATGGGCGGCTGCGGCCCGGCCGGGGGCCGGCGGCGCAGTTCCCCGCGCCCCCGGGCAGCCGGACGGGCCCCGGGTGACCGCGCACCCGGAGCCCGTGCGGGCATGCACGCGCCGGCGCCGGAAAGTCCCCGGGGACTTTCCGGCGCCGGCGTTCCCCCGCAACCCCCGTGTGCGGTGGCTAGTCGGTGGCGATGGCGTTCAGCACGTTCATGCGGCCGGCGCGGAAGGCCGGGACCAGGGCCGCGAAGAGGCCCACGAACGCCGATCCGATGAACACGCCGATGATCGTCGGCCACGGGATGTCGAGGACCTTCAGACCCTCCAGGGCGAGCAGCTGCTGGGCGGTGGCGCCCCAGCCCATGCCCAGTCCGAGGCCCAGCAGGGCACCGAAGAGGGCGATCACGACCGACTCCAGGCGGATCATGCGGCGCAGCTGGCGGCGCGAGAGGCCGATGGCCCGCATCAGGCCGATCTCCCGGGTCCGCTCGACGACCGACAGGGCCAGGGTGTTCACCACACCGAGGACCGCCACGACGATCGCCAGGGCCAGCAGACCGTAGATCATGTTCAGCAGCTGGCCGATCTGGTTCTGCAGCGCCTCCTTGTAGTCGGTCTGGTCGCGCACCTCGTACTGCGGGAAGTCGTGCAGCGCCTCCTTGAGGGCCGTGTACGCGGCGTCCTTCTGCCCGTCCTTCGCCGAGGCGAAGACCATCTGGTCCAGGGGCATCCTGTCGGCCGGCACGTACTTGGCGAGGGTGGCGGTGGACGTGTACATCGCGCCCGCGTCGACGACCGCCTCGCTGCTGGTGATGGCCCGGACCGTCAGGGAGCCCGTCGTCCCGTCCTTGAAGGCGACCTCGATCACGGAGCCGACGCGGACGTCGTGGTCCTTGGCGAAGTCCTCGTGGACGGACATCGAGTCGGGCCGGTAGGCGTCGGCGAGCTTCCCGGCGACGGTCTCGACCCGCAGGTCGGTGGCGTACGTCGGGTCGGCCGCGGTGATCGCGGTGTCGTCGGTGGTCCTGCCGTCGGGCGTGGTGAAGTCGGCCTTGGTCCACTTGTACTGGGTGACCCGGTCGACGGCCCCGACGGCCTTGACGGCCTCCACGGCTTCGGGGACGACCAGCTGGCCCATGTCGTTGCCGATGATGAAGTCCGTACCGACCGTCTTGTCAAGTTCCTCGGTGGCCGAGGCGACCATGGAGGAGCCGACCACGGACAGGCAGGCCACCAGCGCCAGGCCGATCATCAGCGCTGCGCCGGTCGCGCCGGTGCGGCGCGGGTTGCGCAGCGCGTTGCGCTCGGCCATGCGGCCCACGGGTCCGAAGGCCCGCAGCAGGACGGCGCCGAGGACGCGGACCACACCGCTCGCCAGCACCGGGCCGACGACGACGAAGCCGATCAGGGACAGCACCACGCCCAGGCCCAGCCACAGGGAGCCGTCGGTGGCCTTGTCGGCGGTTCCCGCCAGGTAGAGGCAGGCCCCGCCGGCGCCGGTGAGGACCAGGCCGATCCCGCCGCGGATCCAGCCGGCCCTGGCGTCCGCCGGAGTCCCGGCGTCGCGCAGCGCGGCCATCGGGGAGATCTTCCCGGCCCGGCGGGCGGGCAGGTAGGCGGCGAGGACGGTGACGACGACGCCGAGGAGCAGTCCGAGCGCCGGGGTGGTCCAGGCGATGGTGAGGTCGTTCGTGGACAGCTCCATGCCCATCAGGCCCATGAGCTTCATCAGGCCTACGGCGAGACCGATGCCCGCGCCGACGCCGAGGACCGAGCCGATCACGCCGAGCAGCAGCGCCTCGATCAGCACCGAGCGGTTGACCTGCTTGCGGGACGAGCCGATCGCCCGCATCAGGCCGATCTCCCGGGTGCGCTGGGCGACCAGCATGGAGAAGGTGTTGATGATCAGGAAGATGCCGACGAGGAAGGCGATCCCGGCGAAGCCGAGCATCGCGTACTTCATGACGTTCATGAAGTCGCCGACGCTCTCCTTGTTGGCGTCCGCGGTCTCCTTGGCGGTCTGCACCTTGTACGCGCCGCCGAGCGCCGCCGTGACGTGCTCCTTCAGCCGCTCGTCGCTGACGCCGTCCGCGGCGGTGACGTTGACGTGGGTGTAGACGCCGCTCTCGCCGACCAGGGTCCGCTGCGCGGTCGCGAGGTCCAGGAAGAACATCGCGGCGCCGGGGTTGGTGACGGTGAAGTCGGCGATGCCGGAGACCTTCGCCCGGTGCGTGCCGACCGCGCTGATGACGCCGACCTCGTCACCGAGTTCCAGGCCGTGCTTGTCGGCGGTGTCGGCGTCGACCATCACCTGGTCGGCGCCCGCGGGCGCCGCGCCGGAGGTGATGTCCATGGTGCGGGCGTCGTTGGCGTTCCAGTTGCCGACGATGGTCGGGCCGCCGCTGGTCGGCGAGAGGCTGTCCTTGTCGCTGTCGACGACGGTCACCGAGGTGGAGAACACGGTGCCCTCGGCCGACTTCACGCCGTCCGCGCCCTTCACCTCGTCGAGCACGGAGGCCGGTACGACGGGCGGCTTGCCGTTGCCGGAGGTCGTCTCGCCGCCGTCGGAGGCGCTCTTGGAGCTGACCGTGACGTCCGACGACGTGGCCGCGAACAGCTTGTCGAACGTCGTGTTCATGGTGTCGGTGAACACCAGCGTCCCGCAGACGAACGCCACCGACAGCAGGACCGCCACCGCCGACAGCGCCATGCGGCCCTTGTGCGCGAAGAAGTTGCGCATCGAGGTCTTCAGGACGGTCATGACGTGCGCCCCCGGGCGTCGAAGTCCTTCATGCGGTCCAGGACCTGCTCGGCGGTCGGCTGGTGCATCTCGTCGACGATGCGGCCGTCGGCGAGGTACAGCACCCGGTCCGCGTAGGAGGCGGCGACCGGGTCGTGGGTGACCATGACGATGGTCTGGCCCAGTTCGTCGACCGAGCGGCGCAGGAAGCCCAGGACCTCGGCGCCGGCACGGGAGTCGAGGTTCCCGGTCGGCTCGTCCCCGAAGATGATCTCCGGCCGGGCGGCCAGGGCCCGCGCCACGGCGACCCGCTGCTGCTGTCCGCCGGACAGCTGCGTCGGCCGGTGCCTGAGCCGTCCGGCGAGGCCGACGGTCTCCACGACCCGGTCCAGCCACGCCTTGTCGGGCTTGCGGCCCGCGATGTCCATGGGCAGCGTGATGTTCTCGATCGCGTTCAGCGTCGGCAGCAGGTTGAACGCCTGGAAGATGAACCCGATCCGGTCCCGGCGCAGCCGGGTGAGCTTCTTGTCCTTCAGACCGGTGATCTCGGTCTCGTCCAGGTAGATCTGCCCGGACGTCACCGTGTCGAGACCGGCCAGGCAGTGCATCAGGGTGGACTTGCCCGACCCCGAGGGGCCCATGATCGCGGTGAAGCGGCCGCGGGCGATGTCCACGTCGACGTGGTCGAGGGCGACGACCCGGGTCTCACCCGACCCGTACGCCTTCACGACCTGCCGCGCCCGCGCGGCAACGGCCGTGCTCCCGCCAGTGCCCCCGTGCCTGGGAATGGTCACAGCCGATGTCACGGTAAGTCTCCTAAGTCGGTCAGCGAAAGGAACGCACAGCCCCTGCGGCCACCCGCCGTGCTCGGCGGCCGTCCCGGTGCGTGCCCGGTGCGTGTTCGTCCGGTGTGCTTCAGTCTGGCGGTGGAGGAGGGCCGGGCGCGCTGGTGCTCAGCGCAGTCTTCTCCTGAGGAAAACCCCACCCCCGGTGCTGGGCTCCGCCACCCCCCGATGGCGTAAGGCCAGACTAAGGACACCTCCCGCCCCGTCTCGTCCTCCGCCGGTACGACCTCTCCCCGAGCCGTAGTACGGAGGTACCCCTAGGGGCACTCCGCCGAAGTGTGGAGCCGGTCTCAGGGTCGCCTCCTCCCCAAGGGCCATACGCCGGTCCGACCGACGGCCCCGTCCAAGGCTCCACCCTCCCGCCGCGTCAGGGTCAACCCCGCTCCCCGACCGGGCTACCCGCAGGCACGCCCCCGCGCATCGCGGCCGGCCCGCGCGGGACGGGCGCCGGCTCAGTCCACCACCCGGCCCGTCAACGCACTGAGGCTGGCGCACACATGGTCCATGTGCGCCTGCACGTCCTCCCGCCGGTCGGCGTGGTCCCGCAGCACCCGCTCCGTCTCCCGCCCGATCTCCTCCGCCCGGACGCGCGCCCCGTCGAGCACCTCCGCCGCCCGCTCCCGCGCCTCCTCCGCGCTGCGGCGCGCCGCCTCCTCCGCCTCGGCGAACACCTGCCGCGCCTCGGCCAGCTCGCGCTCCGCACGCGCCTCCGCCTCCGCCTGACGGGCGGCCAGCTCCGCCACCCGCGCGGCCTCCTCCCGCTCCACCGCGTCCATCCGCTCCGCCTGCTCGCCGGCCACCCCGGCGAGCGTCCGCGAGGTGCGCTCCCGCATCTCCCGTACCTCAGCCAGCATCCGCCCGCGCTGCTCCTTCACCTCCAGCCGGGCCTCGATCCGGATCTCGTCGGCCTCCGCGCGGGCCGCGTCCAGCCGCTCGCCCGCGCAGGTGTCGGCGCCGGCGCGCACCGTGTCGGCGTACACGCGCGCCTCCTCCCGCACGCCGGCCGCCTCGTCCCGCGCCAGGTCCATCACGTCCCGCGCGTGCTGCCGGGCCCCCTCCCGCACGGCCGTCGCCTCCTCCCCGGCCAGCTCGAACAGCCTCCTCGCGCTCTCCCCCAGCGACTCGTAGGTCTGCTCGGGCAGGCCCGCCACCCGCACCCGCAGCAGCTCCAGCTCCTCCTCCATCTCCCTGGCGAGCACCGTGAGCCGCGCCGCCCGTTCCCAGGCCAAGTCGCGTTCCTTCGACAGGGCCTCCACGTACGCGATCACCTGCAAGGGACGGTAACCACGCCCCCGTACGACCTCGAAGCCCTGCGACGACACCGATGCGCTGCTCACCCTGGAACCCCTCTTTCACCGACGGACCCGACACCCGGCACGACGACCGAGCACGAAATGGGATGAATCGCGCACATCTTGGTGGATCACGCGGAAGGGTTCATAACGCGACACTCCGCACGGAGGACACGCAGAAGCCGGGCCCGGTCGTCCATCCGACCGGGCCCGGCTCCTGACCTCGCGCGAGGTTCAGCGACGACGGGTCACAGCAGCCCGTCCCACATCTGCTCCAGCAGCACCGACCACCAGCTCTCCGGCGAACCCAGCGCCGCCGGGTCCAGCGCGGCCAACTGCGCCTGGAAATCGACCGTCCAGCGGCCCGCCTGCTCCTGGTTCAGCCCGAACCGCAACCGCCACATCCGGCCCAGCAGCGCCAGACACCTCGCGAACTCCGGCAGACCCGTGTTCACGAACTGCGGCGGCACGGACACACCGCCCGGCCCGGCCTCCACCGGCACCGCGACGATGTTCGCCGTGCCGTACTGCACACAGATCGCCTTGCCGAAGTCACTGCCCATCACCAGGTACGAGCCCGCGTCCGGAGCGGCCTGCACACCCCGCTCCACCGCCAGCTCCGCCAGCGTCGGCACCGGACGTCCCGGCTGCGCCTGCGCCCAGAAGAACGGGCCCATGTCCACCGGCAGCCCCGCCACCACCAGCGTGTGCGCCACGACCGGCGGCACACCCTGCCGGGACACCGCCGCCTGCTCGAACCGGAACACCCCCGGCCCGAACGCCCCCGCCAGCTCCTGCGCGATCGCCTCCGGCGGCACCGGAGGCACCAAAGGCACCGGAGGAATCGGCGCACGCACCGGCGCCGGACGCGCCGGACCGTCCGCCACCTGATGCAACTCACCCTGGTGGGCCAGCAGTTGCTGCATGCCCTGCTGACGGCTCGCGTGATCCGTGCCGTACGGCGCGATCGACGTGATCCGCGCCTGCGGCCACTGCTCACGGATCATCCGCGCACAGTAGGCACCCGGCAGCGCGCACGACTCCAACTCGGTGTGCAGCTCCAGGACCTGGTCCGGCGGCACGTTCATGGCGCGCAGCTCGTGGAAGATCTGCCACTCCGGATGCGGCGTACCCGGCGCCGAACGCCGGATCAACTGCTGCTCACTGCCGTCCTGCGCCCGGTAGCGCAGCACGGCCTGGTAGCCGGGACCGACCGTCGGCTGACCGGCCGGCTGCTGCGGATACCCGTACGCCGGCGGCTGCCCCGCAAGACCCGGCACAGGCGCACCCGGCGGCGGCACGGCCCCCGGCGGCACCGGGGGAACACCACCCGGCACACCGGGCGGAGCCGGCGGCGGAGGCACACCGGGACCGCCCACCGGGGGCGCGGCCAGCACCGTCTCCGCATGGTGCACCGGCCCACGCCCGCCCCCCGGGGCAGCGGGCGGCTGGGGAGCACCGGGCGGCTGGGGAGCAGCGGGAGCGCCGGGAGGCCCCGGGGGCACGGGCGCACCCGGCCCGCCCGGGTCGGCGAACATCGTCGCCGCGTGGTGCACCGCACCCGGCGGCGTACCCCCGGGCACGCTCGGCGCACCGGGCGGAGGGGGGGTCGGCGCACCGGGAGGAGGCGGAGTCGGCGCACCCGGCCCCTCCGGGCCCAGCGACGACACCATCTGCGTCGGCACGTACCCGCCCGCCGGACCACTCGCCGGCGAGCCGCCCGGCCGCGCACCCGGAGTCCCCGGCGCACCCGGAGGGGGCGGCGTCGTCGGACCCCCGCCCCGTCGCGGCGGCCGAGTCGCCTTGCTCGTCGCGGCGTCCGCGATGTCACCCGCGTGCGACGGGAGCGGCCGCTCCGGCACACCCGGACCGGCCGGAGGCGGCGGCGTCCCCCGCCCCGCCGCGGACCCCGGAACCGCCGGCGCCACAGCCGTCGGCGGCAGCTGACTGCCACCCGCGATCAACGCCGTCCGCGCCTCCGCCGTCGCCGCCGGGGGCGACGCCGGCCCGTCCTCACCCGACTCGCTCAACTGCTGCGCGAACACCGTCTCCGGCAACGGCACGGAACGGTCCTCACCGGCGTCGGCGTTGGTGTCCGTACCGGCCCACGGAGTCGCCTGCCCGGCCCCGGAACCGTCCGCCCCCACAACGCCCCCGCCCGCGGCGGGCCACTCCGGCCCGCCACCGGCCCCGGCCACCGCACCCGGCACCGGAGCCCCCGCACCGGAACCCGGCGAACCCGGCACGGCGTCCCGCGGACCCGAAGCGCCCGGCCCCGCGTCCCGCGGCTCCGCACCCGTGCCGGCCGGCACCGCGTCCCGCGGCTCCGGATCCGGAACGGAATCCGCGGCCGGAGCCGCCACCGACCCCGAACCCTCCCCCCGACGATCCGGAATCCCCATCCGGTCCGCCGCCTCCTGCAACCACTCCGGCGGACTCAACAAGAACGACGTCTGATTCAGATCCACCCGCGCCGCAGGCGCCGGCACCGGCTCGGCCGCCGCCGCGTCACGGCCGTACTCCTCCTCGTACCTGCGGATCACCTCACCCACCGCGAGCCCCGGCCACAACGTCGCCTCACCACTGTCCCGGGCGATCACCAGCCGCTGCGCACCACCGTCCGAACGCGGCCCCTCCGCACGGTCCTCGGCCCACACCACGAACCCCAGACCGAACTCCCGCACCCGCACCTCACGATGCTGGTACGCCGGCACATCCCCGTTGACCCACTCCTCGGCGCGCTCCTGCGCCTGCGCGAACGTCACCATCGCCGAGCCTCACTCCCCAGCCGAAACCGGAACGACACGCGCGAACCCGCCGTCCACCATCAGATTCGCCACCGTCTCCAACTCCGGCGGAGACCCCGCGAGCCGCGACAGGAACACGTCGAAATCCTCACCGCACGACAACAACAGCCGCTCCACCCGCTCGGCAGGCGGCAACGACGCATCCACGTCCCGCACATCGTCGTACGCGCAGAACCACACCGAACCCTGCCGCTCACCCCGCACCTTCACCGCCAGCAGACCACCCTGCACGAACGCGACACACAGGTAGTCCTTGGTGAGATGGTCCCGCAGACACTTGTTCACATACACGAGGTCATTGACCGCCGCCTCGTCCCGCACCGTGAAGAACGGCTGGTCCACCAACAGACCCAGCTCCGCGTCCAACGCCGTCCCCACCGGCGCACAACCACCCGCCGCCTTCAGGAACGACCGGTACGCACCCGGCAACCGGTACCCGAGATCCTCCTCGACCCCCAGCACCTGCGACTCCGACACCGCCACACCCGACTTCGGCAACCCGAAATGCGCCGGCCGCGTCTCCTGCAACGGCCGCGTCCCCCGCTTCTCGTGGTCCACCACCGCCGTCGCCACACCACCGTGATGCCGCAGCAACGCCTTCACCTCGACCGGCACCAGCTCCAGCCGCCGCGACCCCACCACGTGGTGCCACGTCCAGCCGTGCGGCGTCGCCACCGCCGGCACCGTGTCCCACAACTCGTGCCCGTCCGCCGCCAGCGCCGCGTTCGCCGACACGTAATCCGTCAGACGCAACTCGTCGACACCGAAACCCTCCGGCGGATCCGCGATCTCCACCGCCGCACGCGCATAGGGAGAGAAATCCGGATAACCACGCTCATCCACCCGCACCCCCCGCGGATGACGAGCCGCCCGCACCGGATCCGGGAAGTGCACGACCTGCCCCGCATAGGCAGCGTTCGGCGGCGCGACCCCGCCCCCAGCCTGGCGGCCAGGAGGAGCCCCCAGCCCGAGCCGACCTGTCGTCATGGCGGTTGCCCCCTGCGGCACTCTGTACGACCCGCACCGCCCCCTTCGGACAGCTACGGAACGTAATCGACTGTCACGTCTGTCTCGACTACTTACCGCCCCGACCCCACAGCGCCCGCACACACAACCGCACGGATCACCGCATGGATCGCGGTGCCGACAGCCTATGCGGTACACCCCCACCGGTCACCGGCACCGGTCACCCACCCCTCCACTTCCGTGACCAACCGTCACCCTCCCGTGACAGCCCGCCCAAACCCGGGCGTGTCGCCACGCCCCAGCTTCCGCATCAGCCACGCCATTTGGCACCCTGTGACCTCCGGGGAGACACCCGGGAGGGGATGACGATCATGAACGTGACGCACACAGGAACACACACCGGCCCATCCGGCGACCCCCGCACCGGCGACCCGCGCATCGGCTGGAGCGCCACCGACCCCACCCACACCCCCACCCTCCACCACCGCCGCGACGGCATCCTCCCCACCATCGCCGCCGCCCTCACCGTCCGCGGCACCACCCTCACCTGCACCCCCGCACGCGGCGACACACCCCCCGCCCTCCACCCCCTCGTCCAGGACTTCCTCGACACCCTCACCAGCGACCAACGCGACCGCTTCACCGGCCGCTGCGCCGAAACCATCCTCATCTCCCGGCACATCACCACCGTCGACGCCCAGCGCAGCAAACGCGCCGCACGCAGACCCATGACCAACGGCGAAGCACGCAAAGCCCTCAAACAAGCCAAAATCACCACCCGGCGCATCCGCGAGGACGGCGACCCCCTCCACGACAGCTACGCACCCCCCTGCCGCGCCTGCACCGCCCTCACCGCCCACTTCGGCGTCCGCACGGTCGACCCCGCCGCCACCGACGGCTGAACCCCCACCCCACGACCACGACGAACGAAGAGCACATGCACACCGACCGCACCTCCACCACCCGCTTCGCCGTCCCCGTCGACGCAGCCCTGCGCACCGCCGGATGGCAACCCGGACGCTGGGACATCAAACAAGCCGAGATCTGGGCCGACACCCTCCGCGACCACACCTCACCCGCAGGCCACCGCCACGCCGTCTTCCCCGCCGCCGTCGAAGCCTGGGCCGAATTCGGCGGACTCCACATCACCCCCACCGGACCCGGCCGCCAGATCGCCCCCACGACCCTCCACCTCGACCCCCTCCACGGCCTCCACGCCGCCCGCACCCTCGCCGACCTCGGCCGCGCCCTCGACACCGACGTCAGCCCCCTCGGCGCCGAAACCGACACCCAGGCACTCCTCGCCATCGACACCCAAGGCCGCGTCTACGCCCTCGACCACACCGGCGACTGGTACCTCGGCCCCACCATCGACCACGGCATCACCACCCTCGTCACCGGCATCCAGCCCACCCGCCTCACCGCCGGCTGACCCCCACGACCGGTTCCGCCGGCCTACGACGACGGAATCACCGCAGACACCCGAAAACCCCCCGCATCCGTCGGCCCCGACACGAACACCCCACCCAACGCCGACACCCGCTCCCTCATCCCCACCAAACCGTTCCCCCCCGACGGCAACCCCGCCGCACCCCCCGCCCCCACCGGCGGCTCGTTCTCCACCTGCATCGCGATCTCCGACACCCGATACGCCAGACGCACATACGTCCTCGCACCCGCCGCATGCTTGTGGACGTTCGTCAACGCCTCCTGCACCACCCGGTACGCCGTCGACTCCACCTCCGGCGCACACACACGGCTCTCTCCCTCCACCGACAGCTCCACCGCCATCCCCGCAGCCGCCGACTGCCCCACCAACTCCTCGATCTCCGACAGACACGGCCCCTCACCCTCACCCGCACCCGCCGGCTCACCCACCGCACGCGACGCCGCAGCCGCAGCCGCCACCCCCACCGCCGCCAACGGCACCTCCCGAAGCCGCCCCCCACCCCCCGAAGACCGCAACACCCCCAACATCTCCCGCAACTCCGTCAACGCCTGCCGCCCCATGTCCCCCACCAGCGCGGCATTGCGCACCGCCTTCTCCGGATCCTTCCGCGCCACCGCCTGCAACGCCGCCGCATGCACCACCATCAGACTCACCCGGTGCGCCACCACGTCATGCATCTCACGGGCGATCCGCGTCCGCTCCTCACCCCGAGCCCACTCCGCCCGCTCCTCGGCCCGCTCCGCCAACAACTGCAGCTCCCGCTCCAGACTGTCCGCACGCTCCCGCAAACTCTCCATCAACCGCCGCCGCGCCCCCACGTACAGCCCCATCAGCAGCGGAGGAGCCGTCACCCCCAACGCCGTCGTGATCGACGCGAACGGCACGATCCAGTCCTCGACGTCCACACCCTCACGCGCCAGGTCCTGCCGCATCCGCACGAACATCACGATCAACACCGCGGCGAACTGCATCCCGGCCAGCGAACCGATGAACCGCCGCGGCAGATCCGACGCCGCCAGCGAATACAGACCCACGATTCCCAACAGGAACCCCATCGACGCCGGCGTCACCGCGATCGCCACCAGCACCACCGCGACCGGCCACCGCCGCCGCACCAGCAACACCGACCCGGCCAGCAGACCGAACACGACCCCCACGGCCACCGGAATCCCCGCCGCCCACGCGAACGGGATCCCCTCCAGACCGCACTCCACCGCGGACGCCACCGCGAGACCCACATCCAGCACGGCACTACGCCGCCGCTCCCACCACCACGGCCCTCCCCGGGCCGCCACCAGCTCTTCCCCCGTCGTGGTCATACCTCCACCCTACGGGCGCCCCCCACCCGATATCCGGCGAGTTTCCACGACCTACCCACACCACACACGGTGACCGATCGGACGCGGTACGCCCCGAAATCCCTCGAACTGCTGAACCGCTCACCGTTCGACCACGGAACACACCATTCCGGCCGGACGGTATGCGGGTGACACATTCACCCGGCAAGTACGCCGACTTCGAAGCCCTGCGCGACCGGGCGGTGGCCCTGCGACGGGCGGGCTACAGCCTCCGGCAGATCCGCGACGAGCTGAAGGTCCACAACAACGACATCCTCAACCAGCTGGTGAAGGGAGAACCGCCGCCGCCCTGAACGAAACGCCCGCGCGCCAAGGACGACCTCCGCGCCCGAGCGCGCGAGCTGCGCCTCCAGGGCTGGACCTACGACCGGATCGAGGCCGAACTCGGCTGCTCCAGGAGCTCGGTGTCCCTGTGGGGTGCGGGACCTGCCGAAGCCGGAACGCCGACGCACACCCGAGGAGGCCGCGGCCATCGCACGACGTGGATGGGAAGCGAAACTGCGCGTACGGGACGAGGAGCGACGACGCACGAAGGAAGCAGCCAAACAGGCGGTCGGCGGCCTGTCGGCCCGTGAACTGTTCCTGATCGGCGTGGGCCTCTACTGGGCGGAGGGCACCAAGGACAAGTCCTACGACCGCCGCGAGAACGTCACATTCGTCAACAGCGACCCCGGCATGATCAAGGTGTACCTCGCCTGGCTGGACCTGCTCGGAGTCGAACGCGAGCGCCTCCGGTTCACGGTCATGATCCACGAGAACGCCGACGTGACAGGTGCGGAGCGATACTGGGCCGAACTGGTGGGGGCCGCCCGCAGCGCCTTCAACAAGACGACGCTCAAGCGGCACAGCCCCAAGACCGTCCGGAAGAACGTGGGTGAGTCGTACCGGGGCTGCTTGGTGATCAAAGTCCTCCAGGGCGCCGATCTGTACCGTCGCATCGAAGGCTCCTGGTACGGCATAGTGTTGGGTGCCGACTCGGCGACCTGACCAAATGTCCGGTTCAGTCGAGTTTCATCCCCCATGGTGTAATCAGGCAGCACTGAGGGTTTTGGTCCCTTAAGTTCAGGTTCAAATCCTGATGGGGGAGCTGCGCTGTGCGGGCCCTGACGACCACGTCAGGGCCCGCACTCATGTCCCCCCACACCCGCCCCGGTATCCTGCGGATGTCACCCCCTCCCCGAACAGCCGAAGGGCATCCCCGTGAGCGCCAACCGCCCGGCAGCCGTCGTCGTACTCGCAGCGGGTGAGGGCACCCGTATGAAGTCGGCCACACCGAAGGTTCTGCACGACATCTGTGGCCGTTCCCTGGTGGGCCACGTCCTCGCCGCCGCCGGTGAACTCGACCCGGCGCACCTGGTCGTCGTCGTGGGCCACGCCCGCGAGAAGGTGACCGCGCACCTCGCCGAGATCGCTCCCGCCGTCCGTACCGCGGTGCAGGAGGAGCAGAACGGCACGGGGCATGCCGTGCGGATGGGTCTGGAGGAGTTGGGCGGTTCCGTGGAGGGGACCGTGGTGGTGGTGTGTGGTGACACGCCGTTGCTGACGGGTGAGACGTTGCGCCGGCTGTCGCAGACGCACGCGGCGGACGGGAACGCGGTGACGGTGCTGACGGCGGAGGTGCCGGACGCCACCGGTTACGGGCGGATCGTGCGGGACGGCTCCGGTGCGGTGACGGCGATCGTGGAGCACAAGGACGCGTCGGCGGAGGTGCTGGCGGTCCGGGAGATCAATTCGGGTGTGTTCGCGTTCGACGGTGCGCTGCTGGCGGATGCTCTGAAGCAGGTGCGTACGGACAACAGTCAGGGTGAGGAGTACCTGACGGATGTGCTGGGGATCCTGCGGGGGGCGGGGCACCGGGTGGGTGCGTCGGTGGCGGGGGATCACCGGGAGATCGCGGGGATCAACAACCGTGTGCAGTTGTCGGAGGCGCGGCGGATCCTGAACGACCGGTTGTTGACCGCGGCGATGCTGTCGGGTGTGACGGTGGTGGATCCGGCTTCGACGTGGGTCGATTCGGCCGTGACGTTCGAGCGGGATGTGGTCGTCCATCCGGGTACGCAGTTGCATGGTGCGACGCATCTCGCGGAGGGGTGTGAGGTGGGTCCGAACACGCGGTTGACGGACACCGTGGTGGGTGCGGGGGCGCGGGTGGACAACACGGTGGCGGTGGGTGCCGAGGTGGGTCCGGAGGCGTCGGTGGGTCCGTTCGCGTATTTGCGTCCGGGGACGCGGTTGGCGCGTAAGGGCAAGATCGGTACGTATGTGGAGACGAAGAACGCGTCGATCGGTGAGGGGACGAAGGTTCCGCATCTGTCGTATGTGGGGGATGCCACGATCGGCGCGTTTTCGAACATCGGTGCGGCGAGTGTGTTCGTCAACTATGACGGGGAGCACAAGCACCACACGACGGTCGGCTCGCACTGCAAGACGGGTTCGGACAACATGTTTGTGGCACCTGTCACGATCGGGGACGGCGCTTACACGGCTGCCGGCTCGGTGATCACGAAGGATGTGCCGCCCGGTTCGCTGGCCGTGGCCCGTGGTCAGCAGCGGAATATCGAGGGTTGGGTGGCTCGCAAGCGTCCGGGGAGTGCTGCGGCGCAGGCCGCCGAGGAGGCTTCCCGGGGGTCGGCCGAGGAGGGCTGACCGGATTTTGCCGGCTCGAAGACGGCGTACCGTGATAAGTGCACATCTGCACGCCCACCTGCTGCGACACCTCTGAGGAGACAGTGCTGTGACCGGGATCAAGACGACCGGCGAGAAGAAGATGATGCTCTTCTCCGGCCGCGCACACCCCGCGCTTGCCGAGGAGGTCGCCCGTCAGCTGGGGGTCGGGGTCGTTCCGACGAAGGCCTTCGACTTCGCCAATGGCGAGATCTATGTGCGGTATCAGGAGTCGGCTCGTGGTGCCGACTGTTTCCTGATCCAGAGCCACACGGCTCCGATCAACAAGTGGATCATGGAGCAGTTGATCATGATCGATGCGCTGAAGCGTGCTTCGGCGCGGTCGATCACGGTGATCGTGCCGTTCTACGGTTACGCGCGGCAGGACAAGAAGCACCGGGGTCGTGAACCGATCTCGGCGCGTCTGATCGCGGATCTGATGAAGACGGCGGGTGCGACGCGGCTGCTGGCGGTGGATCTGCACACGGATCAGATCCAGGGCTTCTTCGACGGTCCGGTGGATCACCTGTTCGCGCTGCCGCTGCTGGCGGACTACGTGGGTGCGAAGGTGGACCGTTCGAAGCTGACGGTGGTGTCGCCGGACGCGGGTCGTGTGCGGGTGGCGGACCGCTGGTGTGACCGGCTGGGTGCGCCGCTGGCGATCGTGCACAAGCGCCGGGACAAGGACGTGGCGAACCAGGTCACCGTGCACGAGGTGGTCGGTGAGGTGAAGGGCCGCGTGTGTGTGCTGGTGGACGACATGATCGACACGGGTGGCACGATCTGTGCGGCGGCGGACGCGTTGTTCGCGCACGGTGCGGAGGATGTCATCGTGACGGCGACGCACGGTGTGCTGTCGGGTCCGGCGGCGGACCGTCTGAAGAACTCGCGGGTGAGTGAGTTCGTGTTCACGGACACGTTGCCGACGCCGATCGAGCTGGGTGAGTCGCTGGACAAGATCAAGGTGTTGTCGATCGCGCCGACGATCGCGCGTGCGGCGCGTGAGGTGTTCGAGGACGGTTCCGTGACGAGTCTGTTCGACGAGCAGTAAGGGTTCTGCGGTCGGGCGTCCGTGCGGGCCCCGATGATCGTTTTGGGTGCGGCCTCCTGGTCCGAGTAGACTGCTTCAGTTGCTCGGCGAGGGAGGCCGTACCGCTTCGGTGAAGTCGTACGGCGGTCCGTTATCGACGCGCTCTTCGTAGCAGGCCGTTCGTGGCCGGGTGACCACGTCCGTTTCTGACTTCGAGGAGTGACCATGTCCGAGGTAAAGATCTCCGCGACCACGCGCACCGAGTTCGGCAAGGGTGCCGCGCGCCGTATCCGTCGTGAGAACAACGTTCCGGGTGTCCTGTACGGGCACGGTTCGGACCCGCTGCACCTGACCTTCCCGGGCCACGAGCTGCTGCTGGCGCTGCGTACGCCGAACGTGCTGATCGCGCTGGACATCGACGGCAAGTCGAACGAGCTGGCGATCCCGAAGGCTGTGCAGCGTGACCCGCTGAAGGGTTTCCTGGAGCACGTCGACCTGCAGCTGGTGCAGCGTGGTGAGAAGGTCCAGGTCGAGATCTTCGTGCAGGCCGAGGGTGAGCTGGCGCCGGGTGGCAACCTGCTGGAGCACGTCCTGTCGGCGCTGCCGGTCGAGGCCGAGGCGACGCACATCCCGGATGGTGTGACCGTGTCCGTCGAGGGTCTGGCGGCCGGTGCCTCCGTCCTCGCCAAGGACATCGAGCTGCCCTCCGGCGTGACGCTGGCCGTCGAGGAGGACACGGTGGTCCTCCAGGTGCTGGCCGCGCAGGCCGAGGAAGCGCCCGAGGGCGAGGGTGAAGAGGCCGCCGAGGCCTGATCCTCCGGGTGAGTCGTTTCGTCGGCCGCTGTTCCCGTGCGGGGCAGCGGCCGACGTGCAGGGAGGCGCGTGTGCGCGGGTGCGGACGGCGCGTGTGGAGGAGGCATGGGCGTGACGACGGACGAGGCCGGCGCGGCGGGTCCCTGGCTGGTGGTGGGGCTGGGGAATCCGGGGCCGGGGTATGCGATGAACCGGCACAACGTGGGGTTCATGGTGGCGGATCTGCTGGCGGAGCGGATGGGCGGCCGGTTCAAGCGGGCGGGGAAGGCCCAGGCGCAGGTGGTGGAGGGCAGGATCGGTCCTCCGGGTCCGGGGAACCGTCGGGTGGTGCTGGCGAAGCCGATGTCGTACATGAATCTGTCGGGTGGTCCGGTGAACGCGTTGCGGGACTTCTACAAGGTCCCGGTGGGGCGTGTGGTGGCGGTTCATGACGAGCTGGACATCGACTACGGGACGCTGCGGTTGAAGCTGGGTGGCGGGGACAACGGTCACAACGGGCTGAAGTCGCTGACGGGTGCGTTCGGGCGGGATTATCACCGGGTGCGGTTCGGGATCGGCAGGCCGCCGGGGCGGATGCCGGTGGCGGATTTCGTGCTGAAGGACTTCTCGTCGGTGGAGCGCAAGGAGCTGGACTACTTCGTGGACCGTGCGGCGGACGCGGTGGAGTGTCTGGTGATCGAGGGGTTGGAGCGGGCGCAGGGGACGTACAACTCGTGACCTGCTGAGGGGGCTTCGGTGGGGTTGTCCGGTGTGGCCCCCCAGTGGAGTTGACCGACTGCGAGGTCATGGCCAAGGATCTCGGCCATGTCTCCCGCTGCCCGTTCCTCCCGTGGCACCTCCGCCCTGCGCTTCGGCCGGTTCGCGGCGATGGGCACGGTCGCCGCGCTGATCCTGATCGCGGGGGTGTGGGCGTCGTGGGGTACGGCGCAGCACGCGATGCTGACGAAGGGGCGGGAGCGCGGCACGGTGGAGGTCGCGCGGTGTGCCGGGGGGACGTGTGCCGGTCCGTACGCGCCGCTGTCCGCGGGTTCGCAGCCGCGTGCGGAGGTGCGGCTGGAGCGTTCGGTGGCCGTGGAGGAGGGCCGGACGTACACGGTGGTGCTGAAGCCGGGGGGCGTGGAGGGGGTCCGTGGGGGGCCTGCGGGGATCCTCTACGCGTGGGTGCCGCTGGGGGGTGCGCTGCTGCTGGCGTCGGTGGTCGTGGCGGGTGGTCTGCGGCGGACGCGGGTGGCGTGGGTGATGGCGTTGTCGGGGGCGGCGCTGCTGACGGGGGCGTTCGTGGTGGTCTGAGACGGGGTGTGCCCCCGGTCCCGTACGGGGTGTACGGGACCGGGGGCACTGTCGTCTTCCAGCGGCGTCTTCCGGGTCAGCCGGTGTTGCGCAGGCCGGCGGCGACTCCGTTGACGGTGAGCAGCAGGGCGCGGGCGAGCAGCGGGTCGGGCTGTTCGCCGGCTTCGGCGGCGTCGCGCTGGCGCTTGAGGAGGGCGACCTGGAGGTAGGAGATGGGGTCCAGGTAGGCGTCGCGGATGCTGAAGGTCTGCCTGAGGACGGGGTCGGCGTCGAGGAGTTCCTGTTCGCCGGTGACGCGCAGGACCTCGGTGACGGTGAGTTCGTGTTCGGCCTTGATGGTGTCGAAGACGTGGCGGAGCTCGTCGGGGACGAGGGTGTCGACGTAGTGCTGGGCGATGCGCAGGTCGGTCTTGGCGAGGGTCATCTCCACGTTGGAGATGAAGTTGCGGAAGAAGTGCCACTGCTGGTGCATCTCGTCGAGCACGGTGTCGAGGCCGGCTTCGCGCAGGGCCTTGAGGCCGGAGCCGACGCCGTACCAGCCGGGGACGATCTGCCGGGACTGGGTCCAGCCGAACACCCACGGGATGGCGCGCAGTCCGTCGAGCGAGACGCCGGAGCCGGGGCGGCGGGAGGGCCGGGAGCCGAGGTGCAGGTCGGCGAGCTGGTCGACGGGGGTGGAGGCCAGGAAGTACGTGGGCAGGTCGGGGTCCTCGACCAGCCGCCGGTAGGCGGTGTGGGCGGCGTCGGAGACGAGGTCCATGGCGGCGTCCCAGCGGGCGAGCGCCTCGACGGACTGGCGGGGTGCGGTGTGCAGGGCGGACGCCTGGAGGGTGGCGGCGACGGACAGTTCGAGGTTCTCGCGGGCGAGGGCCGGGATGAGGTACTTGTCGGAGATGACCTCGCCCTGTTCGGTGACCTTGATCTCGCCTTCGAGGGTGCCCCAGGGCTGGGCGAGGATGGCGTCGTGGGTGGGGCCGCCACCGCGGCCGACGGTGCCGCCGCGGCCGTGGAAGAGGCGCAGGCGGACGCCGTAGCGGTGGGCGACGTCGCGCAGGCGGCGCTGGGCGCGGTGGATCTCCCACTGGCTGGTGGTGATGCCGCCGAACTTGGAGGAGTCGGAGTAGCCGAGCATGACCTCCTGGACGTCGCCGCGCAGGGCGACGAGGCGTCGGTAGGAGGGGTCGGCGAGCATGTCCTCGAGGATGGTGTCGGCGGCCTTGAGCTCGTCGGTGGTCTCCAGGAGGGGCACGATGCCGATCTTGGCCCAGCCGGCGTGCAGGTCGATGAGTCCGGCCTCGCGGGCGAGGACGGTGGCGGCGAAGACGTCGTCGGCGCCCTGGCACATGGAGATGATGTAGGACTCGATGACTTCGGGTCCGAAGACGGTGAGGGCGCGCTTGACGGTCTGGAAGACGCCGAGGGTCTTCTCGCCGGCGGCGTCGACGGGGGCCGGGGTGGGGGCGAGGGGCCGCCTGCTGCGGAGTTCCTTGGCGAGGAGCTTGGAGCGGTAGTCGCGGGGCATGTCGGCGTAGCGCCAGGATTCCTCGCCGAGTCGGTCGAACAGCTGGCCGAGGGCGTGGTGGTGGGCGTCGGCGTGTTCGCGTACGTCCATGGTGGCGAGCTGGAGGCCGAAGGCGGCGAGGGTGCGGATGGTGCGGGCGAGGCGGCCGTCGGCGAAGAGTCCGCCGCGGTGTTGGCGCAGGGAGGTCTGGATGATCCGCAGGTCGGCGAGGAGTTCGCCGGTGCCGAGGTAGTCGCGGCCGGGTTCGTGGGGGGTGCCCTTGGCGAGGCGGAGCTTGGTGTTCTCCAGCTTCTGGCGGATGCAGGTGGCCTTGAGCCGGTAGGGCTCCTCGGCGTTGAGGCGCTTGTAGCGGGGGCTGATCTCGGGGAGGGCGTCGAGGTCGGCCTGGAGGGAGGTGAGCAGTTCCTCCGTGGCGCCCGCGTAGCGGATGGAGTTGGAGAGGAAGCCGCGCAGTTCGTCGATCATCTCCAGGGCGTCGTTGATGCCGTGTTCGTGCTGGAGGATGAGGACGTCCCAGGTGACCTGGGGGGTGACGTTGGGGTTGCCGTCGCGGTCGCCGCCGATCCAGGTGCCGAAGGTGAGGGGGCGGGTGTCGTCGGGGAGGTGGACGCCGACGCGTTCCAGTTCGGCCGTCAGGTCCTCCAGGACGTCGCCGACCGCGCCCGCGTGGAGTTCGTCGAGGTAGTAGATGGCGTTGCGGGCCTCGTCGGCGGGTTCGGGGCGGGCGACGCGCAGTTCGTCGGTCTGCCAGACGAGGTCGATGTTCTCGGCGAGGCGGGTGTCGAGGCGGCGCCGGTCGCTGGCGATGACGGGGGTGTCGAGGAGGGCGGCGATCCGGCGGAGCTTGTTGAGGACGGAGCGGCGGGCGGCCTCGGTGGGGTGTGCGGTGAACACGGGCCGGATGTTGAGGTTGCGGACGGTGTCGCGCAGGTGCTCGGGGTCGGCGTCCTTGAGGCGGTCGGCGGTGCGGGAGAGCAGTCCGCCCTCGGCGGCGCGGCGGGCGCGCAGTTCCCGGCCGCGGTGTACCTGTTCGGTGACGTTGGCGAGGTGGAAGTAGGTGGAGAAGGCGCGGACCAGCTTGGCCGCGGTCTGCAGTTCGGTGCCCCGCAGCAGCTCGGCGGCGGCCTCGCCGTCCTCACGGGTGAGTCGGCGTACCTTCTCGACGAGGTCGAGCAGTTCCGGGCCTTCCTGCCGTACCAGGGTCTCTCCCAGGAGATCACCCAGCCGGCGGATGTCGGCACGCAGCTCGCTGTTCGTGGTCGCCGTGGATACGGTCTGATCGTCGGCACTGCTCACAGGTGCGGCTCCTTGCAGTGTTGAAGCTCGTCTGGAGGGAACCCGGACGAGCGTCTCGCACGGCGTGTGCCGCCTGCGGGCCGGACGTCCGGGAAGGAAATCAGAGCGGACCGCGCTGTCCGACCGACTTCCAAGGATAGGTGTCGACCCGGACGCGCAGGCTCACGGGCTCTTGCCGTCGGGCGACGCACTGCCATACTTACGTTGCCGTAGGTTACGGAACCGTAGGGAACACTGCTGCTCCGTTCGCCCGGCACCCACCCTCAGTCCACATACCCCACAGGGGAACGCATGACCTCACGTCCCGATGTGCTCGACGAAGTCTCGAAGCAACGCCCGTCCGACGACGCAGTGTCCTCCGCCACGCTGGGCGGGGAGCGCAAGCGCTCCATCGAGCAGATCACGCTGCTGCTCTTCATCACGGTGCCGTTCCTGGCGCTGGTGGCGGCGGTGCCGCTGGCGTGGGGGTGGGGGGTGAGCTGGCTGGACCTCGGTCTGCTGGTCTTCTTCTACTTCCTGGGGTGCCACGGCATCACGATCGGTTTCCACCGTCATTTCACGCACGGTTCGTTCAAGGCGAAGCGGCCGCTGAAGATCGCGCTGGCGATCGCCGGGTCGATGGCGGTGGAAGGGCCCCTGGTGCGGTGGGTGGCCGATCACCGCAAGCACCACAAGTTCTCCGACGACGAGGGCGACCCGCATTCGCCGTGGAAGTACGGGGAGACGGTCCCGGCGCTGATGAAGGGCCTGTGGTGGGCGCACATCGGCTGGATGTTCGACGAGGAGCAGACGCCGCAGGACAAGTACGCCCCGGATCTGATCAAGGATCCGGCGCTGCGGGCGATCTCGCGGCAGTTCATCCTGTGGACGGTGGTGTCGCTGGCGCTGCCGGCGCTGATCGGCGGTCTGGTCACCATGTCGTGGTGGGGGGCGTTCACCGGGTTCTTCTGGGGATCGCTGGTGCGGGTGGCGCTGCTGCACCACGTGACGTGGTCGATCAACTCGATCTGTCACGCGGTCGGCAAGCGGCCGTTCAAGTCGCGGGACCGTTCGGGCAACGTGTGGTGGCTGGCGATCCTGTCGTGCGGTGAGTCCTGGCACAACCTGCACCACGCGGACCCGACGTCGGCGCGGCACGGTGTGGAGCGCGGGCAGCTGGATTCCTCCGCCCGTCTGATCCGCTGGTTCGAGCAGCTGGGCTGGGCCTCCGACGTGCGGTGGCCGTCACGCTCGCGTATCGATTCCCGGCGTCACACCCCGGAGGGCGGCGCCCGGCGGGGGAAGGAAACCGCCGAGACGGCATGATGGTCGTCGTGGCGACCGACTCCAGCAGCACCCCGAGCAATGACAAGCCGCGGCGTGCGCGCCGCACCCGGATGACCGGCGCGGAGCGCCGCCAGCAGCTGCTGGAGATCGGCCGCACCCTCTTCGCGGCGAAGGGTTTCGAGGGCACGTCGGTGGAGGAGATCGCGGCGCGGGCCGGGGTCTCCAAGCCGGTGGTGTACGAGCACTTCGGCGGCAAGGAGGGCCTGTACGCGGTGGTGGTGGACCGGGAGATGCGGCGGCTGCTGGACATGGTGACCGGTTCGCTGACGGCCGGTCACCCCCGGGAGCTGTGCGAGCAGGCGGCGTTCGCGCTCCTGGACTACATCGAGGAGTACACGGACGGTTTCCGCATCCTGGTCCGTGACTCGCCCATCCCCCAGTCGACGGGGTCGTTCGCGTCGCTGATCTCGGACATCGCCACCCAGGTGGAGGACATCCTGGGCCGTGAGTTCAAGTCCCGTGGCTTCGACCCGAAGCTGGCCCCGCTGTACGCGCAGGCGCTGGTGGGGATGGTGGCGCTGACGGGGCAGTGGTGGCTGGACGTGCGCAAGCCGAAGAAGGCGGAGGTGGCGGCGCACCTGGTGAACCTGGCCTGGCACGGGCTGGACGGCCTGGAGCCGAAACCCCGGCTGATAGGCCACCGCAAGAGCTGAACCAGCTCGGCGACCTCGTCCGTCGCGCGGCCCGCGGCAAGGAGACCATCGCTCTGCGCATCGGCGGGTATCGGGTCCTTTACGCCATCGACGACCACATCATCCGCATCCTGGTCGCCCGTGTGGGGCGTACGCCCTGAGATCAACTCCGCTTGCTCGCCACCGCGAAGACGCGGCGGAAGGGGAACGGGGTGCCGTGGGGGCCGGGCGGGTAGGCGGCGCGCAGGGCTGCCCGGTAGTCGGCGACGAAGGCCTCCCGGGCGTCCGGGTCGCCGTCGAGGGCGGTGAGGACGGGCCGCAGGGCCGTGCCCCTGACCCAGTCGAGGACCGGGTCCTCCCCCCGCAGCAGGTGGATGTAGGTGGTCTCCCAGGCGTCGGTCGCGCAGCCGAGGGCGGTGAGGTGCTCCAGGTAGGTCTCCGGGCGGAGTACGGCCTCCTCGTGGCGCAGCACGCCGGACAGGCGGGCGCGCCAGGGCGGGGAGGCGGCCAGTTCGCGCAGCAGGGTGTGGCTGGGGGCGTCGAAGTTGCCCGGCACCTGGAAGGCGAAGGCGCCGCCGGGGGTGAGCCCGTCGACCCAGTCGCCGAACCGGTCCGCGTGCCCCGGCACCCACTGCAGGGTGGCGTTGCTGACGATCAGGTCGTGCGGCTCCCGGGGCACCCAGGTGCGGACGTCGGCGTGGGCGAAGTCGAGCCTGTCGCCCGCGTGGTCGGTGCGGGCCCGGTCGAGCATCTCGGGCGAGTTGTCGTAGCCGGTGATGCGGGCGGTGGGCCATCGGGCGGCGAGGAGGGCGGTGACGTTGCCGGCGCCGCAGCCGAGGTCGGCGATGCGGGCGGCCTCCCGCGGGAGGTCCGGGACGCGGGCGAGCAGGTCGGTGAAGGGCCGGGTGCGGTGACCGGCGTGACGGAGGTACTGGGCGGGGTCCCAGAGGGGGGTGGTGTCGGGCACGGGGCCTCCCGGTGGCCGGAGGGGTGACGGGTACCCCCACCCTCACCCCCGCACCTCTCGACGTCAAGAAGCTCGACATCAAGAGACTTCACGTCGACACAACCACTACACTGCTTGTCATGGAGGACGAGGTCGATCGGCTGGTCGCAGCGTGGCGCCGGGAGCGCCCGGACCTCGACGTGGAACCGCTCGAGGTGCTCAGCCGGGTGAGCAGACTGGCCCGGCACCTGGACCGGGCGCGCCGCCTCGCGTTCGCCGAGCACGGCCTGGAGTCCTGGGAGTTCGACGTCCTGACCGCGCTGCGCCGCGCGGGCACCCCGTACCAGCTCTCCCCGGGGCAGTTGCTGACCCAGACGCTGGTCACGTCGGGCACCATGACCAACCGCATCGACCGCCTCGCCAAGAAGGGCCTGGTGGAGCGGCTGCCCGACCCCAGTGACCGGCGCGGCGTCCTGGTCCGGCTCACCGACGAGGGACGGGACCGCGCCGACCAGGCGCTGGCCGGGCTGCTGGCGCAGGAGCGGGCGATCCTCGCGGAGCTCACTCACGCCCAGCGAGGCGAACTGGCCGGGCTGCTACGCCAGTTGACCGCCCCGTTCGACAACATCCCCGGTTAGGTCGACGGGGCCGACCCCGGCCCGCCGGGCGAGGGCCACCGCGGCGAGGGTGGAGTGCACGCCCAGCTTCCCGAGGACGTTCTGCATGTGCGTGCGCACCGTGTGCGGGGACAGGAACAGGCGCTCGGCGACGGCCTTGCGCCCCAGTCCCGCGACCATGCACCGCAGCACCTCCCGCTCGCGCGGGGTCAGGGACTCCACGAGCCGTTCGCTCTCGGTGCGGTGCCGCCGGGCGGCGGTCAGTTCCCGCAGCACGCCCGTGAGCAGCGCGGGCGGCAGGTGCGTCTCGTCGCGCAGCACGCCCCGTATGACGGTGAGGAGCCGGTTCAGCGAGCAGTCCTTGGCCACCCAGCCGGAGGCTCCCGCCTGGAGGGCGAGCGCGGCCCGGGCCGGGTCGTCCTTCTCGGCGAGGACGACGGTGCGTACCTGCGGCTGCGCCGCGCGCACGCCGGTGACCAGCGCTATCCCGTCGACGAGCCCGTCCTCGTCGCCCGCCTGCACGGGGACGGCCGGCCGGCCGCCGGGCACCTTGCCGCCCAGATCGGCGTCGACGAGCGCGACGTCGAACCGCCGCCCCTCGGCCGCCGCCCGCTCCAGGCAGCGCAGCGCGGCAGGGCCGCTGCCCGCCGCGGACACGTCGACGTCGGGCTCCGCGGCCAGGGCCGCGGCCAGCGACTCGGCGAAGATGCGATGGTCGTCGACGACCAGGACTCGAATGCGAACCACGAAACCCCCTCCCCCGTGCTCTTCCCAGAGCAGGGGACTACCCCATCGTCACGGGACGACACCGGCGCGGATGGGGCGCCGAGGCCGCTGTCACCTCACCTGCTGGACGCGGGACGGGCCGCCGCGGCCACACCGCCGCCGCCGTACGGTCGCCGCCACCCCCGCCCGCGACGCCGCACCCGGCTGTCTCGCCCCCTGAACGGCACCGGCCCCCACCGGCACTGTTCATCAGAGTACGGGCGGGGGCCGGGAGCGGAAGGCAATTTGCAGAACTGGCGGCCTTGCGCGTTTATGGTGAGCCGCATGTTTCGTCTTGAGACAGAAGTCGACAGGGCCCGACGTGATCTGCTCCACCGGCGGCTGAAGGCCACCAACACGGCGGCGTCACCGGTGCTGCGCGCCCTGCGCGGAACCCCGGGCGAACGACAGGCGCCTTTGCACGTGTGGGCGTCGGACGCGAACGGTGATCTCGCCGGCGGCCTGGTCGGCCACACCTGGACGACGTGGCTGCACGTGACGTACCTCTGGGTGGACGCCCGCCACCGCGGGGCAGGCCTGGGCTCCCGCCTGCTGAGCGAGGCGGAACAGCTCGCCGCCGGCCGCGGCTGCACGGCCTCCCGCGTGGAGACCTGGGACTTCCAGGCCCCGGACTTCTACCGCCGCCACGGCTACGACGTGGTCTGCGTGATCCCCGACTACCCGCCGGGGATCACGGAGTACACCCTGACCAAGCGGCTGGCCTGAGCGTCAGCGCACCCGCCGCGCACCCGCCGAGGGCACGGCCTCGAAAACGCGGGGGGCGGTGTACCCGGCCGTCGCGAACGCCTCCTCGACGGCCTTGGTGATCCCGGGGACGCCGGCCTCCTCCGTCAGGACGATGGCCGAGCCGCCGAAGCCGCCGCCGGTCATCCGCGCGCCGAGGGCGCCGGCGTCCACCGCCGTGTCCACCACCAGGTCCAGCTCCGGGCAGGAGACGCGGAAGTCGTCACGCAGGGAGGCGTGCCCCTCGATCAGCACCGGGCCGATGGCGCGAGTGTCCCCGGCCTCCAGCAGCGCCACCACCCGCTCGACCCGCGCGTCCTCCGTCACCACGTGCCGGACCAGCCGGCGGACCTCCTCCTCGTCGCCGAGGCGCCCGAGCGCCGCGTCGAGTTCCTCGTGCGGCAGGTCCCTGAGCGCGTCGACGCCCAGCAGGGCCGCGCCCTTCTCGCAGCCCGCGCGGCGCTTGCCGTACTCGCCCTCGCTGTGGCTGTGCTTGACCTGCGTGTCGACGACGAGCAGGCGCAGTCCCTCGGCGGCCAGGTCGAAGGGGATCTGACGCTGGGACAGGTCACGGGTGTCGAGGAACAGGGCGTGGCCGCTCTCGCAGCACGCGGAGGCCGTCTGGTCCATGATGCCGACCGGGGCGCCGACGTAGACGTTCTCCGCCCGCTGGCACAGGCGGGCCAGCTGCCGGCCGCGCAGGTCCAGTTCGTACAGGTCGTTCAGGGCCAGCGCGACGACGACCTCCAGGGCGGCCGACGACGACAGGCCGGCGCCGGCCGGGACCGTGGAGGCGAGGTGGATGTCGGCGCCGGTGACCGGGTGCCCGGCCTCGCGCAGCGCCCACACCACGCCCGCCGGGTAGGCGGTCCACCCCTTGTCGGTGCCGGGGGTCAGGTCCTCCACGCGCAGCCGCGCGACGGGCGCGTCCACGTCGGCGGAGTGCAGGCGCAGGACGCCGTCGTCCCGCCGGGACACCGCCGCGACGGCGGTGTGGGGCAGCGCGAACGGCATGACGAAGCCGTCGTTGTAGTCCGTGTGCTCGCCGATGAGGTTGACCCGGCCCGGTGCCGCCCACACCCCCTGCGGCGCGGCCCCGTACAGCTGCTCGTACCGCTCGGCCACCGACCCCGCGACGGCCGCGCTGGACTCGCTCATGCCCTGACCCCTGATCCTTCGTTGCCTACTGGTTGACCTGCTCGGCGCGCGCCCGCGTGAACTCCCACGCGTCCGCGACGATCCCCGCGAGGTCCGCGCGTGACGGGTTCCAGCCGAGCTTCTCGCGGGCCGTGGCGGCGGACGCCACCAGGACCGCCGGGTCGCCGCCCCGGCGCTCCGCGACGACCTCGGGGATCGGGTGCCCGGTGACCCGGCGCGCGGTCTCGACGACCTCGCGGACGGAGAAGCCGTTGCCGTTGCCGAGGTTGCAGATCAGGTGCTCGCCGGGCGCGGCGGCCCCCAGCGCGAGCAGGTGGGCCTCGGCGAGGTCGGCGACGTGGATGTAGTCGCGCACGCAGGTCCCGTCGGGCGTCGGGTAGTCGTCGCCGAAGACGGAGATGGCCTCCCGCCGGCCCTGCGCCACCTGGAGCACGAGCGGGATGAGGTGCGACTCGGGGTCGTGGCGCTCGCCGTACCGCCCGTACGCCCCGGCCACGTTGAAGTAGCGCAGGGAGACCGCGCCCAGGCCGTGGGCCTTCGCCTCACCGGTGATCATGTGGTCGACGGCGAGCTTGGAGGCGCCGTAGGGGCTGGTGGGGCTGGTCGGGGCGGATTCCAGGATCGGCACCTGCTCGGGTTCGCCGTACGTGGCGGCCGTGGAGGAGAACACCAGCCGGCGCACGCCCGCCTCGCGCATCGCCGCGAGCAGCGCCATGGTGCCGCCGACGTTGTTGTCCCAGTACTTCTCCGGCTTGACCACCGACTCGCCGACCTGGGAGTAGGCGGCGAAGTGCAGCACGCCGTCGAAGGACGGGTTCAGCCATGTGGCGGAGTCGCGGACGTCGCCCTCGATGAACGTCGCGTCCGCGGGGACGCCCTCGCGGAAGCCGGTGGAGAGGTTGTCGAGCACGACGACCTCGTGACCCGCCTCGATCAGATGCTGGGCGACGACACTGCCGACATACCCCGCACCCCCGGTGACCAGGTATTTCCCGCTCATGAACCCGCTACCTCCCGCAGTCGCTCGGCCGCGCGCTCCGGCGGCACGTCGTTGATGAACACGTTCATGCCGGATTCGGAACCCGCGAGGAACTTCAGCTTGCCGGAGGTGCGGCGGATGGTGAAAAGCTCCAGATGGAGCGCGAAGTCGTCACGCGTGACGCCGTCGAACTCCTCCAGCACGCCGAACGGCGCCTGGTGCCAGGCCGCGATGTACGGCGTGGGGGGCTCACCTTCGCCGAAGATCCGGTCGAAGCGCCTCAGGAGTTCCAGATAGACCTGGGCGAACTCCGCGCGCGCCGCCTCCTCGAGGCCGAGCAGGTCGGGCACCCGGCGCCGCGGGTACAGGTGGACCTCGTAGGGCCAGTGCGCCGCGTACGGCACGAACGCCACCCAGTGTTCACCCTCCAGGACGATCCGCTCGCCGGCGAGTTCCCGCTCCAGCACGGCGTCGAACAGGTTCTCCCCGCCCGTCGCCTCCTTGTGTGCGGCCACTTGGCGGAGCGTCAGGGCAGTGCGGGGGGTGGTGAAGGGGTAGGCGTAGATCTGCCCGTGCGGGTGCTGGAGGGTGACGCCGATCTCCGCCCCCCGGTTCTCGAAGCAGAACACCTGTTCCACGGAGGGAAGATGCGACAGCTCGGCCGTCCGGTCGGTCCAGGCGTCCAGGACCAGCCGCGCCTGCCGCTCGTCCAGGCGGGCGAAGGAGGCGTCGTGGTCGGAGGTGAAGCAGACGACCTCGCACCGGCCCGAGTCGCCCGCCAGCGAGGGGAAGCGGTTCTCGAAGACGACCACGTCGTACGAGGAGTCGGGGATCTCGCTCAGCCGCTCCCCTTCCGAGGGGCACAGCGGACACTCGTCGGCCGGCGGGTGGTAGGTACGGCCCTGCCGGTGGGAGGCGACGGCGACGGAATCGCCCAGCAGCGGATCGCGGCGGATCTCGGACGTGGTGACGGTGGCGTCCAGCGGGCGGCGGTCCACGGCGTCGCGCACGGTGTCGTCGGCGAGGTCGTAGTAGATGAGCTCACGGCCGTCGGCCAGCCGGGTCGACGTCTTCTTCACAGCCGCACTCCTCCACACCCACCAACCACTCAACACAATCAAACATAACACATCACAACTCACCAGCGAACTGCTGCCACCGCAATCAAACAAAGAACATCACCGACGGTGTTCAATCACTGAACACGGAAGCACACGTTCCGCACCGGTTCAGTCACCGAACGAAGCGAGTGTGTATGCGAACCCCCACATATCTGGCTGCCGAGCTTCGACTCCCCACCAACTGGCTGGACTACACGATCCTCGGGATCTACTTCGTCGTCGTGCTGGGCATCGGCCTCGCCGCCCGCCGCTCGGTCAAGACCAGCCTCGACTTCTTCCTCTCCGGCCGCTCCCTGCCCGCCTGGGTCACTGGTCTCGCCTTCATCGCGGCCAACCTCGGCGCCACCGAGATCCTCGGCATGGCCGCCAACAGCGCCCAGTACGGCGTCTACACCACCCACTGGTACTGGATCGGCGCCATCCCCGCGATGGTGTTCCTCGGCCTGGTGATGATGCCCTTCTACTACGGCAGCAAGGTCCGCTCGGTCCCCGAGTTCCTGCTGCTGCGCTTCGACCGGGCGGCCCACCTGTTCAGCTCGATCCTCTTCGCGGCCGCCGCCATCCTGATCGCCGGCGTCAACCTGTACGCCCTCGCGATCGTCGTCGAGGCGCTCCTCGGCTGGCCGCAGTGGGTGGCGATCGTCGTCGCCGGGTTCTTCGTCCTGGCCTACATCACCCTGGGCGGCCTGTCCTCGGCGATCTACAACGAGGTCCTGCAGTTCTTCGTCATCCTGGCCGCGCTCATCCCCATCACGGTCCTCGGCCTGAAGAGCGTCGGCGGCTGGGACGGCCTGTCCGACTCCCTCACCGAGTCGCGCGGCGCCGACTTCATGACCTCCTGGGGCGGCACGGGCATCGGCAGCGACAACCCGCTCGGCGCGAACTGGCTGACCATCGTCCTCGGCCTCGGGTTCGTCCTCTCCTTCGGCTACTGGACGACCAACTTCGCCGAGGTGCAGCGCGCCCTGTCCGCGAAGAACCTCTCGGCGGCCCAGCGGACCCCGCTCATCGCGGCGTACCCGAAGATCTTCATCGTGTTCCTGGTGATGATCCCCGGCCTGGTCGCGGCGGTCCTCGTCCCGCAGATCGGCACCGCCGACTCGGACCTGCAGTACAACGACGCCATCCCGTACCTGATGCAGCAACTGCTGCCCAACGGCGTCCTGGGCATCGCCGTGACCGGCCTGCTGGCCGCGTTCATGGCGGGCATGGCGGCGAACATCTCCTCCTTCAACACCGTCTTCACCGCCGACATCTGGCAGAAGTACGTGGTGAAGCACCGCGAGGACGCGTACTACGTCCGCTTCGGCCGCCTGATCACCGCGATCGGCGTCCTCGCCTCCATCGGCACGGCGTTCCTGGCCAGCTCCTTCTCCAACATCATGTCCTACCTCCAGACGCTGTTCTCCTTCTTCAACGTGCCGATGTTCGTCGTCTTCATCATCGGCATGTTCTGGAAGCGCGCCTCGATGAAGTCGGGCTTCTGGGGCCTGCTCGCCGGCACCACCGCCGCGATGGTCAACTACTTCGTCATCTACAAGCAGGGCATCATCGACATCCCCACCGACCAGGGGGCCAACTTCGTCTCCGCGATCGCCGGGTTCGTCGCGGGAGCGGTGGTCATGGTCGCCGTGTCCCTCTTCACCGCGCCCAAGCCCACCGAGGAACTCCAGGGGCTGGTCTACGGCACGACCTCCCCCGGCATGGCGGAGCCGCCCGCGAAGGGCGACGACGCGTGGTACCGCAAGCCGGCACTGCTCGGCTGGGGTGCGGTCATCCTGGCCGCCGCCTGCTACATCCCGTTCTCGTTCTGACCGCGGGAGGATTGAGGGACCATGTCCGAGCACTACTCCGAGCGTGATCTGCAGCGGGAGATCACCGAGCTGGAGACCAAGTCGACCACGGCGGCCCGGCTCTTCGACATCCGTCGGATCATCGGCGGGCTGTTCGTGCTGTACGGCGTCATCGTGATGATCGCCGGATTCACCGCGTCCGACGCGGACATCGACAAGGCCGAGGGCGTCAACATCAACCTCTGGACGGGGCTGGGGATGCTGATCCTCGGCCTGCTGTTCCTGCTGTGGCTGTGGCTCCGGCCCACCGCCCCACCACCGCCGGCTGCCCTGCCGGACGAGAGGGAGGAAACCGGCGGGGAGTGAGGGGACACGGCGCGGGCGCGGCGCAGGGTGGGGCTCCGCAGCCCCACCCTGCGCTGGTGCCCGGCGTTGCTGTGGGCCGGGGGTGTTGGCGCAGCCCGGCGCCTGCGGGGTGCCGTCGCGCCCGCCCTCCCCCACCGCCCCAGCGGCACGACTGCCCGCGGAGAGCGGAGAGCGGAGGCGGCAGGGTGGAGGGGCGACTGCCCGCGGACGAGCGACGGCGGGTGGGGGTGTGGTCGCGTGCGGCGGGGAGGGGACGGGGCGGGGGTGGCCGCCCGCAGTGGCCGGCGCGTCCGCACCGGCCGGCCCCACCCACAGGCACTCCCGCGCCAGTCCGAGGACGGACACCGCCGACGCGGCCCCGCACCACCCACCCACCGTGGGCGCTCGGCGCACCCCCACCGGAGGGACAGCGGCGCCGCAGGCATACGACCGACGGCCGGAGCCGTCAGACCGGCGGAGCCACCCGGTCCAGCAGCCCCGTCCGCGCGGCCAGCGCCGCCGCCTCCAGACGCGAGCCCACGCCCAGTTTCATCAGCACCCGCTGCACATGCGTACGCGCGGTGGACGGTGCGATGCCCATCCCCGCCGCGATCAGCCGGGTGTCCTCCCCGTCCGCCACCCGCACCAGCACCTCCACCTCCCGGGGCGTCAGCATCCGCAGCAACCGCGCACCCTCGTCGTCCGGCTGCGCCGCGGGGTTCAGCAGCTCGCCGAACGCCCCCTGCAACAACTGCGGCGCCACCGCCGCCTCCCCCGCCCGCGCCTTCATGATCGCCCGCTCGACGCCCTCGATCCGCTCGTCGTGCCGCACGTATCCCGACGCCCCCGCGGCGAACGCCGCCGCGATCCCCCGGGGCGAGGGCACCGGCCCCAGCACGACCACCGCCACCGCCGGCCGCTCCCGCTTGATCTTCACCACCGGATCGAACGTCCCCGGTTCGGCCGGCGCCGCCGTCCCCAGCAGGCACACCTCCGGCGCCCGGCTGATCACCAGATCCGCCGCCCCCGCCGCCGGCGCCGCCGCGGCCAGCACCCGGTGCCCCCGCAGCTTCAGCGCCGAGGCCAACGCCTCGGCGAGCAGCCGGTGGTCGTCGACCACCATCAACCGCACACCCATCGAACTACCAACCCCCCACGACAGCGCCCCCCGGAGCCCCGGATGCCCCCGGAAGCTACACGCTTGTTCGACGTCGCGCTCCCCCTACCGGCGAGAATCGCCCCGGATCACCGAAAATCCCGTGTTCGCCGGCGACGGGCGTGTGATGAGCGGTACGCGTGCGGCCCCGCCCCTGGACAGGGACGGGGCCGCACGATCACACAGGACCGGACAGGCGGGGCGGTCAGCCCGTTCCGAACGCGATCACCAGGTACTCCTTGTCCTTCGTCGTGAAGTCACTGGCGAACACCTTGGACATGTACAGGCCCCCCTGCGAGTAGAGGATCTCCGCGGACGTCGGCGACATCCGCGTCTCGACACTGCGCACGGCGTCCGTCGCCGGGTTCTCCATCAGCACCGTCTGCTTGAAGGTGCCCCCGTCGATGCTGACGATCTGCCCGCCCTTGTCGTAGGGGGGACGCTTGTAGGCGATCACGTTGCCGCCGTCCATCCGCAGCGGCACGAGGTCGTAGCCGTCACCCGCGTCGGCCCGCTGACCGGTCTGCTTGCCGGTCGCCAGGTCGAAGGCCACGACCTCGTTCGTCTGGACGTACGACTCCCCGCCGCCCTCGTGCTCCTCGGTGGCGATGTAGAGCCTGTCGTTGCCGACCGTCAGCGCGGTGCAGTCCTCCAGCCTGTAGATGGCGTCGCAGCGTGCCGCGAAGTCCTCGCCGGGGGCGGAGATACGCGTCCGGAGCTTGCCGGTCTTGTTGTCGATGGAGAAGAAGTCCGAGATGCCGCTGCCGTCACCGGCGGAGTCACCGACGTCGGCGGCCACGACCAGCGGGTCGGTGGACACGACGGCGGCGTAGTCGATGCCCTCGTCCATCTTGTACTCGCTGATGACGTTGCCCGTCTTCGCCTCGACGGTCTGGATGTGCAGCTGCCGCTGGTCGTAGGAGCCGCACTTGCGGACCGCGACCAGCTTCGCCCCGCCGCCGTACCCCGAGTCGAAGCAGGCGTCGGACGTCTTGGGCGCCCACAGCTGCTTGCCGGTGGCGATGTCCCAGGCGGCGCCGCCGCTGGTGCTGCCGGCGGCGACGGTGGGACCGCTGAGGGTGACGTTGTTGAAGTTGATCGGCATCGTGCCGGACTTCGCGTTCTTGGACCAGAGCTGCTTGCCCGCCTCCAGGTCGATCAGCGTGACCTGGGTGCAGGACTGCGGGTTCTCCTTGGTCGGCATCTGCGCCTTGTGGACGATCGCCGTCTTGTTGTCCTCGGTGACGTGGGCGGTCGCGCTGCACACCGGTCCGGGAAGGGCGAGCGTCCACTTCTCGGTGCCCTTGGCGCGGTCGTAGCCGACGACCTCGGCGATACCGCTCTTGGCGTACACCGTGTCGGTCAGCCAGGAGCCGGACGTGGTGACGGTCGAGACGCCCGCGGGGGTCTTCGGCGCGGGCACCTGGAACAGCACCTTGGAGCTGGTGTCGGCCGGGGCCTTCTCCTTGGCCGCGCCTCCGGAGGAGGAGCCGCCGGAACCGCCCCCGCCCTCGCCGTTCTTCTCTTCCTTGCCGTCGCCGCCGTTCGCGGTGGTCTTCTTGTCGTCGTCCTTGCCGGACGAGGCGTACCAGACCCCGCCGCCGACGATCAGCGCGATGGCGACGACCGCGGAGACGATGATGGCCAGCTGCGCGTTGACCTTCCGCCCGCCCCCCTGCGGCGGCTGCGGCTGCATGGGCATGGTCGGCGGCTGCGGATACCCGTACGCCTGCTGCCCGTACGCCTGCTGCCCGTATCCCGGCTGCCCGTAGGCACCGGGCTGCGGGTGCCCGTAGGCCCCCGGCTGCTGCCCGTACGGCCCGGCCTGCTGCCCCGGGTACCCGTATCCGGCGGCCGGCGGCTGCTGCGGGTATCCGTACCCGGGCCCCTGGGGGGCCGCCGGGGGCGCGGACGGCGGAGGAGTCCCCGGCGCCTGCGGATATCCGTATCCGGGCTGCGGGGCCTTGCTCAGATCGGGCCCTCCCGCGGGCGGCTGCGCGGCAGGCTGCGAGGGCGACGCCTGCCCGGGCGCCTGCGGCGGAGGCTGGTCGGCAGGCTCCTGCGGAGGCTGTGCCGGCGGCTGTGCGGGCGGCTGCGCAGGCTGTGCCGGCGGCTGCGGCGGCTCCTGCGGCGGCCCGAACCCGGGCTGCTGCGGGGGCTGGTTGGGCGGCTGGGTCATGACGTGAGTACCTCGAAGAAGGGGAAGGAGAAGGGGACGGCGGGCGGCGGGAAGGTGACGCGTGCGGCTCTCACTTGCCGTAGGCGAGCATCAACTTCTCCTTCGTGTCGTCATTCCCGGTCAGCCGGGTGGTGGAGAGGTAGAAGCGCCCGCCGGCCCAGTCGATGTCCTTGCTGTAGAAGCCGTTCTCGATGTCGGCGACACCCTGCGGGTTCTGCATCAGCTTGGCCGGCTTGTGGCTGCCGCCGGTGACGGGGAGGGCCACGATCTGGCCGCCCGCGCTGTACGAGGGCTCGACGTAGGCGATGAGCTTGCCGCCCTCGACCTTCATCGGCACCATCGAGTCCTTGGCCGGGGAGGATTCGCGCCACCGCTCCTTGCCGTCGGCGAGGGAGATCGCGACGATCTCGTTGGCTCCGGTGGTGGCCTCGGTGGGCAGGTAGAGGGTGTCGCCGTCGACGACGACGCTCCGGCAGCCCTGGAGGTCACGGGCGAGGACGGCCCAGCCGCAGCCGGGGTCGAACTTCTCGTCGACCGAGACCTGCGAGCGCAGCGTGCCGGCGGCGGTGAAGGCGGCGATGTTCCAGGCCTTCTTGTCGCCGTCCTCCTCCTTGGTCGCGTAGACGACGAGCGGGTCGACGGAGAAGGCCCGCTCGACCCTCCAGCCCTTCTCGTACGCGTAGGTCCACTTGACCTTGCCGGTCCTCGGGTCGAGCTCGCGGACCTCGTCGTGCGCGTTGTCGCCGCCGACGCCGCAGGAGGCGACCTGGATCAGCCGCCGGCCGCCCGCGAAGCCGGAGGGGAAGCAGGGGGCGTCGCCGTACTTCTTGGCGTCGAACAGCTTCTTGCCGCTGGTCACGTCGTACGCCGTGCCGGACTGCGAGCGGCCCACCATCAGCGTGTTGCCGGCGAGGGACAGCTCGATGGAGAGCGCGGAGTCGAACAGGTCGCCGTCGGCGACCTCGGCCTGCCAGCCCTTCTGACCGGTGTCGAGGTCGACCAGCTGGAGCTGGTTGCACTTGGCGCGGTCGCTCTTGCCGCTCTTGTAGGCGACGACGACCTTGTCGTCGGCCGTCTTCTGCGTGGTGACCGAGCAGATCTCCTGCGGGAAGGCGATGGTCTCCCAGGCGGGCTTGCCGTCGGCGACGTTGTACGCGAAGAGCTCCTTGTAGGCGGCCTTCACCGCGGTCTTGCCGGTGATCCACATGCCGGGGGCGTCGGCGCCGTTGCCGGGGGCGTCGGGTGCCTCCTTGTACCAGAGCACCTTGGACTCGCCCGCCTTGCGGCCTTCGTTGAGGTCCTCGGCGTCCTCGCCGCCGTCGCCGCTGCCGTCGCCCGGGTTGACCGGGGCGCCGCCGGACTCGCCCGGCTCGGGGTCGTCGGTCGGCTGGGAGACGGGCTTCTTGTCCTTCCCGCCGTCGTCCCCGGAGACGGCGTACACGGTGCCGCCGATCACGAGCAGCGCGGCCGCCGCGGCACCGACGACGAGGGCGGTCCTGCCCTTGAAGGGGTTGCGCGAGCCGCCGGGCGGGGTGCCGGGAGACCCGGGGAACTGCGGCTGCGGGTAGCCGTATCCGGGCTGTCCGTACGGACCCGGCTGCGGCGGCTGCCCGTAGGGGCCGGAGGTGTAGGGGCCGGGCGCGTAGGGGCCCGGCTGCGCCGGAGGCTGGTGCGGGTAGCCGTATCCGGGCTGCGGCGCGCCGGGCGGGGGCGGCGGTGGCGTCTGCGGAGCCCCGAACCCACCGCCGGGCGGCGGGTCCTGGGGCGGGCCGAAACCGCCCTGGGGCGACTGGTCGGGCGGCTGAGACATCAGCGCGTTCCCCCTTGCTCACTGACTTTTAGCCACGCCCTGAGGTGTGGTGGACCCAGAGCCGTCTTCAGACGTTTCTCAGACCGGCCCTTTGTATCACCCGGCACCGACACATCACCGGGCCGTGTCCGCCCCTGTTCCCAAGGGAGGACCGGCCCGTGATACCTCCGTTACGCGCCTTCACGCCCCCTTCACGCGACCCGCGCGCCTACCCTCATCGCCCGGCTCAGGCGTCCTCCGCCAATTCCAGCCAGCGCAGCTCCAGTTCGTCCCGCTCACCGGACAGCTCCCGCAACTCGGCGTCCAGTTCCGCCACTTTCGCGAAGTCGGTGGCGTTTTCCGCGATGGCGGCGTGCAGCCCGGTCTCCTTCTCGGAGATCTTGTCGAGCCGGCGCTCGATCTTCTGCAGTTCCTTCTTGGCGGCGCGCTGGTCGGCGGCGCTCCTCTCCGGCGCGGAGCCCTGGGCCGCCGGGGCCTGGGCAGCGGCGGCGGCGGCCGCGCCGGCTGCGGTGGCCTCCTCCATCCGCTTGCGCCGCTCCAGGTACTCGTCGATGCCGCGCGGCAGCATCCGCAGGGTGCTGTCGCCGAGGAGGGCGAACACGCGGTCGGTGGTGCGCTCGAGGAAGAACCGGTCGTGGGAGATGACGACCATCGAGCCGGGCCAGCCGTCGAGGACGTCCTCGAGCTGGGTGAGGGTCTCGATGTCGAGGTCGTTGGTGGGCTCGTCGAGGAACAGGACGTTGGGCTCGTCCATCAGCAGCCGCAGCAGCTGCAGCCGCCGCCGCTCACCGCCGGAGAGGTCGCCCACCGGCGTCCACTGCTTGTCCTTGTTGAACCCGAAGGTCTCGCACAGCTGCCCGGCGGTCATCTCGCGCCCCTTGCCGAGGTCGACGCGCTCGCGCACCGCCTGGACGGCCTGGAGCACCCGCCAGGTGGGGTCGAGTTCGGCGACCTCCTGGGACAGGTAGGCGAGTTTGACGGTCTTGCCGACGCGGATGCTGCCGCCCGCGGGCTGCACCTCGCCCTCGCTGCGCGCGGCCTGGGCCAGCGCCCGCAGCAGGGACGTCTTCCCGGCGCCGTTGACCCCGACCAGGCCGATCCGGTCGCCGGGACCGAGCTGCCAGGTGACGTGCCGGAGCAGCACCTTGGGCCCCGCCTGGACGGTGACGTCCTCCAGGTCGAACACGGTCTTGCCGAGCCGTGTGGAGGCGAACTTCATCAGCTCGCTGCTGTCGCGGGGCGGCGGCACGTCCTTGATCAGCTCGTTGGCGGCCTCCACCCGGAAGCGCGGCTTGGACGTCCGCGCGGGGGCGCCGCGCCGCAGCCAGGCCAGTTCCTTGCGGACCAGGTTCTGCCGCTTGACCTCCTCGGTGGCGGCGATCCGCTCGCGCTCGGCGCGGGCGAAGACGTAGTCGGAGTAACCGCCCTCGTACTCGTAGACGTCACCGCGCTGCACGTCCCACATGCGGGTGCAGACCTGGTCGAGGAACCAGCGGTCGTGGGTGACGCAGACGAGCGCGGACCGGCGCTCGCGCAGGTGCCGGGCAAGCCAGGAGATGCCCTCGACGTCGAGGTGGTTGGTCGGCTCGTCGAGGACGATCAGGTCCTGTTCCTCGATGAGCAGCTTGGCGAGCGCGATCCGCCGCCGCTCACCGCCGGACAGCGGTCCGATGACCGTGTCCAGGCCCTTGGGGAACCCGGGCAGGTCCAGTCCGCCGAACAGCCCGGTCAGTACGTCCCTGACCTTGGCGTTCCCCGCCCACTCGTGGTCTGCCATGTCCCCGATGACCTCGTGCCGGACGGTCGCCTGCGGGTCGAGGGAGTCGTGCTGGGTGAGCACCCCGAGCCTGAGCCCGCCGGAGTGCGTCACCCGCCCGGTGTCCGCCTCCTCCAGCCGGGCCAGCATCCGGATGAGCGTGGTCTTGCCGTCGCCGTTGCGGCCCACCACTCCGATCCGGTCCCCCTCGGAGACACCGAGGGAGATCCCGTCGAGCAGCGCGCGCGTGCCGTACACCTTGCTGACGTTCTCGACATTGACCAGGTTGACGGCCATTTTTCTCCTGCCCGGTGGATCGATCAGCTTTCAAGCGTAGGGCCTGGCGGAGAGTGGTCGACGCGCGAGCAGTTCGTCACTCGTTGTGATGACGTGATCGGAAACCGACGGCTACCGTAGAGGGCAGGCAGCAGGATCCCGTCCATGGGAGGAACCATGACCGCCGAGTCCGTAGAGCACCGTGTCCAGTGGCCGGTGCCGCCGCTGGACGGCTACACCGTGGATGACCTGTTCACGCTGCCGGATCTCCCGCCGCACACCGAGTTGATCGACGGGAGTCTGGTTTTCGTGAGTCCACAGCGCCGTTTCCACGGCAACGTGATCGACTTGCTCGTCAACGGCCTGCGCAGCAGTCTGCCCGGCGAATTCAAAGTCAGCCGGGAGATGACCGTCGTCCTCGACAAGCGCAACGGACCCGAGCCCGATGTGAGCGTGCTCCAGGCGGATTCGATCACCGGTCCGGGACAGACGAGCTATCAGGCCGAGGACATCCGCCTCGCCATCGAGGTCGTCTCCCCCGACTCGGAGTCCCGCGACCGCACGACCAAACCGCAGAAATACGCCAAGGCCGGAATTCCGAACTTCTGGCGCGTCGAGGAGAACGGATCCACCGGAAGGCCCGTCATCCACGTCTACGAACTCGATCCCATGACCCAGTCCTACGTACACATGGGTATGCACCGTGACCGGATCATGGTCGAGAAGCCCTACGCCATCGACATCGATCTGACGGCCATCGACGCGCTCTGAACCAAGGTCTCACACCACCGTCGCCCCCGGCACCGGCCCTGCCGCCGTACGCACCGTGCGGCAGCTTCCCGATACCCGCAGCGCCCCCGCGATCCCCTCCGCCGCCTCCGCGTCCCGCGCCAGGAACGCCGTCGTCGGTCCCGACCCCGACACCAGAGCGGCCAGGGCCCCCGCCGCCCGCCCCGCGGCCAGCGTGTCCGCCAGTTCGGGGAACAGGGAGAGCGCCGCCGGCTGGAGGTCGTTGGAGACGGTGGCGGCGAGCCCGTCCGCATCGCCCTTGACGAGCGCGTCGAGCAGGTCCCGCGAGGCCACGGGCTCCGCGATGTCCCGCCCCTCCGCCAGCCGGTCGAACTCCCGGAACACCGCCGGTGTGGACAGCCCCCGCGAGGCCATCGCGAACACCCAGTGGAAGGTGCCGCCCACCTCCAGCTCCGTCAGCCGCTCGCCCCGCCCGGTACCGAGCGCGGCCCCTCCCACCAGGCTGAACGGCACGTCGCTGCCCAGCTCGGCGCAGATGTCGAGGAGTTCCCCGCGCGAGGCGCCCGTGCCCCACAGCGCGTCGCAGGCCAGCAGCGCGGCCGCGCCGTCCGCGCTGCCGCCCGCCATGCCGCCGGCGACGGGGATGTCCTTGGCGATGTGGAGGTGGACGTCCGCGTCCCGGCCGTACCGGCCGGCGAGCGCCACGGCGGCGCGGGCGGCCAGGTTCGTACGGTCCAGCGGGACCTGCCCGGCGTCCGGGCCCGCGCAGGTGATCCGGAGTCCGTCCGGCGACGGCGTGGCGGTGACCTCGTCGTACAGGCCGACCGCGAGGAAGACGTTGGCCAGGTCGTGGAAGCCGTCGGGGCGGGCGGCGCCGACCGCGAGCTGGACGTTGACCTTGGCGGGGACGCGGACGGTGACGCTCACGGCTGACCCGGCTCCTTGTTCTCGGCGTGCTCGGCGTTCTCGGCGTTCCGGGCGTTCTCGGCGATGCGCGCGAACTCCTCGACGGTCAGGGACTCACCGCGGGCCTGCGGCGACACCCCCGCCGCGACCAGCGCGGCCTCCGCGGCGGCGGCCGAACCGGCCCAGCCGGCGAGCGCCGCCCGCAGGGTCTTGCGGCGCTGCGCGAAGGCCGCGTCGACGACGGCGAACACCTCGCGCCGGGAGGCGCCGGTCTTCAGCGGCTCCGCGCGGCGCACCAGCGACACCAGCCCGCTGTCGACGTTCGGCGCGGGCCAGAACACGTTCCGGCCGATGGCGCCGGCCCGCTTGACCTCCGCGTACCAGTTGGCCTTGACGGAGGGGACGCCGTACACCTTCGAGCCGGGTGCGGCGGCGAGCCGGTCGGCGACCTCCGCCTGGACCATGACGAGGGTGCGTTCGATGGAGGGGAAGTGCTCCAGCATGTGCAGCAGCACCGGGACGGCCACGTTGTAGGGGAGGTTCGCGACCAGCGCGGTCGGGGCGGGTCCCGGCAGCTCGGTGACGTGCATCGCGTCGGAGTGCACCAGCGCGAACCGCTCGGCGCGCTCGGGCATGCGGGCGGCGACGGTCGCGGGCAGCGCGGCGGCGAGGACGTCGTCGATCTCCACGGCGGTGACCCGGTCGGCGGCCTCCAGCAGCGCGAGCGTCAGCGAGCCGAGCCCGGGGCCCACCTCGACGACCACGTCGTCGGGGCGGACCCCTGCGGTGCGGACGATGCGGCGCACCGTGTTGGCGTCGATGACGAAGTTCTGGCCGCGCTGCTTGGTGGGCCGCACGCCGAGGGCGGCCGCCAGTTCGCGGACGTCGGCGGGGCCGAGGAGGGCGTCGGGGGTGGGGCTGGTCACGGGACAAGGGTACGGGGCGGGCGAGGGGCCCCAGGTCACCCCCGCAGCAGCCGGCCGCGGTGCGGCCAGGCGCCCGCGCCGCTGCGGACGTACAGCTTCTTCGCGCGGTACGTCTGCTCCGCCGGCGGCAAGTCCTGGGGCCGTCCGCCGCCGGCGAGGCCCCGCCAGGTCGGGGTTTCGAGCTGGTAGAGCCCGCCGTACGTCCCGGTCCGGCAGATGTTCCTCGTGCGTCTCGAACCGCGGGGTACTGCTCACGCCGACTCGCTCCAGGACCGGCCACGGGGTCCCGATCGGGCTCCGGAACCTAGCCGCGGGCCGCCGTCCCGGGCGACACGACCACGGAACGTGCGCGCGGCCGACCACGGCACGGGCACGGCCCGCCCGGTCAGTAACCGAAGGCGCGGGCCGTGTTCGCCCCGAGGGCCGTGGCCAGGGTGTCCTCGTCGATGCCGCGTACGGCGGCCATGGCACGCACCGTGACCGGCACCAGGTACGGGGCGCCCGGCCGTCCGCGGTAGGGCACCGGGGTGAGGAACGGCGCGTCGGTCTCCACCAGGACCAGTTCCAGCGGGGCCACGGCGAGCGCGTCCCGCAGGTCCTGCGCGTTCTTGAAGGTGACGTTCCCGGCGAACGACATGTAGTACCCGGCGGCCGCGCAGATCTCCGCCATCTCGGCGTCCCCGGAGTAGCAGTGGAAGACGGTGCGCTCGGGGGCGCCCTCCTCCTTCAGCACGCGCAGGACGTCGGCATGGGCGTCGCGGTCGTGGATCACCAGGGTCTTGCCGTGCCGCTTGGCGATCTCGATGTGGGCGCGGAAGGACCGCTCCTGCGCCTCCTTGCCCTCGGGCCCGGTGCGGAAGTAGTCGAGTCCCGTCTCGCCGACGCCCTTGACGTGCGGCAGCGCGGCCAGCCGGTCGATCTCGGCGAGCGCCTCGTCCAGTCCCGCGTCACCGCCGGGTGCGCGGGCGCCCTGCCGGGACCAGCCGTCGGGGTCGCCGTGGACGATGCGCGGGGCCTCGTTGGGGTGCAGGGCGACCGTCGCGTGGACGGCGTCGTGGGCGGCCGCCGTGTCCGCCGCCCACCGGGACCCGTTGAGGTCGCAGCCGACCTGCACCACCGTGGTGACACCCACCGACGCCGCCTTGGCGAGAGCCTCCTCGACCGTGCCGGACTGCATGTCGAGGTGGGTGTGCGAGTCCGCGACCGGCACCCGCAGGGGTTCCGGGAGCGGCGGGGCGGCGTTCTTGTCGGGGGCGTTCGCAGGCATGCCCCGATCCTACGGAAGCCGTGCCGCCGGCCCGTGCGCGCCGGATCTCCGGGCCGACGCCCGGCTCACGCACCCCGCGGGCGCGGGGCTCGGCCGGTCATGCGGCTGCCGCCGCGTGGGCGCGACCGGCCACCACCACCCGAAGCCCGGCACCGCACCGCACCGCACGCCACGGCATCGCGCGGCACGGCACCGCACGGCACGCCACCGCACCGCACCGCACGCCACGGCACGGCACGGCACGGCTAGCGGCGCTCGCCGGAGCCGGGGACGCCGGCCGTCTTGGCGGCGACCACCGCGTCGAACACCTGCCGTTTCGGCACGCCCGCCTCCACCGCCACCGCGGCGATCGCCTCCTTGCGCCGCTCCCCCGCCTCCTCCCGCACCCGCACCCTGCGCACCAGCTCGGCGGCGTCGACCTCCTCGGGCCCCTTCTCGGGCGCGCCATCGACGACCACGGTGATCTCCCCGCGCACCCCCTCCGCCGCCCACGCGGCCAGCCCGGCCAGCGGGCCGCGCTTCACTTCCTCGTACGTCTTGGTCAGCTCCCGGCAGACGGCGGCCCGGCGCTCGGCCCCGAAGACCTCGGCCATCGCGGCGAGGGTGTCGTCGAGGCGGTGCGGGGCCTCGAAGTAGACGAGGGTGCGCCGCTCGTCGGCCACCTCGCGCAGCCGGCCGAGCCGTTCGCCGGCCTTGCGGGGCAGGAAGCCCTCGAAGCAGAACCGGTCGACGGGCAGTCCGGACAGGGCGAGCGCGGTGAGCACGGCGGACGGGCCGGGCACGGCGGTCACCTTGATGTCCCGCTCGACGGCGGCGGCGACGAGCCGGTAGCCGGGGTCGGACACGGACGGCATCCCGGCGTCCGTCACCAGCAGGACGCGCGCGCCTCCCGCCAGCTCCTCGACCAGTTCGGGGGTGCGGGCGGACTCGTTGCCCTCGAAGTACGACACGACGCGGCCCCCGGGGGTGACGCCGAGGGCCTGGGTCAGCCGCCGCAGCCTGCGCGTGTCCTCGGCGGCGATCACGTCGGCGCCGGTGAGTTCCGCGGCGAGCCGGGGCGGCGCGTCGGAGATGTCGCCGATGGGGGTGCCTGCGAGTACGAGGGTTCCGGTCACGGGCCCATCCTCCCAGTTGCGGATGGATGCGGGTCGTACCGCCCATGAGCGGGACTCACACAGCGCTGTTCCCTACGATGGCGCGGTGACCAGTACCGCGTCCTCCACGGACACCCGTCAGGAGCAGTCGCCGTTCGAGCAGCGGCAGACGTGGCAGCAGCGGCTGCGTCGGTTCGGCTACCGGGCCTCGGACCCCAGAGGCGACGTCCGTGACCGTCTGGTCCCGCCGTACACCCGGCCCTCGGGCCGGCTGTGGTCGACGCTGGGGGTGCCGCCGCTGCCGGCGAAGCGCCTCACGCGCTGGTCGGCGTGGGGCGGTCCGCTGCTGGTGACGCTGCTGGCGGGGGTGCTGCGGTTCTGGAACCTGGGCAGCCCGAAGGCGGTGATATTCGACGAGACGTACTACGCCAAGGACGCGTGGGCGATCGTCCACCGCGGCTTCGAGGTCAACTGGGACAAGAACGCCAACAGTCTGATTCTGAACTCGGGCGGCGACGTCCCGATCCCCACCGATGCCGCGTACGTGGTGCATCCGCCGGTCGGGAAGTACGTCATCGGGCTGGGCGAGCTGATGTTCGGCTTCGACCCGTTCGGCTGGCGGTTCATGACCGCGCTGCTGGGCACGCTGTCCGTGCTGATGCTGTGCCGGATCGGCCGGCGCCTGTTCCGTTCGACGTTCCTCGGCTGTCTCGCGGGCGCGCTGATGGCGGTGGACGGGCTGCACTTCGTGATGAGCCGAACCGCGCTCCTCGACGGTGTGCTGATGTTCTTCGTGCTGGCGGCGTTCGGCTGCCTGCTGATCGACCGGGACCGGGCGCGGGCGAAACTGGCCGCCGCGCTGCCGGTGGACGCCGACGGGCGGGCCCGGCCCGACGCGGAGACCGCCGAGAACACCCGGATCGGGCCCCGGCCCTGGCGGCTGGCGGCGGGCCTGATGCTGGGCCTGGCGATCGGCACCAAGTGGAACGCGCTGTACATCATGGCGGCGTTCTGCGTGATGGCGGTGCTGTGGGACGTCGGCGCACGCCGGGTCGCCGGCGCCCGGCGCCCCCGGGTGGCGGTGCTCAAGCGCGACCTGGGCTGGGCCTTCCTGTCCACGGTGCCGGTCGCGGTGGTCACCTACTTCGCCTCCTGGATCGGCTGGATCCTCTCCCCGTCCGACGGCAGCGGCGGCTACTACCGCGACTGGGCGACCCGGGACGGACGCGACAGCGACTGGTCCTGGCTCTTCCCCGACTGGTGGCGCAGCCTGTGGCACTACGAGACCCAGGTATACGACTTCCACGTCGGCCTGTCGTCGCCGCACACCTACGAGTCCAACCCGTGGAGCTGGATCGTCACGGGCCGCCCGGTGTCGTACTTCTACGAGTCCCCGGCCCCTGGCGCGGACGGCTGCCCCGTCGACGCGGGCGAGAAGTGCGCCCAGGAGGTCCTCGCCATCGGCACCCCGATGCTGTGGTGGGTGGGCTGCTTCGCGCTGCTGTACGTGCTGTGGCGGTGGTTCTTCCGCCGCGACTGGCGCGCGGGCGCCATCGCCTGCGGCATCGCGGCCGGCTACGTCCCCTGGTTCCTCTACCAGGAACGCACGATCTTCTTCTTCTACGCCATCGTCTTCCTTCCCTTCCTCTGCCTGGCCGTCGCGATGCTCCTGGGCGCACTCGTCGGCCCACCCCGCTCCAGCGACACCCGCCGCGTCGCGGGCGCCACGGCAGCGGGCGTCCTGACCCTCCTGATCGCCTGGAACTTCATCTACTTCTGGCCCATCTTCACCGGCACCCCCATCCCGATCGACGACTGGCGGGCGCGGATGTGGCTGGATACGTGGGTGTAGGGGCGGGCCGGCGGCTGGATCGGGGTGGGTTGGGTCTCCGTTGGGACAACAAACGGAAACAGCCGTCCCGGTCGGCTCCGGCAGCGCATAGGGTGCTCACGCGCCGGGCTTTCTGAACACGTTCAGAAGGCGTGGGGGTCCGGCACGGGGAGGGGGATCGCCCGATGGGCAAGGGGGTCAAGGTCGCCGTCGTCGGTGGGGTGTTCGCCGTGATGGTGGGCGGCGCGGGGTACGGGGCGTTCAACCTCGTGTCGGCCGTGAACGGCGGCGGGGGTGGCGGGGCGGCGGAGACGAGGAAGTCGGGGCCGCCGGACCGGGACGAGGTCAGGAAGACGGCCGAGGCGTTCTTCGGGGCGTGGGAGAAGGGGCAGCCGGAGCAGGCGGCGTCGTACACGAACGACGCGCAGGCGGCCGGCGGGCTGCTCGCGGGGTACGGCGAGGAGGCGCACATCGGCGGCGTCGAAATCACGCCGGGCACGGCCACCGGCACCAGCGTTCCGTTCACCGTGAAGGCGACCGTCTCCTACGGGGGGAAGTCGAAGCCGCTGAGCTACGCCGGTGAACTGACCGTGGTGCGGGGGGAGACCACCGGGCGGGCGCTGGTCGACTGGAAGCCGTCCGTGGTGCACCCGGACCTGAAGGAGGGCGACACGCTCGTCACCGGGGAGTCGGCGCAGCCGCCCATCGAGGCCGTGGGCCGCGACGGTTCGGTGCTGACGAAGGAGAAGTTCCCCTCGCTCGGCCCGGTCCTGGACACCCTTCGCCAGAAGTACGGCGCGCAGGCGGGCGGCACCCCGGGTGTCGAACTCGTGGTCCGGCACGCGGAGTCGGCGACCGGAGAGGCCTCCGCGGACACTCCGTTGCTGACGCTCGCCGAGGGGGAGCCGGGGAAGCTGCGCACCACCCTCAGTGCCCGGGTGCAGGCGGCGGCCGAGAAGGCGGTGGGGAAGTTCGCGGAGTCGTCGGTGGTGGCGGTGAAGCCGAGCACCGGTGAGGTGCTCGCGGTGGCCAACCACCGTGCGGACGGCTTCAACGCGGCGTTCCAGGGCAAGGTCGCCCCCGGCTCCACCATGAAGATCATCACCGCGGCGATGCTCATCGACAACGGCGTGACGTCGATGAACGGCCCGGCCCCCTGTCCGCCGAGCGCGGTGTGGCAGAGCCAGACCTTCAAGAACCTCGACGGCATGGACCCCGACGAGGGTGCCACGCTCGCCGACAGCTTCCGGCGCTCCTGCAACACGGCCTTCATCAAGCTCGTCGACGAGCAGCCGCTCACCGCGGAGTCCCTCACCCGGGAGGCGGGGGAGCGGTTCGGGCTGGGCCGGAACGACTGGAAGACCGGCATCGCCTCCTTCGACGGCAGCGTTCCCGCCGTCGAGGGCCCCGACCGGGCGGCGAACGCCATCGGGCAGGGCCAGGTGCAGATGAACCCGCTGAACATGGCCTCGGTGACGGCCACCGCCATCACCGGCGCCTTCCGCCAGCCCTACCTCGTCTCCCCGGAGCTCGACGACCGGCAGCTGGCGCGGGCCAAGGGCCTCCCGGCGGGCACGGCCGCCCAGTTGAAGCGGATGATGCGGCTCACCGCCACGCAGGGCACCGCACGGGAGGCCATGGCCGGCCTCGGCGGCGACATCGGCGCGAAGACGGGTTCCGCGGAGGTCGACGGCAACGCCACGTCGGACAGCTGGTTCACCGGCTTCCGGGGTGATGTCGCGGCGGCGGCCATGGCCCAGCAGGGCGGCCACGGCGGCGACGCGGCCGGTCCGATTGTCGCAGCCGTGCTACGAGCGGGCAGCTGATCACACCGGGGGGTTGACGGGACTCTAGGGTGGGGTGCGTCGCGGCGCACCGAAGCGCCCAGGGGGGACACGAGCGCCACACGAGCCACGCGGGAGACGGGTGACCCGGCGGGGCAGCGGAGGAACGGAACCAGTGGGGAACAGAGTGCGCGCAGCCGGTGAGGGGCGGAAGACGAGGCCGGCCGTGATCGGCGCGGTGATCGCCGTGGTCGTCGGCGGCGGTGGCTTCGGCGCCTACGCGCTGCTCGGGGGCGGTACGGGCGCCGAGGACGGCACCCGGACGGCCGCCGCGCAGGAGGAGGTCAGGACGGGACCGCTGTCCGCCGCCGAGGTCACCACCGCCGCCGAGCGCTTCCTCACCGCCTGGGGCGCCGGGAAGGTGTCCGAGGCCGCCGCCGCCACCAACGACCCCGCGGCCGCCACCGCCCTGCTGACCGCCCATGCCAAGGACGCCCGGGTCGAGGACCTCACCCTCACCCCGGGCACCGCCGCCGGCGACACCGTCCCCTTCTCGCTGAAGGGCACGGTGTCGTACGAGGACACCGTGAAGCCGCTGGCGTACGACAGCGCGCTGACGGTGGTGCGCCGGGCCGGGGACGGTGAGCCGCAGGTCGAGTGGCAGCCGTCCGTCGTGCATCCCGATCTCAAGGAGGGCGACCGGCTCGTCACCGGTGAGGCGGGCACCCCGCCGGTGAAGGCGCTGGACCGGGACGGCGGCGAACTGACCCCCGAGCAGTACCCGTCCCTCGGGTCGGTGCTGGACGGGCTGCGGGAGAAGTACGGGAAGAAGGCGGGCGGCGAGGCCGGCGTCGAGCTGCGGATCGTGCGCGGCGAGGCGTCGGAGAAGGCGAAGCTGTCCGACAAGACGCTGCTGGAGCTGAGCCAGGGCACGCCGGGCACCGTGCGGACGACGCTCGACCCGTCGCTCCAGGCCGCCGCGGAGGCGCAGGTGGCGGCGAGGAAGCGGGCGTCGGTGGTGGCGCTGCGTCCGTCGACCGGCGAGATACTCGCGGTGGCGAACTCCTCGCGTGGTTTCAACACCGCCCTCCAGGGGTCGCTGGCCCCGGGCTCCACGATGAAGGTGGTCACCGCCTCGATGCTGATCGAGAAGGGGCTCGCCTCGATGGACGAGAAGCATCCGTGCCCGAAGTTCTTCAGCTACGGCGGCTGGAAGTTCCAGAACCTCGACGAGTTCGAGATCAAGGGCGGTACGTTCCGGGCGAGTTTCGCCCGCTCCTGCAACACCGCCTTCATCAGCCAGGCGCCCCAGCTGGAGAACGACGACCTGACCGAGCACACCCAGCAGGTGTTCGGCCTGGGGAAGAACGACTGGCAGGTCGGTGTGCCGACCTTCGACGGCGCGGTGCCGGTGCAGAAGGACGCGCCGATGGGGGCGTCCCTGATCGGCCAGGGCGGGGTCCGGATGAACCCGCTGAACATGGCGTCGGTGTCGGCGACGGTCAAGGCGGGCGTCTTCCACCAGCCGTACCTGGTCTCCCCCGAGGTCGACGGGCGCAAGCTGGCGACGGCCTCGCGCACCCTGTCTCCCGGCGCGCTGGCGCAGCTGCGGGAGCTGATGGCGTACACGGCGACGTCCGGCACGGCGGCGGAGGCGATGGCCGGGGTGAGCGGCGACAAGGGCGCGAAGACCGGGTCGGCCGAGGTCGACGGCCAGAAGAAGCCCAACGGCTGGTTCACCGCGTACCGGGGCGACCTGGCCGCCGCCGGTGTGGTGCAGGCGGGTGGGCACGGCGGCAAGACGGCCGGGCCGATGGTGGCGGCGCTGCTGAAGGCCGGCGGCTGAGCGACCGGCCGTGGCGGCGGCCGGAGGGTCAGTGCGGGACGGGTTGCGCGGCGGCGACGTGGGTGCGGCGCAGGAACCGCGTCAGGGTCTTGGTCTCGAACTCCACGACCGACACGCCCTGCGGGCTGTGGAACTCCACCACGGCCTGCACCCGGCCGCACGGCCACACCCGTATGCCGCCGTCGGTCACGGGGGCGCGCAGGCCCCGCTCCAGCAGCTCCCGCTCCACGGACCACTCGCGGGGCACGGCGCCGGGCAGCCGCACCCGTACGCACCGGGGGTCGTTCTCGGTGTCGTACCGCAGCACCACGGGGACGGCCCCGCCGTTCTCCAGCCGGGGATCGGCATCCGTGACGATGTGGACGCGCGCGTACTGCTCGACTACGGACATCCGTGGGCCCCTTACGCTGAGTGACGGTGCACCGAAGACGTGCATATCGTGTACCCACTGTCCGTTCCATCGTGCACCCGTTTCGGAACCCGCGCTTCCGAGTGGCGAACGGCACAGGCCCCGACCGGCGTCTCCGGGCGGACGGGCGAGCAGCGAGGGCGTCGGCCCGCGCCCGGTACCGGCCGCGCCCGCGCGTTCGTAACGATTGCGCGGGGCCTCGCCCGCCCAGGAATCGCAGGCGGGCGGGCGCTGTTGGATGCGATGTCACGAAGGGTGGCGCAGACGTGCGCCACCGGGGAGCGGAAGGACCGACAGGGACGTGGACGTCGACGTGCACGGCACAGTGGCCGAGGGTTTCGAGCCGGTCCGGGAGGCGTTCGCGCGCAACTTCGGCCGGCTCGGCGACCGGGGCGCGGCCGTCGCCGTGTACCGGGACGGGCGCCGGGTCGTCGACCTGTGGGCGGGGGTGAAGGACGTCGACGGCACCGCGCCCTGGCAGCGGGACACCGCGCAGGTGGTGCGCTCGGCGACCAAGGGCGTCGCCGCCGCCGTCCTCCTGATGCTGCACGGGCGCGGCGAGCTGGACCTGGACGCGCCGGTCGCCGCGTACTGGCCGGAGTTCAAGGCGCACGGCAAGGAACGGCTGCTGGTGCGGCACGTGTTGAACCACCGCGCCGGGCTGCCGGTCCTGGACGAGCCGCTCACCCCGGCCGAGGCGGCCGACCCGCAGCGGTCCGCCGCGGCGGTCGCCGCCCAGGCGCCCGTGTGGGAGCCGGGCACGGACCACGGCTACCACGCCCTGACCTACGGCTGGCTGCTCGACGAACTGGTGCGGCGCGTGACCGGCCGGGGATCGGGTGAGTGGATCGCGTCGGAGATCGCCGGCCCGCTGGGACTGGACCTGTGGGTGGGACTGCCGGGGGCGCAGGCCCACCGGGTCGGCACGGTCGGCCGGATCGAGGGACCCGAGCCGTCCGGCGCGCTCCGCGCCCGCCCCAAGCGTTCGGTCAGCGACGCCTACGCCGACCCCGCCTCGCTGACCCGCCGCGCCTTCGCCGCGATCAGCCCCTTCCCGGACCAGAACGACCCGGTGTTCCGCGCCGCCGCCCTGCCCGCCGCGAACGGGGTCACGACGGCGGACGCACTGGCCCGCTTCTACGCGGCACTCATCGGCCCCGTCGACGGCGTCCGCCTCCTCGACGCGGCCGGCGTCGCCCGCGCCCGCGCCGAGGAGTCGGCGGGTCCCGACCGGGTCCTGGTCGTCGGCACCCGCTTCGGGCTCGGCTACATGCTGCACGGCAGCGCCTCCCCGTACCTGGCCGCCGGGTCCTTCGGCCATCCGGGCCGCGGCGGCTCCCTCGGTTTCGCCGACCCGGAGTCGGGCGTCGCCTTCGGCTACGTCACCAACGGGTTCCGCAGGACGGTGACGGCGGATCCCCGGGCCCAGGCGCTGATACGGGCGGTGCGAAAGGCCCTGGGGAACTAGACCGTTCGGCGCTTGCCCGTGCCGTCGCGCGGAACGCCGTACGCCCGGCCGGCCGGTTCTCACACGGTCACGGCCACGGAGGCGATCACGCCGATGGTGACGATGAGGCCGCGCAGGACGCCCGGCGGCAGACGGCGCCCCAGCCTGGCTCCGGTGAAGCCGCCGACGACGGATCCGAGGCCGATCACGCCCGCCACCGCCCAGTCGACCTCCGTCACCGCGATGAAGACGACGGCGGCGATGCCGTTGACCAGGGCGGCGAGGTAGTTCTTGAGGGCGTTCAGCCGCTGGAGGCCGTCGGGCAGGAACGTGCCGAGCAGGCCCATGAGCAGTACGCCCTGGGCCGCGCCGAAGTAGCCGCCGTACACGCTCGTCCCGAGCACCCCGACCGCCACCGGCAGCACGCTCTCCCCCTCGGGGTGGCTGCCGCGCCGCCGGATCCACTTCCCGAGCCGGGGCTGGAGGAGCACGAGCACGCAGGCGAGCAGGATGAGCACCGGGATGGCGGCACGGAACGTGTCGGCCGGCAGCTTCAGAAGGAGGAGCGCGCCGATGAGCCCACCGCAGAGGGCGACGGCACCGAGCCTGATCATCCTCGTCCGCTGTCCCGCGAGTTCGGCGCGGTAGCCGTAGGCCGCGCTGAGGACGCCCGGGACGAGCCCGATGGTGTTGCAGACGTTCGCCAGGACGGGCGGGTATCCGAAGGCGAGCAGCGTGGGGAAGGTGATCAGGGTTCCGGAACCGACTACGGCGTTGATGCCTCCCGCCGCGACGGCCGCGGCCGCGACGGCCACTGTTTCGAGAGCGTGCACGGGTCGCCTTCCAGGCGTGGCTCACCGCCGGGACGCGACGGGTCCCGGCAGGGTGAGCAGGGTCGGAGAGGTGAGGGTCGGCACCCGTCGCGGGCCCTAAGAAGATCGTGACCTGCCCCAACTCCCAAGTCAATCCTCGGGTTTACTTGGTTCCCTCCAAGCTGTAGCTTGCCCGCCCATGACCCTCGACGACCTCCGCGTCTTCGTCGCCGTCTGCCGTACCGGCAGCCTGAGCGCCGTCGCCCGTGACCTGTCCTGCACGCAGTCCGCGGTGAGCCAGCACATCAGGCGTCTCGAGCGCGAGACCGGCATCGCCCTGCTGGAGCGCCATCCGCGCGGCGTGGTACCGACGCCGGCGGGGCAGCTCCTGCACGGTGCGGCAGCGGACGGTCTGGGCGACATCGACCACGCCCTGCGCCGGCTGCGGGACCTGGTGCGCGGCGAGGCGGGCTCCGTGCGCGTCACCACCGGCGCCACCACGGTCCGCCACTTCATGTCCGAGGCCGTCGTCGCCTTCCGCCGCCGACACCCCGGGGTGAGCCTGGAGTTCCGGACCGCGCACTCCAGCCGCAGCTGCTTCGACGCCCTCCTCGCCGGCGGACTCGACATCGCCTGGATCACCCTGGGCGAGCCGGTCCGCGGAATCGAGCAACGGCCCGTCGTCGGACTGCCGTGGGTCCTCGCCACCTCCGCGGACGACCCGTTGGCCGCGAAGTCCCGTATCGGCATCGCCGACCTGGCCGACATATGCCTGATCGGGCTGCCCGAGAACGCCACGTCCCGCTCCCGGCTGGACACCTGGTTCGCGGCGTCCGGCATCGAGCCGGCCTCGGACACCAGCGTCGCCGACTGGGACACCGCGATCCTGCTGGCCGAACTCGGCCTGGGCCACGCCCTGGTCCCCGACCTGCCCGGCTGGCACGGCCCGGCCCACCCCCGTCTGCGGCTGATCCCCGTCCCGGACCTCCCCACCCTCTGGACGGGCTGGGCCGTACGCCGCTGGGACGCACTGCCCCCGCTCGCGCGGACCTTCGCCGACACGGTGGAGGAGAGCTGCGGCGAGGTCTTCCGCACCGGGTGAACGTCACCCGGGAGGTGACCCTGCCGGGGGGAGGTCCGTGGATCACCCTGCGGATCGTGACCCCGTGACCCCGTGACACCGGCACGGCGCCGGGGGAGGGCGGCCGGGCGGCCCACGCCCCCGGACCGCCCGCCGGTCTCGACGGAGGTGGAACCCGTTCCGGTGCTCCCCCGGGTTCTACATGTGGATGGGGTGCGAGGTCCGCCCCGACGCGTCGTCGATCTCGCCGTGCGCTTTGGTCAGCATCTGCATGGCGAGTTCGTTCAGCGCCCGCGCACCGGCGATCTCCTCCCCGACCCGGGGCTGATTCGCGTCGGTGTGGTGGCGGCTGGCGTGCCCGTTCGCGCGTACTTCGGTCCCGTCGGGCAGCCGGACCAGAGCGGCCGCACGCGTGCGCTGGTCGTCCTCCTTGAACTCCAGCTCCACATGCCATCCCACTGCGGTGTGCGTCATGACGATCACCTCCGGAATTCCTCTCCCTCCAGGGTGCTCCCTCCCCCGAACGGCCGCACCCGCACCCGCACGTGCACCGTCCGCCCTCACCTCACCCCGCGCGCAGCATCAGCCCGATCCCGACGACGAGCAGCCCGGCCGCCGCGATCAAGCGGCGCACCGAACCGCTCCTTGAAGAACACCGCCCCGATGACGGCGCCGACGATGATCGACGACTCGCGCAGGGCCGCGACGGGGGCGAGGGCGGCGCGGGTCTGGGCCCACAGGACGAGCCCGTACGCGAAGACGGACAGGGCGGCACCGAGGAGTCCGAGTCCGGCGTGCGGCCGCAGGCGGGCTGCCGCGGCGCCCCGCCGGCGCCAGAGGGCGTAGGCCGGGATCACCGCGCCCTGGACGGCCATCAGCCAGGCGACGTAGCCGAGGGACGAGCCGGAGGCGCGCACGCCGAGCCCGTCGACGACGGTGTAGACGGCGATGGCCAGGCCGGTGGCGAGGGCCGCCCCGATCGCCGCCCAGTCGGGCCGGTGTCCGCGCAGTCCCCACAGGGCGACGCCGCTCAGGCCCGCGCAGGACAGGGCGATCCCGGCGGTGGCCCAGCCGTTTGGCACCTCGTGGGCGAACACGGCGGCCAGCACGCTGACGACCAGCGGCGCGCTGCCCCGGGCGAGGTCCTCCGCAGGTACCGGGAGTGGGAGGAGCGCGAGATCAACCGGATCATCGACGAGCGGATGGCGAGCGCGGCAGCCGGCATCCCGATCGAGGACGTCATGAGGGAAACGCTGGAGCGCGGTGCGTAACCAGTACCGCACAGTCTTCCGGCCGGAGGCTCAGGCGGAGCTTCGTAAGATCCCGAAGGACATGGCGCTCCGGGTCCTGGTCAAGCTCACGGAGCTGGAGACCGATCCGCTCGGCTTCCCCACCACGGCGCTCGGCTTCCCCACCACGGCGCTCGTCTCCCGACCGGACAGGCGCCGCCTCCGTGTCGGCGACCACCGCGTCATCTACACCGTCGGCAACGGGCAGTTGACGGTCTGGGTCGTTCACGTCGGGCACCGCTCCACCGTCTACGAGACCTGACGCGGGGCCCCGGGACTCCCGTGACCCCGCGTCAAGAGAGAAGCCGGTGAGGGCACCCCGTCCCCACGGAGCCCTCACCGGCTGGTTTCTGTGCGCGTCCGGGCCGTCAGACCCGTACGAGCTCCTTGTCCTCGTCCTTCGGATCGCCGTGGGCGCTCAGGGACTCGCCCTCGACGTCCACGTTGGGCAGGGCGCGGTCCAGCCACTTCGGCAGCCACCAGGCCTTCTTGCCGAGCAGGGCCAGCACGGCCGGGACAATCGCCATGCGGACGACGAACGCGTCGAAGAGGACGGCGACGGCGAGGCCGAAGCCGATCATCTTGACCATCGAGTCGCTGGAGCCGATGAAGCCGGCGAACACGGCCATCATGATCACCGCGGCGGCGGTCACCACCCGGGCGCTGTACTTGAAGCCGGTCACCACGGCCTGGCGCGGGTTCTCGCCGTGGACGTAGGCCTCGCGGATCCGGGTCACGAGGAAGACCTCGTAGTCCATGGCCAGTCCGAAGACCACGCCGACCATGAAGATCGGCATCATCGACATGATCGGGCCGGTCTCCTCGACGCCCATCAGGCCGGACAGCCAGCCCCACTGGTAGACCGCGACGACCGCGCCGAGGGCCGCCATCACGGAGAGCAGGAAGCCGAGGGCCGCCTTCAGCGGGACCAGGATCGAGCGGAACACCACGATCAGCAGCAGGAAGGCCAGGCCGACCACGAGCACCAGGTACGGCACCAGCGCGTCGTTGAGCTTCTGCGAGACGTCGATGTTCATCGCGGTCGCGCCGGTGACGAGGACCTCGGCGTCGGTGTCGGCCTTGATGCCGGCGCCGGCGTCGCGGATGTCGTGGACCAGGTCCTCGGTGGTGACGGAGGAGGGCTTGGCGTCGGGGATCACGGTGATCGTCGCCGTGTCACCGGCCTTGTTGGGCTGCGCGGGCGCGACGTTCACGATGTTGTCGAGGCCCTTGATCTCCTCGCCGGCCTGCTGGAACACGGCCTGCGGGTCGTCGCTGTCCTTGGCGTCGACGACGACCACGAGCGGGCCGTTGAAGCCGGGGCCGAAGCCCTCGGAGAGCAGGTCGTAGCCGCGGCGCTGGGTCGTGGACGTCGGCTGCGAACCGTCGTCGGGCAGGCCCAGTTCGAGGGAGGCGGCCGGAATGGCGGCGGCACCCAGGCCGACCACGCCGAGCAGCAGCACGGCCAGCGGGCGGCGCACGACGAAGCTCGCCCAGCGGGTGCCCATGTTGGGGCGCCCCGCCTTCTTCTCGCCGCCCCCGCGGCCACCGCCGAGCAGCTTGCTCTTCTCGCCGGCGGGGCGGACCCGGCGGCCGGCGTAGCCGAGCAGGGCGGGGATCAGGGTGATGGCGATCAGGACCGCGATGGCGACCGTGGCGGCGGCGGCGATGCCCATCTTCGTCAGCATCGGGATGTTGACGACGGACAGGCCGACCAGGGCGATCACGACGGTCAGACCGGCGAAGACCACCGCGGAGCCGGCGGTGCCGACGGCCCGGCCGGCGGCTTCCTCGCGTTCGCGGCCCTCGGCCAGTTCGGCCCGGTAGCGGGAGACGACGAACAGGGCGTAGTCGATGCCGACCGCGAGGCCGATCATCGAGGCCAGGATGGAGGTGGTGGAGCCGAGGTCGAGGGTGCTGGCCAGGGCGGTGATGCTCGCGACGCCGATGCCGACGCCGACGATCGCGGTGAGCAGCGGCAGCCCGGCGGCGAGCAGGGAGCCGAGGGTGATGACGAGGACGATCGCGGCGATGCCGATGCCGATGATCTCGGCGGTGCCCGTCTCGGGGATGGCCTGGAGGGCGTCACCGCCGATCTCGACGGTCAGGCCGGCGTCGCGGGCGTCCTCCGCGGCGGCCTTCAGGGCCTCGCGGGAGGTCTCCTCCAGTTCCATGCCGGAGACCTCGTAGGTCACCGAGGCGTAGGCGATGCTGCCGTTCTGGCTGACGCCGCCACCCTGGTAGGGGTCGGTGACACGGGCGACCTCGGAGCCGCCGGCGAGCGCGTCGACGGTGTCCTGGACGGTCGCCTTGTTGCCGGCGTCGGTCATCTTCTCGCCGTCCGGCGCCTTGAAGACGACGCGTGCGGTCGCCCCGTCGGCGCTGGAGCCGGGGAAGCGCTCCTCCAGCAGGTCGAAGGCCTTCTGGGCCTCGGTGCCGGGGATGGAGAAGGAGGAGTTGCCGGCCGCGGGGGCGCCGGCCGCGCCGACGCCCGCGAGCGCCAGCAGCGCCACCCAGAAGAGGGCTACGAAGTGCCGTCGCCTGAAGGCGAACCGGCCGAGTCGGTAGAGGAAAGTGGCCACGAGGGCGTACTCCCGGTCAGGTCGAGGTTGCTTCGGGGCAGAGGTGATCAGCCCGACGACGTGTGAGCGGTGACGTCAGGTGGTGACTGCCTTGGGTCGGCTGACCTGGGGGACGGTCAGTGAGAGGGCGCGCCGAGGGCGGGGAGGACCACGGCGTCGATGTACGAGGTGAGGAACTCCCGCGTGGGCGGCAGGTCGTCGATCAGCGTCCGCGTGGCGAACGCGCCGACGAGCATGTGCACCATGTAGTCCAGCGCCGGGTTGTCGGGGCGGATCTCGCCCCGGTCGACCGCGCGCCGGATCATCCGCCGGAACTCTTCCATCTCCGGTTCGACCAGGAGTTCCTTGAACGCCCGGCGGAGATCGTCGTTGTGGTGCACCGCCATGGCCAGGGCCCGCATCAGCGCCGCGTTCTGCGCCATGACGCAGTCGTCCTCGCGGCCGATGATGCCGTACAGGTCGCCCCGCAGGGTGCCGGTGTCGATGTCGGCGATGCTGCCGGGCTTCTGGCTGTGCAGGGCTCTGACCACCAGCTCGGCCTTGCCGCCCCACTGGCGGTAGAGGGTGGCCTTGCTGGAGCGGGTGCGGGCGGCCACGGCGTCCATGGTCACGGCGTCGTAGCCGACCTCGCGGAGCAGTTCGAGCACGGCGCCGTACAGCTCGGCCTCGCGCTCGGGGGTGATCCGGCTGCGACGTGCCGTCGCTGTCTCGCTCATTGCGTTCACCCTTCCGCTCCGGCGTCCCCGCGTCGAGAACGACACGGTTTCGTACAGGACGAAGGTACGCCACTCCGCTAACGAAACGAAACGGTTTCGTTCGTGGTGTGCGTCACGGTTGTCGGTCCGGCATAAGTTGCTGCGGTCCGCTCCCCGGAAAAGCATGGGGAGAGTGACCTATCTGCGTCTGCCGCACCTCAAGGACGGCCTGCTGTGCTTCGTGGCCGAGGACGACCTCTGGCTGGCACCGCTCGACGGGCCCGGCCGCGCCTGGCGGCTCACCGTCGACCGCACCAAGCTCGGTCATCCCCGCTTCTCCCCGGACGGCCGGCACATCGCGTACACGAGCTGGCGCAGCCTCGACCCGGAGGTGCACCTCGTCCCGGTGGACGGCGGACCGGGCCGGCGCCTCACCTACTGGGGCAGCTCCGACACCCGGGTCTGCGGCTGGTCACCCCCCGACGACGACGGCCACGCCGAGATCCTCGCCGTCGCCTCGCACGGCGAGCCCTTCTCGTACTTCACCTGGGCCTACAAGCTCGCCTGCGACGGCAGCCCCGGCCGCAAACTGCCCTGGGGCCCGGTCTCCGACATCCAGGTCGCCGACGTCGCCGGGGAGCGCAGGTCCCTGCTGCTCACCGGCACCCCGCCGCACGAACCGGCCTCCTGGAAGCGCTACCGGGGCGGCGCCACGGGCAGGCTGTGGCTGCACGGGCACCGGCTGCTCGACGGCCTCGAGGGCCATCTGCACTCCCCCGTGTTCGCCGGGGGCCGGATCGCCTTCCTCTCCGACCACGAAGGCGTCGGCAACCTCTACTCGTGCGCGTACGACGGCTCCGACCTGCGCCGCCACACCGACCACGACGCCTTCTACGCCCGCCATGCCTCCAGTGACGGCACTCGGGTCGTCTACCAGTGCGCCGGCGACCTGTGGATCGTGGACGACCTGTCCGCGGGCTCCGTCCCGCGCCGGCTCGACGTGCGGCTGCACAGCCCGCGGGCGGGGCGGCGCCCCTACCAGGTGCCGGCCGCCCGGCACCTGGACGGCCTCTCCGTCGACGAGACCGGCCGGGCGAGCGCCGTCGTCGTCCGCGGCAGCCTGTACTGGCTCACCCACCGCGACGGCCCCGCCCGCACCCTCACCGACACGCCGGGCGTACGGGTCCGGCTGCCGGAGATGCTGGGGGCCGGCGGCCGGGTGGCGTACGTGACGGACGCCGAGGGCGAGGACGCCGTCGAGATCGCCTCCCTGCCCCGGGCCACCGGCCAGCGCCCGCCCCGGCGGCTGGCCGCCGGGAAACTGGGGCGGGTGCTGGAGATGGTGGCCGACCCGGACGGGCAGCGGCTGGCCGTCGCCGCCCACGACGGACGGCTGCTCCTGGTCGACACCGGCGAGCCGGAGGCCGGGGACGGAACCGTGAGGGACGCCTCGGGCAGCACCGAGGGGCATGCCTCGGGCGGCACCGCGGGCGGGGAGGAGGGGGAGGTCGTCGAGCTGATCCACTCCGGCAACGGGCCGGTGCGCGACCTCGCCTTCTCCCCCGACGGCGCCTGGCTGGCCTGGTCCCACCCCGTGATCGGGCGGTCCCTGCGGCAGATCAAACTCGCCCGGATCAAGGACCGGCTGGTCCTCGACGTCACAGGCGGCCGCTTCGAGGACGAGAACCCGGTCTTCACCAGCGACGGCCGCTACCTCGCCTTCCTGTCCTGGCGCGGCTTCGACCCGGTGTACGACGTGCACACCGGCGACCTGTCCTTCCCGCTGGGCTGCCGCCCCCATCTGGTGCCGCTGTCGTCGGCGACCCCCTCCCCGTTCGCCCTCACCCCCGAGGGCCGCCCCGCCGCCGGGGGCCTGGACCCGGTCGAGCGGGAGGACGCCGAGGAGGGCGGCACGGTGACCGTCGAGGCGGAGGGCCTGGAAAGCAGGGTCACCCCCTTCCCGGTGGCCGCCTCCAAGTACTCGGGCCTGCACCCGGTCGCCGGCTGCGGTCTGGTGTGGCTGCGCTGGCCCATCTCCGGCGCGCTCGGCGAGACCTTCGTCAACCCCGACGACACCAGCGGCCGGCCCGCCCTGGAACACTTCGCCATCGGCAAGGCCAAGAGGTCCGAACTCGTCGCCGACCTGGACTTCTTCGCGGTCAGCGGCGACGGCACCCGGCTGGTCGTGGTCGACGAGGGCGAACTGCGCGCGGTGCCCGCCACCGAGCCCGGCGACAGCGACTCCACCGTGTGGATCGACGCCCGCCGCATCATGCACGAGGCCGACCCGGCGGCCGAGTGGCGCCAGGCGTACGCGGAGGCCGGGCGGCTGATCCGCGCCTACTTCTGGGAACCGGACATGTGCGGCATCGACTGGGACGCGGTCCTGGACCAGTACCGTCCCCTCGTCGAACGGGTCGCCACCCCCGACGAGTTCGCCGACCTGCTGCGCGAGGTCCTCGGCGAACTCGGCACCTCCCACGCCTACGTCGGCGCCGCCCGCCGCAACGAGGGCCCGCCGCACTACCAGCGCCGCCAGGGCCTGCTCGGCGCCAACCTCGTACCCCGCGAGGAGGGCTGGACCGTCAAGCGGATCCTGCCCGGCGACTCCTCCGACTCCCGCGCCCGCTCCCCGCTGGCCGGCTCCGGCATCCGCGAGGGCGCGGTCCTCACCCACGTCGACGGCCGCCCGGTGAACCCCGTCACGGGCCCCTACCCGCTGCTCGCCGCCGCCGGCGGTACGACCGTGGAGCTGACGTTCCTCCCCGCCGGCGGCGAAGGCCCCGCCCGGCGGGTCGCCGTCGTGCCCCTGGTCGACGAGACGCCGCTGCGCTACCAGGACTGGGTGGCCAAACGCCGCGCGGTCGTCCGGGAGTTGAGCGGCGGCCGCTGCGGTTACCTGCACATCCCCGACATGGGCGGCTCCGGCTGGGCCCAGTTCAACCGCGACGTGCGCATGGAGATGTCCCGGCCCGCGCTGATCGTGGACGTGCGCGGCAACGCCGGCGGGCACATCAGCGAACTCGTCGTCGAGAAACTCACCCGCACCATCATCGGCTGGGACCTCACCCGCAACGCCCAGCCCGTCTCGTACGCCTCCAACGCCCCGCGCGGGCCGGTCGTGGCGCTGGCGGACGAGGCGACCAGCTCCGACGGCGACATGATCACCGCCGCCTTCAGACTGCTCGGCCTGGGGCCCGTGGTGGGCCAGCGCACCTGGGGCGGCGTGGTCGGCATGACCGGCCGGCACCAGCTCGGGGACGGCACGGTGATCACGGTGCCGATGAACGCGGCCTGGTTCGACGCGTACGGCTGGTCGGTGGAGAACAAGGGCGTGGAGCCGGACCTGGAGGCGCTGCGCACCCCGCTGGACTGGGCCGAGGGCCGGTACGCGGTCCTCGACGACGCGGTACGCCTCGCCCTGGAGCAGTTGGAGGCCGAGCCCCCGGCAACTCCACCCGGTTACAAGGATGTTCCCGACCGGTCCCGGCCGAAGCTGCCGCCGCGGCCGTGAGCGCAGGGACGCGGCGGTGACGTGAGAAGGGGCGCCCCCTTCGCCAGGGGCACCCCTTCCGCCTGCGCTTCAGTGCCTCAGCTCAGTGCTTCACATCCATGCAGCTCAGTGCTTCAGCGCTTCAGTGCTCGCGTGCGTGCGCGACGTCAGACCTCGTGGTCCTGGTCGAGGCGCTCCTCGGACTCACGCTGACGACGCTGGTCGCCCATGTCCTCGTCGCGCCGGCGACCGCGGTTCTGCAGCTGCTCCTTGCCCTGCTGGGCACGCTGCTTGGCCTGCTGCTGGAACTGCTCGGACTTCTCCTGGAACTGGTCCTTCATACCCATGTGGGTTCACTCCCGTTGTGCGTGGGGGAACTTGCCCGATCAGATTCACACGGGTGGTGACCCTGCGCATGTCGATCAGTCACGTACCGTAGCGCGGTGCTGTTCGTCGGCGTTTCCGCCCGCTCCGACCAGTCCCGTGCGGACGCCCTCGAGCCGGCCGGCGAACCGCCGCATCTCCCGCTGCCCCACCGTCCCGAGGACTGCGGGGAGGTAACCGCGCACGCCCTGCATCCCGCGCAGCCACCACTGCCCGTACACGTGGGCCGACCGCCGCTCTATCCCGGCCACCAGCCGGTCCACGGCGGGGCCCAGCGGATAGGTCTTGTTGGACGGCCACGGCAGCCGCTGCCGCAACTCCCGCATGACGTCGTCCTGGTCGGCGCCGCGCACCATGTCGGTGTCGGTCCACGACAGGTAGCCGACGCCCACCTTCACGCCCTGGTAACCGACTTCGGCCCGCAGGCTGTGCGCGTACGCCTCCACACCGGACTTGGAGGCGCAGTACGCGGTCATCATCGGCGCCGGGGTGATCGCGGCGAGCGAGGCGATCTGCAGCAGGTACCCGCGGCTCTCGACGAGCAGCGGCAGGAACGCCCGCGCGGTGACCGCCGATCCGATCAGGTTCACCTCGATCACCCGCCGCCAGGACTCCGGGTCGGACTCGGTGAACGGTCCGCCCGTCGCCACACCGGCGTTGGCGACGACGATGTCGACCCGGCCGAACCGCTCCTTCACCTGCGCGGCGACCCGCGCCATCGCCTCGTGGTCGGTGACGTCCGCGTACCAGTGGTCGCTGTCGCTGTGCAGCCGGGTGGAGACGTCCTTCAGGGCGTCCGGCTCCAGCCCGACCAGCGCCACCTTCACGCCCCGGGCGGAGAGTTTGCGGGCGAGCAGCTCTCCGACGCCGCGCGCCGCTCCGGTGACGACGGCGACCTTCCCTTCGAGACCGACCCTGCTCATGCGTTCTCCTCGGCGGGTGTGACGTGCTGGTGGGCTGATACGTGGGCGGCGGCGAGGGACCGGATCTTCCCGGTGACCAGGTCGGGCGCCTCGACGGGCGTCATGTGGCCGACGCCGGGCAGTTCGGTGACGCCGAGACACTGCGGCAGCGCGGCGGCCAGCGTCCGGGCGTGCACGGGCGGGGTGAGCCGGTCGGCGGTCCCGACGACGATCTCGGCGGGCACGCGGACCTCCCGGGCTCCGTGGTCGAGGTCGAGGGTGCCGAGCACCCGCGACCAGGCGTGGCGTACCGAGCGGGGGCAGGCGTGCACGATGCGCGCGCAGGCCTCGACCATGTCCGGTGCCGAAGCGGCGCCCATCGTCGCGTACTTGAGGATGCGGCGGGCGATCGGCGTGACCGGCCCGAGCGGGGCGCGGGAGCACAGGACGCGGCGCGTCAGCCAGGTCCGTACCCGTCCCGCCGGGACGGGCATCACCGTCGACTCGTCGACCAGCCGCGAACTGCCGGTGCTGCACAGGAGCACGGCGGCGGCGTGGGCGGCGAAGGCGGGCCGGCCGGCGGCGGCCATGACGGTCATGCCGCCCATGGAGTGCCCGGCGATCACCGCCCGCTCCCCGGGTGCGAGGACGGTGGTGAGGACGGCCTCCAGGTCGTCGGCGAGGGTGTCGGTGGTGCAGGCGGGGCTCGCGGGCGTCCGTCCGTGGCCGCGCTGGTCGTAGGCGATGACCCGGTGGTCGGTGGACAGTTCGCGGATCTGGGCGGCCCAGAAGGCGGTCGAGCAGGTCCAGCCGTGGGCGAGCACGACCGCGGGGGCCCGCTCGGGTCCGTGGACCTCGACGTGCAGCCGGGTGCCGTCGGCGGAGACGGCGGTCAGTTCACGCGCCGGGGCGGGCGGGGCGTACGGGCCGGAGGTGACGTGGGCGAGGCGGCTCATGCGGTCACCCCGGTGTTCTCCGGGGTGGTGTCCCGTTCGGCAGCGGGGACGGCGCGCAGCACGGCGTACTCGGAGAGGTCCACGCGCCGTGTCTCCCGCCGGAACTCACTGGTGGTCCCCGGCCAGATGGTGGTGTTGCGCCCGCTCGCGTCGAGGTACCAGCTGGTGCAGCCGCCGGTGTTCCACACGGTGCGCTTCATCCGCTCCTGCACCCGGTGGTTCCAGGCGCGGACGGCGCTGGGCCGGGCGTCGAGGGCGACGCGGCCGCCGAGGACGTCCAGTTGGCGCATGTAGTCGGCGAGGTAGTTCAGCTGGGACTCGATCATCAGGATCATGGAGGAGTTCCCGAGGCCGGTGTTGGGCCCGATGATCGTCATCCAGTTGGGGAACCCGGCGGCGGCCGCGCCACGCAGCGCCTGCATCCCGCCCGCCCACGTCTCCGCGAGCGTCTTGCCCTCCGCGCCGACGACCCGCTCGGCGATGGGCATGTCGGTGACGTGGAAGCCGGTGCCGAACACGATCGCGTCGACCTCGGCCTCGGTGCCGTCGGCCCCGACGACGGTCGAGCCGCGCACCTCGCTCAGTCCACTGGCGACCACGTCCACGTTGGGCCGCGCGAGCGCCGGGTAGTAGGTGCTCGACAGCAGGATCCGCTTGCAGCCGATCCGGTAGTCGGGGGTGAGCTTGGCGCGCAGGGCCGGATCCTTGATGGCGCGGCCCATGTTGCGCTTGGCGAGCTGCTCGACGAAGCCGAGCTCGCCCGGGTGCTTGGTGAACGCCTGGACCTGCAACTCCCGTACGCCCCACAGCAGTCCGCGGCGCATCTTGGTGGTGAAGGGCAGGGTGCGGTGCAGCGCCCGCTCGGCGGCGGTGATGGGCCGGTCGACGCGGGGCAGGACCCAGGCGGGGGTGCGCTGGAAGAGGGTCAGCCGGGACACGAGCGGCTGGACGGCCGGCACGATCTGGATCGCGGACGCGCCCGTGCCGACCATGGCGACCCGCTTGCCGCGCAGATCGTAGTCGTGGTCCCACTGTGCCGAGTGGAACACCTTGCCGGGGAAGGTGTCGAGGCCGGGGATGTCCGGCAGCTTGGGCTCGGAGAGCGGGCCGGTGGCGGAGACCACGACGTCCGCGCTGAGGTTGCCGCTGCTGGTCTCGATCTCCCAGCGCAGCCGCTCGGTGTCCCACGTCATCCGCTTCACCTCCGAGTCGAGGCGGATGTGCGGGCGCAGACCGAAGACGTCGGTGACGTGCTCCAGGTAGGCGCGGATGTGCTCCTGCCCGGAGAAGGAGCGGGGCCAGTCGGGGTTGGGCGCGAAGGAGAACGAGTACAGGTGCGAGGGCACGTCGCACGCGCAGCCGGGATAGCTGTTGTCGCGCCAGGTGCCGCCGACGCTGCCCGCCCGTTCCAGGACGACGAAGTCGGTGATCCCCTCGCGGCGCAACCGCACGGCGGCCCCGAGCCCGCCGAATCCCGACCCGACCACCGCCACCCGCACATGCTCGGCCATCCCGAAGCCTCCACGCATCGCTCGAACCCTGCCAGTGAACACTGGCGCAATGGGGAGAGTAGAGCAGTGGCGTACTCATGGGTAGGGGGCGTGCGCAGGAAACTTACCGCCGGTACGCCCTAGGCTGCACACGTGGCAGACGACAGCGCGGTAGCCGGCGAACGGCGCGAGTACCGCATGGAGGAGCTGGCCAGGCTGGCCGGCATCACGGTGCGCACGCTGCGCTTCTACCGCGAACGCAAGCTGATCCCGCCGCCCCGCCGCGAGGGCCGCATCGCCTGGTACGACGACCACCACCTGGCCCGGCTGCGCACGATCACGGCACTGCTGGAACGCGGCCACACCCTGAACGGCATAGCCGAGCTGGCCGAGGCCTTCGACCACGGCCGCGACGTCGGCGAGCTCCTCGGCATGGACGCCCCCACCGAGGAGACCCCGGTCCGCCTCACCCCCGAGGAACTCGCCGACCACTTCTCCGGCCAGGTCACCCCGGAGAACCTGGCCGCCGCACTGGACCTCGGCTACGTCGGCGTCGACGGCGAGGAGATCGTCCACATCAGCCGCCGCCTGCTGGACGTCTCCTCGGCGCTGGTCCGCGAGGGCATCCCGCTCGCCGAGGTGCTCCACACCGGCGCCGAGGTCCGCGCCCACGCCGACGTCCTGGCCGACCTCTTCGCCGGCCTGATCCTGCGCCACGCCCCCGAGGAGGCCCTGCACCGCCTGCGCCCGCTGGCCCGCAGCGTGGTCGACGCGGAACTGTCCCTGGCCCTGGACCGGCGGCTGCGCAAGCGGGACTAGCGGCTCCTCACGTGCCCGAGGTCGACGGGCACCCGCGGCGGCCCTTCCCGCCGCACACGCACCAGCAGCTCCGGCAGCTGCGGCGGCCACAAGGGCTCGGGGTCCCCCGACAGCTCCTGCGGCGACCACCAGCGCCACCGCAGGATCCGGTCCTCGGCGTGCGCGGCGGCCAGGTCACCCGCGGGATCGCGCCGGGGACCGTACGCGAGGAAGACGTGCTCGCTCTGCCGCACCGGCACGCCGGCCCGGGTGAAGTCGTGCTCCCACAGGCACAGCACGGTGCCGTCGAGCACGATGTCGTCCCACCCGGTCTCCTCGCGCAGTTCCCGCCGCGCGGCCCGCTCCGGCGTCTCACCCGGATCCATGCCACCGCCGGGCATCGCCCAGTGGACTCCGACCTCCTCGTTGTCGTACCGGAACATGAAGACGGCCCCGTCCGGATCCAGCACCGCGACCCTGGCCGCCTGCCTCGGCGTCCGCATCAGCTCACCCGTGCTCGTAGACCACCGTCACCGGCGCGTGGTCCGACCACCGCTCGGCGTGCGTCGCGGCCCGCTCCACGTACGCCTTGACGGCCCGGCGCGCGAGGCCCGGCGTCGCCATCTGGTAGTCGATCCTCCATCCCGTGTCGTTGTCGAAGGCCCGACCCCGGTAGGACCACCACGAGTACGGCCCGTCCACCTCCGGGTGCAACGCCCGCACGACGTCGACGTAACCGCCCTCGCCCGGCTCGAGCACGCGCGAGAGCCACTCCCGCTCCTCCGGCAGGAACCCGGAGTTCTTGGTGTTACCCCGCCAGTTCTTCAGGTCGGCCTTCTCGTGGGCGATGTTCCAGTCCCCGCACACCACGACCTCGCGCCCCTCACCGGCGGCCCGCTCCCGCAGCCCCTTCAGATAGGCGAGGAACTCACCCATGAACCGGACCTTCTCGTCCTGCCGCTCGGTCCCGACCTCCCCGGAGGGCAGATACAGCGAGGCGACGGTCACACCGGGCAGATCCACCTCCACGTACCGCCCGCTGCCGTCGAACTCCGCCGACCCGAACCCCACCTGAACCCGGTCCGGCTCACGCCGGGTGTACAGCGCCACCCCCGCACGCCCCTTCGCGGCGGCGGGCGCGTGCACGGCATGCCATCCCTCGGGCTCCCGCACCGGCTCCGGCAACTGCTTCGCCTCCGCCCGCACCTCCTGGAGGCAGAGCACATCGGCGGAGGTCCCGGCCAGCCACTCCACGAATCCCTTCTTGGCGGCGGCCCGCAGTCCATTGACATTGACGGAGGTCACAGTAAGCACCAGGGCACGATACGACACCGCTCGTCCGGGCATGTTTTACGGTATTCGGCATGGATATCCGCCGGGTCCCGTACGACCACCCCGACGCCGTGAAGCTGGACGCCGAAGTCCAGGCCGAATACCACGTCCGCTACGGCGACGGCGGCGACTCCACCCCCATGCACCCGGCGGACTTCGCACCCCCGAACGGCGTCTACCTGATCGCCTACGACGAGGCCGGCGTCCCCGTGGCCTCCGGCGGCTGGCGCGTGAAGAACGCCAACGCCGAGGGCAACCGTGACGGCGACGCGGAGCTGAAGCGCATGTACGTGATCGAGCAGATGCGCGGCCGGGGCCTTGCCCGCCGCATCCTGGCCGCCCTGGAGGACGACGCCCGCGCGGCCGGCCGTCTGCGCATGGTCCTGGAAACCGGCACGCAGCAGCCGGAGGCCATCGCGCTGTACGCCTCCAGCGGCTACGCCCCGTGCGAGAAGTTCGGCTACTACCGCTTCCACGAGGACAGCCGCTGCTACGCGAAGCCGCTGTGACCGCGGCCCCGGTCAGGCCAGAGTGAACTGCCCGTGCACGGGGTCCCGGGACGTGCCGTACGGCCAGTCCACGATCACCAAGGCCGGAATCCCCGCCTGCTCGGCTTGACCCGGATCACGACCCCGACCCTGCGCGTCTCTCCCGCCCCGAGGGGCCGTGCGAGCCCGGAGTCGCACTCCCGCCAGTTCAGCACCCCGAGCCTTCCTTGGCGGGAGCACGACCGGGCGACGAATCCGCATCCATGCGGGCCACGGTAGGAACACGCGGTCCCCCCGATCATGAGCGCCCGTACTCAAAGACCACTCCGCCGACGCACCGCACGACCCGAGTACCGCGCACCGCCCGGACGAGATCTGAGTACACGTACTCAAGCGTCCTGGCGACCGATACGGATGGGGCAGAGGAAGGTCTTCCGCTACCGTCCATGACGATCACGACGACACAGCGCTCGCACGCTCGCCTCGGCTCTGCGACGCACGACACGGGGAGGCTCCACGCATGGCGTGGGAGGAATGGGAGCAGTCGAAGGCCGCGGCTGCCCAACAGCAGACCGCCCAGATGCAGTTAAACCAGCTTCCCGCCGACCAGGGCGGCGGTGCGCCCGACCTCATCTCGAACCGGCCTGCCTGGACGAAAGCCGGAGGGGACATCGGCGCGCTGCGTGAGGACATCAGCAAGGCGACGGCGAAGCTGAAAGACGGCCAGACAGGTCTCGGCAGCGACGCCGGCTGCCTGACCGCCACGGCCCAGAAGGACATCTACGCCTCGTGGGAGACCTACATCACCAAGGTCAGCGGGCGTTGCGGGAAGCTGTCCGGTCTTCTGGTGAAGGCGGGCAACGACCAGTCCGAGACAGAGCAGTCGATCACGGCCCAGATCACCACGCTGGACGCGATGTACGCGGACACGCCGGCTGTCGGCGGCCAGACGAAGGGGCGATGACGCCCCTCATGGATCTCGCGACGCTCAAAGCACTCAAGCCGGCCGAGTACTCCGAGGCTGCCGACGGCTACCGCAGTACCGCGAAAATGGCGAGCGCGGCCAAGGATGACATCGAGAACCGGATCGCCGTGGCCATGCGAACCGACCTGAAGGGCAAGGCTCAGGAAGAGGCGAGTAAGCAGGTCGCCCTCCTCGGCCAGAACTTCCACTACATCCAGACCCAGTGCGGCCTCATCGGCACCGCTCTCGAAGCGTTCTCTTACGAGCTGGAAGCGGCCAAGAGGAAACTCGACACCGCGTTGGCGCACGCCAAGACGGCGGGTCTCACCGTGAACCCCGACGGCTCGGTCACCTACCCGGCGGGCGGGGAGAAGTCCGACGACGGCAAGACCCCTCCGGGAGGCACGGTCAGCGGGCTGACGGACGGCACGGCCTCCGCTGTCGGCCGCCAGGCCGCCAACTTCGATCCCAACCCCAACCACCGCCTCGCCCGGGACTGCGCCGACCTCATCGCCAGCGCCCTCAAGGACGCCACGGAAGCCGACGAGAAGTGGGCACCGAAGCTGCGCGCCCTGAAGGCGGACGACGACCTCACCGTCTCCGCCGAGGACTGGGCGGACACGTCCTCGGACACGGCAGGCGTACGCGCAGCCGGTGGGGAGTACCTCAACTCCCTCCCACAACCGCCGAAGGACGGCAGCCCCGAACAGAACGCCACGTGGTGGCGAGGCCTCAGCGAGGAAGAGCGCTGGAGCTACCTCGCTGCCTACCCGGGAACGATCGGATGGATGGACGGCCTTCCGGCCGACGTGCGCGACGAGGCGAATCGAACCGTGCTGGCCGGAACACACGGTGCCGCACAGGCCGAACTGAATTCCTTGTTGGCCAAGGAACCCAAACCCGCTTACACCGAGCGTGAGATCATCAACGCGCAGACAGGCGAGCGCTGGACGGCGAAGATCCCCACAGAGGAGTGGAGAGCCTGGAACGAGCAGTACCAGGAGATGAAGAAACCAGTCGACGGCATGAACGCAATCCAAAGCCGCATCGAGGCGGCCGGGAAGAACGGATTACCTGAAGCATATCTGCTTGGCTTCAGCGCAGAGAACGACGGTCGCGCGATCGTGGCCAACGGAAATCCCGGCACCGCCGATCACACGGCAGTCTACGTTCCCGGCACCGAGTCTGACCTGGCAGGCATCGCAGGGAACATGGATCGCATGGAGAACCTCTGGCGCAAGGCCAATGACGAAGCAGACGGCGGGTCCGTTTCCACCATTACCTGGCTGGGCTATGACGCGCCCGACGCCGTGGTAAAGGACGCTCCCTTCGAGCACTACGCGTATGACGGCGCACCCGCGTTCCGGAACTTCATGGACGGACTCGAAGCGTCACGCGTTGGCGACATCCCCTCGCACACCACGGTGATTGCCCACTCATACGGGACGACCCTCGTCGGCGCCGCGGCAGAGACAGGTCGCCTCAATGCCGACGACGTGATTCTGGCGGGTAGCCCGGGGGTCAAGGTGTCCCGCGCAGACGAACTCGATGTACCCGCGGGACACGTATGGAACGCGGAAGCCGACGGAGACGTGGTTCCGGACATCGGCCGCTGGGGCCACGGTGGAGATGGCTTCGTCATTCCCAGTGATCCCGGGTTCGGCGCCAACCAGATGTCCGTCGACAGCGAAGGGCACAGCGACTACTGGAAGAAGGACAAACAGATTCTGGAGAACCAGGCTCTGATCGTCGTCGGGAAAGGTGATGACGTTCCTTTGAATCCGCCGCCCGACCCATGGGCGCACGTTAAATAGCTCGCACCCCAGCCCGATTAAGTAGGCCTAAGTGAGACGAGAATTGAGTGCTCTTGCACTCACTGTTCCACTGTTCATTACCACACTCACCGGATGCGGCATGGCTGACAAAGAATCCAAGGAAGCCCCTTTCGCCGGCACCAGCACGTCAAGCGACGCATCTGACGCGCTGGAAAAGGTATCCAGCGGCATTTATGATCTGATCGGCGTCAAAGGGAGGGCATCCGACAGTCGCCCGGGAGTGTCGGAATGTCCAGGAAAGGACCCGCAGACGCATTTCTCGGTCTTCCATCCGTGGAGCTTCTACCCGGCTTCGCCAAGCGACCTCGATGTGGCCATGGAACGGCTGAAATCGGCACTGCCGCGGAGTGGATGGAAGATCGTCGAGTACGGGGCCGACAACAGCAGGAACGAGAACACCACTCTGATTGCTGACCACGGCGAGAAAAAGACCGGTGTGAAGATCACACAGAGGGTCAAGAACGATCCGCCGAAGCTGAGCATCGAAGTCGTGTCCGGATGCTACAAGGTTCCGGAAGGTCAGACGGTCGAACGGTTCTGACGGATTGGCGGCTGCCGCATCCGACCGGCAGCACAGGATCAGAAGGCCGAAGGCCCGGAGCCTGAACGGGGCCGGGCCCAGCGGGGAGGCGTAACGGACCACCCTTGCCGCGCACGTGATGCACACCACATGCGCCACAGGCCGACGCAAGGAAGCCCCCGCCGATGTCTCGGCGGGGGCTTCCAACTGTGCAGTGGACCTGAGGGGATTTGAACCCCTGGCCCCCTCGATGCGAACGAGGTGCGCTACCGGACTGCGCCACAGGCCCTTGCAACGAGTGAAACTTTAGCATCCCGATCGGGCTGCCCGGAAATCCGTTGGCCGGGCGCTACTCGTTGGCGGCCTTCGGGCGGTCGCCGTCCTCGTACTGGTCGAAGAGGGGGGTGCGCCCGCGTTCGCGGGAGCGGCGGGCGGAGGCGGCGCGGCGGGCGTCGCTGCGGTCGTCGGCGTCGGGGTCGGGGTCGGCCTCTTCCGGCTGTGACGCCGGGACGGACGCCGGGGCCGTCTCCTCGGCCGGTACCGCGCTGGAGCGGGCCGAGCTCCAGGTGTCCGGTGCGCCGAGGTCCACGTCGCCGGCGGCGCGCGGCGCGACCGGCGCTGTGACGTAGGTGGGGAGCGGTACGGGAACGGGGTCCCAGCTGTCGCCGCCCTGGCCGGGACGCCGCTGCCGTTCGCGCTGCTGGTCGACCCACTCGGCGTGGTCGGTCTGCTCGACGAGCGCGCGCCGGTCCGCGGCCAGCGCGGTGAGGCCCGGGTCGGTGTCGGCTCCCGCTTCCGGCCCCTCCGGTTCGTCGGGGTCGGTGTCGGCGGCGAACGGGCGGCGGCGCGGCTGGCGCTCGCGCAGCCGCTGCGCCGCGACCTCGGCCTGGCGGCGGTCCATCTGGTAGGCGAAGCGGCGGCGTTCCTGGGAGCGGAGGTAGACGATGTAGGAGCTCAGCAGGACGGCCGGCACGCCGGGTGCCCAGAGGAAGGCGAGTCCGCCGACGGCCGCGACGACCGCGCCGAGTGTGAAGGCCACGAAGAGGAGCGTGGTGGTGCGCCGGCGGCGGGCGAGTGCCTTGGTGCGCCGGGCGCGGGCCGCCGCGGCCTGCGCCGCACGCTCGCGCCGGATGTCCGCTGTGCGGCGGGCGGCCGGGACGCCTCCCGGCACGGGGGCGGGGTCGGCCGCGGGCCGTTCCGCGTGCTCGCGCGGGGGGCGTGCCGGGCGGTCGGCGGTCGCCGGTTCCGGCTGCTCCTCGGGGAGCGACGGTACGGGTGCCTGGGTCTGCGGACGGGTCTGGGACACGGCGAAGGCCCGGACGTCCACCGAGTCGGTGATCGCATCCGGGTCGTGGACGCCCTGCTCCCCCTCGTCGGAGGTGCGCGCCCGCAGGTCCTTGGCGTACCGGCGCTCCATGCCCGCCCGTCCTGACAGCAATCGGATGGCGGTGCTGAAGCGTTCCGTCGGACGGGCCTCGTTCAGCTCGTCCTGCCTACGGAGCCACATCGGCACCAAGTAGGCGGCCCAGGCCCCGACAATGACTGCGTAGATGAGGCCGCTGCTGCTCACGCCTCACACGGTAGAGGGGTTTGGAGGGGGCCATCCGCCAATTGGGCCGGTGTGTCGCACGATCTGGCTGATATTTCGAACTTTTCTTGTGACCGGCTCGATCAGACGGCGACCAGATGGCCGCTCGAACCAGGAAATTCCGTACCCCTGGCCGGTCACCCGGCGATCAAATTCGAACGTTTATTCAATTACCCGGTCCGTGCGGGATTCCCCGGTGGCGCCGGTCGTGTCCGGGCAGCTCGTGGCCGGAGCGCTCCTGGGAGCGGGTCCGGCGCCATCGGGCGAGAAGACCGTCGGGGACTTCCTCAGCCGTGAGCGCGTAGACGAGATGGTCGCGCCAGGCCCCGTCAATGTGGAGATAGCGCGGGCGCAGACCCTCCGCGCGGAATCCGAGTTTCTCCACGACCCTGCGGCTCGGCCCGTTCTCCGGGCGAATGCAGACCTCGATACGGTGCAGTCCGACCGTGCGGAAACAGTGGTCCACGACCATCGCCACGGCCGTCGGCACCACCCCGCGTCCGGCCACCGACTCGTCCACCCAGTAGCCGACGTGGCCCGAGCACATCGAGCCCCAGGTGATCCCGGCGACCGTCAGCTGCCCGACGAGACGCCCCTGGTACTCGATGACGAACGGGAGCATCCGGCCGGCGTTCGCCTCCGCGCGCAGGTAACGCACCATCTGACGGTAGGTGGGACGGTGGGTGATCGGGCCGCCGGGGGCGGGCGGCGGGATGGTCGCCTCCCAGGGCCGCAGCCAGTCGCGGTTGCGCCGGTTGACCTCGCGCCAGGCCTTCTGGTCGCGCAGCTTTATCGGCCGGAGGACGATGTCGCCGTCCACCAGCTCGGCCGGCCAGTGTGGGCTGTTCAGCTCGCACCCCCGCCACTGGCGTCCGGCCGGGGGTGGTCCCCGCCGCGCAGCTGGTCCACGGCGTGCCGCAGCAGCGGTTCCAGGACGGCGAGCCCGTCCTTCACCCCGCCGCTGGACCCGGGCAGGTTGACGATCAGGGTGCCGCCCGCGACTCCGGCGAGGCCCCGGGAGAGGGCGGCCGTGGGCACCTTGTCCCGGCCGTGCGCGCGGATGGCCTCCGCGATGCCGGGGACCTCGTGGTCGATCACCCGGCGGGTCGCCTCGGGGGTGCGGTCGGTGGGCGAGACGCCGGTGCCGCCGGTGGTGACGATGACGTCGTACCCCGCCTCGGCGCCCGCGCGCAGGGCGGCCTCCACGGGATCGCCGTCCGGCACGACCTGGGGGCCGTCGACGGTGAAGCCGAAGCGGCGCAGGCCCTCCGCGATCAGCGGGCCGCCCTTGTCCTCGTAGACCCCGGCGGCGGCCCGGTTGGAGGCCGTGACCACCAGCGCGCTGTAGGGAGCGGGCAGCGCGCCGCCCGCCGTCGCGTCGAGTGTCATGCCCGGCTCCAGTCGCCCGACTTGCCGCCCGTCTTCTCCTCCACCCGCACGTCCGTGATGACCGCCTCCTTGTCGACCGCCTTGACCATGTCGATCACGGTGAGGGCGGCGACCGAGACCGCGGTGAGCGCCTCCATCTCCACGCCCGTGCGGTCCGTCGTCTTGACGGTCGCCGCGATCTCCACGGCGTCGTCCGCGACCGACAGGTCCAGTTTCACACCGGACACCGACAAGGGGTGGCACAGCGGGATCAGGTCGGGGGTGCGTTTGGCTCCCATGATGCCCGCGATGCGGGCGGTGGCGAGCGCGTCGCCCTTGGGGACGCCCTCGCCGCGCAGCAGTTCGATCACGCGCGGGGCGACGAGGACCCGGCCGGTGGCCCGCGCGGTGCGGGCGGTGACGTCCTTGGCGGACACGTCCACCATGCGGGCGTCGCCCGCCGCGTCGATGTGGGTCAGACGGGACTGCTCTGAGGGTCCCGAGGTGTCGGCGGATGCGGAGGATCCGGGGGTCGCCCCCCGGGATGGCACGGTCATGATCGTGTGGCGCTCCCGGTCCTGGCCCGGCGGTGCGGCGCTCGGGCCTGCTGTGCGCGACACGGTACCGCCAACCGTCCGTGCTCAGCCGAGCAGGACCACGTCGGCCTCGGCGCCGGGGGCGAGGGACTCGACGTCCTCGGGGACGACGATCAGGGCGTTGGCCTGCGCGAGGGCGGCGACGAGGTGGGAGCCGGCGCCGCCCACGGGCGTGACCGTGCCGTCGGCGTACCGGCCGCGCAGGAACTGGCGGCGGCCCCTGGGCGAGGTGAGTGCCCGCTCCGCGGTGAGCTTCGCGCGGGTCCTGGGCCGGTGGATGTCGGTGAGGCCCATCAGGGTGCGGATGGCGGGGCGGACGAACAGCTCGAAGGAGACGTACGCGGAGACCGGGTTGCCGGGCAGGGCGAGCAGGGGGGTGTGGTCGGGGCCGATGGAGCCGAAGCCCTGCGGTTTGCCCGGCTGCATGGCGAGCCGGCGGAAGTCGACTCCGCTGCCGGGCTCGTCCTCGTCCGCCGCGTACGACAGCGCCTCCTTGACGACGTCGTACGCGCCGACGCTCACGCCGCCGGTGGTGACCATCAGGTCGGCGCGGACCAGCTGGTCCTCGATGGTGTCGCGCAGGCCGGCGGCGTCGTCGGCGACGGCGCCCACGCGGTAGGCGATCGCGCCGGCGTCCCGCGCGGCGGCGGTGAGGGCGAAGCTGTTGGAGTCGTAGATCTGGCCGGCGCGCAGTCGCTCGTCGGGCTGGACGAGTTCGCTGCCGGTGGAGAGCACCACCACGCGCGGGCGCGGGCGGACCCGGACCGTGCCGCGGCCGATGGCGGCCAGGAGGGAGATCTGCGGGGGGCCGAGGACGGTGCCGGCGTTCAGGGCGCGGTCGCCGGCTCTGACGTCGCTGCCCTTGGCGCGCACGTGCGCGCGTGCCGGGGCGGGGCGGTGGACGCTCACCTGGCCGACGGCGCCTTCGGGCGCCAGGCTGCGGGCGCGCATGCCGGTCACCGGGCCCTCGCCGAGGCCGCCGTCGGTCCACTCGACGGGGACGACCGTCTCCGCGCCGGGCGGGAGGGGGGCGCCGGTCATGATGCGGGCGGCCTGGCCGGGACCGACGTGGAGGAGGTCGGCCTGGCCGGCGGCGACGTCCCCGATCACCTCGAGGGCCGCGGGGTACTGCTCGCTCGCGCCCGCAATGTCCGCGACCCGCACCGCGTACCCGTCCATGGAGCTGTTGTCGAACGGGGGCAGGGACACCGGCACCGTGATGTCCTCGACCAGGACGCAGCCCTGGGCGTCGAGGAGCTGCAGCTCGATCGGTTCGAGGGGCCGGACGGTCGCGAGGATGTCGTCCAGGTGCTCGTCCACCGACCAGAGGTGGTCCGGTCCTGCGGTGCGGGGCGCGGCGGTGCTCAACGTTGCTGCATCTCCTCGGTGACGTAACGGTGGAGCCAGGTCCGGAAGTCCGGTCCCAGGTCCTCACGTTCGCACGCGAGCCGGACAATGGCACGGAGGTAGTCGCCGCGGTCGCCGGTGTCATAGCGGCGGCCCTTGAAGACGACGCCGTGCACCGGACCGCCGATCTTCTCGTCCTGCGCGAGCTGCTGGAGGGCGTCGGTGAGCTGGATCTCCCCGCCGCGGCCGGGCTCGGTCTTGCGCAGTATGCCGAAGACGGCCGGGTCGAGGACGTAGCGGCCGATGATGGCGTAGTTGGAGGGCGCGTCCTCGGGGGCGGGCTTCTCGACCAGGCCGCTGACCTTGACGACGTCGGAGTCCGTGGTGGCCTCGACGGCGGCGGAGCCGTAGAGGTGGATCTGCTCGGGGGCCACCTCCATGAGCGCGATGACGCTGCCGCCGTACTGCTGCTGGACGTCGATCATGCGCTGGAGCAGGAGGTCGCGCGGGTCGATCAGGTCGTCGCCGAGGAGGACGGCGAAGGGCTCGTTGCCGACGTGCGGGGCGGCGCACAGGACGGCGTGGCCGAGGCCCTTGGGGTCGCCCTGGCGGACGTAGTGCATGGTGGCCAGGTCACTGGACTCCTGGACCTTGGCAAGGCGGTCGGCGTCGCCCTTCTTCTGAAGGGCGGATTCCAGTTCGTAGTTGCGGTCGAAGTGGTCCTCCAGGGGGCGCTTGTTGCGGCCCGTGACCATGAGGACGTCGTCGAGACCGGCGGAGACGGCCTCTTCGACCACGTACTGGATCGCCGGCTTGTCGACGACCGGCAGCATCTCCTTGGGAGTGGCCTTGGTGGCCGGAAGGAACCGCGTGCCGAGACCCGCCGCGGGGATGACAGCCTTGCTGATCCGAGGGTGTGACTGTGACATGGCGGACACCATATCCGGTGTGTTGGCAGGGAATCTGCGACTCCGGTTAATTACCGCTCATATGAGCATATTAGAACGGTACGGGTACAGACTTGAGACACAACGATCGCGGGGACGAGTCTGACAAGCGGACGCTGCGGCGCGAAATCCTCCGGGCCAGGGACGGGTTGACGGCGGATGACGTGCGGGAGAACGCGGCCGGGCTGGCCCGGCAGGCACTCGCGCTGCCCGAACTGGCCCGGGCGCGCACGGTCGCGGCGTACGTCTCCGTGGGGAGCGAACCCGGCACGCTCGCGCTGCTGGACGCGCTGCGCGCCCGGGGCGTACGCGTACTGCTGCCCGTGCTGCTGCCGGACAACGACCTCGACTGGGGGACGTACACGGGCGAGGGCTCACTCGCGCGGGTGCGGCGCGGCGGACGCATGACCCTGCTGGAGCCGGCCGGGGAACGCCTCGGGCCGGACGCCGTGGCGGAGGCGGACGCCGTCCTGCTGCCCGGACTGGCCGTCGACACCCGCGGGATGCGGCTGGGACGCGGCGGCGGCTCGTACGACCGTGTCCTCGCGCGGCTGCACCGTGCGGGCGCGCGTCCGGCGCTGGTGGTGCTGCTGTACGGATCCGAGGTCGTCGGGCGGGTCCCGGTGGAGCCGCACGACCGGCCCGTGCACGCGGTGGTGACGCCGTCCGGGGTGCGGAGGTTCGGCCGGCCGCCCGGGGTGCGACGCTTCGAGCCGTCCGACGAGCGACCCGCCGACGGAAGGTCCTGAGACGCGCATCGGCCTCCACGCGCGCGTGGAGGCCGATGCCGGCGGCGGGACCGCCCGGGTCAGGGCTTGAGCAGCAGCGTGTCCTGCGTGCTCTTGTCGACCGCCTCCTTGGAGAACGGCCACTCCAGCAGCTCGCCGTTCGCCCACATGTCCGTCTGGTCGACGTAGTGCGAGCTGTAGGCGTGTCCGGAGGCGCCGGTGAGGTTGATGTACCGCGACTTGTCGAGGTCACCGAGGTTGACCACCATCCGCATGGACGGCACCCACACGACCTCGTAGCCGCCGGCCGCGTTCCAGCCGGTCGCGTTGACCGTGGCCTCTCCGCCGCCGAGCGCCCACGGGCCGCGGTTGAGGGCGTACCGCAGGAAGCCGGGCCCCTCGGTGCCGAGCGTCTGGTTCTTCAGGAACAGGCGGTGCAGCCGGCCCCAGCTCCAGGAGTCGATGTCCTTGCCGAGCTTGGCGGTCAGCTCCCAGCGGGCGTCGATCAGGGCCCGCTTGAACAGGTCGTCACGGTTGTCGGCGGCGGGCCGGGTGCCCCTCTTGGGGGTCGTCCACCACTCGCTGTCCTCGTCCTCCATCAGCGTGCGGACCACCTCGAACCAGCGGTCGCCGCCGTCCGGCTGCGCCTGGTCGGGGGCGCGCTGCCCGCACTCGCGGACCTTGCTCACCTCGTCGGCGGGCCCGGTGGGGTTGACCGGGTCGACCCACAGGCACTGGCCCTCGACGCGCAGCTCCTTGGGCAGCTTGTGACCGAAGGCGAGCTTGAGGATGTTGCGCCACACGGCGTTGAAGTACGCGGCGGCCGCCGAGTCGGCGTCCTGGGTGTAGTCCCAGCCCTCCAGCAGCTTCTGCGCCTCGCGCACGTCCGGGTCACCGGTGTCGATCTTGAGCAGCTCGGGCACCAGCAGCTTGGCGATGGAGCTGGAGTTGTCCAGCTGCATCTGCCGCATGTCGTCGGTGGAGAGCTTGCCGCCGCCCTTGATCTTCGCCTGGATCAGGTCGGTGATCTGCCGGCTGCGGGCGCCGTAACCCCAGTCCGTGGTCAGCGTGTACGGGTAGTCCTCGCCGACGACGGCCTGGTTGGCGGTGACGATGTAGCCGCGGTCGGGGTCGAACTCGTAGGGCAGCTCGTCCTGCTCGACCCAGCCGGTCCACTCGTAGTCGGGGTCCCAGCCGGGAGCGGGGACGGCACCGTCGTGCTTCTCCGCGCGGGTGGGGATCTTCCCGGGCAGCGTGTAGCCGATGTGGCCCTCGGTGTCCGCGTAGACGAGGTTCTGCGAGGGCACCTCGAACAGCGTGGCCGCCTCGCGGAAGTCGTCCCAGTCCTTCGCGCGGTTGATGGCGAAGACGGAGTCCATGGTGCGGCCCGCATCCAGCGCGGTCCAGCGCAGTGCGACGCCGTAGCCGTCGCCCCGGTCGGGGGCCTCGCTGTTCACGGCGGCCTTCTTGCCGGTCTTCACCAGCTCGTCGGAACGGTCCGAGAGCAGCGGGCCGTTGTCGGTCGTACGGACCACGATCTTGCGCGAGGCGCCGCCGGCGACCTTGATGGTCTCCTCGCGGGTCTCGAACGGCACCACCTTGTCGCCGTACTGGTAGCCGTCGCCGGTGATCTTCTCCAGGTAGAGGTCGGTGACGTCCACGCCGGAGTTGGTCAGGCCCCAGGCGATGTCCTGGTTGTGGCCGATTATCACGCCGGGCATGCCCGCGAAGGTGTAGCCGGTGACGTCGTACTGGCACTTCTCCGAGACGCTGCGGCAGTGCAGGCCCATCTGGTACCAGACGGACGGCAGCGAGGCCGACAGGTGCGGGTCGTTGGCGAGCAGCGGCTCACCGGTGATGGTGTGGTCACCGGCGACGACCCAGGAGTTGGAGCCGATGCCGTCACCGTTGACGCCGACGGCGGTGGGGAGGTCCTGGAGGACCTGCTGGAGGCCCGCCAGCTGGCTCTCGACGGCCGAGCCCTCGGTGCCGGTGCCGGTCCCGGTCCCGTCGCCGTCGCCGGTTCCGGTCCCGTCGCCGTTCCCCGCGCCCGTCCCGGTCCCGTCGCCGTCGCCGGAGCCGCTCGCCTCGTAGGCCTCGGTGAGCTCGTCGTACTGGCCCTCCTGGACCACCGGCTTGTTCCGGTCGTACGGGTACGCCGGGTACAGGTCGGCGATCTGCTTCGGGCCGAGACGGCTGGTCATCAGCGCCCGGTCGATCTCGTCCTGCATGTTGCCGCGCAGGTCCCAGGCCATCGCCTTCAGCCAGGCCACGGAGTCGACCGGGGTCCACTCCCCGGGCGCGTAGTCGTTCTCGAAGCCCAGCGCCGCGTACTCCAGCGAGATCTCCTTGCCCTCCTTGCCCTCCAGGTAGGCGTTGACGCCCTTGGCGTACGCCTGGAGGTACTTCTTCGTCGCGGGGGAGAGCTTCTTGTCGTACTCCTCCTGGGCGACGCGCTCCCAGCCGAGGGTCCGCAGGAACGCGTCGTTGTCGACCTGCCCCTTGCCGAACATCTCCGACAGGCGCCCGGCGGTCATGTGCCGGCGCACGTCCATCTCGTAGAACCGGTCCTGCGCCTGGACGTAGCCCTGCGCCATGAACAGGTCCTCGTCGGAGGAGGCGTAGATCTGCGGGATGCCGTGGCCGTCGCGTTTGACGTCGACGGTCCCCGAGAGTCCCTGGAGCGTGATCGAGCCCTTGGTCTGCGGGAAGGAGGCACGCACGGTGCTGACCGACCAGTATCCCCCGTAGGCGACACCGCCGATCAGGGCCAGCACCAGGACGAGCACGAACAGACGCGCTTTGCGCCCTCTTTTCCTGCCGGACTTGCCGGGTTGCTGACCCGTGGAGACGGTGGTGTCGGTGGGCATCGCTGTCCTTGCTGTCCTAACGCGAGCGGCAGGTCGGGGCTGTGCTTTTAACTGAGCGCTGGAGCAACGATAGGCGCAGGGCCCCGCGCGTCTTGACGCGGAGTCGGGAACCAGCCCGGACGGACGTTCGATCATGCCGTGAACAGCGTCAAGAAAGCGTCAAGAGTTAGGTAAGGTAACGAAGTAGTTTGCCGCCGTGGCGGTGGATCACACGCGATGTACGTGAGCTCACGCGCGGACGCGCCTGAGTGAGGGAAGGGAACGGCCGCTGACTGTCCACCACCTCAACCAGCTGCTGCTCGTCTGCTCGGTCGTGCTGCTCGTGGCCGTCGTCGCGGTCCGGATCTCCTCGCGCAGCGGGCTGCCCAGCCTGCTCGTCTACCTGGGCATAGGCGTCGCCATCGGCCAGGACGGCATCGGCCACGTCGCCTACGACAACGCCGAGCTGACACAGGTCATCGGGTACGCGGCCCTCGTCGTGATCCTGGCCGAGGGCGGCCTCGGCACCAAGTGGAGCGAGGCGAAACCGGCCCTGCCCGCCGCCACCGCGCTCTCCCTGGCCGGCGTCGCCGTGAGCGTCGGGGTCACGGCGTCGGCGGCGCACTACCTGGTGGGGCTGGAGTGGCGGCAGGCGCTCATCATCGGCGCGGTGGTCTCCTCGACCGACGCGGCGGCCGTCTTCTCGGTGCTGCGCAGAATCCCGCTGCCCTCCCGGGTGACGGGCACCCTGGAGGCGGAGTCCGGCTTCAACGACGCCCCCGTCGTCATCCTGGTCGTCGCCTTCTCGGCGGCCGGACCGGTCGAGCACTGGTACGTGCTGATCGGCGAGATCGCGCTGGAGCTGGCCATCGGCGCCGCCATCGGACTCGCGGTGGGCTGGCTCGGCGCCCTGGGGCTGCGGCACGTGGCACTGCCCGCCTCCGGCCTCTACCCGATCGCCGTCATGGCCATCGCCGTCGCCGCCTACGCGGTGGGCGCCACCGCACACGGCAGCGGCTTCCTCGCCGTCTACCTCGCCTCGATGGTGCTGGGCAACGCCGGACTGCCGCACTGGCCCGCCACCCGCGGGTTCGCCGAAGGACTCGGCTGGATCGCCCAGATCGGCATGTTCGTCCTGCTCGGCCTGCTGGTCACCCCGCACGAACTCGGCGACGACATCGTGCCCGCGCTGCTCATCGGGCTCGCGCTCACCCTGGTGGCCCGCCCGCTGAGCGTCGTGGTGTGCCTGCTGCCGTTCCGGGTGCCCTGGCAGGAACAGACGCTGATGTCATGGGCGGGGCTGCGCGGCGCCGTGCCCATCATCCTGGCGACGATCCCGATGGTGCAGGACATCGACGGGAGCGAGCGGATCTTCAACATCGTCTTCGTCCTGGTCGTCGTCTACACCCTGGTCCAGGGCCCGACGCTGCCCTGGCTGGCCCGGAAGCTGCGGCTGGGCGAGGACTCCGGCGCCGCCGACCTCGGCATCGAGTCGGCGCCCCTGGAACGGCTGCGCGGGCACCTGCTGTCGGTCGCCATCCCCGCGGAATCGCGGATGCACGGAGTGGAGGTCGGCGAACTGCGGCTGCCGGCGGGCGCCGCCGTCACCCTCGTCGTGCGCGAGGAGACGTCCTTCGTCCCGGCGCCCTCGACGGTGCTGCGACGCGGGGACGAACTGCTCGTCGTCGCCACGGACCCGGTGCGCGACGCCGCCGAACGGCGCCTGCGCGCGGTGGGCCGGGGCGGCAAGCTCGCCGGCTGGCTGGGCACGGACGGTTCGCGGGCGGAACGCTGACCGGGCGGCTCCCTCCGCCGCCGGGGACACCCGTTCCCCCGCGCAGGGTGTCCGTCCCCCAGGCAGCGTGCCCGTTCCCCCAGGCAGCGTGCCCGTTCCCCCAGGCAGCGTGCCCGTTCCCCCAGGCAGCGTGCCCCTTTTCACAGCCGGACGGGCCCGCGGCCCCCTGTACTATGCAAGCGACCCCAGATCGAACCAACTCTGCCTGACGCAGAGCTGGCGCGACCGTATGGCGGCCGGAACGCCCTGAGCTGTGGCGCCGGTATCTACCGCAGTCAGCGCAAGAGGACAGCTCTCGGCGCTCCCGCACGCCCCGCGCGCGGGGCGCTACCAGGTGGCAGAAAGGCACGGGCCGTGGCATCCACGGTCACCACGTCTCCGGACCCGGCCGCCTCCCGCCCGGGATACGGCCGGCTGCTGCGTACGCGCGGCGCGTGGACGTTCCTGCTCCCCGGCTTCGCGGCACGCCAGCCGTTCGCCATGCTCACCCTCTCCATCGTGCTGCTGGTGCAGCACACCACCGGCTCCTACGGGGCGGCCGGTGCCGTCGCCGCCGTCACCGGTGTCGCCATGGCCCTCTTCGCGCCCTACAGCGGCCGCCTCGCCGACCGCTACGGGCAGCGGGCCGTCCTGGTGCCCGGTGTCCTCGTGCACACCGTGTCCGGCGTCGCCCTCACCACGCTGGCCCTGACCGGCGCACCCCTGTGGGCCCTGTTCGCCGCCGCCGTGCCCACGGGCGCCTCGGTGCCGCAGGTCGGGCCCATGGTGCGCGCCCGCTGGGGGGTCAAGCTCAAGGGTTCCCCCCTGATGGCCACCGCGGCGGCCTTCGAGTCCGTCACCGACGAGTTCACCTTCGTCGTCGGCCCGCTGCTGGCCACGGCCCTGTGCACGGCCGTCGACCCGGCCGCCGGCCTGGTCACCGAGGCCGCGCTCACCCTGGTCGGCGGTCTGCTGTTCGCCGCGCAGAAGGGCACCCAGCCCCAGGTCGCCGCACGCACGGGGCACACCCGTGTGGAGCACGCCTCCGCGCTGCGCGTCCCCGGGGTGCGGGTGCTGATCGTGACCTTCCTCGGCATCGGGTCCGTCTTCGGCGGCATGCAGGTCTCCCTGGCCGCGTACACCGAGTCGATCGGCAACCCCGGGCTGAACGGCGTCCTGTACGGCGTCTTCGCGGCGGGCAACATGATCGCCGGCATCGCCTGCGGCGCCATCGCCTGGAAGATGGCCCTGCAGCGCCGTCTGCTCCTCGCCTACGCGGCACTGGCGCTCACCGCCTCGGCCCTGTGGACCGCCCACTCGTCGCTGCTGCTGGCCGGGCTGGGCCTGCTGGTCGGCATGTGCATCGCACCCGCCCTGATCACCGGCTACACCCTGGTGGAGGACCTGGTCCCGGCCGGGGCCCGCACCGAGGCGTTCACCTGGCTGACCGGAGCGGTCGCGCTCGGTCAGGCGGCGGCCGTCACGGTCGCCGGCCAGCTGGAGGACCGCCTGTGGGACGGAGCCGGATTCCTGGTCCCGATGGGCGGTACGGTGCTGGCCCTGGCGACGCTGCTGGCGCTGCGGTCGCGGCTGGCGGCGGCCCCGCGCGGGCGTACCGTCGCGCGTGGCGTGGGTCACCGCGAGCCCGTCGCAGTGGACTGAACCCACGGAATACGTCACTATGGACCGTCGTTAGCACTCATCGAGTGAGAGTGCCAGGAGGAAGACAGTGCCGACCTACCAGTACCAGTGCACCGAGTGCGGCGAAGGCCTCGAGGCGGTGCAGAAGTTCACCGACGACGCGCTGACCGAGTGCCCCAACTGCCAGGGCCGCCTCAAGAAGGTGTTCTCGGCCGTCGGCATCGTCTTCAAGGGCTCCGGTTTCTACCGCAACGACAGCCGCGGCTCCTCGTCGAGCAGCTCGCCGGCGTCGAAGTCCTCCGGTGCGAGCGCGTCGTCGTCCTCCTCGGACTCGGGTTCGGGTTCGAGCGCGTCGTCCGGCTCGTCGAGCTCCTCCGGTTCCGCCGGCTCCACGAGCACGACCGCCGCGTAAGCCCGACAGGCGTGCAGTCACGATCGGCGCGTCAGCACGACCGCCGCGTGGACATGACCGCCGTGTAGGGGTGTATTCCCGCGGGACCCTGTCGTCGCCCGACGACGGGGTCTTCGGCGTTTTCCGGTCCCGCTAGGGTGCGGGCATGGCGAACATGGCGAAGGCCGAGATCGGCGTGATCGGCGGCTCCGGCTTCTACTCCTTCCTCAACGACGTGACCGAGGTCCGGGTGGACACCCCGTACGGGGCCCCCAGTGACACCCTGTTCCTCGGCGAGGTGGCGGGCAGGCGGGTCGCCTTCCTGCCGCGGCACGGGCGCGGCCACCACCTGCCGCCGCACCGCATCAACTACCGCGCCAACCTGTGGGCGCTGAGGTCGGTCGGCGCCCGTCAGGTCCTCGGGCCGTGCGCGGTGGGCGGGCTGCGGCCCGAGTACGGGCCGGGCACGCTGCTGGTGCCGGACCAGTTCGTGGACCGGACGAAGTCCCGGGTGAACACCTTCTTCGACGGGCTGCCGCTGCCGGACGGCACCGTGCCGAATGTCGTCCACGTGTCCCTGGCCGACCCCTACTGCCCCGTCGGGCGGGCGGCAGCGCTGAAGGCGGCGCGGGGCCGGGACTGGGAGCCGGTGGACGGCGGCACGCTGGCCGTGGTGGAGGGGCCGCGTTTCTCCACCCGCGCCGAGTCGCTGTGGCATCGGGCGCAGGGCTGGTCGGTGGTGGGCATGACCGGTCACCCCGAGGCGGCGCTCGCCCGTGAGCTGGAGCTCTGCTACACGTCCCTCACGCTCGTCACCGACCTGGACGCCGGAGCCGAGACCGGTGAGGGCGTCTCCCACGACGAGGTGTTGCGGGTGTTCGCCGCCAACGTGGACCGGCTGCGGGGCGTCCTCTTCGACGCGGTGGCCGCGCTGCCGGCGACGGGGGAACGGGACTGCCTGTGTGCGTCGGCGCTGGGCGGGATGGACCCGGGGTTCGCGCTGCCGTAACGGTTCGGCGGGGGCGGGCGGTGGAGTGCGGGGCGGCCTGTTCGGAGCCGCTGGTCTCGCGCGTGCCGTGGGCGGGGGACTCCCCTGCGGAGGTCGGTAACCCGCATGCGGAGGGCCGGGGGAACCCGCGTGCGGAGAGCGGGGGAACCCGCGTGCGGAGGTCGGAGGATCGCGTTCGGGTGGCGGGGTTGTCCACAGGGCCGTGGTGCGTCCACAGTGCCCGGCGGGCAGAGGCCGCGGGCCTCATCGTGGGAGCCGCAAGCCGGTCCCTCGTCGCAGGTGGTGGTAGCCGTGTCCCGTCGTCCTCCCTCATCGTTCCGCCTCCCCTCTCTCTCCCCCGCCCCCGCCCGTTCTCCCTCCCCCGATGTCCCTCGCCCGCCCGGCGCCGATGTCCCTCCCCCGTGCGAGGTGCCGCACTTCGCACCGGTGCGGGTGCGCGGCGGTCTGCCGCTCCCGGGCCGGCTCGTACGACACCGCAGGCGGGCCGTGGCGGTGGGCCTCGCGGTCACGGCGGCGGCGCTCGTCGCGGCGGGCCCGCGGGAGGCGGACCGGTCACGCGGGCACCCCGCGGGGCCGTCCGGCGTGCGGGCCGCCCCGACATCCCCCGGGGACCGGCCGTCCGTCCGGCCGGGGCACGCGGGCACGACGGTGTCGGCGCCGGTTCGCATCGCCGACGCGGCCACGGTACGACTGCTGCGGCCGGGCGACCGGGTGGACGTGATCGCCGCCGAGGAGACGGCGGCCGGCAGCGACGTCCGGGTGGTGGCCCGCGGGGCACGGGTCACGGAGGTGCCGGAACCGGCGGACGGAGCGGGTGACGCGGGCGACGGCGGGGCGCTCGTCGTGCTGTCGGTGCCGCGTTCCACGGCGGCCGGCCTGGCCGGTGCGAGCGCCACGGCACGACTGGCGGTGACGCTGTGGTGACTCCCGCCCTCCCGGGCCCGGCGCCCCGGCCGGTCGGTCCGGTCCGGTCCCTCGTATGCCGCGATTGGACAGGTCGGCACGGGTGTGGCGTAGGTTGCGGAGCGCTTTCTTCCGCACGCTACGCACGAGAAATGAGGCCCCGAAGTGAGCGACCAGGAGAAGACGAGCGTCCTGCAAGGCTTCAAGGCCTTCCTGATGCGGGGCAACGTCGTCGATCTGGCCGTGGCGGTGGTCATCGGTGCCGCCTTCACCAACATCGTCAACGCGGTCGTGAAGGGCGTCATCAACCCGCTCGTCGGTGCCTTCGGCACCAAGAACCTGGACAGCTACAGCTCGTGTCTGAAGGGTCCCTGCGAGGGCACCGGGGACGCCGCGACCGGCGTCAGGATCCTCTGGGGCTCCGTACTCGGCTCGACGCTGCAGTTCGTGATCACCGCCGCGGTCGTCTACTTCCTGATGGTGCTGCCCATGGCCAAGTACCTGGCCCGGGTGGAGGCCCGCAGGAAGGCGAAGGAGGGCGCGCACGAGGTCATCGAGATCACCGAGCTGGAGGTGCTCAAGGAGATCCGCGACACCCTCGTCGCCCAGCGCGGGGCGGGGCAGTACGACCGCGATGGGGGGCAGTACGGCACCGGGCAGAGCGGCACGGGGCCGGGCGGACGGTAGAGCGCTCCGGCGGCAGGCGGATCAGAGGTGGTGGGGCGGCTTCTCGTCGAGGAAGCGCTTCAGATCGGCGGCGCTGTCGCCGGACGGGCGCTCGCCCCACCCGCGGTCGGTGTCGTCCGATGACCGCTGGTCCATCGGGTCGTCGAAGACCAGCGCGGGCTTCGGCTCACGCGGCCGGGGATCGGGGGCGGTACTCATACGTCCAGGGTACGGCCGCGCCCGGCCGGGCAGGACTGAGCCCATGACAGCTGATGCTCTGACGGATGTGGCCGGTCTGCGCGTGGGGCACGCCACGCGGGCCGGTGACGGATGGCTCACCGGCACCACGGTCGTGCTCGCGCCCGAGGGCGGGGCCGTGGCCGCGGTGGACGTGCGCGGCGGCGGACCCGGCACCAAGGAGACCGACGCGCTCGATCCGCGCAACCTGGTGCAGAGGGCCGAGGCGGTCGTGCTGACCGGGGGCAGCGCCTACGGGCTGGACGCGGCGTCCGGGGTGATGGCCTGGCTGGAGGAGCGGGGGCGCGGGGTGCGCGTCGGGCCGGATCCCGCGCACGTGGTGCCGGTGGTGCCGGCCGCCTGCGTCTTCGACCTGGGCCGGGGCGGCGCGTTCCGGGCCCGGCCGGACGCGGCCACCGGCCGGGCGGCGGTCGAGGCCGCGGCCGCCACCGAGCCCGGCGCGCCGGTGCCGCAGGGCTCCGTGGGCGCCGGGACGGGCGCGGTCGTGGGGCTGGTGAAGGGCGGCATCGGCACGGCGAGCACGGTGCTGGAGTCGGGGATCACGGTGGCCGCGCTGGTGGTGGCCAACGCGGCGGGGTCGGCGATGGACCCGGAAACGGGGGTGCTGTACGGGGAGTTGTTCCAGGGCCGGGTGCGCTACCCGGCGGCGGAGGTGCACGAGGCCGCGCTGCGGCGGCTGGCGGAGTCGGCGGCACGCAACGCCCCTCCCCCGCTGAACACCACGCTGGCGGTGGTGGCCACCGACGCCGGCCTGTCCAAGGCGCAGGCGCAGAAGCTCGCCGGCACGGCTCACGACGGCATCGCGCGGGCCGTACGGCCGGTGCACCTGCTCAGCGACGGCGACACCGTCTTCACCCTGGCCACGGGCGGGCGCCCGCTCGACGCGGCCGATCCCCTCGCCCTGAACGACGTGCTCGCGGCGGGCGCGGACATGGTGACCCGGGCGATCGTCCGAGCGGTGCGTGCCGCCGAGCCGGTGGACGGTCCGGGCGGGGCGTGGCCGTCGTACGGGCAGTTGTACGGCCGGCCATGAGTGCGGCGGTACCGGCGCGCGGGCGGACTGCCGGCGGGGGCGGTGAAGTGCCCGCCGGCCGGGAAGAGTTGTTGTTCCGCTGCACGTCGGGGGAATTCCTCGCACCGCCCGGCCGTTTTCCCGTCAGACGTTTTCCTGTTCCCCGGACACGATGTCCGACCGAGGGGCTACGGTATGCACCCACAAGGTGACATGCAGCAACGCCGGGAGGAACCTTGAGCGTTCCGTACGACACGGCAGCGTACGAACCACCCGACCCGCCCGAGCCTCCGGAGGAGCACCTCGCGCGACTCCTCGGCCGCGCGCTGAACTCCTTCGAGTTGCCGGACGAGACGGTCCGCCGGCTGGACTGCGCGCTGGCGCACGACGGTTCGCTGCACTCCGCGCATCACAGCGCCGGGCTGCACCGGGAGACGTACCGGCACACCTGGCTGCTCGCCGACGGTTCGGCGGTCACGCTCTGGGAGCTGGTCCACAACACCGCGCGCGGCAGCGAGCCGCAGCACGAGATATACGTGGACGAGGAGGAACTGCGCACGGCCACGGCCCGGCTTCCGCTGCCGCCGGACGCCCCGGACTTCGAGCTGCCGGTGACGGTGCTGCCCGCCCCGGCTCCGGTCCTGCGGCAGACCTACGTCTCCGACGGGTCCGCGGACCACGCGCGCCGCTTACTGCGCAGGGCGGAGAACCCGGACCGGCCGGGCAGGGAGACGGCGGCGCTGCTCAGCACGGCCTGTGCGCACCGGATCACGCAGGCCTTCGGCCGCCCGTCCCGTGCCGGGCGGCAGGCGTTGCCCTTCTCGCTCTACGAGCACGCGTTCCTGCTCGGCGACGGCGTGGAGCTGTCCCTGTGGGAGGTCGAGCACACGCTCACGCCGGACGGACGGCACATGTGTGAGGTGTACACCAGCGAGGACGCGGCGCGGGACGCGATGGAACGCCGGGCTTCACGGGTCTCCTGACGGCCCGACAGGCGGGGGGCGGCACGATCCCTGACGGCCTGACAGGCGCCGTCCGTCCGGCTGGCGTTTGCCCGGCCGGCCGTCCGGCTGTCCGCGACTCAGCCGTACTCGCCGAACCGGCGCACCAGCCCTGCGAAGGCGTCGCGTTCCGCGTCGGTGAGCCGTACCGATTCCGCCACCGGCCCGTTCCGCCGCTGGCGTGGGATCGTCGGGGTGCCGTGCGGCGCGTGGGGGCGGGCCAGGGGCTCCTCGACGTGCTCCCGCTCGCGCCTGCGTTCGCGCCGGCGCCGCAGGGCGTCGGCCAGACCCGCCGCGCAGGCCACGACCACCAGGGTGAGTGCGGTGGCGCCTGTCGTCCTCGGACTCGTCTCGTGCTCAGACATGCGGCCCAGTACACACCACGGTCCGGGACTTTGAGTCCCGGACCGTGAGGATCGTGATCTATATCGCAGTAGGCATGAAACGCCCACACCTACCCAAACGGGCGCACCGTCGTGGTCCTACGCGGCCACCGGCTGCTTGCTCTCCGGCGACGGTGCCGAGGCGCCTCCGTCCGCCCCCGGGCCGGCCGCAGCCGCCTTGCGCAGCCCTTTGAGGACGATCACCGTGGCCGCCGTGACGCAGACGCCCGCGGCGATGGCGACCAGGTAGAGGAACGGGTTGCCGATCAGGGGCACGACGAAGATCCCGCCGTGCGGGGCGCGCAGGGTCGCGCCGAAGGCCATCGACAGGGCGCCGGTGACCGCGCCGCCCACCATGGAGGCGGGGATCACGCGCAGCGGGTCGGCCGCGGCGAACGGGATGGCGCCCTCGCTGATGAAGGAGGCGCCCAGCACCCAGGCGGCCTTGCCGTTCTCGCGTTCGGTCGTGTTGAACAGCTTGCCGCGGACCGTGGTGGCCAGGGCCATCGCCAGCGGCGGCACCATGCCGGCGGCCATCACCGCGGCCATGATCTTCATGGCGGAGTCGCTGGGGCTCGCGACGGCGATCCCGGCGGTGGCGAAGGTGTAGGCGACCTTGTTGACGGGACCGCCGAGGTCGAAGCACATCATCAGGCCGAGCAGTGCGCCGAGCAGGACGGCGTTGGCGCCGGAGAGGCCGTTCAGCCAGTCCGTCATGCCCTTCTGCGCCTCGGCGATGGGCTTGCCGATGACGACGAACATCAGGAATCCGACGACCGCCGCGGAGATCAGCGGAATCACCACCACCGGCATGATGCCGCGCAGTGCCGCCGGGATCCGCACCTTCTGGATCGCGATCACCACCCCGCCGGCGATCAGACCGGCCGCGAGACCGCCGAGGAACCCGGCGTTGATGGTGAGTGAGATGGCGCCGCCGACGAAGCCGGGCACCAGGCCGGGCCGGTCGGCCATGCCGTAGGCGATGTAGCCGGCCAGGACCGGGACGAGGAAGCCGAAGGCGACGCCGCCGATCTGGAAGAGCAGCGCCCCCCAGCTGGCGGCCTGGGTCCACACGAAGTGGTCCATCACCGAGGGCGCCTCGTTGATCTCGTAGCCGCCGATCGCGAAGCCGAGGGCGATGAGCAGACCGCCGGCCGCGACGAACGGCACCATGTAACTGACGCCGGACATCAGCCACTTGCGGAGCCTGGTGCCGTAGCCCTCGCCGGGTTCGCCGCCGCGCTCGACGGGCGTGCCGGCGGACGCGGCCGCGGTGACCTCGCCGCGCTCCGCCTTGCCCCTCACCTCGGTGATCAGGTCGGCGGGGCGGTTGACGGCGGCCTTGACGCCGGTGTCGACGGTGGGCTTGCCGGCGAAGCGGTCCTTCTCCCGTACGGGGACGTCGTGGGCGAAGATCACCGCGTCCGCCGCCGCGATCACGGCGGGGTCGAGCCGGGTGAAGCCGGCAGAGCCCTGGGTCTCGACGGTGATCTCGACGCCCGCGTCCCGGCCGGCGTTCTCCAGCGACTCCGCGGCCATGTACGTGTGGGCGATGCCGGTGGGGCAGGAGGTGACGGCGACGATCCGGAAGGGGCGCTCCGGCTCGGGTGCGGGGGTGCCCGTGGCGGCGCCGGCGGAGGCCGCCGCCGGTGCCGCCACGGAGTCCTCGGAGCGGTCGGAACCGGTCGGGGGGGAGTCCTCGGAGCCGGTTTCCTCGCCCCGGATCAGCGCCGCCGCCGACGGGGCGTCGCCCACCGAGCGGAGGGCGTCGGTGAACTCGGTGTTCATCAACTGCCGGGCCAGCGACGACAGGATCGTCAGATGAGCGTCGTCCGCGCCGGCCGGGGCGGCGATGAGGAAGATCAGGTCGGCGGGTCCGTCCGCCGCGCCGAAGTCGATCCCGGCCGTGCTGCGCCCGAAGGCCAGCGTCGGTTCGGTGACGTGTGGGCTGCGGCAGTGCGGGATGCCGATGCCGCCGTCGAGGCCGGTCGGCATCTGGGCCTCGCGGGCGGCGACGTCGGCGAGGAAGCCCTCCAGGTCGGTGACCCGGCCCCGGGCCACCATGCGTTCGGCGAGGGCGCGTGCCGCCGCTTCCTTGGTGTCGGCGGACAGGTCGAGGTCGACCAGGTCCGCGGTGATCATCTCGCTCATCGCGGGCTCCTTCGCACGCGTATCGCCCGTGCAGCGGGGTGGGCGGGGGAGGGGACGGGGGTGAGGAAGGGAGTAACGGGGCGGGGGCGGGCGGCGCGGGCGTTCACGACGCCGGCTCCCTCAGGAGACGGTCGACGGGGACCTCGGCCGTGACGGTGACCGCGGCCGGGACGAGGTCGCCCGGTGTCGGCATCAGGCTGCCGGGCAACTGGACGGCGGCCGCTCCGTGGGCGACGGCGGAGGCGAGCGCACCGGGTCCGCGTCCGCCGGCGACGAGGAATCCGGCGAGGGAGGAGTCGCCCGCGCCGACGTTGCTGCGGACGGCGTCGACGGGGGCGGAGCCGAACCAGGCGCCGTCGTCGTCGACGAGGAGCTGTCCGTCGGCGCCGAGGCTGGCGAGGACGGCCCGGGCGCCCGCCGCGCGCAGTTCCTCGGCCGCTTTCACCGCGTCGCCCACAGTGGTCAGCGCCCGCCCCACGGCCTCGGCGAGTTCCGCGGCGTTCGGCTTCACCACGTCGGGCCGTTCGCGCAGGGCGGCGAGCAGCGCCGGTCCGGAGGTGTCCAGGGCGATCCGTACGCCGGCGGCGTGCACCCGGGCGACCAGGTCGGCGTACCAGGAGGGGGCGAGTCCGCGCGGCAGGCTGCCGCAGCAGGCGATCCAGTCGGCGTCCGCGGCCTGCCGGAGGACGGTGTCCAGGAGCAGTTCCTGTTCGGCCGCCGTCAGCTGGGGACCGGGTGCGTTGATCTTCGTCAGGACGCCGTCGGCCTCGGCGAGCGCGATGTTGGAGCGGGTGGCGCCGGTGACCGGGACCGGGGCGGCCTCGATGCCCTGCGCGTGCAGCAGTTCGGCGACCAGGGCGCCCGGTGCGCCGCCGAGGGGCAGCACGGCCACCGTGCGGCGGCCGGCCGCGGCGACGGCGCGCGAGACGTTGACGCCCTTGCCGCCGGGGTCGACGCGTTCGCCGGTGGCCCGGACGACCTCGCCGCGCTCCAGCGAGGGGACCTCGTAGGTGCGGTCCAGGGACGGGTTGGGGGTGACGGTGAGGATCATGCGCGTGCCACTTCCGTGCCCCCGCGTTCGATGGCGGCGGCGTCCTGCGGGCTCAGCCCGGTGTCGGTGATGAGCAGGTCCACGTCGCTCAGGTCACCGAAGCGGGCGAAGTGCTCCTGGCCGTGCTTGGAGGAGTCGGCGAGCAGCACCACGCGGCGGGCGGCGGCCACGGCCGCGCGTTTCACGGCGGCCTCGGCGAGGTCGGGGGTGGTCAGCCCGTGCTCGGTGGAGAACCCGTTGGCGGCGACGAACAGGACGTCCGCCCGGATCTCGGCGTACGCGCGCAGCGCCCACGCGTCCACGGCGGCGCGCGTACGGTGCCGGACGCGGCCTCCGACGAGGTGCAGCTGGATGCCGGGGTGGTCGGCGAGGCGGGCGGCGACGGGCAGGCTGTGGGTGACGACGGTGAGGGAGGCGCCCGCCGGCAGGAAGCCGGCCAGCCGGGCGACCGTCGAACCGGCGTCGACGATCACGGTGCCGTCGGCCGGGAGTTCCGCGAGGGCGGCGCGGGCGATGCGGTCCTTCTCGTCGGCCGCGGTGGTCTCGCGCTCGGCGAGGTCCGGCTCGAAGTCGAGGCGCCCGGCGGGGATGGCCCCGCCGTGCACCCTGCGCACCAGGCCGGCGCGGTCGAGGGCCTTCAGGTCCCGGCGGATCGTCTCGGCGGTCACCTGGAACTCCTCGGCCAGCGAGACCACGTCCACCCGGCCGCCGTCGCGGGCGAGGCGGAGGATCTCCTGCTGGCGTTCCGGTGCGTACATGTCCGCCGTCCTTACGGTCCGTTCATGCCCGAACGTGTGGTTCGACTCGGACCGTACGTCGAGATGCCGGGAAAGTAAACACGTGCGGGCATGATCGGGCTTCCGTTTGTGTCCGTTCCGTGCGACAGACGCGACAGGGAAGGGCCCGGCACCCGTGAACCACGGTGCCGGGCCCTTCCGTCGGCCGGTGACGCGTCCGCTCAGGACACCAGCTCGGGCTCCTTCTCCTTCTCCGTTTCCACTGCCGCCGGCGTCTCCTGCGCGCCCTCCACGTGCTGGGCCGGGCGCTTCGGCAGCGCGAACATCAGCAGGAAGATCACGCCCAGCACCGCGGCCACCCAGCCCAGCGCGTGCCGGAAACCGTCGACGAAGGCCGGTCCCACCTCGGCCGGGGCGAGACCGTCGTCGATCACCCCGAAGAACACCACCGACACCAGGCCGAGACCCAGCGCGTTGCCCATCTGCTGCACGGTGTTGATCAGCCCCGACGCCGACCCGGCGTGCTCGCGCGGCACCTCGGAGAGCACCGCGTCGGTCAGCGGCGCCACGACCAGCCCCATGCCCGCGCCCATGACCAGCAGCGGCAGCGCCATCTGCCAGGAGGTGATCGCCTGCCCGTACCGCTCCGCCTCCCACAGGTAGATCAGCACACCGGCCGTCATCACCAGCGCGCCCGCCTGGAGCACCTTGCGCCCGAAGCGCGGCACCAGCAGCTGTACGGACATCCCGGCGGCCGCGGACACCGCGACGGAGAACGGCAGCCCGGTCAGTCCGGCCCGCAGCACGCTCCAGCCGAGGCCGATCTGCATGTACAGCGTCCACACCAGGAAGAAGACGCCGAGGCCGATGCCGAACACCGTCTGCACCGCGATGCCGGCCGCGAAGCTCTTGACCCGGAACAGCGACAGTTCGATCAGGGGCGAGCCGTCCCGTGCGCCCTTGACCCGCTCGTACGCCACCAGCGCACCGAAGACCACCAGCGCGCCCGCCATCGACGCGTACCCCCACAGCGGCCAGCCCAGTTCGCGGCCGCGGGTCAGCGGGTACAGCAGCATCAGCAGCCCCAGGGTCACCAGCGCCACGCCCACCAGGTCCAGTTTCAGGGCGCGCGGCGCCTTGGACTCGGTGATGAAGCGGCGGCCGAGGAGCAGGCCCGCGATGCCGACCGGCAGGTTGATCAGGAAGATCGGCCGCCATTGCAGACCGAGCAGGTTCCACTCCGTCAGCAGCGCGCCGAGCAGCGGTCCGGACACCGCGCCCAGGCCGACGACCGCGCCGAACAGCCCGAACACCTTGCCGCGTTCGTGCGCCGGGAAGGTCGCGTGCACGATGGACAGCACCTGCGGCACCATCAGCGCCGCCGTGGCGCCCTGGAGGATGCGGGAGGCGACCAGCATCTCCGGGTTCACGGCGAGCCCGCACAGCGCGGAGGCGACGGTGAAGCCGCCGATGCCGATGAGGAAGATCCGCTTGCGGCCGTGGATGTCACCGAGCCGGCCGCCGGTGACGAGCCCGGCGGCGAAGGCCAGCGCGTAGCCCGCGGTGATCCACTGGATCTGGCTGAACGTGGCGCCCTCATGGCGCTGGATGGACGGGATCGCGATGTTGACGATCGTGACGTCGACGAGGTCCATGAAGGCCGCGGTCATCACGATCGCCAGCGCGAGCCAGCGGCGGCGGTCGCCCGCGCCGGGTGGTACTGCGTGCGGGGTGTCGGTGGAGGTCATGTCCCGCAAGCTATGCGGCAAGTAGGCCGGATCGTGTCCTAGTTCTGCGGCATCCTCGATGTCATGACGACGGACACTCCGGCCCGGCTGCTGACCCTCCTCTCCCTCCTCCAGACGCCCCGCGAGTGGCCCGGCGGTGAGCTGGCCGACCGGCTCGGGGTCTCCCGCCGCACCATCCGGCGGGACATCGACCGGCTGCGCGAGCTCGGCTATCCGGTGCAGGCGACGCTCGGCGCGGAGGGCGGCTACCGGCTCGTCGCGGGCAAGGCGATGCCCCCGCTGGTGCTCGACGACGAGGAGGCGGTGGCCATCGCGGTCGGGCTGCGGGCCGGGGCCGGGCACGCGCTGGAGGGCGTGGACGAGGCGTCCGTGCGGGCGCTGGCGAAACTGGAGCAGGTGCTGCCCGGCAGGCTGCGTCACCGGGTCAGCACGCTGCAGGCCGCGACCACCCCGCTGACCAGCGGCGACGGCGCGACGATCGCGCCGGAGACGCTCACCGTCATGGCCTCCACGGTGGCCGGGCGCGAGCGGCTGCGGTTCGCCTACCGCGCGGCCGACGGCACCGCCTCCCGCCGGGTGGTGGAGCCGTACCGGCTGGTGTCGACCGGGCGGCGCTGGTACCTCGTGGCGTACGACCTCGACCGTGCGGACTGGCGGACCTTCCGCGTCGACCGGGTCAGCGACCCCTTCGCGACCGGGGCGCGGTTCGCCCCGAGGGAGCTGCCGACGGGAAGCGCCGCGGAGTACCTGCGCCGCTCGATGTACCGGGGCCAGGAGTCGTACGAGATGGTCGTCACCTTCGCCGCGCCGGCGGCCACGGTCGCGGCCCGCATCCCGGGCTGGATGGGCGCCCCCGAGCCCCTGGACGAGGCGACCTGCCGGCTCCGGGCCACGGTCAGCGACGCCAAGGACTGGATGGCGGTACGACTGGCCATGCTGGGCCACGACTTCACCGTGCACGAGCCGGCGGAACTCGTGGACGCGGTGCGGGAGCTGGGCGGACGGATGATCCGGGCGGCGTCGGGTGACGGCGGACGCTGAGGCCCGCCCGGCGGAACGCGTCGGAGGCAGTCGGCGGTGTCCGCCCGGCGGAGGCGGGCGGGGTCGGGTGCGCTCCCCCGCGAGGCGGAGGGCGCCGACGCGAGGGTCGAGGCCGAGCGTGGGGGGCGGCAGCCGGCGACGACGCCGCGGACCGGCGCGGCGGGCCTCATGTCTCCGGCACGTTCCACCGGAGACGAGGGGTGGCGTGCGGATCGGGTCGGCTCCGGCGGGCGGTGCCCCGCGCCAGGCGCCGAACGGGGTGCCGCCCCTCGCCCAGCGGACGGGGCGCCGGGGCGCAGCCACGGCGACCGACAGCACCTCGCGGCCCTCGGCGCCGCACGCCCGGCTCGGCCCCCGTGCCGGATCCCGGGCGGTCACGCCCCCTGGCCCGGGCGCGCCCCGTGGGGGGTCGGCGGTTCCCAGGGGAAGTCCCGCAGCGCCGCCAGGTTGGTGAGCGCCAGTTCGGCCGGTCCGCGCGGTCCCTCCGCGGGAGCGTCGCCGGCCGCCCAGCACTCCGTCGCCGTGCGGACGGCCGCGCCGGCGACCGCCGCGGTGAAGCGGAGACGGCCGTGTTCGGCAACGTTGTCGGCGTCGTAGGGGACGTGAGTGGCCGTCAGCCGTTCCGCCAGTGCCTGCGCCAGGTTCCGCTCCGCCGCCCGGCAGGCCTCCGCCCACACCCGGTGCAGGGCCGGGTCGGCCTGCGCCAGCCGGATCAGGGTGCGCACCCAGTCCCAGGACGCCGCCGACACCCCGCGGCCGGGCGTCAGCGTGTGGCGCACGGCGTCCTCCAGGACCCGCGGCAGCGGCAGTCCGGCGGGGGCGGCACGCACGGCCTCGACCCAGCGCTGGGCGCCGGTCGCGTAGAGCGGACCGATGGCGTCCTCCTTGCCGGCGAAATACCGGTAGAAGGTGCGCGGGGCGACACCGGCCGCCTGGGCGATGTCCTCGGCGCGGGTGGCGCGCAGCCCCTGCCGGACGAAGAGTCCCGCCGCCGCGCGGGCGATCTCCATACGGGTCTCGGCCTTGCGCCGTTCGGTCAGCGAGGCGGACCGGGCCGCGGGCGGGAGGGGCGGGGTCGGGGTCGTGCTGCTCACGCACGGCAGGCTATGCCCATGTGGCACAATCTGCCATCTGGTGGGCCACCCCGGGGTTCAGGTTCGGGGTGGCCCGCTGTGCACGCCCGGACAGGAAAAGAGCCGGGCCCGGCGCCCGGGGGGAGGGGCGCCGAACCCGGCCTTGGGAAGTCCCGGCGCCGGGGGGGGTGGTGCGTCGGGACGTGGCTCGTGCGGTCCAGGGGAGAGTCCGCGAGGCCCGAACTCCTGGGCTCTGCCTTCTTGTTCCCTGGGCCTCGCGGGTTGAAGCGGCGGGGAACAGCCATGTTTGCGCTGTCTTCCGCCACCCGGCGTACGCGGCCGGGGTGTTCACGCTACCGCGACGGATCGCGTGGCCACCCCGGCGGGGTGAGGCGGACGCTCACGCGGCCGCGTCGAAGCCGGTGTCGCGGGCCAGCTTCTTCAGCTCCAGCAGCGCGTGCTTCTCGATCTGGCGGATGCGCTCGCGGGTCAGACCGTGCTCCTTGCCGACCTCGGTCAGCGTGCGCTCGCGGCCGTCCTCGATGCCGTACCGCATCTTGATGATGGAGGCCGTGCGCTGGTCGAGGCGGCCGATCAGGTCGTCCAGCTCCTCGCTGCGCAGCAGCGTCAGCACCGACTGCTCCGGCGACACCGCGGAGGTGTCCTCCAGGAGGTCTCCGAACTGGGTCTCGCCCTCGTCGTCCACCGACATGTTCAGCGAGACCGGGTCGCGGGCCCAGTCGAGCACGTCGATGACCCGCTCCGGGGTGGAGCCGAGCTCGGCGGCGACCTCCGCGGGCTCCGGGTCCCTGCCGTGCTCACGGTTGAACTCGCGCTGCACGCGCCGGATCCGGCCCAGCTCCTCCACCAGGTGGACGGGCAGACGGATGGTGCGCGACTGGTCGGCTATGGACCGCGTGATGGCCTGACGGATCCACCACGTGGCGTACGTCGAGAACTTGAAGCCCTTGCGGTAGTCGAACTTCTCGACCGCGCGCACCAGGCCGGCGTTGCCCTCCTGGATCAGGTCGAGCAGCGGCAGGCCGCTGCGCGGGTACCGGCGGGCCACGGCGACGACGAGGCGCAGGTTGGACCGGATGAAGACGTCCTTCGCCCGCTCGCTCGCGTCGTACAGGGCCTCCAGCTCCTCCTGGGAGGCCCCCGCCTTGTTCTCCTCGAGGCCGTCGAGGATCTGCTTCGCGAACACACCCGCTTCGATGATCTGGGACAGCTCGACCTCCTTGGCGGCGTCGAGCAGCGGCGTGCGCGCGATCTCGTCGAGGTACATGCCGACCAGGTCGCGATCGGCGATCTCGCCGCTGTGGGCGCGAACACTGGTTGCCGCGTCGGTCGTCTCGCCGGCGGCGGACTTACGACGGGCGACGGCACGGGTTGCCATGCGTGCTCCCTTGCGATGGTGAGGTCAGCGGGTGGTCCTGCGGACGCTCGGCACTTCTACAGGTCTTCGGGTCTCTTCGGACTCTGCTCGGGTGCCCGCATCCGTAGGAAACAACGACTGGAATCCGGACAGAATTCCCAACCCGTCCTCCCGATTTTCTGATCATGCAGTACCCTGTCGGCCCACACGGGGAGGCACGATGCCGGCGGAACACGCGGAGATCCAGGTCAGACCGGGCGAGGAGGGCGATCTGACAGCCCTCACCGACCTGTACAACCACTACGTTCGTGAGACGGCCGTCACATTCGACACCGCGCCGCTTCCCCCGGACGGGCGACGCCCCTGGTTGCTCTCCCACCCTGTAGACGGCCCGTACCGCCTGATGGTTGCCACGGACGCCGGGGCGGGCGGAATCCTGGGGTACGCCACCTCCAGCCCCTTCCGCCCCAAACCCGCCTACGCCACGTCCGTGGAGACGACGGTCTACGTCGCCCCGGGCGCCGGGCGGCGCGGCATCGGCACCCTGCTCTACACGGCGCTCTTCGAGGCCCTGAAGGGCGAGGACCTGCACCGCGCCTACGCCGGGATCGCCCAGCCGAACGACGCCTCCACGCGTCTGCACGAGCGCTTCGGCTTCCGTCACGTCGGCACCTACCGGGAGGTGGGCCGCAAGTTCGGCCGCTGGTGGGACGTGGCCTGGTACGAGAAGGAGCTGTAGCCCGGTGCGGTGCGGCTCAGCCGGACGGCGAAGGGCCGCACCCGCGGTCCCGGCGGCTCAGCCGAACTGCACCGACCGCTTGGCCAGTCCCATCCAGAACCCGTCGATCACGGACTTCTGTTCCCCGAGCTCACCGGCGGCGTCCGCGGCGCCCATGGTCACGAAGAGGGGGGCGAAGTGCTCCGTGCGCGGGTGGGCGAGCCGGCCCGCCGGGGACTTGCGGGTGAAGTCCAGCAGCGCGTCCACGTTCCGCGCGTCCAGCGCCTCCTGACCCCAGGCGTCGAACTCCGTCGACCAGGAGGGGATGCCGCCCTGGCGCAGTGCGGCCAGGTTGTGGGTGAAGAAGCCGGAGCCGATGATCAGCACGCCCTCGTCGCGCAGCGGCGCGAGCCGGCGGCCGATGTCCATCAGCTTCACCGGGTCCAGCGTCGGCATGGAGACCTGGAGGACCGGGATGTCGGCCCCGGGGTACATCTCGACCAGCGGCACGTAGGCGCCGTGGTCCAGTCCGCGGTCGGGGACGTCCTGCACGGGCATGCCCGGGGCGCGCAGCAGCTTGCGCACGGACTCGGCGAGGGCCGGGGCTCCGGGGGCGCCGTACTTCACCTGGTAGTAGTGCTGGGGGAAGCCCCAGAAGTCGTAGACGAGGGGGACCGTCTCGGTGGCGCCGAGGGCGAGCGGTGCCTCCTCCCAGTGGGCGGAGACGACGAGGATCGCCTCGGGGCGGGGCAGACCCGCGGACCAGGCGGCCAGCTCGCCGGGCCAGACGGGGTCGTCGGCCAGGGGCGGGGCGCCGTGGCTGAGGTACAGCGCGGGCATGCGTTCCTGAGTGGCGGCGGTCATGACGGCGACTCCCTTCGGCGGGTGACTGGTGACTCGTGTACTTGAATCCTCAACTTCCATCACCGACGGTACGGGAGTTTTGTTTAACATTCAAGAAGGTCCGCCGTACAGTGGACTACATGAACACGGCACCCACATCCGCAGACCCCGGAGAACCCCACTGGCTCACCGACGAGGAACAGCGCGTCTGGCGCGCGTACATCGACGCCACCACGCTCCTGGAGGACCATCTCGACCGTCAGCTCCAGCGGGACGCCGGGATGCCGCACGTGTACTACGGCCTGCTGGTCAAGCTCGCCGAGGCCCCGGACCGGCGCCTGCGGATGACGGAACTGGCGATGTCCGCGAAGATCACCCGTTCCCGCCTCTCGCACGCCGTCGCCCGGCTGGAGAAGAGCGGCTGGGTGCGCCGCGAGGACTGCCCCTCCGACAAGCGGGGCCAGTTCGCCGTGCTGACCGACAAGGGCCTGGAGATGCTAACCCGGCACGCGCCCGGCCATGTGAACGCCGTACGACAGGCCGTGTTCGACCGGCTCACCCCGCAACAGCAGGAGTCCCTCGGCGAGATCATGCGGATCGTCGCCGAGGGACTCCAGCCGAGCGAAGCGGGTGCGGACCTGCCCTGGCTCCGCTGACGAGGCGGAGCCAGGGGCAGGTCCCGGGAGCCGTACGGAGGAGGCGTCCCCTCCTCTTCCGTACGGGTGGTTCGGGGTGTCGGGTGATGCGGGGTGCCGGGCGGTTCGGGGTGCTCCTTCCGTGAGCACCCCGCGGGCCGGCCGTCAGTGCATGGCCACCGGCACCGCCAACTCGTCCGCCACCGCGTCCTCGGAGGACCCGGCGACCGCCGCACCGCCCGGCCGACCCGCGTTGATGAGGGTCAGGGCGACGGCCGCGGCCGCCACCAGGATCCCGACCGCGAACCAGATCGCGCTGGTGTAGCCCTGCACCTGCCCCTGGAGCTGGACCAGCTGCTGCTGGGACCGGCCGGCGGCGCCGCCGATGTGGTCGGCGACATAGGCCGTGGTGGCCGAGGCGGCGATCGTGTTCAGCAGGGCCGTACCGATCGCGCCGCCCACCTGCTGCGAGGTGTTGACCATCGCGGAGGCGACACCGGAGTCACGCGGCTCCACCCCCAGGGTGGCCAGCGACATGGCCGGCATGAACGCCGTACCCATGCCGAGACCGAGCAGCAGCATGCCGGGCAGCAGGACACCCGCGTAGGAGGTGTCGATCTCCAGCTGGGTCAGGAACAGCATGCCGACCGCGGCGACCAGGAAGCCGGGGCCCATCAGCAGCCGGGGCGCGACCCGGGTCATCAGGCGCGTGCCGATCTGCGTCGACCCCACGATCATGCCCGTGACCATCGGCAGGAAGGCGAACCCGGTCCTGACCGGCGAGTACCCCTTCACGACCTGCAGGTAGTAGGTGAGGAAGAGGAACAGGCCGAACATCGCGATGATCGCCATGCCCAGCGACAGGTACACCCCACCCCGGTTGCGCTCGGTGATCACGCGCAGCGGCAGCAGCGGCGCCTCGACCCTGGCCTCGACGGCCACGAAGGCGGCGAGCAGCACGGCGGAGGCGACGAACATGCCGACCGTCACCGAGTCACCCCACCCCTCGGACTCCGCGCGGGTGAAGCCGTAGACCAGCGCGACCAGACCCAGGGTGGAGAGCACCACACCGGGGATGTCGAGCGGCGAACGGTTGCGCCCGCCCGCGGGCTCACGGACGACGAGGTACGCGCCGGCCGCGGCGACCACGGCGAAGGGGATGTTCACGAAGAACGTCCAGCGCCAGTCCAGGTATTCGGTGAGGAACCCGCCGAGGATCAGACCCACGGCACCACCGCCACCGGCGATCGCGCCGTAGATGCCGAAGGCCTTGGCGCGCTCCTTGCCGTCGGTGAACATCACCGCGAGCAGGGACAACGCGGCGGGCGCCAGCAGCGCGCCGAACACGCCCTGCAGCGCGCGGGCGCCGTACATCATGGCCTCGTTGGTGGCCGCGCCACCGAGTGCCGAGGCCAGCGCGAAGCCGCCCAGACCGAGCACGAAGGCCCGCTTGCGCCCCCACAGGTCGGCGATCCGGCCGCCGAACAGCAGGAGCCCGCCGAAGGCCAGGGCATAGGCGGTGACCACCCACTGGCGGTTGCCGTCGGAGATGCCCAGGTCCTGCTGGGCGGAGGGCAGGGCGATGTTCACGATGGTCGCGTCCAGTACGACCATCAGCTGGGCCAGCGCGATGAAGGTGAGCGCCTTCCAGCGGTTGGCGTCCGGGCCGCTCGGAGCCGCTTTCACGGCCGTCGAGGCTGTTTCAGACATGGGGGTACCCACTTCGGTACTCGTGACGGAAATTGAGAATGTCCGGCGAAAAATCGGGTGTCTTCGAGGAACGGCTCGCCCCCGGGACGGCCGCTCCGGGCGAGGCCCGCGGTGGTCGGCGCGGGCGGCGCGGAGGAAGGGTCAGGGCTCGCTCAGCGGCGCAGGTCCTCCACGGTGACGGCCGAACCCGGCAGAAGGGCCGAGGCCGGAGCCCGCATCCCGTCCAGGAACAGCTGCAGATGGCGGTGGACGAAGCGGTCGGCGCTCGTACAGCCGGCACCGGCCGGGGGCCGGCTCAGCTGGGCGACGCCCACCAACAGATCACCGTGCTCCACGTCGGCACGGAGCTGACCGGCCGCCTTGGCGCGGTCCATCAGCTGCGCGACGAGCCCCTCCACACGGCGGCGTGCGTCCTCCAGGTCGGGGTGGTGCTGGTCGAAGGTGCTGGAGATCATCGGGCACAGTGCGCTGATCCGCTCGTCGGCGGCCGTGTGCGCGAAACGCTCCAGCGCCCCGAAGGCGTCCCCGGTCTCGCTCAGCGCCTGCTGGGCCGCCCGCACCGTACGGTCCATCACGGAGCAGACGACCTCGCGCACCAGCGCGTCGCGGTCGGGGAAGTTGCGGTACACCGTGGCATTGCCGACGCCCGCCCGGCGGGCGACCTCGTCGAGCGGCACGTCCGGCCCGAACTCGACGAACATCTCCCGGGCGGCGGTGACGATCCGCTCCCGGTTGCGCAGGGCGTCGGCGCGGGGCCGGGGCGCCTTGCGCGTGGCGGGGGTCGCGGTCTGCACGGTGCACTCCTCGGTGGTGTGACGTCCGGTGTTCCACTGCTGCAGTACTGCGCCGCTCCGATCCGGGGAGTCGATCCCCGCTTCAGGCGGACACACTGCCAAACGGGGAAAGGGTCCCCGCTTATTTCCCGACGCCGAGAAGTTCTGATGTGACCCGCACCACATCCACCGACTCCGGGTGCCGCACGATCGGCCCTCCCAGCGAGCGCCCCCACACCCCTCGACGGAGGGTGATGCAGAGGGTGCAGTCGGTGACCGGCGGCTGCCGTGTGGAGCGGAGGTCCCCGCATGCAGCCGCAGCCGCGCCGACGCCGGATATCCCCGCGCCGCCTGGCCGCCCTCACATCGGTGTCCGCCCTGACCCTCGCCCTGTGCACCTCGGCCGGCAACGGCCACCTCTCCCCCGGCGCCCTCACCCCGGGCGCCGGACCCAGCGCCCTCTCCCGCACCTCCGCACACGGCCCCTGCATGATCGGCGGCAACCGCGCGGTCCAGATGTCCGAGGGCATCCCCACGGCCTCCGGCTACACCCGCTCCACCGGCACGGTCCGCGCCCTCACCCTGATGGTCGACTTCTCCGACGCGCCCGGCGAGGGCGACGCCCTCGACCGCTACCGGGAGTTCTTCCCCCAGACCCGCGAGTGGTTCACCACCAGCTCCTACGGCCGCCTCGACTACCGCCCCGAGATCCCGGTCCCCGACTGGCTCCGCATGCCCAAGTCCTTCCGCGCGTACGGCATAGAGCGCGGCGCCCCCTTCGACCCCGGCTACCGCGAACTGGTCCGCGACATAGTGGCCGAGGCGGACCCCGAGGTGGACTTCCAGGCGTACGACCTGCTGAACGTCCTGGTCACCCCCAACGCGGGCCCGGCCGCCCTCGACACGGTCCTGTCCGTCACCTTCGCCGGCAACAAGGAGGCCCCGACCGCCGACGGCGTCCCCGTCTCCAACGCGTCCTTCGTCTACTCCCGCCAGGACGACGGCTCCGGCTCCTACGACCGCACCGGCTACCGCGTCCTGCCGCACGAGAACGGCCACGTCTTCGGCCTGCCCGACCTCTACACCGCCGAGGGCGGCGGCGCGGTCGGCCACTGGGACATCATGAGCGAGGACTGGGGCGCCAACAACGACTTCCTCGCCTGGCACAAGTGGAAACTGGGCTGGCTGGACGCCTCCCAGGTCGGCTGCGCGGCCGGCCGCGGCACCCGTGAATACGTCCTCACCCCGCTCGCACGGGCAGGCGGCCCGAAACTGGTCTTCCTCCCCCTCGACTCCCACTCCGGCTACGCCCTCGAACTGCGCACCCGAGCCGGCAACGACGAGGCCGTCTGCCGCCCCGGCGTCCTGGTCTACCGCGTCGACGCGAACGTCGACACCGGCATGGGCCCGATCACCGTCTACGACTCCCGCCGCGACAGCGGCGGCTGCACCCGCACCCCCAACGTCCACGCCGAACTCTCGGACGCCACCTTCACCCCCGGCGAGAGCTTCGAGGACCGGGAAGCGGGGATCCGCGTCACGGTCCTCGCGGCGGACGAGAAGTCGTACCGGGTACGGGTGACCCGCACCTCGGCCACCCCCTGAACCCGCCCTCCCCCAATCAGGTCGCTACGGACAACTCCCGCCGCTAGGTTGCTGCTTGACCGCCGCACGCCCAGCTCTGGAGGAAACGTCCCGTGACCGAGATATCCGCGGCATCGTTCGAGGCGCGCAAGCGCATCAGGACCGATCAGCCGCACACGGCCCGGATCTGGAACTACTGGCTCGGCGGCAAGGACAACTACGAGGTCGACCAGGCGGCCGGCGACCAGATCCGCACCCTGCACCCCGGCATCGGCGACTACGCCCTCGCCGACCGGCAGTTCCTCGGCCGCGCCGTGCGGTACCTCGCCGGCGAGTGCGGCACACGCCAGTTCCTCGACATCGGCACCGGCCTGCCCACCGCCGACAACACCCACGAGGTCGCCCAGCGCATCGCCCCCGAGTCCCGCGTCGTCTACGTCGACAACGACCCCATCGTGCTGGCCCACGCCGAGGCCCTCCTCACCAGCACGCCGGAGGGCCGCACGACCTACCTCGACGAAGACCTGCGCAACATCGACACCATCCTCCAACAAGCCGCCCAGACCCTCGACTTCACCAAGCCCGTGGCGCTCATCCTGCTCGGCGTCGTCATCTTCGTCGAGGACGACGACGAGGCGTACGGCACCGTGCGGCGCCTCATGGACGCGCTGCCCTCCGGCAGCCACCTCGTCCTCTCCCACACCATCACCCGCCCCGACATGCCGGACGTCGACGCTGCGGTGGCCTTCTGGAACGAGAACGGCACACCGAAGCTCACCCAGCGCACCCCCCAAGCCGTCACCCGGTTCTTCGACGGCCTGGAACTCCTCCAGCCGGGCGTCGTCTCCTGCAACCGCTGGCGCCCGGACGACACCGACACCGAGCCACCCGCCGAGGTCGCCATGTTCGGCGGCGTCGCCCGCAAGGCCTGACCTCCACCCACTCCCAGCACCCGCCCGAGCGCCGATCCGGTACCCTGTGGATCGAGCGCCCCGGCGGGCGCTGCGGCACACATCCCGGGCACCACCCCGGCCCACGCCGCAGCGGCCGGCCAGGACCCTCACCTTCGCCTTCGTAGCTCAGGGGATAGAGCACCGCTCTCCTAAAGCGGGTGTCGCAGGTTCGAATCCTGCCGGGGGCACACGACACAGGGCCGGTTCGAAGGGCTTGATCCCTCGAACCGGCCCTGCTGCGTGATCACACCCGTGCCACGCGCGGACATGAAGTCCGGTGTGCTCCCACCGCACCAGTGCCCTGCCGTCAGCCTTCGTGGGGCGCCCTCGGGCGGGTGACCGGCACGACGGTGAGGAGGTCGTCAAGCCCTTTGAAATCGTCGGGGTTGGTGGTGAAGAGGGGAAGGTTCTCAGCGACGGCGATGGCAGCGATCATCAGGTCGGCCACCCGGCGGCGTGGCTTGCGGCCGGCGCTGATCACTGCGGCGCAGATACGGCCGTAGATGCGGGCCGCTTCGGCATCGAAGGGGATGGGGTCGAACTCGTTCTCGGCGCGTTGCAGGACGTCGAGCCTGCGGGCGCGTTCGGCATGTTCGTCGTAACTGCTCTGCTCGTCGTTGCGACGGACCTCGTGCGGACCGGCGGACAACTCGGCCAGGGTGATGGCGGTGATCGCCATTTCGTCCGGCAGCTCCTCGGGGGCCACCCAGCGGCGCAGAATCATGATGTTGGTGTCGAGGAGTCCCTGCTGATGCGTCGAGCGGTCAGCGGTCATAGGGATCGTCCGGGTAGGTGTCGGCCGTGACGTCCTGATCGGCGCGGAACCTGTCGAGGTCGATGCCGGGGGCGGTCCTGGACATCGCGGCGAACTCCTCGCGGGAGACGAACCGACGGCGTCGACGCAGCGGCACGAGCTGGCCGATCGGATGTCCGTCGCGGGTGACGGTGAACGACTGGCCGCCCTGTATGGCATCCATGATCTCTCGGGACCGGCTGCGCAGATCCCGCTGGGTGATTTCGGGCTGAACGCTCATACCAACCACCGTAGCACCTGGTGCTACCAAGTGACACATGCTGGCCGAAGGCTTGCGCCGACAAACCCTCCGGCCGTAGCGGCCGGGTACGGCCTTCGCTGGTCGATCTGACTGGAGCTGCCCGGATGAGAAGGCATCTGACATCCACGGCTGACATCAACGACGTCGGACGGGGACACACGCCCGCGACTCCCGCTGGCCGTCGCGCCGGTTGACGACAGCAGTCGGACCGCGATCGGATCGAACTCCTAAAGCGGGTGTCGCAGGTTCGAATCCTGCCGGGGGCACAGCCAGAAGGGCCAGCTCAGGAGGGTTTTCCTCCCAGGCCGGCCCTTCGTGGTGTCCGAGGTTGTGGACACCTCGCGCATTCCTGTGCTTCGGAACGGTCTCTCCGAGAAGAGCAGGCCACGCCACACAGAACATGACATACTCGCAGTATGGCAACCCGGAAGATCACCATCACCGTGCCGGAAGAGCTGGTGGAATCGATCAAGGAGCGCGTCGACGCGCGCGGAGTGTCCGGTTACATCGCGGCCGCAGCCGCTCATCAGGACGCGATGGACCGACTGCGCGAGTTGGCCGACCGCCTAGAGGAAGAGCACGGCGCCGTGACCGACGACGAGCAGCAGGCAGCGCTGGATCGCATCGCCGCCATCGACGGCTGGCATGACGAGCAGCGGTCGGCTTCGGGCGAGGCCGCGTGAGCCACACCGTCCGAGCGAAGTTGCCCCGGCCACGGCAGCGCGTCTTCGTGTTCGACTCCGAGGCTCTCTCCAAGGCGGTTCAGGGCGACCGGGAGATGGCCGCACTGATCAAGACGGCTCCGCGGCTCGACATCCCGGTCGTGACCTCGTCGCTCACGACCTTGGAGGCATGGGACCCGCGCGAGGCGTCGAGACAGGCTCTGTGGAACTGGACCCTGCCCCGAATCCGCGTCGTGCACACGGACGACCAGGTGATCGCCATGGCACGCGACATGCTGAGGGCAGCCGGTCTGCACGGACACAAGTACGCCATCGACGCCGTCTTGGCGGCTGTGGCCGGTCGGGAAGCCGCACAGGGCGCCGAGGCAACCGTATTCACCTCCGACACCGATGACATGAACCAACTCCTCGCGGGCCACTCCGTGCGAGTCGAGAAGGTCTGACGGGAAGTACCTCGAACGCACGACTACGCCGCCGCACTGCCCTGATTGCCACTGGCCGGCATGCGTAGGGTGTGGTCGCCGAAGTCCGCGACCAGATCCAACCCCCCACCGAGCGCCTCCACGATCAAGGGGAAGCTTCACCCTCACCGTGTTCGTTTTGGGAGATACGGGCAACACTGACCCCCACCCGCGTTGCTACATCCCGCTGGACCAGCCCTGAACCAAGGTTCGAATTCTGCCGGGGGCACAGCAAAACACCAGGTCAGGTACGGCACCGACGCCGCGGCCACCTACAGCTGCTGCTCCCACGGATTGACCACAAGAGCCCCGGTTCGGGCCATGTGCTTGATGTTGCGTGTGGCCACCGTCCAACCGTTGGCCAGGGCGGTTGCAGCGATCAGGGCGTCCGGTGGGTCGATGCTGGTGCCGGCGGCTTTGAGCGTCTTGTGGATGGTGAGGTAGGCGGCCGCTTCCGGTTCGCCGATCGGTGCGATGCGGTCACGAAATTCGTGCCGTACCGCAGCGAGGGCTTGTGCGTAGCGAGCTTGCCTTACGGGATCCGGGGCGGCGGCAACGCCGACCTCGATCTCGGCCACGGTGATCACGCTCAGGAAGCGGTTGGGCCGGGCCGTGGACCGAAACCAGGCCAGGACGCGCGGGTCGGGCTTCGTCCGGGTCGTGAGCTCGGCGACGACATTGGTGTCGAACAGGTGGATCACTCGGCGTCCGTCTGCGCATCGTAGGAGCGGGCGCCGAACTCCAGACCCTCGAAGGGCCGGGAGAGCAGAAATTCCTCGAAGCCGTCGTTGCTCAGCGTCACCCAGCGGTGCAGCATCTCGGGCAGCGCCTCGATCTCCGTGTCGGCGAGCTCCGCGTCGAAGTGCCGACGCTGGTCCTCAGGCAAGGACTCCCGGATGTCACGGATGGTCCGCAGTGGGTGCGACGACGGGGGCGGCGGGTGAGGCACACCGCTCGAAGCTGTGGTCATCGGCATCCCCTCCGCGTGCATCGGCCTGCGTACTGCTGGTCCCAGGCTACGGGTTTCCGCCTGCCCGCTCACAGCTTTGGGACGAGGGCGGGGCATCCGTCAGCCTGGCCGCCGAGCGACAGCTGCGATTCTTACGGCGTGCGCCTGGTCGTCCTCGTCAACAGATACCTCCCCCAGCCCAGTGGCCGGCCGGAACGGATTCAGCACACATGAGGCTGGGAATGGCTGAGAACACGCGAGAACCGTGGAGGAGCGATTTCGCGGCTCAGCTGCACTGGAGGCTTCGTTTACGCAGGTCACGGCCACCCAAGGAAAATTCCTGAAGCGGGTGTCGCAGGTTCGAATCCTGCCGGGGGCACCAGCGCAAAGGCCGGCTGGTACGGGGCGATGAGTTTGCGGACCCAGCCCCGGGCCCGAGAGACGGGCTCCGGCGTCGGCTCCAGAAGCTTCGACCCGAGTCTCGGTGACCCCTCACAGGGATGCCGGTCGATCACGAAGACAGGGAATCGTGTCAGAACTCTGGCCTACGTTTGGCTTGTGAACCACAGCCGTTTCGACACCGGGGCGCCCCACGAGCCTGACTTGCCGCCCTACCAGGCAGTCCTGGCGGAAACTGATTGGGAATCGCTCCAGACGGCTTTCGGGAACGGTGAGGACCTCCCCAGGGTTCTGACACGGCTGTTGGAGCCCGATCCCAAAATTCAGGTCACCGCTTTGTCGGAGCTGGGTGAGCTGGTCGGCCACCAGAACACCATCTACGAAGCCACCGCCCCCGTCGCCATGTATGTCGCCGGCATCCTCACCCACCCGGCGGCCATGAACCTCCGGCCCTATCGCAACGTCCCCGTCCGCGCGACGCTGTTGAACTGGTTGGTTTCCACGGCCTACGACGCTTCCGACGAGGTTGTTGGCCGCACGGAGCGGTACTTCCCTGGCTTCCTCACCCACGACACCACCGTGGCGGCCTTCCGGGACCTGCGCCCGATGCTTTATCGGGCCGTCGCGCCCTTCCTCCAGGACAGCCACGAAGACGTGCGCGAAGCCGCCGTCATCGCCGCGCTCATCCTCGCCGAACACCCCGCGCTTGCCGAGCACCGCGATCACCTCGCCGTGCATGCGTGCCTCATCCTGGACACCAGCAGCGACGACCCCAGCCGGCGGGTTGCCCGCAAAGCACTCGAAGCATGGGGCCACAACGTCCCCGACCCTGAACCTTTCCGGGAGGAGCCCTGGGACTGGGGGCCACACAGCGATGGTCGCGGCGATCTCGAACCTCCCTTCTGACCAATACGCGCACGTGCCCCAGCCGTGCCCGATCGAGCGGGAAGCCACGGGGAACCGCGGTCAGCGGCAGAGAACCGAGCACGAGATCGGCCCCTGACCAAGTAACCAGGTCAGGGGCCGCCCTGCTGACGTCAGCGACGTCGGACGGGACACACCACCACCAGAGCCTCGGCCGGTCACATGGCCGCCTTTTCCTCCCCTATGTCCGAAATAGCCGATCGGGCATACCCTGGTGAGTGGGCCGGTGCACTCTCACGTGCAACGACCCGGAAGGGCGGCCCCGGTGTGTATACGCCGGGGCCGTTGCTGTTGACCGGGCTTCTCATCGGGCCGGGCGCCGAGGGGAGCGCCACACGGAGCGGGCCACCAGGTAGAGCAGATCGGCGATGAGGAGCAGCACGCCGACGGACAGCAGATAGAGCGTGCCGTCGACGGCCGCGCCGATGGCGATCAGAGCGATGCCGGCGATGAGCAGGGCCAGGAAGAGGATCATGACGGGACGCCTCCACGGGAAGGAACCGCGCGGGATCCCCGTGGCCTCTCGAGTACGGCGGGACGCGCTGTGACCGTGCATCGGTGTCGTGTCGGCTGAGGAGTGGTACGTGACGGCACCGACACACAGGCTGCTGCCACTTCCTTGGGGGCCATCGGGATTCATCGGGCCGTCGTCGGCCTCATCCTGCGGGCCTGGTGGCGGCGTCCTACGGCGGCGTGGGCCCATGGGGCAAGGGCCGGACGCCGATCGGCGTCACCGGTCACTGCCGCCAGTCTGTCCGAGCCCGTCGCCGGTCGTCGCGGATCCGCTCCTGCCGGTCCCGGCGGCGGACGAAGTCGCCCGGTTCGACATCACCTTCCGTGAGCCGCCCGACCACGAGTCCGACGACGCCCAGTCCCAGCACCAGCAGGAACGCCCAGAAGTCACCGAAATACGCGGCGAATCCCAGTGCCATTCCGGCCGTCAAGCCCACCACGGCCCTGCTCATCACGCGCTCCTTCACTCATCCGGGCCCGCTCCACCCCGGCTACTGGACCCGCTGCCGCTTCTCCTGTTCGTCCTCGTCCTCCTCGTCGGGCAGCTTCACGTCGCTGACCGCGATGTTGACTTCGACGACTTCCCGACCCGCCATCTGCTCCACCGCGGAGATCACGTTCTCCCGCACCGCACCGGCCACGTCCGTGATGGAGACGCCGTAGTCGACGACGATCTCCAGATCGACGGCCGCCTGTGACTCTCCGACCTCGACACCGACTCCGCGGGTGACGGACTTGCCACTACCGGCGCCGGGCATCCGCTCCCGCATGGATCCCATGGAGCGCGCGAAGCCGCTGCCCAGGGCATGGACGCCGGGCACCTCCCGTGCCGCCATACCGGCGATCTTCTCCACCACCACATCGGCGATGGTCGTCCGGCCGCGAGAAGCGGGAGCACCACCGTGCTGTGCGCCGGTGTTCTCAGTCATCGGAACATCCCTCCGTCGGAGGCACACCACTCACTGTTCCGATTGTATTCGCTTTGGCACGTCTTGCCCGATTTGAGCATCGTGAGGCGAGAGGCTCGGACCAGCGGCCGGAGCACACCCCTGCCCGGAACCCCCTGGACGCACCGGGCACCGTGCGGCAGGAAAGGAGAACCGCGGCCGGGGAAGAGAGGGTGAGAAGCCGGTGAAAACGGAGACGGGGACGCAGACAGTACGGCACCAGCTCGGCCTGGGCCGGCTGCTCCCGCTGGGCGGGCCCGACGAACGGGACATGGTCACCGAGGAAGCGGCCCAACCCCCGGGCGCGCCGTGGCTGGGATTTCCGGTGTCCGGCTGGAGTCTCTGCGCATGACTGAAACCGCTGACCAGTTGAGCCTCGTCCTCGGCGCGGGCCCTACCGCGGCCACCGCCCGGCCCGAACGCACAGGCGCCCGCCTGGGTCGTGACTAGTTTCGGCGCCTCAGCGCTCTCCGGATCACCAGGAAGGCCCCAACGGCGATCAGCGCCATCCCCATGAGGATGACGATGGCCCCGATGACGACCAGGAGCGTCCCCAGCAAAATCAGGATTGTCCCGATGGCGAGCAGAAAGATCACGAGGACGGTCACAGTCGCCTCCAGCCCCTCCCCTCCCAGACACCGATTCCCCTCGCCTCATATCGCAAACTTTCCGGATAAGTCCACCAGTCTCATGCGGCCCTGTCCAGGAGCCATGGGCCAGCCCTCGGTTCTGCCGTGCAAGCCCGCGGTCCGCTCCAGAAGCCCAGTCCAGCCACGGTGCGAGACCTGGGCAGCCCGCCGCCAGGTGTTTCGCCGACGCCGGGCCAGTGAGGTGTCCGGACGGATCGCCGGTGCGGGTATCGGGATCCGGATCGGGATCGGGCTGGACTACGGGTGGTGGCAGCACAGCACACCCGCCGCCACGCCGACCCCACCATGAGGTCCGCGTACCCGGGGCCGGCGATGTGCGGGCCAACCGGGCGGCAGGCTGGTGTCAGCCGTGGTGTCCGTCTCGGTTCGCTTCGCCGGTCGTCCCGTCCGCCCGCCGGCTGCGCTTGCGCTTCCCGCGGCCGACCCCGGGCAGGGCGTCGCTGTACTGGAAGGCCGCGATGCGTGCGTCGTGTTGGGTACCGAGCCGACGGATCACGACGAATCCGACGGCGATCATGGCGAGAATCGCCGCCACCGTGATGACGATCTCCATGATCCTCACCTCACCTTCCTCGGCCGTCGGACGAGGACTCCGCCGGGTCGGGGAGCCGGAGCCGTGGCGGTGGCGCCGGGGCCCCGCCGTCGGTTTCCCACGCCTCTTCCCGGCTTCGGGCCTCCGTGACGGCGCCGGTCGCCTCCTCGTCGGCCACCAGCCGCCCGGCCGTGCGCAGGTCGCCCGCGGTCGCCGCGGCGGACATCAGCCGCTCGGCGGCGGCCCCGCCGGTCTCCGGCGGAACGACCAGGAGCTCCCAGCGGCCGACGGTGTGGGCGAGGAGAACCAGGGTGTGCGGGTGCTGTTCGTCGGTGAACCAGCACACGTGCACCATGTGCCCGCTGACAGGGACCCTGCGGGGGATGACGGGCCAGCGGACCGGATTCACCGTGACTCGGGTGGCGTGCCCCCGGGGGCCGATCAGAGCCTCCACCAGGGCCGGCAGTTCACGGAAGAGGTTGCGGGAGCGGGGCCACCAGGCGCCGCTCAACCGACCCGGTACCGTGAGCGCGGAGGTCAGGGACAGTCGGGCCGACGGCGAAGACGCGCGCTCACGCCGTGTCGTATGGTCGATGGTCGCGTTCATGGAGCGGACCTGTCACCGGGCCCGTCTGCGACGGCCCGGTGTCGTCGATCGCCGGGAACGACACCCACGTGTGAGCCGGTGTACGAAGTACTCCCGGTGTCTTCACCCTACTCCGCTCCCGGGCCCGCCCACGTGCGCCGGCATGTCCGACAGCGGCACCCCGCCCCGCGAGCCGTGGGGGCGAGCGTGCCCGTCACTGCGCCGCAGCACGGTGAACTCCGAGGCCCACACCGGCTTCGGGAACGGGGCCGGGCATTGTGCTTCCCGAGTGGTCGTCCGCCGTGGCCGTGGCCATGAGCCGCTCGGCTTCCGCCTCCGTGGCTGCGGGTGGCACGACGAGCAGGTCCCAGCGGCCTTGTCCTGGGGCGAGCAGGCAGACGGCGTTCTCGGCTCGTGGTGAGTCCGTCCGGCGCAGGTGCACCATCTGGTCCGCGACGAGCATCCCGTCGCCGGGCAGCGACCACATCGTCCCGTTCACGAGGACGCTGGTGATGGGTCCCCAGCGGTCCGGCAGTCCGGCGAGCAGTCCGGGTAGTTCGGCAGTCAGGTCGTAGGACCTCGGCCACCAGGCCCCGTCGATACGCCGGGCCGAGCCGCCTTGGCGGGGCTCCGCTCCCAGCCGCAGACGGGCGGACGACGGGTGGAGGGAAAGGGAAGGGGTGGTGGTCATGAGGGCTCCTGGGCTGGTCGGGTCGGGGAACCACCACGGTCGGGGGTGTGACGGGCGGTGGCCGGTCCGCCGGGCGCCGACCGGAGCCCGGCGGGCACAGGCGTTGCGCCGTCTCGCCCGGATGCGTCCGGTCGACGGGCGGTCTGCCGGCGTCCAGCCGGGAGCGAAGTGGGCCGGCACCCCGAGCGGGGTCGAGCGTGGGGTGCAGCCGCGTCCCTCTCCCGAGGTCAGCGCCGGACAGCTGCGCTGCTCATCCCCGGCGAACAGCAGCCGGAGAGCGTCCGCGACGAGCCGGGCCGCATCGGCGTCCATGGAGACGATGCGCACCTCCACCGTGCCCTCGGCGGGAGCGTCGTCCGGAACGTCCCTGGTCAGGGAGGAGGATCGCGGCTGCAGGGATTTGGTGGCCATAGGGCGGAACCTGCCCCGGGCCGCGGCTACGGCCCGTGTCGCGCGGCCCTGGTGCGGAGCCGCGCGCCGAGGACGAGACCAGTCCTGTCACCGGAGTACGAAGTACCCTCGACCACCTCCACCGTACTCCCGGTATCCTCGCCCGCCGCCGCTTCCGGCTGCGGGCGACGTACGGTGGAAGTACCGAGGGCATCACGCACTCCGGCCGCCGAGCCGGGTCGTCCTCGGCGAGAGACGAACCCCGCTGCCCCAGCGGTCGGCGCGGAGACGGGTCGGCATCATGTCCGCCACGGTCGAAGCAGCGCCACCACGCGAGAGCCCGGCGCGGTCGGGCCGAGGTGGCCGGCCGGCCGGTGTCCGGTCGTCGACGTCCCCGGTGGAGCCATGGCACGAGCGACCTCTTCGTCGTCCCACACCGCCGCGGCCGGTGCGGTTGGATCACGGCGGGTGAGCGGATGACGTCCGGACCGCGCTCGGACCGCTCCGAGAGCTTCGGGGAAGCGCTGTTGGGAGCGGTCCTCGACCGCGCGCACGAGCTTCCTCCCCATCTCATCGGGCCCCTGGTCGCCGACGTGGTGGAGCGATTGGGGGGTCGCCGTGCGCAGGTGCTGCTGCAGGACTACGGCCAGCTGATGCTCGTACCCCTGCCCGGCGAGGGCCTCGCGGAAGGGGAGCCGCAGACGATCGACGGCTCGGACGCGGGCCGCTGCTTCCTCGACGCGGTCCGTGTCGAGGTGCCCGCCGACGACGGCGTAAGGGTCCACCTGCCGCTGCTGGACGGTGGTGACCAGGTGGGGGTCATCGTGGTGACGCTGGACGGCGTCGACGACCACGACCGTCGCCTGCTGCACAGGATCTCCGGCCTGGTGGCCGACCTGCTGGTGACCAAGCACGGTTACTCCGACCTGTTCTTCGCCACTCGGCGTGATGAGCCGATGAGCGTCGCCGCGGAGATCCAGTGGTCCCTGCTGCCACCGCTGGCGATGATCATGCCCCGGGTCGCCGTGGCCGGGATCCTGGAACCCGCCTATGACGTGGCGGGGGACAGCTTCGACTACGCGCTCAACGGGGACGTGCTCCACGTGGTCATGATCGACGCGATGGGGCACGGCCTGGACGCGGCCACGATGGCCACCGTGGCCATCGGCGCCTACCGCCATGCCCGCCGCGCCGGCATCGGGTTGTCGGAGATCTACGACTTCATGGACCACGCGGTGGCGGAGCAGTTCGGTCTCGAGCACTTCGTCACCGCGCAGATGATGCAGCTGGACACGACGACGGGACGGGTCCAGTGGGTCAACGCGGGGCACCCGTCGCCTCTCCTCGTCCGCGGCCACCGCGTCGCGGGGCGCCTGGCCGCCCCGACGACCCTGCCTGTCGGCCTGGGCGGTGCGGAGCCACAGATCAGCGAACTGGGACTGGAGCGCGGGGACCGCGTCCTGTGCTTCAGCGATGGACTGGTCGAGGAGCACAAGACCGGTAGGGAGGAGTTCGGTGAGGAACAGCTGATCACCTGTGTGAACCAGCTGGAGCGAACCGGCCGTGGGGTGCGGGCGGTGACGCGCTCGCTGTCCCACGCGCTCAAGCGGGCGCGGGGCGGACACACCACGGATGACGCGACGCTGCTCATGGTGGAGTGGCGCGGCTGACCCCGTCGTTGCCGTCCTCCACCGTTCGCCGCACCTCGGCCGAGGCGCGGTGGCGTCAGTCCGGCAGGATCCGCCCGCTTCCGGTGTCGAGGAGGATCTGTTCCGCCGTGGTGATGTTGTCGGCCCGCACCGCCTGGGCCATCGCGGCCTGAGCGGCCTCGGGTGTCGTGTTCGGCGGGACCACCATCAGAGAGAACAGGTCATGGTCACCCCGGGTGATCATGACGGTGTCGTCCCCCACCGGGAACGAGTCGATGTGCACGACCCGGTCGTCGACGACGATCCGCGTCGGCAGCCCTTGCCAGGCCGCGGTGTCCAGCCCGACACGTGACACGGGGCCGAGGTGCTCGGTGAGGGCGCTCAGCAGCGCGGGCAGCTCGGCACCGATGTCGCGCGACCGCGGCCACCACGCACCGTCCAGGACGCCTTCACGCGACTGCGTCGTCTCCAGCCGGAGCAGCGCGCACCCCGGCCGCACGACCGCGTGCACGCCACTCGGCAGGTGCCGGGAAGGGGGTGAGTCGGTGCCGGTCATGGGGGACCACCCGTCTTCGGGAGCCGGTGCGTACACGGGGATTCGTCTCGCCTCTCCCACGCTACTCCGCGTGGCCCCCGGGGCTGGACCCTCCGGGGTCGGCCCGGCGGGGGTGCCTGCTTCGACGGCAGGAAGCCTCGGCTGAGTGGGTCGTGCGGCGAAAAGGGGTCGAGACGGTCCGGCGTCTTCACCGATCATGCGTCCATGCCTCTGACAGTCACCCTCGCCCGAGTGGACGCGGACCTGGCGGCCGGTCGCGTGCCCATGGCGCGTCAGCGTCTGCGCGGACTGGTCTCGTCCTACCCCGCCGACCTGACCCTCCGCCGTCGTCTGGCGGAGGTGTACCGGCTGTACGGCGAGCCCGCGGAGGCCGGGCGCTGGATGTACCTCGAGGAGGACCGGGACGGGGACGAGACCGCCGCCTTCGAGGCCCGGTACCGGACGCCTCTGGAGCGCATGAGGGCACTCGCGTGGCGTGGGGCGGAGTCCCTCGCTCCGTCCGGGTTCGCCGTGGAGCAGCTGGCAGCGGTGCGGACCGCCTGCGCCGAGGCTCTGGGGCGTCCGGTGGACTGGAACGGGATACCGTCCGCCGGGGACGGCGAACCGGACGCCGGTGCGGGGACGTTCAGCGGTTTCCTGGCGGGTGCCGGTTGCCTGCTCGTGCTCCTCGCCATGGCGGGGATCTGGCTGTACGGGCTGATCGGTCTGATCGGCTGAGCCGTTCGCCGACGGACGTCCGGCGGTGGGCTAGTCGGCGGGCAGGGCCTCGCGCATCGCCTTCGCGGTGGCAGCCGGGTCGTAGCCCTCCGGGACGCCGTCGACCAGGATGATGTCGCCCGCGATGTGCCGCGAACGCAGCGGGGCGATCTCCTGGTACGCGGGCGAGTCCCACCACGCCCGGGCCTCGGCGATGCCGGGGAAACCGATCATCACGACGTGCCCGGGCCAGGTGCCCTCCTTCACCTCGTGCTGCGTGACGTGCACCAGGAAGCGTCCGCCGTACGGTTCGAAGGTGGCGGGGAGGCGCTCGATGTACTCGGCGATCTCCGGGTGCGGAGGGGCCTCTTGCAGGTGAGCTATCACGTAGGCGGGCATGTCGTCCTTCCGGTCGGCCTGGGTCCGTACACGGGGAGCATGGCAGGCGGACCGCGCCGGGGTCGATGACCTGGCAGGTAAGTGTCCGGAGTCCGGGTCCGACGGCTCCCGCGGCAGGTCGGCGGCGGGATCGGCCGGGTGCGGGCCGGTGAGTGACGGGTCAGCCGAGCGGGTTGGTGGTGTCGCGGAGGGTGGCGAGGGCCGGGGCGTACATGCGTGCCTTGATGGTGCCGAGCGTGTCGCCGGCCTTGTTCACCAGGGCCTGGGCGATCTCGACGGCGGTGGAGCGTACGGCCTCCTCCGGGACCGCGCGGTCGACGATGCCGGCGGTGGCGGCGTCGGTGCCGCCGTAGCGGCGGGCGGTCGTCATGGACTCGTGCGCGGTCTGCGGGGCCAGCCGGGACTGGATGAGTGCGGACATGCCGGGAGTGAAGGGGATGTCGATGTCCGCTTCGGGCAGGCACCAGTAGCCGCGGTCGGCGCGCATCACGCGGAAGTCGTGGGCGAGGGAGAGCATCGCGCCGGCGGCGAACGTGTGGCCCTGGAGGGCGGCCACCGTGATGAGCGGCAGGGACAGCAGCCGCGCGAAGAGCTCGTGCACGGAGACGACGTAGTCGTGGTAGTGGTCGGCGTTGGCGAACAGCCACTCCAGGTCGAGACCGTTCGAGTAGAACTTGCCGGTGGCGGCGGTGACCAGGGCGCGGGGGCCCTCCGCCTTCTCCACCTCGTCGAGTGCGGCGCCGACCGCGGTGATCCAGTCCGGGTGGAAGCGGTTCTCGCCGTCACCCAGGTCCAGGACGAAGACGTTTTCTTGACGGTCGAGCGACGGCATGGGGGCTCCTTCGACGAACGGTCTACTCGCCAGTAACTTACGGGCGGGGGAAGGACTGCGCAAGGCAGGCGGCGGCCTCCGTGACGTCGGGCGCCTCAGCCTGAAGCGGACGCTGAAGTACCTGACCGGCGCGGCCGTCACGGCCATCGTCGCCGGAACGGCCACCATCTCGTACGCCGCACCCGCGAACCCGCCGCACGACACGACCAGCAAGGCGCAGGCGGCACAGATCCAGGCCGTCACCCCGGCCGGCGAGGACCGACCCGCCACGGCGATCGAGTCGAGGGCGAGGAAGACCGCTCCGACGCCCCGGATCGCCGCCCCCGGTGAGCGGGTGACGGCAGCCCCGGGCTTCCGGCTCCGGCTCACCGCCGAGGGCAAGCGCTGGACGACCCCCTCCCTGCCCGAAGTGGAGCAGTTCCGCGGCGCGGTGGACGGAACACCGGGCATCTCCTTGCGGCACGGACCCTCTTCGAGGTCCACGCGGGCTGGTGGGTGGGGAGCGCCTCTCCACCCGTACCGACTTCGGTCGGCCCTGCCTCGGATGACACCCGCGGGGAACTTCCCGGCGCGAGGGCCCGGCCGCCGTCTACGCTACGGGCTGCCGATCTTCAGGAGGAACGAGCCGTGTCCGAACGGTTGTTGACCACGCTTGCGACTGCGGTGGCGCAGTTGATCACCGCCATCGACCTGACCAGTGACGACGAGGTCGACCCCGACCTCGCCACCACATGGTTCGAGGATCTCGCCGACACGCTGGACCGGCTTCCGGCGGCCGACCGTCTGCGTCTGGCCGGCCTCTTCACGGCGGCCGCGGAGCAGGAGGCACGGCCGGACGTCCGTGCCTCCATGGCGCGACTGCCGGAGGACCTGGGCCTCGAGGACGTCAGCGGCGACCTCTGAGACGCCGGGGGCGTCACCGCTCCGGTGCGGGGACGCGGCCTCGTCCAGGTACTGCTCGGCGGGGCGCGGGGCGGCTGCCAGGAGGACGCGGCGGATGGCCTCCCCGCCGGACGCCCCAGCGGCGCCTCTCGCCGACCCCGGGATTCCCCACGACCGTCCGGTCGGGCGCGGCTGTACGGCGCCCGGGGTTTTATCTGTACCCGCGAGGTCAGAATTGCGCGCGAGGTGTGCACAGATTCATTACGCCGAAGAGGAGAGCAGAATGGGGCGAATTACGCGGAGCGTCCCAGCGTGCTACTGTCGATCGCAGTTGCAGTTGTGGTTCCCGAAACTCCAAGCGCTCTCGTACGGCATACACGCCGGAGGAAGCGCTTGTGCATTACCGGTTTTTCCGGCGGGGTGATCATCGCGGCGACACGGTGTCCGCACAGGGTGGATGCCGACGCACTGCCCCGAAGGAGATATGACATGGCTACTGGAACCGTGAAGTGGTTCAACTCGGAAAAGGGTTTCGGCTTCATCGAGCAGGACGGTGGCGGCCCTGACGTGTTCGCCCACTACTCGAACATCGCCGCCCAGGGTTTCCGCGAGCTCCTCGAGGGCCAGAAGGTGTCCTTCGACATCGCGCAGGGCCAGAAGGGCCCGACGGCGGAGAACATCGTTCCCGCCTGATCTGACGCGCACCACGTAGCTGGGGCCCGCACCCTTCGGGGTGCGGGCCCCAGCTGCTGCCGTTTTTCGCTCTGCCGAGTCGGGATTCCCCCCGGGCCGATTGCGCAGTGCGCATTGCGCATTCCTTCCGGCCCTCATCACCCTTTCCTCGCGTCTCGATACGGCATTCCCGCCCCGATCGGCTCCCTTGAGGACCGTGCGGGCGTCGGCAGGTCAGGAAAGCGATCCATGCAGCGGGAGGCGCTTCCTGTCCTTGGTTCGGACGTGTTCCAGGTCGGCGGACGCCATGGCGGCGGCCGTCACCGCCGACGGGTCAGCGGCGGGGCACGGGGCCCTCAGTGGTCGGAGTAACTGAAGTCCCCCACGGTCCACGCGCTGACGTCCTCGATCGCGACGCGGTACATCCCGCCCGTCTCCGGGATGCCCACGGTGCCCTGGAGGATCCGGGCGACGTGGAAGTGCAGGTGCGTGGGCGGGCCGTCGCTCGCCGCGGGGGCGTCGAACACGGTCGAGAAACCGCTCAGCTGGGCCGAGTCCGTCAGCACCTCGGCCACCCGCTGCCGCCACACGGCTTCGGGGGCCAGGCGACCGGTGATGACGGCACCACCGGTGACCACGGTCAGGGACATCCGGCTGCTCTGTCCGGACTCGACAAGGGTGGCGATCTGGATGATCAGCTCGTCGGGCTTCACCATGAGGACGGATTCTATGCGCCGCTCCGTCCGGGTGACATGCGCGGTGCCCTGTCCGGGCCGGACCGGGGTGCCCGGCCCGGTCCGCCGACCGGCTGGCTGGCCGGCAGGGTGGGGCCGAGGGCCGGTGAGGCCGGCGTCCACGGTGAGGGCCCGGGTCAGGCGTCCGCCTTCCGGCGCAGTTCGTCGTTGATGCGCTGGGCCTCTTCCAGTTGGTCTTCCAGGATGATGATGCGGCAGGCCGCCTCGATGGCGGTGCCCTGGTCGACCATCTCCCGCGCCCTGGCGGCGATCCGCAGCTGGTAGCGGGAGTAGCGGCGGTGGCCGCCCTCGGACCGCAGGGGCGTGATCAGCCGGGCTTCACCGAGTGCCCGCAGGAAGGCGGGCGTGGTACCGAGCATCTCCGCTGCTCGTCCCATGGTGTAAGCGGGGTAGTCGTCGTCGTCGAGTCGGTCGAGCGGTGTGTCTGCGGTCATCTGCACCTCTGTCGGATCATGCGTCGAGGGGCCTTGGTGCCGTACGGCACCAAGGCCCCGAGGGATTTGTAACACCATCTGCCGGCTTACTGCACGACCGGCCTTCTGTTTCCGCACCGGCCCCAGGCGTGGGGCGGAGTGTGCGGGGATCGCGGATGCGTGACCGTGGGACCACCTTCCGTTCCGGGGCCTGCGGTACCCGAGCGGACCGTTCCCGCCCGGGCGATCCTGATGGCGTCCTCCTCCTTCTCTCTTCCTTCGTGAGCACCGATGAGGTGCCGCGGGTGGTTCCCGCGACCCGTCGGCGGCCACCAGAGGCCGCCGACGGCCGCGATGTCATTCCTCCATGCGGGCAGTTCATGTCTGCCTCGCCTTGAAGACTTCTTGGCTACGCCAGAGACAGTACCGCCCTCCCTCGCGAATGTCTACAGCGACCACAGTAGATTTACGTCCGCACGGGTGAGCGATTCCCCCTCGGGGCCAGACGGTCCGAGGGCGACGGGCGTCACGGCGGCCGGGGGCGGGGCGTGCCACGTGCCGGGTGCCGCCGCGGCCTGCCTGGGCAACGTCGGCCCGGCGTTCGGCGAACTCGGCCCATTCGGTTCGTACGCGCCGCTCGGGGCGGTGTCGAAGGTGGTCCCCACCGCGCAGATGTTCCTCGGCCGCATCGGGATCGTCCCCCTGGCGGTGCTGCTCCGGCGCGGCTACTGGCGGGCGTGGGGCGGGTGCGCGGCCCACGCGATAATCGGGGCATGACCTCATCCCCGGCCGGCGCGGACGCCGTGCACGAGCGGCTGGCGGGCGATCTGCTCGCCGCCGGGACGCCGTACGGGCTCGTCCTGGCCGGCGGGGCCGCCGTACGGGCGCACGGGCTGGTGGACGCCCGGATCAGCCGCGGGGTGGATCTGGCCACCGAGCATCCCGCGGCCATGGCGGAGGTCGCCGGCGCGGTGCGGGCCGGGATGGAGGCGCGCGGGTGGAGGGTCACGGGGCCGGACCCCGATCCGCTGACCGCGCGGCTGGTGGTCGGCGATCCCGCGACCGGGACGGAGTACCGGGTGGACCTCCGCAAGGAGGTGCTGTGGCGGCCGGTGGTGGAGACGGCGGCCGGGCGTGCGCTCTCCCTGGAGGACCTGGTCGGTACGACCGTACGCGCGCTGGCGGACCGCGGGCTCCCCCGCGACCTCGTCGACGTGCACGCGGTCGCGGACCGCTGGAGCCACCCGGAGCTGGAGGAACTGGGCCGCCGCCACGCCCCCGACACCTTCGACCTCACCGAACTGCAGTCCCGGCTGACCGGCACGGATTGGGTCGACGAGGGCGAGTTCCGCGCCCACGGCCTGGACGCCGCGTCGGTCGAGTCCCTGCGCCGCTGGGCCCAGGCCTGGGCGGACGACATCGCGGAGCGGCTGCTGGAGGGCGGGGCGCCGGAGGAGTAGGGCCCGAAGCCGTGCCGGCCGGGCCGGCGGGGGCGGGGGTCAGGCCGGCGAAGAGGCGCCGCGTGCGGCGGGGGCGGGTCGCGTGGCCGCCAGGAGGAGGGTCACGGCGGCCGACGCCGCCGCCAGGGTGGTCATCGCGGTCGTGGGCGAGGTGAGCTGGGCGAGGCCGCCCGCCAGGGCCGCGCTCACGCCCTGCATCGTGAGCATGCCGGAGGAGTGCAGGCCGAGGGCGTGGCCGGAGAGCTCCGGCGGGGTGAGGGCCGTCAGCCGCTCCTGCTGGACCAGGCTCGCCCCGAAGCCGGCGGAGGCGACGGTGACCAGGACGGCGGTCACGGCGAGGGGCGGGTGCAGGACGAGGGGGAGGTAGGGCGTGGCGAGGAGCAGCAGGAGCGGGGTGGTCAGGCGCCGGCGCCGGTCCGGTGGGATCAGGCGGCCGACCGTCACGTCGCCGGCCAGCATGCCCGCGGCCGCGCAGGCGAAGAGGACGCCGGCGGAGTCGGGGGCGTGGGAGACGTAGAGGGATTCGCAGCCGACGATCAGGCCGTTGGGGATCCACAGGCCGAGGTAGGTGTGGCGGCGGGCCGGGGACGCCCAGAGCCGGGCGTTGGCGCGCCGGGTGGCCCGCACGGAGGGGCGGCCGGCGGCGCGCGGGGGGCGGCGGGTCAGACCGAGGCGGGCGGCGAGCGCCGCCGTGCCGAACAGGGCCGCCGCGAGGAGCAGCGCCGGGCGCGGGGAGAGGACGGCCAGCAGGAGGCCGCCCGTCGCGTAGCCGGTGATCTGCGTGAGGCCGTGCATCATGTTGAAGACGGAACGGCCCAGGAGGTAGCCGTCCTTGGGGAGGATCTCGTGCAGCAGGCCCCATCCGACTCCCCCGCCCACCGACGCCACCAGCCCCTGGAGGGCGAGGACGGCGAAGACCGCGGGCACGGGGAGGCCGGGCAGGGCCAGCAGGGCCGTGGCCGCCGCGAAGGCCAGCGCCGTGCCCGCGGTGGCGGCCCGGGGCGGCAGGCGGTCGGCGGCCGACATCAGGAGCGTCGCGCCGAGGACGTGCGCGAGGGACGGGCCGAACATGCTCAGGGCGGTCAGCAGGGGTGAGCCGGTCTGCCGGTGGACGAGGGTGGCCAGGGCCAGGCCGCTCGTCGTGCGGGCCAGGGTCTGGGCGGTGGCGGCGAGGAGGAGCGGAGTGAACTCCGGTGTGCGGAAGAGGTCCCGGTAGCTGCGCATGCGCGGAGTCTGCGGAGGGCGCCGGTGCGGCCGTTAATGTTTCGCGCCGGTGCGAAACGTCGGCGGTGGGGGGAAGTGATCGGTCGTGGGGTGGTGGCAGATCAGTGCGGACACGCTCGCCGGGAGCCGGTTCGTGCTGTCGCCGATCGCGGAGACCTTCGCAGCGCTGCGGCTGCTGCACTCGGCGCGGGCCGCGCATCCGGGCGAGCGGGCGTGGCTCGGGGCCCATCTGCCCGCCTACCGTGCCCGGTTGGCCGCCGACCCGGTGACCGCGCTGCTGGTGCCGTCGGCGCTCGGCACGGTGTGGATCGCGGACCTCCTGACCGTCACCCCGCGGGGTGGGGAGAGCTTCGAGGAGGAGGTCGAGCGCGTGCGTGCGGTTCCGGCCGCCGCCGCCCGCGCGCAGTTGCGGGTCGCGGTGGGCGGCCCGCTGCCCGCCCTCCTGGAACGCGACGACCTGGCGGACCGCGCCGCCGGCCTCCTCACCCACGTGTGGGAGGACGCCGTACGCCCGTACTGGGGGCGGCGCCGGCGGATCCTCGAGGCGGACGTGGTGGCCCGGACGGCGCAGGTGGGGCGGGAAGGCTGGGCGGCGGTGCTGGACGCGCTGCGGCCGGGGACGCGCTGGCTGGGCGGCGACCGGCTCCAGGTGAACGCGCACGAGCTGCCCCCGCGGGAGATCTCCGGGGCCGAGCTGCTGTTCGTTCCGGTGACCGCGCAGCGGGTGGGCTGGGTGTCGTACGAGGGGACGCGACGGTACGCGCTGGTGTACCCGTGCGCGGGGGCGCTGGCCGGTGATCGTGACCGGGAAGCCGTGCCGGCGGGTCTGGGCGCGCTGCTCGGGGGTGCGCGGGCCCGGGTGCTGATGCTGCTGGGCTCCCCGATGAGCACCAGCCAGCTCGTCGCCGTGACCGGGCAGGGGCTGGGCTCGGTCGGCCGGCATCTGCGGGTGCTGCTGGAGGCGGGGCTGGTGGAGCGGGCGGGGCGTACGGGCCGGTCGGTGCTGTACGCGCGGACGGCGGCCGGGGAGGTCCTCGCCGAGGCGGGGCGCGGGGCGGGCGCGGGGGTGTCGTCCGCCGGGGCTAGGGTCGGCTCATGACGACTGCAGAGAACAACGGCACCTCTCCCCTCGATGTCGGGATCGACGCCCTGAACGGTGGTCCGGCGGACCTCGCCCAGTACGCGGGCCGGGTCGTGCTCGTCGTGAACGTGGCCTCCAAGTGCGGGCTGACCCCGCAGTACGCCGGCCTGGAGAAGCTGCACGAGCGGTACGCGGAGCGGGGCTTCACCGTGCTCGGCGTCCCCTGCAACCAGTTCCTCGGGCAGGAGCCGGGCAGCGCGGAGGAGATCGCCGAGTTCTGTTCGGCGACGTACGGGGTGACGTTCCCGATGACCGAGAAGGTGGAGGTCAACGGGGAGGGGCGGCACCCGCTGTACGAGCGGCTGGTCGGTGTCGCCGACGCCGAGGGGCACAGCGGGGACGTCCGCTGGAACTTCGAGAAGTTCCTGATCGGGCGGGACGGCGAGGTCATCGCCCGTTTCTCCCCGCAGACCGAGCCGGATGGGGCGGAGCTGGTGGCGGCCGTGGAGAAGGCGATCGGCTGAGCGTTGACCTTGCCCCTGGGGGAGGGTGGAGCGTCTGCGTCACCGGGCGGAACGGCCGCCCGGTGACGGAGGATGCCGGCGTGGACGAAGAACTGCTCGCCATCGGGGCGTTCGCGGCGCGGGCGCGGCTGTCGGCCAAGGCGCTGCGGCTGTACGACCGGCTGGGGCTGCTGGCCCCGGCGCGGGTCGACGCGAGCACCGGATACCGGTTCTACCGGGCGGGTCAGGTCGAACGGGCCCGGCTGGTGGCGCTGTTGCGGCAGCTGGACATGCCGTTGGCGCGGATCGCCGAGGTCGTCGACGCGGACGACGCGGCGGCCGGGGCGGAACGGCTCGCCGCCTACTGGGCGGACGTCGAGGCGCGCCACGCCGAGCAGCGGACGCTCGCCGAGTACCTCCGTGCACGGTTGTCGGGGAGGAGCTCCGAGATGTACGGAACGTTCACGGTCGAGACGGTCGAGGTGCCGGAGCAGGTACTGATCACCGAGTCGCGGCACATCCTCGCGGAGGAGCTGCCGTCGTGGATCGGGGCGGCGCTGGGCCGGCTGGAGGAGGCGGCCGGGGCGTGCGGGGGCGTGGCCGGGACGCCGTTCGTGGCCTACCACTCCGAGGTGTCGGCGGAGAGCGACGGTCCCGCGGAGGCGTGCGTGCCGGTCGCCGGCGAGGCGGCGGCACGTGCCTGGGCCGACGGTCCGGGCCGGGCCCGGGGGACGACGGTGCGGGTGGAGCCGGCGCTGCGGCTGGCCTACGTCCGGATCACCAAGGCGCAGGTGGCGCATCCGCAGATCCTGGCCGCGTTCGAGGCGGTGGAGGAGTGGATGAAGGGCCGGGGGCTGACGCCGGCGGGCCCGTGCCGCGAGGTGTACTTCGCGGACTGGGAGGCCGCGGGGCCGCAGGACCCGGTGTGTGACGTGGCCTTCCCGGTGGCACTCCCGTAGCGCCGTCCGCAGGCGTGTGGGGCTGCCGCAAGGCCCGGTAGCGCTGCCGGGCCCGGTGGCGCCGGCCGCGGGCCCGGCGCCCGGCCGGCGGGCTCCTCGGCGGCCCCTGCGCGGGCCTGCCCGAGGAGCACCGGCTGAGCCCTCTCGGCGAGGACGGCGGACAGGTCGAGAGGGCTCCGCGGGGGTGACGGTGCCGGTCGCCGGTGCCGGTCGCCGGTGCCGTCAGCCCTTGACGGTGGCCACGAAGGCGCTCCACGCGTCCGCGGGGAAGGCCAGCTTGGGACCCTCGGGGACCTTGGTGTCCCCGAGCTCCAGCGCCGCCTCGGTGGTCGACCTGACCATCACGCACGCGCCGTTGTTGTTGGTGTAGGAGGACGTCGTCCACGTTTCCGTGGCGCCCAGACGAATTGCCATGTTCGCTCCGTAGCCAGATGCTGAGTTGCTGTCACCGACCTGCGCATTCCGGCATGGACCCGCAGAACGGATTGCGCCAACCTCCACTGGCGGTTGGCGTGATCGACGCTACTCGCCACCATCGTCTCTCGGAGCGGTCGTTCACTCGTCTGGATGGCATATCCCAGGCGCCACTTCCAGTCAGGCACGTCAGCGGTGTAGCCTTCCGCCCCCCGCGCCTGACGGCGTGTCAGCGTGCGTAGTCCTTCGCGAGGCGTTCCACCAGCTGACGGGACTGCTCCACGTTCAGCGACTGCGCCCGCAGGTGCTCGTACATCACCGTGTACTTCTGCACGTCGTGCGGCTTCTCCAGGTACAGGTCGCTGGTGACGCCCTCGATGTACACCACGCTCGAATCGGCGGCGTCGGCGAACTCCAGGATCGAGTACTGGCCGTTGATCCCGGCGTGCGCCCCGACCTCGAACGGCAGCACCTGCACGGTGATGTGCGGCAGCTGGCTCAGCTCCATGACGTGCTCCAGCTGTTCGCGCATCACCTCGCGGCTGCCGACCACCCGGTGCAGGGACGCCTCGTCGAGCACCACCCACAGGCGCAGCGGCTCGGCGTCGGCGGTGATCCGGCTCTGCCGGCGCAGCCGCACCTCGACCCGCCGGTCGTTCTCCTGCTCGGTGGACTCCGGCGAGCCGCCCTGGACGATCGCCTCGGCGTACGCGCGGGTCTGCAACAGGCCGGTGATGATCTGCGGTTCGTAGACGCGCAGCGACTCCGCGTCGGTCTCCAGACCGATGTAGACGCTGTACGGGATGTCGCCGAAGGCGTGCCACCAGCCCTGCTGGCGGGAGTCCTTGGCCATCTGCATCAGCGACTCGACCATTCGGGTGTCCTCGACCTCGTACACCCCGCACAGGTCGCGCACGTCGCGCTGGCTGATGCTGCGCCTGCCGTTCTCCAGGCGGCTGATCTTCGACTGCGAGACCAGCAGTCGCTCCGCCACCTCCTCGGCCGTCATGCCCTTGAGCTCCCGGAGCCTGCGCAGCTCCTGGCCGAGCCGGCGGCGCCTGACGGTGGGATTGACATGGGACGCCACGGGACGTGCACCTCCGGCTGTGTGCCTCGTACTTACCACTTTGCGTGTCTGCTGATGAGCAGACTGCCACCAAGGTGCTTCCTGCCGCTGGGAAACGGTGGATATACGACGGGTACACGCCACTCCACGGACGGGTGGAGGGAGTTGGGGCCGGCCGGGGTCACGCCGAGCGGGGCGGAGGACGCCGGTGCGTTCTCCGCCCCGCTCGGACAGCGGCTCCCGTGACCGGGCTCTGCGGTACATCGGATCCGTGCTCGCCGCGCCGTTCGGCCCTGGGGACGTACGGCTCAGTGGGCCACGGCGCGTGCCATGGATCCCCGGTGCGGTTGCGCCGGAACGCCACGGGCGGGTTCCGGTGCGCCCCTGCCGCCGGCGGGGGCCTGCCGGCCTGCCGGGGCGGAGCCGCGCCGCGGCTGGGCCGCCGCGCCGTTCTGGACGTCCATCACCGCGTGCGCGACGAGTCCGCCCATCGGGTCGTGCCGGATCAGGTCCCGCAACCGGGAACGCGAGGAGCGTCCCTCGTTCCCCGGGTACAGGTGCTTGCCGAGACCCACCGCGTGCGCCAGTGCGGCGAGCGCCGCGGTCCGCGGGTCCGGCGGGACGCCGGTGCGGATCGCGGAGTCCAGCCGGGCCTTGATCTCCCGGCTGATCTCGGTGTCCGTCGCCTGGTAGCGAGTCGTCGGCAGCACCCCGCACATCTGTCCGGCCACGGCATGCACCATGCCGCACCGCTCCAGATGCGAGAGGTAGGTCTGGCGCAGCCCGAGACGCGGCCCGCCGATCCAGTGGACCGCCCGTACCGGAGCGCCGCGCCTTCGCAGCAACTCCAACGCGCAGTCCAGTGTTGGGTCTCCAGTCGGCCGTGGCACCACCACGGCGATACGATCCCCGTCTGGGGCTATCCGTCCGGCCAGCGCCAGCTCCACTAGCTGCGCTCCGGCCAGACCGAGGTCGAGCGACTGCGGCTGTGCAGTGGTACCCGTGGTCGGGTCCAGTGCCAGCAGCAGAAGCTCCTCCGGAAGTGTTCTGCGGCTCCTGCCCATCCATGCCTCCCCGCGTGGATGTCTGACAGGGTGACCCCTCTCACATTGGTCTGTCGAGAGCACGTGACCGGTTCGTAAGGGAACCGGTAGGTATGTCGTTCTCGTCTACCACGTGGGGCAGGCCCGCACACAGGACACTGGTACATGGTTCGGACAGCACCGTGGAGCGCTGTCGCGGGCGGGCGGTTCACGGTTCGGATGGCGCACGCGGGGCGTGCGGCGCATGGAGGAGGCATCGGTGGCGGGCGAGTCCCCCGACAGGTCGAAGCAGCGCGAGTCGTCGGCAGAACCGACGTCGGGGAGCGCGGGTCCGGTTCCCGGGAAGCGGGATCCCCGACTGGCGGTGGCGCGCGACGCCGCCCCCTCCGAGCCCCGCGGCACCGCGGACACGGCCACCCGGGTGCTGTCGGTACCCGACGCCTCTCCGGCGGAGGGCGAGGACGAGACTCCGGCTGAGGGCAGGACTCCTGCGGAGGGTGAGGGCAGCTCCCCCGCCGGGGGTGACGGCCGGCTGCGCGAGGCCGTGGCCGCCTGGGTCCGCTCGGCGGAGCCGGGCGAGGACCTGAAGGGTGACGCCGGACGGGACACCGACGGGGACGAGCGCGACACCGACACCGACACCGGTACCGCCGCGGCGGCTCCGGAGGCGGCGGACGCGGCCTCCGACGACGCGGACACCGCCGGGGGCAGCGCCTCCAGGGACACCGGCACCGCCGCGAGTGGCGCCGCCGGTACGGGTACGGCGGCGGGCGGCGACGGCACCTCCGAGGGCGCCGAGCCGGACCCGGCCGAGGGCAGCACGCCCGAGGACACCGGGGCGGCCCCGGCCCCGGTCGACGCCTCCGGGGACGCCCCCACGGACACGAGCGGCGCCCCCGAGGACGCCGACACCGCCGGGAGCGGCGCCGCCGAGGGCGCTTCCGGGGGTTCGGACGAGGACCCGGCCGCCGACGGCGGGACCGAGGGCACGCGCGCGGACGAGGCCGATGGCGACGCCTCAGAGCGTGCCGGCACCGACACCGCCGACGGCGGGGCCTCCGAGGACGCCGAGACGGAGGCCGCCGAGGTCAGCACCGCCGAGGACACCGGGGCGGACCTGCCGGAGGGCAGTGCCTCGCGGGACGCCGCAACGGGCACCGCCGGGGGCAGCGCCTCCGGTGAGGCCGCTGCGGACGCGGCGGCGGACGCCGCGTCCGAGGACAGCGGTACGGAGGAGCTGCCCGAGGGCCGGGCCGCCGAGGACGCCGGGACGGACAGCGCCTCCGGCGGCGCCGGGGCGGACGCCGCGTCCGGGGGCGGCCGTGCGGCTGCGGCCGAGGGGGCCGGCGGGGCGGTTCCGGCCGCGCGCGGTGCGTCCGCGGACGGCGGGGCGAAGTCGCGCGAGCGCGGGGACGACGCCGATGGCGGCGACGGTGAGGACAGGGCCGATGGGGGCGGCACCGGGGGCGAGGGCGGCAAGCGTTCCGTCGACCAGCCGACCGCCGTCTTCCGGACCCGGAAGCCCGCCGTCGACCAGCCCACCACCATGCTCAAGCTGGGCGACGCCGAACCCGACACCGAGCGCAAGGCCGAGCCCGAGCGGGAAGCCGAGCGGACCAGCAAGTTCGTCGCGCTGAAGGACTTCGACGACCCCGCCGTCCGCAAGCCCCCGCCCGCCGCCGACGCCACCACCGCGCTGCGCACCGTGGCGCCCGCCGAGGCCACCACCTCGCTCCCGCAGGTCGGCCCGGAGCGGACGACGCAGCAGCCGCTGCCGCCCAAGCCGCCGCTGGACCTGCTCGCGGAACTGACCAACACCCCGCCGCCCCCGCAGACCCCGCTGCGGACGGCCGTGCGGCGGGTGAAGATCTGGACGCCGCTGGTCGTCCTGCTGGTGATCGTCTTCGCGGTCGTACAGAACATCCGTCCGCTCCCCGCACCCACGCTCGAGCTGACCGCCGAGGACAGCTACACCTTCGAGGGCGGCAAGCCCGACATCCCGTGGCCGGCCGCCGGACAGGCCGCGCTCGACGTGCAGGGCATCGGCACGTTCGGCTCCTCCGGTGAGCAGAAGCCCGTCCCGATCGCCAGTGTCGCCAAGGTCATGACGGCGTACGTGATCCTGCGCGACCACCCGCTGAAGAGCGGCGCCGAGGGCCCGATGCTCAAGATCGACGAGCTCGCGGAGCAGCAGTCCGACGCCGGCCAGGAGTCGACCGTCAACGTCACCGCGGGCGACGAGATCTCCCAGCGGGAGGCGATCGAGTCCGTCCTGATCGCGTCCGCGAACAACGTGGCGCGGCTCCTCGCCCGCTGGGACGCGGGGTCCGAGAAGGCGTTCGTGGAGAAGATGAACGAGGCCGCGAAGGACCTCGGCATGACCGACACGACGTACACCGACCCCTCGGGTCTGAACGACACCACCGTGAGCACGGCCGTGGACCAGGTGAAGCTGGCCAAGGAGGCCATGAAGCAGCCCGCGTTCCGCGAGGTCGCGGCGATGATGTCGTACGACGACTACAAGGGTGTGAACCACTCCAACTGGAACCAGCTGGTCGGCCACAACAACGTCGTCGGCATCAAGACCGGCACCACCACCTCCGCGCTCGGCAACCTCGTGTTCGCCGCGAAGAAGGAGGTCGGCGGGGAGACCCGGACCGTCGTCGGCGCCGTGGTCCGCCAGCCCGCGGGCGGCAAGGACAACACCATCCTGTCCGCCGCCCTCACCGCGGGCGACGACCTGATCCGGGCCGCGCAGGGCGCGCTGGAGTCGGCGACCATCCTGAAGAAGGGCACCGTCGTCGGGTACGCGGACGACGGTCTCGGCGGCCGTACGCCCGTCGCCGTCACCGAGGACGTCAAGGCCGTCGGCTGGGCGGGCCTGTCGGTGAAGCTGACGTTCGCCGCGGACGAGCTGCCGCGCACGGCGAAGGCGGGCACGAAGGTGGGCACGCTCACCGTGGGTGACGGGACGAGCAGTGCCGTCAAGGTCCCGGTGGCCCTCCAGAAGGACCTCGTGGAGCCCGGCTTCACGGACAGGCTGACCCGCCTCACCTGAGGCGGGACCGGCGCAGCACACCCGCACCCCGCGGGCCGACGCCCACCCCGGGCGACGGTCGGCGGGGTGCGTGCTAGCGTCACGAAACGGGCAGGAACGGGCAGGAACGGGCAGGGAACGGGACACGGGGAGTGCCTTCAGGTGGCCACAGCGGAGCCGACACGCGCCGACGACGCCGATCCGGGTCCGGGATCCGTGGGTCCGCGATCCGACGCCCGGGAATCCACCGGTCCGCGAATACCCGCGGCCGGGTCACGGCGTCCGTCCCCCGACGGCCCTGACATGCCTCCGCGGGGCGGCGACGGCACCCGCGGCGCCTTCATGACCGCCGTCCTCGCCGTGCGCGCCCGCATGCTGCGGCACCCCGTGCTGTCCGTCACCGCGCTCGCCGGCCTGCTGCACATCGTCTGGTTCTTCACCTTCGCCAACAGCGGCGGCGACCTCGCCGCGCAGGACGCGTGGGCCGAGTTCGTCGGCCGGCACCCGGACTCCGCGTACAACCTCGCCTGGTACGGCGGGATGCACCCGGTGTCGTACAGCGTGGTGTCGCCGTACCTGATGTCGCTCCTCGGGGTGCGGACGACGATGATGATCGCGGGGACGGTGTCGGCGGGGCTGCTGACCCTGGTCCTGATGCGCAGCCGGGCCGTGCGCAATCCGCTGTGGGCGGCCCTGGCCGGGGTGTTCGCGCTGCTGTGCAACGCCGCCTCGGGGCGGGTGACGTACGGGCTCGGCACGATGTTCGCGCTCGGCGCGGTCGCCGTGGTCTTCTGCTGGCCGTACCGGTGGCGCTACAAGCGCTGGGCGAAGGCCCTGTGCGCGGCCCCGCTGGCGGCGCTGGCGACCATGGCCTCGCCGGTCGCGGGCCTGTTCGTGGGTCTGGTGGCGGTCGCGCTGTTCCTGCAGAAGCGGCTACCGGGCGCGTGGGCGCTGGGCCTGGCGCCCACCGCGGTGGTGGCGGTGTCGGCGTGGCTGTTCCCGTTCTCGGGCACGCAGCCGATGGGCGTCGGCTCGGTGGTCCTGCCGCTGCTGTACTCGGTCCTGGTCTGCGTCCTGGTCCCCGCGGAGTGGAAGACCGTGCGGATCACGTCCGCGGTGTACGGGCTGGGGATCGTGCTGGTGTGGCTGATCAGTTCGCAGATCGGGTCGAACATGACGCGGCTGGCGATGCTGTTCGGCGGTGTGGCGCTGGTGGCGGCGCTGCCGTTCGCGGTGCCGAAGTCCCGCAAGTGGTACGCGATCGTCGTCGCGATCGCCGGCTTCACCGGCTGGATCGGCTTCAAGTCGGTCGACGACGTCGTGCACACCACGCCCCGCGCGTCGTGGGCGCGCGAGCTGGCGCCGCTGGTGAACGAACTGCAGGAGGTCGGCGCCGGGCGTGGCCGGGTGGAGGTCGTACCGGCCCGCTCGCACCGTGAGGCGTCCGCCCTCGCCCCGTACGTCAACCTGGCCCGCGGCTGGAACCGGCAGGCCGACATGGAACGCAACCCGCTCTTCTACGACGACACCCTCAACTCGGCGAACTACCGGGAGTGGCTCAAGCGCTGGGGCGTGCACTTCGTGGTGCTGCCCAAGGACGAGCCGGACGGTGACGGGGGCCAGCGGGAGCGTGAGCTGGTGCAGCGCGGGCTGCCGTACCTGAAGCAGATCTGGGGCGACGCGAACTGGCAGCTGTTCGCGGTGGACGAGCCGACCCCGCTCGCGGAGCCGAACACGGTGGTGGAGCGGGCCGATCAGGGCGAGTGGACGCTGCGGGTGGAGAAGGCGGGCCGGATCCTGATCCGCATGCCGTACTCGCCGTGGCTGGGCCTCGTCGACGCCGACGGCAAGGCGCTGGAGCCGCCGCAGGAGACGGAGGAGTCCGAGGACCGTGCCGAGGGTGAGCCGAAGACGTACGAGAACGTCCACGGCTGCCTGATGGAGACGGAGGAGGATGCCGACGGCGACCGGTGGACGATGCTGCTGGCGCCCGAGCCGGGGATCTACCGCCTGGCGGCTCCGTACAAGTGGGACCGGGGCACGCCCTGCCCCGACGAACTGCGCTGACCGGGTCGGCCCGGACGAGACGACGACATCCCCGGCACGGATCCCGCGCAGCTTCCGGGCGTTCACATAGCTGAACACTTATCAGCCATACGGACGACTTTACCCGCTCTTGACCCGACGCTTCCTTGTCGCGCCCGCGCCCTCGCCACCACGATGAGCGGGCACTTCGCGGCCCGCCATGTCCCTACCCCGCTCAGGCGAAGTGCCAACCAGCTGAGCGGCGTTCACAAGGAGGACCCTGGAAGGGGGGACATGAACGGTCTCGACTGGGCGGTTCTCATCGGCTACTTCGCCGTGATGGTCGCCATCGGTGTCTGGTCGCACAAGCGGGTGGACAACGTCAGCGACTTCTTCACGGCCGGCGGCAAGATGCCCTGGTGGCTCTCCGGCATCTCCCACCACATGTCGGGCTACAGCGCGGTGATGTTCACCGGGTACGCCGGCATCGCCTACACCTACGGGGTGACGTCCTTCGTCACCTGGTCCTTCCCCATCGCCTTCGGCATCGCCATCGGCTCCAAGCTGTTCGCCCCGCGCATCAACCGGCTGCGCTCCCGGCTCCACGTCGCCTCGCCGCTGGAGTACCTGAAGAACCGCTACGACCTGAAGACCCAGCAGGCGCTCGCCTGGTCCGGCATGCTGCTGAAGATCGTGGACGTGGGCGCGAAATGGGCCGCGATCGCCACCCTGCTGTCGGTGTTCACCGGTGTCTCGCTCAACCAGGGCATCCTCATCACCGGTGTCGTCACGGCGGTCTACTGCACCATCGGCGGCCTGTGGGCGGACGCACTGACGGAACTCGGCCAGTTCATCATCCAGTTGCTGGCCGGCCTGACGATGTTCGTCGCGGTGGTGCTCGAACTCGGCGACCACGGCGGCTTCTTCGGCGCCTGGGACGAGCCCGAACTCCAGGGGCACGGCGAGCCGCTGGTCGGACCGTACGGCACGGTCTTCCTGCTGGCGTTCCTCTTCATCAAGCTGTTCGAGTACAACGGCGGCATGCTCAACCAGGCCCAGCGCTACATGGCCACCCCCACCCCCCGCGAGGCGGAGCGCTCGGCACGGCTGTCGGCGGTGCTGTGGCTGGTCTGGCCGGTGATCCTGTTCTTCCCGATGTGGATGTCGCCGCTGCTGGTGGAGTCGCAGAAGACGGACGGCTCGGACTCCTACGCCCTGATGACCGAACAGCTGCTGCCGCACGGGCTGCTGGGTCTGGTCATCGTCGGCTTCTTCTCCCACACGATGGCCATGTGCTCCTCGGACGCCAACGCCATCGCGGCGGTCTTCACCCGCGACGTGGCGCCGGTGCTGTCCGCGCGGGCGCGGGCGTGGGGCGAGCGGTCGGGCCTGATCGCGGCCCGCGTGACCACGGTGGTCTTCCTCGGCCTGTCCATGGCGGTCGCCACCCAGGTCGACTCGCCCACGTTCAAGGACATCATCACGGTCGTCATCAAGTGGGTGGCCGGCCTGATGGGCCCGATCGCCATCCCCATGATGCTGGGACTGCTGCGTCCGTTCCGCCGCTCCGGCCCCACGGCGGCGCTCATCAGCTGGGGGCTGGGCCTGCTCGCCTTCTGGCTGGTCAACTACCCGATCCACTGGGCCGTCGACGGCGGTGTGCCGCTGGAGTACCAGGTCTCCGTGCCGCTGGCGGTCTCGTTGATCCTGTACGTCCTGATCGGCTTCGCGAAGCCGGAGGACACGCCGGAGCGGGTGGCGATCATCGACCGGGTCAACACCGATGACGACGGTGGGGCGGGGGCGGCCGGGGCGGCGGTGCCGTCCCGGGGGGAGGAGCACGCCCCGGCTCCCGCCAGGGACTGAGGCGGGGGCCGGGGGGAGAGTCGGAGGTGGAGGGCTCTCGGGATCTCGCCCCCGCCGCCCCTTCCCGTCCCGTCCCCGGGGGCTGCGCCCCCAGACCCCCGTTCGCGCGGTTCCCCGCGCCCCTCAAGGGCACCTCTGGGCGCCCCGTGGGTAGCGGGTGAGCCAGGCCGGGCAGGAGCCGGCGGGGCCGTGGAGGGCGGGACCCTGGGTCATCTCCATGGCGAAGTCGTCGGCGAGTTCCAGCATCGTGGGGCGGCCCTCCAGCTCGGCCAGCCAGGCCGGGGGAAGGGCCGTCTCGCCGTGCAGCGCCCCGAGCAGGCCGCCGGTCAGCGCACCGGCGGCGGCGCTGGGCCCGTCGTGGTTGACGGCGAGACACAGACCGTGCCGCACGTCCTCCGCCACCAGCGCGCAGTACACGGCGGCGGCGAGCAGTCCGTCGGCGGTGGCGTTCCCGACCAGCTCCGTGACCCGCTCCGGGCCGGGCATCCCCTGCCGCACGGCGCCCAGCGCCTGCTGGAGCGCGTCGCTGACCGGCTGGTGTCCCGGCCGCGCGGCCAGCAGCGCGAGCGCGCGCTGCACGGCCGCGTCCAGGCTCTCCCCGCGGGCCAGCGCGTGCACGATGACGGCGTACCCGCCCGCCGCGAGGTGGCCGACCGGATGGCCGTGGGTCTGCGCCGCGCACTCCACGGCGAGCTGGGCGACGAGCTGCGGCTCCCAGCCGACGAGCAGCCCGAAGGGCGCGGACCGCGCGGCGGCCTCCGGGCCGGCCTCACCGGGGCTCTTGGGCGCCTCCAGCGTCCCCATGATCTCGTCACCGAGCCCGAGCAGCAGCGCCCGGGCGGGGTCCCGGCGGGCGTACAGCCACTCCTCCCGCGCCAGCCAGCCGTCGTCCCCCCGCCGCTCGTCCGGGCCCCAGTCCCGCTGGGTGGTGGCCCAGCGCAGGTACGCCCGGTGCAGGTCGGTCGGCGGATGCCAGGCGCCGGTGTCACGCCGCACCTGGGCGCGGATCAGCCCGTCGACGGAGAACAGGGTGAGCTGCGTGTGGTGGGTGACGGCACCGCGCCGCCCGTAGGCGGGGGCGAGGCCGGTGACGCCCTCCGCGCCGTGCGCCCGGCGGATCGCGTCGATCCCCAGGCCGCCGACCGGCGCGCCCAGCGCGTCCCCGACGGCCACCCCCAGCAGCGTCCCACGCACCCTGCTGCGGAAGTCCTGCTGCTCACGGCGCCCCCACACGGGCCCGGCAGTACCAGCCACCAAGACCTCCCGGGGACCGTCCGTACGTACGACGCCGAGCACTGTAATCGAACGCGGACGGCCGGTTCAGGGGGCGGGCGGGTATGCGACAGGTGCCCCGGTTGCTCGGATGGCGCCGGTATCAGCCGTCCCGGTGGCGTACGACCGTGTCCCGCTGGGTGCGCGCCCAGGCGTAGGAGGGGTCGATCTCCAGGGCGCGGTCGAGGTCGGCCAGGGCTTCCGCGGTGCGGCCGAGGCGGTGGCGGGCGACGCCCCGGCTCGCGTACGCCGACGCGTAGTCGGGATCGAGGGACAGGGCGAGGTCGTACGCGGCGAGGGCCTCCTCGTCCCGGCCCGCGGCGCGCAGGGCGTCGCCGCGTTCACAGTGGGCCCACGGGGAGTCGGGCTGCAGGGCGACGGCCCGGTCCAGGTCGGCGAGGCGGTCGGCGTGGGCGCCCAGCTCGCGAGACGCCCTGGCCCGGCGGAGCAGCGCCCAGAAGTAGTCGGGCCTCAGGCGCAGTGCGCGGGTCAGCGCCGTGTTCGCGGCGACCGGGTCGCCGAGGGCGAGGCGGGTGGCGCCGAGGGAGGCCCAGGCGTACGCGTGGGCCGGGTCGAGCCGGACCGCGCGCTCCAGCTCCGGCAGGGCCCGGGCGTGGGCCCCCATGGCCCGCAGGCACTCCCCCTTCTCCGCGACGATTCCCGCATCCTGCGGTGCCAGGGCCTCGGCACACGTCAGGTGGGCCACCGCGCCGCCGTAGTCCTGCTGTGCGGCCAGGGTGACGGCCCGGCCCCGGTGCACCCGCAGCCGCACCTGCGCCGGCAGCTCCGCCGGTGTCAGGTACCGTGCGTCCGCCCCGGCCGGACGGCCGACGGGCGCACTCCCCGGCCGGGCCCCGGCCGGTACGGGTCCTGCGAGGGTCCTGCCCGGGTCGGTCCCGGAGGCGCCCGCCGGTCTCCCGCCCGGGGGCCGCGCGGCGGCCCCCGAGAGCCTGCGGCGCCGCACGCCCCCCACCAGCCGGTCCAGGACGGCCCCGGTACCGCCCTGCCCGAGCGCCGCCGCCAGTTCCTGTCCCCACGCGGCCGCCTCGGCCAGTTCGGCGTCCCGTCCGGCGTCCTGGAGGGCCCGCACCCAGTGCCCGGCGACGGCCTCGCCCTGGTCGCACGCCTCGACGAGGTCCCGCAGCACCTCGGGCAGCGCCTGCCGGTCCCGGGTACACAGGAGGTGGTAGGACTCGGCCAGCCGCAGCTCCCGCCACTCCTCGTCGGCCCACAGCCGCCCGGCGTCCCGTCCGGCCTCCGTCTCCCCGCGCCACTGCCCGAAGAGCTCGGCCAGCCGGCGCTGGCGTTCCACCCAGCCGCGCGGTGAGCGCCCGCGCTGGAACCGCAGCATCGGGGCGCGCACGACGTCGTGGTAGCGCAGCCGGCCCCCGTGCTCGTCGACGAACGGCAGGCCGCTCACCCAGGCGTACAGCTCGTCGAGCTGTTCCCCTTCGCAGTCGGCCGCCACGCGGAACACGTCCGCGTCCAGCCGGCGCGGCAGCGCGCCCGCGAGCGCGGCGGCCCTGCGCACCGGGTGCGCCTCCCACTTCAGGAACCGTTCCACGGCGGTGGCGCTGGGGTCCGGAACCTCGTCGGGGCCGGTGGGGCCGGCGCCGGCGAGCATGGAGACGAGCACCGGCAGACCGCCGGTCAGCCGCAGCACCTCGGCGACGACCGGTTCCGCCGTGATGCCCCGGCCGGCGAGCAGCCCCCGCGACTCCGCCTCGGTGAACGGCCGGAGCGGCAGGGTGGTCATGAAGTCCGCGAAGCCGCCCCAGCGGGCCGTGACGGGGGGCCGCTGCCCGGCGGTGACGACGACGACCGTGGCGGGGAAGGCGCCGTGGCGTTCGCTGGTCATGACGTCGTGCAGCCACGCGTCGAGGAAGGGGCCGGTGCGCTCGTAGGTGTCGAAGAACAGCACGATCCACGGGACGTCGGTGGCGACGCCGTTCAGTTCGCCCGCCAGGACGGGGGTGAGGACGCTCTCCGGGGAGAGGACGAGCTGGACGTCCTCGTGGCTGCGGAAGCGAGCGCTCAGGCCGGCACGCAACCGGTCGGCGCCCTGGGCCAGGTGGGCCGGGTCGATGACGGCGGCGAAGGCACCGGCGCCGGGGATGAGTCCCAGGCCCGCCAGTCCGGCCCGGGCGACCGCCATGCTCCCGGCGGACGGCGCCCCGTCGGGCTCGGGCGCCAGCGCGGCGAGGGCTGCCGTCTCGGCCTCGTGGCGGCGTTCGCGGTGGGCGGCCAGGAGCCGCTCCAGTTCCTTGAACCGGTGCCCCTGCGCCGCGAACTGCCGGCACATCTCGGCCAGCGCCTCCGGGATGCCGTCCACGCCCGCGTCGACGTACGACGTGAGGGCGCCGCGCTCCCGGGCGATGTGCTCGAACTCCCTGAGCAGGCGGGTCTTTCCGACGCCCGCGTTGCCGTGCACGTGGAACAGGAAGCGGTGGCCCGTCTCCCCGGGCGCCGAGTCGAAGTTCGCCCGGAACAGTTCGCGTTCGGCGGCGCGGGCCACGAGCCCCGCGCGCCGGCGCTGTTGGACGATCTGCTGCATCGTCAGCCGTGCCTGCGCCACGCGGACGCCCCCTCCCCCGTGTCCCGGCGGACCCCGTCCCGTCCCGCTACTCGACGACCCGTACCGACGTGCCCGCCGTGCCGAAGGTCCACAGGGCCTTGCCGTCGTCCTTGCCCACGCGGATGCCGCCGGTCTTGGCGTCCGGGGCGGCGGGCGGGGGCGAGGAGCCGTCGACCGCGTTGGAGAACGCGACGGAGACGCCGGACTTGGCGGCGAAGTACATGATGTGCTCGACCTGCACGCCGTCGCTGCCGGTGGTGGCCTCCGTGCGGGTGCCGATCGTGTAGGAGCCCGGGTCCGGGGAGACCGTGCCCGGCCACACCGCGAAGGAGCGGCGGGCGGCGTCGCTGGCGTCGACCAGCCACACGCGCTTCTGGTCCAGGGAGTACACGATCCGGCGGCCCGTGCCCGAGTCGGCCGGGACGGCCGCCGGTTTCTCCTCCTCCGGTGCGGCGGAGGGCTTCGGGTCCGCCGTCGCCGAGGCGCTGGGCCGGCTCGCGGCGGCGGTGGGTTTCGGCCCCTGGTCCGCCTGGACGGCCAGGACCGCCACCGCGGCTATCGCGCCCGTGGTCAGGCCGGTCACCCAGGCCCACGAAGGAAGACGGGCAGACACCGGTACGTACTCCTCAGCTACGGGTCCCGAACGCGCGTCGGATCATCCTACTGCCCGCGCGGCCGGTGCCCGTCGCGGTCCGACGCCCGTCCCAGCCCGGCACCCGGCTCAGTCCAGCACCCGTCCCAGCCCGGCACCCGGCTCAGTCCAGCACCGGCAGCAGCTCCGGCAGGTGGCCGTCCGAGGCCTCCGCCGCGCGACGGCGCTCCTCGGGGACCTCGCCGTACAGGGTGGTGCGCGGCTTCGCCGGACGGCCCGCCGCCTCCGCGACCGCGATCAGGTCCTTGACCGACTTGTAGGAGCCGTAGGAGGAGCCCGCCATCCGCGAGATGGTCTCCTCCATGAGGGTGCCGCCGAGGTCGTTGGCCCCGGAGCGCAGCATCTCCGCCGCGCCCTCCGCGCCCAGTTTCACCCAGCTCGTCTGGATGTTCGGGATGTGCGGGTGCAGCAGCAGCCGCGCCATCGCCGTGACCGCGCGGTTGTCGCGGACCGTCGGGCCCGGGCGGGCGATGCCGGCCAGGTAGACCGGGGCGTTGGTGTGCACGAAGGGCAGCGTCACGAACTCCGTGAAGCCCCCGGTGCGCCGCTGGATGTCCGCCAGGGTGCGCAGGTGCCCGAGCCAGTGCCGGGGCTGGTCGACATGGCCGTACATCATCGTCGAGGAGGAGCGGATGCCCAGCTCGTGGGCCGTGGTCACCACCTCGATCCAGGTCGCCGCCGGCAGCTTGCCCTTGGTCAGGATCCAGCGGACCTCGTCGTCGAGGATCTCCGCCGCCGTGCCGGGGATCGTGTCCAGGCCGGCCTCCTTCGCCGCCGTCAGCCACTCGCGGATGGACAGGCCGGTGCGGCTCGCGCCGTTCACCACCTCCATCGGGGAGAAGGCGTGCACGTGCAGGCCGGGGACGCGTTCCTTCACCGCCTTCGCGATGTCGAAGTACGCGGTGCCGGGCAGGTCGGGGTGGATGCCGCCCTGCATGCAGACCTCCACCGCGCCGACGTCCCACGCCTGCTGTGCGCGGTCGGCGACCTGGTCCAGGGAGAGGGTGTACGCGTCGGCGTCCGTGCGGCGCTGGGCGAAGGCGCAGAAGCGGCAGCCGGTGTAGCAGACGTTGGTGAAGTTGATGTTGCGGGTGACGATGTAGGTGACCTCGTCGCCCACCACGGACTTGCGCACGTCGTCGGCCACGCGGCACAGGGCGTCCAGCGCCGGGCCGTCGGCGTGCAGCAGCGCGAGCGCCTCCGCGTCGGTGAGCCGCGTCGGGTCGTCGGCCGCCGTGCGCAGCGCCTCGCGGACGTCGGTGTCGATGCGCTCGGGGACCATTCCCGGGGCGGCGGCCTCGCGCAGCGCCTCCCAGTCGCCGTACACCTCGTCGAAGTCGTCGCGGCGGTCGGCGCTGCGGCCCTCGGTGTCGATGGTGCGGTGCAGGTCGGTGCGGCCCGTCGCGGTGAACGCCTCGTCCGGCTCCTGCCAGGGCAGCCCCGCGGGGAGCGCGTCCGGGCGCGCCAGTCCCGTCTCCGGGTCGGCGAGGGCGGCGACGTGCGGACGCAGCCGCGGGTCCAGCCAGGGTTCACCGCGCCGCACGAACTCCGGGTAGACGCAGAGCCGTTCGCGCAGTTCGAAGCCGGCCGCCCGGGACTTCTCGGCCAGGTCCTCGATCTGCGGCCAGGGGCGCTCGGGGTTGACGTGGTCGATGGTGAGCGGGGAGACGCCGCCCCAGTCGTCGATGCCGGCCGCGATCAGCCGCCCGTACTCGGAGTCGACCAGGTTCGGCGGGGCCTGGAGACAGGCGGAGGGGCCGAGGACGAGCCGGGCCACGGCGACGGTGGCGACCAGTTCGTCCAGTTCCGCGTCCGGCATGCCGCGCATCGCGGTGTCCGGCTTGGCGCGGAAGTTCTGGATGATCAGTTCCTGGATGCCGTGGTGCGCCCGGGACACCTTGCGCAGCGCGAACAGGGACTCCGCACGCTCCTCGTACGTCTCGCCGATGCCGATGAGGACGCCGGAGGTGAAGGGGACCGAGGAGCGGCCCGCGTCCTCCAGGACCCGCAGCCGCACGGCCGGCTCCTTGTCCGGGGAGCCGTGGTGGGGGCCGCCGGGCTCGGACCACAGGCGGGTCGCGGTGGTCTCCAGCATCATGCCCATGGACGGGGCGACCGGCTTCAGCCGCTGGAAGTCCGTCCAGCTCATGACGCCCGGGTTGAGGTGGGGCAGCAGCCCGGTCTCCTCCAGGATGCGGATGGAGACGGCCCGCACGTAGGCGATCGTGTCGTCGTACCCGTGCGCGTCGAGCCACTCGCGCGCCTCGGGCCAGCGGTCCTCGGGCTTGTCACCGAGGGTGATGAGGGCTTCCTTGCAGCCGGCGGCTGCCCCCTTGCGGGCGATGTCCAGCACCTCGTCCGGCGACATGAACATCCCGTGCCCGGCCCGGCGCAGCTTGCCGGGCACGGTGACGAACGTGCAGTAGTGGCACTTGTCCCGGCACAGCCGGGTCAGCGGCACGAAGACGCTCTTGGAGTACGTGATGACCCCGGGCCGTCCCGCCGCCTCCAGCCCCGCGTCGCGGACCCGGGCGGCCGACGCGGAGAGGTCCTCCAGGTGCGCACCGCGCGCCTGGAGCAGGACGGCGGCCTCGGTGACGTCCAGGGAGACGCCGTCCCGGGCGCGTCTGAGCGCACGGCGCAGGGAGTTCTCGGTCGGGCCGCCCGTTCCGGAGGTCACGGAAGTCGTCATCCTTTGAGCATACGTTCGGGGTGATCAGGACCCTTGCCCGTCCGCTTCCCCGCGCTCACCCGACGAACGGCTGGTAGGCGTCCAGCGCCCGCAGCACCTCCGCCTCGCCCGCCGCCGGAAGCTGCACCACGGTCTCCTCGACGCCCAGTTCGGCGAAGTGGGCCAGCTTGCCCGCGCTGGGCAGGACGGCGTACGGGACGACCTGAAGGGCGCCCGGGTCGCGGCCCGCGTCGGCCCAGGCGGTGCGCAGCCGGGGCAGTGCCTCCGTCAGACCGCGCCCGCCGATCGGCAGCCAGCCGTCGGCGTACTCGCAGATGTGCGCGAACAGCTTCGGCCCGGCCTCCCCGCCGACCAGCGTGCGCGGCCCCACCACCGGGCCGCGCGGCTTCTGCACCGGCTTGGGATGCGCGAAGCTCGCCCGCACGCTCCCGAACTCGCCCTCGTACGCCGTCGGTTCCTCGGACCACAGGGCCCGCATCAGGCCCATCCGGTCGCGCACCAGCTCCCGCCGGGTACGCCACTGCACGCCGTGGTCGGCGGCCTCCTCGACGTTCCAGCCGAAGCCGAGGCCCAGTGTGAAGCGGCCCCCGGAGAGGTGGTCCAGGGTCGCGACCTGCTTGGCGAGGTCGATCGGGTCGTGCTGCGCGGCGAGTGTGATGCCGGTGCCGAGGCCGAGCCCCTCGGTGACGGCAGCGGCCTGCCCGAGCGCGACGAACGGGTCCAGGGTGCGCCCGTACTCGCGGGGCAGCTCCCCGCCCGCCGGGTAGGGGCTGGTCCGCTCGGTGGGGATGTGCGTGTGCTCCGGCAGGTACAGCCCGGCGAACCCGCGCTGCTCCAGCTCACGGGCGAGCCGGACCGGGGTGATCGTCTCGTCGGTGAGGAAGATCGTGACGGCGATGCGCATGAGCGGCCTTTCGTACGCGGACGACCACCCATGCATACCCGGGCGGGCCCGGTCTGTCCATACCGACCGGTCGGCATCGAGCGTGGGTGTCGAGGGGCGCACCCTCCGGCCGGTGACCGGCCGGGCCGTGGTGGAGTGGCGGATCACCCCGTCGTACGCCGCCTGCGTCGGGCCGGGTTGCGGCACGGGACGGCCGCGGCCCCTCGCCGGAACCACGGCCGTCTGCACCGGCCCCATTTCCCCGGGCCGCCGGTAGGCTCGGGCGCACGATGACTTCTCGCGCCGAACGCAAGTACCGCGCCGCCACCGCGTTCCAGCGCCGGATCAATCCGGTGCTGCGCCGGCTGCCGCTGCAGACGGTTCTGGAGACCACGGGCCGGGCCTCCGGCCTGCCCCGCCGCACCCCGGTGGGCGGGCGCCGGACCGGCCGGTCCTTCTGGCTGGTCTCGGAGTTCGGCGAACGGTCGCAGTACGTCCGCAACATCACCGCGGACCCCCGGGTGCGGGTGCGCATCCGGGGCCGCTGGCACACCGGCACCGCCGTCCTGCTGCCCGACGACGACCCCGTGGCCCGGCTGCGCACCCTGCCCCGCCTCAACAGCGCCGCCGTACGGGCCTTCGGCGCGGGGCTGTTGACGGTACGGGTGGATCTGGACGACTGAGGACGCGTATGTGTGGGCCCCGTGGCGGCCCGCCGCTCCCCGTGTGACGGGCGTCTCGCACGGCTGACTCATCCGTCAGGAGAAGGCAAACTGGCGTAGTTGCTCAGGATGCATGAGGGGGACTGCATGGACGGTGTGCCGCGAGGACCGGAGCAGCGGCGCCCCGGCTCCTCGACGGAGCCCCAGGGGCTGCGCTTCGGCGTGCTCGGTCCGGTGCGCGCCTGGCGCGACGACGAACCGGTCGCCACCGGAAGCCCACAGCAACGCGCCCTGCTCGCCGCCCTGTTGCTGCGCGAGGGGCGGACGGCCACCGCGGCCGAGCTGATCGACGCGCTGTGGGGCGAGGAACCCCCCTCCCGGGCCCTCGCGGCGGTGCGCACCTACGCCTCCCGGCTGCGCAAGGTGCTGGACCCCGGCGTCCTGGTCAGCGAGTCCGGCGGTTACGCGGTACGCGGGCTCGGCGAGGGGGCGCTGGACCTCGCGGCGGCACAGGAACTGGCGACGGAGGCCGAGAAGGCGCGCAGCGGCGGCGACCTGCGGCACGCACGGACGGTACTCAACCGCGCCCTGTCCCTGTGGGACGGCGAGACGCTGGCCGGGGTCCCCGGACCGTACGCGCAGGCCCAGCGGATCCGCCTGGAGGAATGGCGGCTCCAACTCCTGGAGTCCCGGCTCGACATGGACCTGGAGCAGGGCCGCCACGCGGAGACGGTCTCGGAGCTCACGGCGCTCACCGCCGCACACCCCCTGCGCGAACGCCTGCGCGAGCTGCTCATGCTCGCCCTGTACCGCAGCGGCCGCCAGGCCGAGGCGCTCGCCGTGTACGCCGACACCCGCCGCCTCCTCGCCGACGAACTCGGCGTCGACCCCCGCCCCGGCCTCCAGGACCTCCAGCAGCGCATCCTCCGGGCCGACCCGGCCCTGGCGGAGCTGTCCGCCCCCGCGGCCGAGCCGGCGGCGGCCCCCCTCCGCCCTGCCCAACTCCCGGCGACCGTGCCGGACTTCACGGGCCGCGCGTCCTTCGTACGGGAGCTGAGCGAGGTACTGGCCTCGGCGTCGGGCCCCGAGGCGCAGGTGATGGCGGTGTCGGCGCTGGCGGGCATCGGCGGCGTCGGCAAGACGACGCTGGCGGTGCACGTGGCCCACACGGCGCGCTCCGCCTTCCCGGACGGCCAGCTGTACGTCGACCTCCAGGGCGCGGGAGCCCGGTCGGCGGAACCGGAGACGGTCCTGGGCTCCTTCCTGCGCGCCCTCGGCACGGCGGACTCGGCGATCCCGGACACCCTGGAGGAACGGGCGGCGCTGTACCGCTCGGTCCTGGACGGCCGCAAGGTCCTCATCCTGCTGGACAACGCGCGGGACGCCGCGCAGGTCAGACCGCTGCTGCCCGGGACGGCGGGCTGTGCGGCGCTGGTGACGTCGCGGGTGCGGATGGTGGACCTGGCCGGCGCACACCTGGTCGACCTGGACGTGATGTCGCCGGAGGAGGCGCTGGCGCTCTTCAGCAAGATCGTGGGCGAGGAGCGGGTCGCCTCCGAACGCGAGGCGGCCCTGGACGTGGTGGCCGCCTGCGGCTTCCTGCCGCTGGCGATCAGGATCGCGGCGTCCAGGCTGGCCTCGAGGCGCACCTGGACGGTCTCGGTCCTGGCGGCGAAGCTCGCCGACGAACGCCGCCGGCTGGACGAACTCCAGGCGGGCGACCTGGCGGTGAAGGCGACGTTCGAGCTGGGCTACGGCCAGCTCGAACCCGCCCAGGCCCGCGCGTTCCGCCTGCTGGGCCTGGCCGACGGCCCCGACATCTCCCTGGCGGCCGCGGCGGCCGTGCTCGACCTCCCGGTGGACGACACCGAGGACCTGCTGGAGTCCCTGGTCGACACGTCCCTGCTGGAGTCGGCCGCGCCCGGCCGCTACCGCTTCCACGACCTGGTGCGGCTCTACGCGCGTGCGTGCGCGGAACGGGACGAACAGCCGCCCAGCGAAAGGGAGGCGGCACTCTCGCGGGTACTCGACTTCTACCTCACGACGGCGGCGCAGGTCTTCGCGATCGAACGACCGGGCGACCGGCTCATCGATCACCTCGAACCGACCCAGTACGGCGGACTGCACTTCGGCGACCGGCAGGACGCCCTCGACTGGCTGTACTCGGAGGCCAACTCCCTGCTGTCCACCGCCCGGCAGGCCGTCCAGGGCGACAGCCTCCGCCGTGGCGTCGACCTGTTGTGGGCCGCCAAGGACCTGGGCGAGTCGGGGGCGAACTCGAAGCAGTACGCATCGGCCGCGATCGCCGCCAAGGAAGCCGCCCGATCGGCCGGAGACCGCCGCGCCGAGGGAAGGGCGCGTACGGCACTGATCAACGTGCACCTGGTCGCGGGCCGGTACGCCGAGGCGGAGGAGGAGGCGAGCCGGGCGGTCGAACTCGCCCGCACGGTGGAGGACTCCATCGCCCTCTACTGGGCCAGCAACGACCGGGGCATCATCGCGCTGATCCAGGGCCGCAACAGCGACGCCGAGGCGCATCTGCTGACGGCCATCGACGGATCGCGCAAGGACGGCAACGCCCCCCTGGAGGCGAGCGCCCTGTGCAACCTCTCCCGCGTCCGCCTGGCCATGGGGAACACGGCGCACGCCGTCGGACTCGCACTGGAGGGCATCCGCATCTACGACCGGCTGGGCCTGACGCTCCGGCTCGCCAACGCCCGGTACGCCCTGGGGCTGGCGTACACCTCCGCGGGGCGCGACTCAGAGGCGCTGACGGAACTGACCGAGGCGCTGCGGATCTTCCGGGCGAACCGGCAGCGGCTCTGGGAAGGGACCGCCCACTTCCGCATCGCGCAGGCCCACTTCGCCGCTCGGTCGCCCGCCAACGCCGCACAGCACGCCGAGCAGGCCCTCGCCGTGGGATGCATCGGCGGTGACCGCACACGGGCCAACGTCCTCACGACATTGGGCGAGTCCCTCGACGCGCTGGGCCAGGTCGACCGCGCACGCGCCTGCTGGCGCGAGGCCCTGTTCCTGTACGAGCAGACCGGGGCAGCGGAGGCGGAGGGCGTCCGGGCACGGCTGAGCCCGGCATCCGCGGCGTGAACGCCCACTCCCGCGGCGCGTTCATCGAACGTTTATGCCTGGCTGCAAGACTGAGCACATCGAACCGTCGCGTCGGGGGGCAGGCGGTTCGGCAGGGCTCACGACCGGGGGCAGGAGTCCGAACCGTCCTTGTCCGGCGGCCTGCGGGGGAATTGCCGGACAAGGACGACCGCACCGTTCACTCGCACACACGGGGAGAAGCCACATGAGCGACGTCAAGAAGAACCAGGGCGAAGAGATCACCACGCTCGACAACCACGCGCCGGCCCCGCCGGCGGACGGCGAGATCACCACCCTCGACAACCACGCCCCGGCCCCGGCGGCGGACGGCGAGATCACCACCCTCGACAACCACGCCCCGGCCCCGCCGGCCCTGGGCCTGGGTGGGGGCAAGTAGTCGTCCTTCACGCACGGGGGATCGGCCGCGGCGGCGCGGAGGGGGAGCCGCCGCGGCCGACGCGTGTCCGCAACGGGAGCAGACGGGGCCACGCGTGTCCGCAACGGGAGCAGTCGGGGCCCACGCTGCAGCAGTTGGCGGAGGGCAGCTTCCACGGGATGAGTCACCTGAGCGAGAACGAACGCGGACTGGGTTGTCCACAGGCGCGGGAGGTTCCTGTCCCGTATCGGCGAGACTGCCGTCGTGGAACATGTGGGGCCCAGGGCCGATCTGCGGGCGCTGGCGCAGGGAGGTGTGCTGCTCACCTCGCGGGCGCTGAACGCCGGGTGGCCGCAGAGTTCGCTCACCGCGCGACTGCACGCGGAGGGATGGACCCGCGTGCGGAACGGGGCGTGGGCCGTGCCGGGGAAGGTGATCGACCTCGGCGTACGGCTGAGAGTGACCCAACTCCTCACTCCCCGGCTCGTCGTGAGTCACCACTCGGCCGCTCGGCTCTGGCAGATCGAGACGCTGGGTGAGGGCTCGGCGGAGCGGGTCGAGTTCACGGACCCCGGTCTCAGCTTCCGGGGAAGGCTCACGGGCGTCCGCGTGCACCGTCTGCCCCTCGCCGAGGCGGATGTCCAGTACCGAGGTGGGCTGCGCGTCACCGACGTGCCCCGGACCCTCGCCGACCTGCTGCGGAGCGGCGGGAGGGACGACGCCCTGGTGGCCGTGGAGTCCGCGCTCGGCTACCGCAGAGTCGGCGGAGTGCGCCGGCCGCCCCTCATCGCCCCGGCCGCACTCTCCGTCGCGCTGGAGGCACCCCTCCTGGGCAACAGCCGGGCGCGGGAGTGGCTGAGGCTCGTCGACCGTGAGTCCGGGTCGCCCGCGGAGACGGTCGCACGCCTCCGCATGCTCGACGCCGGCCTGCGCCCGGAGACACAGGCCGAGGTCCGCACGCCGAGCGGTCGACGCCGCTGCCTGGACTTCCTGTTCCGGGCCGAGGGACTCGCCGTGGAGATCGAGGGCTACGCCTACCACGGCACCCGCGAGGCCCACCGCCGGGACATGGCCCGCTTCAACGAGATCACCCGCTGCCCGGAAGTCCGGCACGTCCTGCGCTTCGCAGCGGCGGAGGTGTTCGAGGGAGCCGGGACCATGATCGATGAGATCCGTGCCTCGTTGGTGTGGCTGAGGGCGGGGGGAGGTGGTCCTCCTGCTGGTTCCAAGTGACCGTTGGGCCACTCGCTTCTTCGTCAGTGTCGTGCTTCCGCGACCCGCGTCAAGGGCGCTGCGTTCCGCTGCGCTCCACTCCGCGTCGCCTTCGGCGATGGGCCTACGGCCCACCCTTGACCCGGCCCGCTCCAGCACGAGGGAGAAGCGAGCGAGCGGCCCAACGGTCACCTGTGATCCCAGGTCGGGTCAGCCGACCGGCTCGGCGATCATGTCGGGGTCGGTCGCATGCGGCGATGCGGGTCGCGTCCTCGTCGCCGGTCTCCACCCGGATCGGCGCACCGTCCCGGTCCCGGGTAGGGCGACCTCCTGCGGGCGGGTGAGAACCTGCGCGCCGGTCTCGTCCTCGAACCTCACGGTGACGGTGAAGACGCCGTCCGCGGCCGGTCCGGCGGGGTCAGCGGACCGCCGTCGCGTACGGGCTCGGGAGGCAGTCGTGTATGCGGGGGACGTACTTGGTGCTGTCCACTTCGACGCGGGCCGTCGCCGTCCCGCCCGCCGGGACGTCGACCTTCTCGGTGCGGGTGACGACCGTGCCGCCGGTGCTGTTGTCGAAGGTCACCTCGACCGTGAAGGTGCCGTCGACGGTGTTGGGGTTGGTGACCTCGACGGTGGCGTACGGGGCCTTGCGCGAGACGCAGGTCAGCAGTTCCACCGTGGCGTCCTGGAGGGACGAGAACGTGCCCTCGCCGCTGCCGCCGCCCGTGTCGTCGGTGTCGGTGTCGGTGTCATCGTCGTCGTAGTCCCGGTGCGAGCCGCTCCCGGAGCCGGAGGACGAGTCGTGGTTCTGGGACGAGCTGCTGCAGCCTCCGCCGTCTCCCCCGTCGCCGCTGCCGTTTCCACGGCCGGTGGAGAAGCCGGTGAGGGTCAGGACGACCAGGGCCGAGACCGCTGTGAGCTTGAGAGTGTTCCCCCGTGGAGTCATGCATGCCAGGCTAGCGACTCCGGTGTCACGGGCATGTCACCGTCCGGCGGCCGTCGTGCACCCGGCGTGACGCCGGCCCCCCGGAGCGGCCGGCCGGGCCGCCCGGGGTCCGGCTCTACGTCGTGCGTGCCGTGCCCGTCCCCTTCTCCGCGTCCAGCGCGTACACGCAGCGGTCCTTGCTGCACGCGTACACCACGCCGTCCCGGACCACCGGGGAGCCGGTGATCTCGCCGCCGGTCGCGAGCTTCCACCTCAGGCGGCCGTCGTCGGCCTTCAGGGTGTACAGCAGGTGGTCGCTGGAGCCGAAGTGGATGCGGCCCTCGGCGACCGCGGGGGCGCCCACGATCTCGCCGCCCGACTGGAAGCGCCACTTGGGCGTGCCGGTGACCGCGTCCAGGGTGTAGAGGCCCTTGCCGCTGCCCACGTGGACGTGGCCGGCGGCCACCAGGACCGGCTCGGTCGAGGCGCGGGACTCGGTGGCGATGCGCCAGCGGTCGCGGCCGTCGGTGGCGTCGAGGGCGTAGACCGTGCCGAGGTAGTCGGCCAGGTACACGCCGCCGCCGGTGACCGCCGGGCCGGGGACGAAGGCGGGCGGGGAGAGGAAGACCGCCGGGGCCTCGAAGTGCCAGCGCACGTGCCCCGAGGTGACCTCCAGGGCGAGGACGCGGGTTCCGGCACAGACGTAGACGTGGCCGTCGGGGGCGTGGGTGAGGCGGAGCGGGACGCCGCCGCAGGAGGCCGCGTCACCGATGGGGTAGGACCAGCGTTCGTCTCCGGTGCGGGCGTCCAGGGCGCGCAGCCGGGCGTCCTGCCAGAGGAAGACGGTGCCGTCGTGGACGGACGGCCCGGCCTCCGGGGACTCGAAGTCGCTCTGGCAGCCGGTGACCTCCCACAGCTTCTGGCCGGTGGCCGCCTCCCATCCCTGCACGCCGCCGCCGCGCGTGCCGGTGACGACGGTGCCGCGGTCGGCCTTGAGGGAGTACACCCAGGCGTCCGTGGACAGCCGCCACAGGTCGCCGCCCTCGCGGGCGTCGAGGGCGAAGAGGGTGGGCCCGTCGGAGGCGTGGATGCGCCCGTCGGCGACCGCCATCGACCAGGCGACGTCGCGGGTCTTGAAGCGGCGCCGGCCGGTGGCGACGTCGAGGGCGTGCACCTCGAAGGAGGTGACGTAGACGAGGTCGCCGTCGACGGCCGGGGTGCCCCAGACGTCGTTGGACATGCGGAAGCGCCAGGGCCGCCAGCCGCTGGGGTGCTCCGGAGGGGCGGCGGGCGCCGGTACGGCCGGGTCGGCGCCGTTGACGCCGGGGCGGGGCTTGGACCAGGTGGCGGCCAGGGCGGCTTCCGGCGGGGGTGCCTTCACGGCGGCCGCGCGCGTGTCGGCGACGCGCGGGCCGGGACCGATGGGCACCGGGGCGCCGGCCAGCCGCACGGGCCCGGTGTCGGGTGCCCCGACGCCCACGGCCGCACCGGCGTGCGCCCCCACCGGCGCCGGCCGGGACGGGGGCGGGGGGACGACGGGGTCGTGCGGGGGCGGGGGCGGTACGGCGGGACGGGCGCCGCCCGCGCTGCGGCCCGTGCCGTGCGCCGGTCTGGGCGCCGGACGGCCGCCCCGGCGGGTCTCGATCAGGCTCACCGCCCGCTCGGGCAGCCAGGCCGAGGCCGTACCGCTGTCGTCAGAGCCGGAGCCGAAGAGGTGCGGAGCGAGCTGCGCCTGGAGGTCGGCGGGGTTGGGGCGGGCCGTGGCCTCCATCTGCATGCACGCCTCGATGAGCGGCCGCAGCTCGTCCGGGAGGCCGTCGAGGTCCGGGCCCTCGCGCAGCAGCATGAAGACGGTCTCGACGGGGTTGGCGCCGTGGAAGGGCGGGTGGCCGGTGGCGGCGAAGACCAGCATGGAGCCGAGGGAGAAGACGTCGCTCGCGCCGGTGACGCTGCGGGAGTCCTTGGCCTGCTCCGGGGACATGTAGGCCGGGGTGCCGACGGCGACGTTCGTCATGGTCAGGCGTGTGTTCGAGACGCCGGAGGCGATGCCGAAGTCGATCACCCGGGGGCCGTCCTCGACGACGAGGACGTTGGACGGCTTGAGGTCGCGGTGGACGAGCCCGGCGCCGTGGATCGACTGGAGCGCCTCCGCGACGCCCGCGGCGAGCCAGCGCACCGCCTGGGCCGGCAGCGGCCCGCACTCGTTCACTATCTCCTCGAGGGAGGGCGCGGGGACGTACGCGGTGGCCAGCCACGGCACGGCGGCGCGCGGGTCGGCGTCCACGACGGCGGCCGTGTAGAAACCGGAGACCGCGCGGGCCGCCTCCACCTCGCGCGTGAAGCGGACCCGGAACAGCTGGTCCTCGGCCAGTTCCGTCCGGACCGTCTTGATCGCCACCCGCCGGCCGGACGCCGAGCGCGCGAGATAGACCAGCCCCATGCCGCCGGCTCCCAGCCGTCCCAGCACCTCGAACGGCCCGATACGCCGCGGATCGTGCTGCGTCAGCTGATCCACCACTTGCCTGCCACCTCCCCGTACGCGTCGCGCCACCACCTGTGCGCGACCGTAGTGCAGCGTCTCACCACCGCACCGCCGTGGCGGCACGCACCCCGATTCTTCCTGTCCGGGCCCCCGGTTGCGAACCGGCCGACAAATCGGGTGTCCAGGTTTACATATGACGTCGGGGGCGGAAACGGCTCAGCGGCGCAGCAGCGCGAAGGAGGCGCCCTGGTTGTCGGTGACCACGGCCGCGGTGCCGTAGGACGTCTCGAAGGGAGGGACCTGGACCCGGCCCCCGAGCCGGGCCACCTCCGCCATGGCGGCGTCCAGGTCCCCGGCGGCGAAGTGGACCAGGAGGTGGGGCGGCATCTCGGCGGCGAAGACGTCGGTGACCGGTGCGCGGCCGAAGGCGGGGTCGGCGTCCGGGCCGAACAGGGCCTCGTGGAAGAGGTCTCCGTAGAAGGTGTTGGCCGTCTCGGTGTCCCGCGCGTAGAGCTGCACCCAGGCGAAGGTGCCGGGCTCCCGCCGACGGCCGAAGCCGGGGGTGCGCCCGCCCTGCCAGAGGGAGAACACGGCGCCCTCGGGATCGGTGACCAGCGCGGTGACGCCCAGGTCGCCGAAGGACAGCGGCGGGGAGACGATCTGACCGCCGCCCGCGAGGATCCGCCGGCACGTCGCCTCGGCGTCGGGGGTGGCGAAGGACACCGTCCACACGGTGGGCAGCCGGCCGTCCGTCTTGTGCGCGAGGGAGGCGACGGGCTCACCCTGCTTCAGCGCCCGCACGGTTCCCTGCGGCTGGTCCTCGAAGGTCCAGCCGAAGAGTTCGCCGTAGAACCGCTTGCCCGCCTCCACGTCGGGGAGCTGCGCGTCCACCCAGCACGGGGTGCCCTCCGAGTACTGCGATGCCTTGTTTTCGGCCATGCCGCCAAAGTAGCCGCGCCGCCCGCACCGCGCAGACCAGGCACACCAGCGCGTCCGCGGCCGCGCACCCCATTTGCAGTCGGCCGAATCGCGCCCGGATCGCCCGTCGGTAAGCTGACTGCATGACAGGACAAGTGCGTACCGTCGACGGCCGGGTGGCCGGAAAGCGTGGGCAGGCGACCCGGCAGAAGCTGCTCGACTGCCTCAGCGAGATGCTCAGCTCGTCCCCGTACCGGGATGTCAAAGTCATCGACGTCGCCCGCCGGGCGGGAACCTCGCCGGCCACCTTCTACCAGTACTTCCCGGACGTCGAGGGCGCCGTTCTGGAGCTCGCCGAGGAAATGGCCGCCGAGAGCGGTGCGTTGACCGAACTGCTGGCGGGCCGCTCCTGGGCCGGGCGGGCCGGCTGGCAGACGGCGCAGGAACTCGTCGACGGTTTCCTGGAGTTCTGGCGGAAGAACGACGCGCTGCTGCGCGTCGTGGACCTCGGCGCCGCCGAGGGCGACAAGCGGTTCTACAAGATCCGCATGAGGATCCTGAACTCGGTGAACTCCTCCCTGGCCGACTCGGTCGCCGAACTGCAGGCCAAGGGGCGCATCGACAAGGACGTGAATCCGGGGGCGATCGCGGGCTCCCTGGTCGCCATGCTCGCGGCCGTCGCCTCCCACCAGAAAGGTTTCTCCTCCTGGGGCGTGAAGCAGGCCGAGCTCAAGCCCAACCTGGCTCTGCTGGTGCACCTGGGGGTCACCGGAAGGAAGCCGACCAAGTAGCCACCCGGCCGCCCACACCCCGCGCGACCACGCAAGTCCTGTCATCCGGGCGGCGGTTCACTCCGGTGGACCGCCGCCTGTCGCGTGGTGCGGGGCCGACCGGGTCGGATGGGGAAGGAACACCTCCGGTGCGGCCCGCGTTCAAGCCACCGGAGTCCGGCCGTACACCGGCACGCACCCGTTACCCCGCAGGTCCCACACGTCGCAGGAGGAACCCGCCATGGCCCTGACCCGCGAAGAACGTGAACAGTTCCTGGCCGAACCCCATGTCGCCGCCTTCGCCGTGGACGCCGGGGACGGCCGCGCCCCGCTGAGCGTGCCCATCTGGTACCAGTACGCGCCCGGCGGCGACGTCTGGATCATCACCGGTCTCGACTCGCGCAAGAACCGGCTGATCAGCGCGGCGGGACGCTTCTCGCTGATGGTGGACCGCGTCGAGCCCACCATCCGTTACGTCTCCGTCGAGGGGCCGGTCGTCGACACGACCCCGGCCACGGTCGAGCTGCTCCGGGAGATCTCCGCCCGCTACCTCCCGGCCGACAAGGTCGAGGGGTACGTCGACTTCGCCTGGAAGAACCACGGCGAGCAGGTCATCGTGCGGATGCGGCCCGAACGGTGGCTCTCCTCCGACCTCGGGTCGGTCTGATCGGGCCGCACGCCCGACAATCAGGGCATGGAACCCGATCTTCACGAGCTGCTGAGGTCGCTGCGGGTGTGGGACCCGGCGGTCACCACGCTGCCGCCGCTGGACCCGGACACCGCGCCCGCCGCGCCGCTGCCGCTGTTCGCTCGGTGGCTGGCGGACGCGGCGGCGGCCGGACAGGCCGAACCGCACACCATGTCGCTGGCCACGGCGGACGCGGAGGGCCTGCCCGACGTACGGATCGTGATGCTGCACGGCGCGGACGACGACGGCTGGTCCTTCGCGACCCACGCGCACAGCCGCAAGGGCGGCCAGCTCGCCGGGCGCCCGTACGCCGCGCTGGCCTTCTACTGGCCGGTGCTGGGCCGTCAGGTGCGGGTGCGCGGGCCGGTCGGCGTCGCTCCGCGCGAGGAGGCGCAGGCGGATCTGCACGCCCGCTCGACGGGAGCCCTGGCCGCCGCCCTGACCGGCAGGCAGAGCGAGGTCCTCGACTCGACGGAGGACCTGGCACGGGCCTCGGAGCAGGCCTGGGACCGGGCACGGCGGGAACCGGCGACACCGGTCCCGTCCTGGACGCTGTACCGCCTGCGGCCGGACGAGGTCGAGTTCTTCCAGGGCGACGCCCGGCGCCGCCACGTACGGCTGCGCTACCGGCGGGCACCCGAGGGGTGGACCCACAAACTCCTCTGGCCCTGACACCGGCCCGCCGCGCGGGCGATACGGGAGCCGGGCCGGTGGGGCGGCAGACGCGGCCGGTGCCGGCGCACGCGCCGGTGCGTAGGGGCGGTGGCTGCCGTGGGGCACGGGTTCCGTGCACGTCCTCCTACCCGCTGAACCGACGTGATCAATCCGCAACCAATTCCGGTCTTGACCGATACCCATCAACCAGGTGCGGAATTAGGCTCGCGCTCATGACCGACTCCTCCACGTCCGCGCAGCCCACCGCGCCGAACCCGGCGGACCGCCCCGTCTACGTCATCGGCGGCGGACCGGGCGGGCTGGCCACCGCGTACGCCCTGCGCGCCCGGGGGATCAGGGCGGTCGTCCTGGAGCGTTCCGACCGCGTGGGCGCGTCCTGGCGGCGCCACTACGACCGGCTGCGCCTGCACACCACCCGGCGGCTGTCCGCCCTGCCCGGGCTGCCGATGCCCCGCCGGTTCGGACGGTGGCCGGCCCGCGACGACGTGGTCAGGTACCTGGAGAAGTACGCCGAGCACCACCGGCTCGAGATCGTCACCGGCGTGGAGGTCTCCCGCGTCGAGCGCACCCCGGACGGCACCGGCTGGCTGCTGCACGCCACCGGCGGCCGGGAGCTGACCGGCGCGGCGGTCGTCGTCGCCACCGGCTACAACCACACCCCGCGCGTCCCCGACTGGCCCGGCCGGGACACGTACACCGGCGAGTTCCTGCACGCCTCGGCGTACCGCGCCCCGAAGCCCTACGCCGGCCGGGACGTCCTCGTCGTGGGCGTCGGCAACACGGGCGCGGAGATCGCCGTGGACCTGGTGGAGGGCGGCGCGGCCCGGGTGCGGCTGGCGGTGCGCACGCCGCCGCACATCGTGCGCCGTTCCACCGCCGGCTGGCCGGCGCAGTACTCGGGGGTCCTGGTGCGCCGGCTGCCCGTCGGCCTCGTCGACCGTGTCTCCCGGGTGCAGGCACGGGTCGCGATACCCGACCTGTCGGTCCACGGCCTGCCCCGCCCCGGCTCCGGTCTCTACAGCCGGGTGCGGGAGGGGGCCATCCCGGTGCAGGACGTCGGGCTGATCGACGCGGTGCGCAACGGGACGGTGGAGGTCGTGGCCGCCGTGGAGGCGTTCGACGAGGGCCAGGTGGTGCTGGCGGACGGGACGAGGATCACCCCGGACGCGGTGATCGCGGCGACCGGGTACGTCCGGGGGCTGGAGTCCCTGGTGGGGGACCTCGGCGTGCTGGACGGGCGGGGCAGACCCGTGGTCCACGGGGCCCGTACCGCGCCCGGCGCCCCCGGACTCCACTTCACCGGCTACACGAACCCGATCAGCGGGAACCTCCGGGAACTGGCGCTGGACGCGGAGCGGATCGCCAAGGCCGTGGCCCGCGCCGGCGGGGTGTCCCGGCTGCCCACCGCCTAGCCGTCACCGCGCCCCGTCGCCCGGCCGTCACCGGGCCGCCCGCCGCCCCGGACCGCCGGACGGCCGTCGCGTCAGGCGCCCGCCGCGAGGGCGGCGGTCGCCGGCCGTCGCCGGATCACCAGGGCCATCAGTGCCGCCGCCGCGCACAACGCCCCCGACGCGTACCAGACCACGTCGTACGAGCCGAACGCGTCCCGCGCCACGCCGCCCGCGAAGGCGACCATGGCCGCGCCCACCTGGTGGGACGCGAGCACCCACCCGAAGACGATCGGGCTGTCGTCCCCGTAGTGTTCGCGGCACAGCGCCAGCGTGGGCGGCACGGTCGCCACCCAGTCGAGCCCGTAGAAGACGATGAAGAAGACCATCGGCGGGTGCACGCCCGGCGCCAGCAGCATCGGCAGGAACAGCAGGGAGACGCCGCGCAGCGCGTAGTACACGGCGAGCAGCCGCCGGGAGTCGTACCGGTCGGTGAACCACCCGGACGCGATCGTCCCGACGACGTCGAACACCCCGATGACCGCCAGCAGCGACGCCGCCGTCGTGATCGGCATGCCGTGGTCGTGGGACGCGGGCACGAAGTGCGTCTGGATCAGCCCGTTCGTCGAGGCGCCGCAGATCGCGAAGGAACCGGCGAGCAGCCAGAAGGGCCTGGTGCGCACCGCCGAGGACAGCACCGTCAGCGCGCGCCGCGCGGCGCCCGGCACCGGTGCCGGCTTGGGCACGAACTCCTCGGCCCCGTACGGCTTCTGGCCCACGTCGGCCGGGTGGTCGTGCAGCAGCAGCCAGACGAACGGCACCACCGCGAGCGCGGCGAGCGCCACGGTGACGGCGGCCGGCCGCCAGTCGTGGGTGGCGACGATCCAGGACAGCACGGGCAGGAAGATCAGCTGTCCGGAGGCGGACGCGGCGGTGAGGACGCCGGTGACCAGGCCGCGCCGTTCGGTGAACCACCGGTTGGTGACGGTGGCGGCGAAGGCGAGCGCCATGGAGCCGGAGCCGAGGCCCACCAACAGGCCCCAGCACAGGATCAGTTGCCAGGCCGCGGTCATCCACACCGTCAGCCCCGAGCCGAGCGCGATCACGGTCAGGGCGACCGCGACGACCCGCCGGATGCCGTAGCGGTCCATCAGCGCCGCCGCGAACGGCGCGGTGAGGCCGTACAGCGCGAGGTTCACGGAGACCGCCGCGCCGATGGTGCCCCGCGACCAGCCGAATTCGTCGTGCAGGGGGTCGATGAACAGGCCCGGTACGGATCGGAACGCGGCGGCACCGATGATCGTCACGAACGTCACAGCGGCCACGAACCACGCCCGGTGCACACGGGTGCGGTGCGGCTTGCGGCCGCCGGCGGGCGGCTCCACGGCGACGGCTGTCTCGCTTGTCCGGGTCACGTCGTAGAGCTTCCGGTGCCGGGGGGCGTCACAGCGAGTGGCCCGAAGGACAGGGTTCACTAGGATCGGGCCATGGATCCGGCCGAGCACTCCCCCGCGCCCGACGGCTTCCGGCCGCACCGGGTCGTCGTCCTCGCCCTCGACGGGCTGCTGCCCTTCGAGGCGGGCATCCCGCACCGCATCTTCGGCGGTCCCCGCGACGGGCGCGGACGGCGGCTGTACGAGGTCGTCACCTGTTCGGTCCGGCCGCCGGGGCCCGTCGAGACGGACGCCGACTTCACCCTTCACGTCGCCCACGGCCCCGAGGCACTGGCCACCGCCGACACGGTGATCGTCCCGGCCTCCTACGAGCTGGGCCCGGTCTACGAGCGCGGCGAGCTGACCGGTGAACTGGCCGCCGCCCTGGCCCTGATCCGCCCCGGCACCCGGATCGCGTCGATCTGCACCGGCGTCTACGTCCTGGCCGCCGCCGGGTACCTCGACGGGCGTCCCGCCACCACGCACTGGGCGGACGCCGAACGGCTGCAGAGGATCTTCCCGCGGGTCCGGGTGGATCCGGACGTGCTGTTCGTCGACGACGGCGACATCCTGACCTCGGCGGGCGTCGCGGCCGGCATCGACCTCTGCCTGCACATGGTGCGGCGCGACCACGGTGTCGTCGTGGCCAACGACGTGGCCCGGCGCACGGTCGTGCCGCCGCACCGGGACGGCGGGCAGGCGCAGTACATCCGGCGGCCGGTGCCCGATCCGCAGCAGGCGTCGACGAGCGGTGCCCGCGCGTGGGCGCTGGCCCGGCTGCACGAGCCGATCCAGCTGCGGGACATGGCCGCGCGGGAGGCGATGTCGGTGCGCACCTTCACGCGCCGCTTCCGGGAGGAGACCGGGGTCAGCCCGGGTCAGTGGCTGACCCGGCAGCGGGTGGAGCGGGCCCGGCACCTGCTGGAGTCCACCGACCTGTCCGTGGACCGGGTCGCGGGCGACGCCGGTTTCGGTACGGCCCAGTCGATGCGGCAGCACCTCCAGGCGGCGCTGGGGGTGACACCCACGGCCTACCGGCGGACCTTCCGGGAGGGCGGACGGCGGGCGGAGGCGGCGGCGATCGCCGCGGCCGGATGAGCAGATGTTGTCCACAGCCTGTGGATAAACGGGGAACGGCGGCGGTGCGGCGCTGCGCGCCCCGAGCACGGCAACGCCGCACCGCTCCTCGGCTCGGCCTTCCCGCCCGGGCTCCCCCTCGGCCCTGGGGGGAACCGACGCCGACCGACGACCCACACTCGCCGAGGGCTCCCGTCGCGGGCCCTCGCCGTCCCCTCGCGGCGAATCGCTGACGACCAGCGTGATCACACCGTCACGGCACGTCAACACCGGTTCGGGTGAGATGGGGCGGAATGCGGCATAAGCCCTGTTCGTGGGCGCAGCGCACGGAAGCACACCCGGCGCACCGGTTCACGCACCGCCCCCCGGGGGACCGGTCCGCCGTGCTCCCGTGACCCCCTGGGGCGCGAGCGAGGGTCGCGACCGAGGGGTCCGCTCCGACCGGTCCGCCCGCGCGCTCACACCGCCTCGTACGTGCGTCCCCCGTAGGTCCGTCCCCCGTACGCCGTCGAGGTGCTCCCGTCGCAGACCGGGGCGGCGGCCTCGGGCCGGCCCGCGCAGCGGTCCAGTTCGCACCAGATGCGCTTGCCGGCACCCTCGGCGCTCCAGCCCCAGCGGTCGGCGAGGCCGTCCACGAGGGCGAGTCCGCGGCCGCCGGTCGACTCGCCGTCCACACAGCGCGGCACCGGCGCCCGGCCGCTGCGGTCGGCCACCTCGAGGCGGACGACGGCCTCCCCGGACGCCTCCACCCCCGGCAGGCACAGGCGCAGCACGGCGGGGCGGCCGGTGTGCACCACGGCGTTGGTGACGAGCTCCGAGACGAGCAGGATCAGCGTCTCGGCCAGCGGTTCGTCGGCCCCTATGCCGGACCCGGCCAGCCGTGAACGGGCCCACCGCCGGGCACGCCCCACCTCAGCGGGGTCGGGCCGGATCTCCAACTGCACTTGAAGCACCTGCACCGCTCACACCATCCGAACCGGCGGACACTTGGACTCGCGCCTCACGAGGGCCACGATCGTAGCCATTTTCTGCATGGCCAGAACAACAGCCGGGACAGGAGTCACGGAACGTGATTCCCTTGCAGGACAGCATGGTTGACGTACAGTCACGTCAACAAGCGCTTCGGGCATATTCCCGCGCGAAGGAGTACACGTACGGCATACTGTGCGACGCCCGCCGGGGATGGTCGAACAGGGGGCGGCGACGGGCCCGGTCGCACGGCGAGCAACCGCAGGCACCAGCCCGGACGGAGTCGCCTCGGGGGCGACTCCGCCACGGTGCGCGCTCGGAACGACTCGCATCCCACACAAGGTACCGGAGGGGACGTCCGACTCCGGGCCGTGACGAGTCACGCGGACGACGGAAGCCGGACTCCACGCTCCGTGATCAAGAAAATGCCACGATCCGTGACACCGGCGCGGGGTGCGTCACTCGGGAACGGTGAAGTAGCGGGCGAAGGCCCGGACGATCTCCTCCTCGCCGATCCGGCCGTCGCCGTCCGTGTCGAGGGAGGCGGCGACCGCACCGGCGAGCTCCTCGTCCACGCCGAGCACCTTGAGCACCCGCGCGGTGTTCTCGACACCGGCCGCACCGTCGTCGTCGGTGTCGGCGACGGCGAGCGCCGCGTGCAGGAAGGGACGGGCGATCTCGGCGAAGCGCTCCGGGTTGTCCCGCAGCCGCTTGACCGCGCCGTGCACGAACTCCTCGCGCGTGATGCGCTGGTCGCCGTCCCGGTCCGCGATCCCCGCCATGCCCTGCCAGAACGCCTCGGCGCCGATGTACAGCGCCTGGCCCCGGTCGGAGCGGGCGGCGGTGCCGAACTCGGCGAGCAGCGCCTTGGCCGCTCCGCTGAAGTCCTCGCGGTCGATGGAGCCGTTGCCGTCCTGGTCGAAGGTGGCGAACCGGGCCGCGATCCTGCGCTCGTACTCGCTGGTGACCATGTCTCTTTCAGGCCGCCTTAGGTCAGTGGGTCGTCTCGCAGGGAGCGTACGTGGTCAGCGGGCGTCCGGGAGCACGAAAGCGTCGCCCGGACCAGGACCGGGGGAATACCGGGACAACGGCGTGACACGTGTGAGCGGTTCCACGACGGACGTCCGGAGGCGGCGGCTCACGCCGACAGCGGACGGGAGTCCTCGTCGACCGCGGCGGGGACGTCCGGATGGATCTCGAAGAGGCGGCGGACCCCGAGGGCGCCGAGCACCTTGTTCACGTGACTGCCGTCGGCGGCCCCCCGCGCGGGGAGGATCAGCCGCAGGCCGCCCCCGCAGGAGCGCAGCAGCCGGCGGGAGGCGATGAGCACGCCCACCCCGCTGGAATCGCAGAACCACACGTCGGAGAGATCGAGGACGAGGCTGTGCCGCCCCTCGGCCACCACGTCGTGCACCCGTTGGCGCAGCACCGGGGACGTCACCAGGTCCAGTTCGCCCGACACCCGGAGCACGGCCCATCCGCCGTGCTCCTGGTCGGTCACTGTGAAGGTCACCACCACGCCCCTCGCTCGCCGAAACGGAAGCACTGCCTACGCTTCCTTGCAGCGCGGCTGCCCAACGGCCGTTCCCCTGAAACGCGGGCCAGGAAACGGTTACCGATCAGAAAGGGCTTGTTCTAGTCTCATTCGATCCGATTCGATCGGTTCCGATCGGTGCGGTGAGGGTAGTCAGGTGCCGAACAGTGTCCGACGTGCGCGGGCGGACCCCTTACCACCTGCGGATCGACCAGGGGCGCACATTGCCACAAAGGGGCGTGCGCCCTGGTTCGTGCCGACTACATTCATGGGGTCACCGGCCGCACGCCGGCCCCGGGCACCGACCGGCCCGGGGTGCCGGGGAGGAACAGGGGGTGAGGGGCCGCATGCCGGAACGGGACGCACCGCCCCACCGGGACCGCAGGATGCAGCAGCGGCTCGCCCACGGGGAGGCGGCAGCCCTGGGCGAGCTCTACGACCGGTTCGCCTCCCTCGTCCACGGCCTCGCCCACCGCGTCGTGGGCGACGAGCACGCGGCCGACGCCCTCACCCGCGACGTCTTCGCCCACGTCTGGCAGCACCCGGACTCCTACGACCCCGAAGAGGGCCCCCTGCGCAGCTGGCTCGCCGCACTGACCAACCGGCTGGCCGTGCAGCGGCTGCGCACCACCCAGGCCGCGGCCCTCGCCCGCGGCGGCCCCGGCACCACCGAGGACCTGGAGCGCACGCTGCGGCACGCCTCGGTGACCGCCCGCGCCGACTACATCGTCCAGTCCATGCCGGCGCCCCTGCGGGCCGCCCTGGAACTGGCGTACTTCCAGCGCCGGGACTACCACCGGGCCGCCACCGCCCTCGGCGTCACCGACGAGGAGGCCCGCCGCCGGCTCCGCCTGGGCCTGCAGCTGCTGGCCACCGCCCACGACACCGAGGCCCCGGGGGCCCCGCCCGGGATCGGGGGCGTCGCGTGAGCGGGCAGGCCGGACAGCGGCAGGAACGGACGGCCGCGGGCACGCCCGACGCGAACGGGCCGGACGGTGTGCCCCCGCCCCAGGAGCACGGCGTGCTGAAGTCACTGCTCGGCGCGTGGGCGCTGGCCGCCTGCGCACCGGCCGAGGCGGAAGCCGTCGAGGAACACCTCGGCGGCTGCGGGCCCTGCGCGGACGAGGCGCTGCGACTGCGGGAGGCGGTCGGCCTGCTCCACCGGCCCGAGAGCCTCGACCTGGACCCGGGGCTGCGCACCCGCGTCCTGGAGTCCTGCCTGGAACGGCGCCCGCCGCGCATCCCCGTACCGGAGTGGGCCGCCGCCTACGACGCCGAGACCGCGCGGCTGGACGCGCTGCTCCAGGACTTCGGTGATGCCGAGTGGCGGGCACCGGTGCGGCTGCGCTGGTACGAGGCCGACGAGGCGAGCAGCCGCCGCACCACCGTCGCCGGGGTGATCGCGCACCTGCTCACGGTCGACGGGCTGGTCGCGGTCGCCCTCGGCCTGGACGACCCGCTCGGCGGCGTCCCGGCCACCCGGCCCACCCCCGCGCACCGCACCGAGGCGTACTGGCGGGCCGCCCGCTTCCCGCCGACCCGCTCCGTGCGCGCACCCTGGCGGAAGCAGAGCCACGCCCTCGTGCGGACCGCGTCCTTCACCGGCCCCGCCGGGCGGACGACGGTCCCGTACGGCGACTTCGCACTGCCGCTGCCCGACGCCATGCTGGACCGGGCCTTCGAGTGCTGGGTGCACGCCGAGGACATCGCCGAGGCGGTCGACTACCCCTACGAGCCGCCCTCGGGACGGCATCTGCACCGCCTGGTCGACCTGGCCGCGCGGATGCTCCCGGCCGTGCTGGAGCACCGCCGGGAGCACGGGCTGGCCTCCCCCGTCGAACGGCGCCTGGTCGCCGCCGGGGAGCCGGGGCGCAGCCTGCGGCTGGAGATCGAGGGGTCGGGCGGCGGGGAGTGGCTGATCCCGCTGGACTCCCCCGCGGCGAAGGGCTCCGCCGAGCACGAGGTGGCGCATGTCGCGCTGGACGGCGCGGAGTTCTGCCGGCTGGCCGCGGGCCACGTCCCCCCGCGGGAGGCTGCCGCCGGGCAGGAGGGGGACCGTACGGCGATCCGGGACGTGCTGTTCGCCGCGGCGAGCCTGAGTCGTATGTAGCGCGGTGCGTGGGAGCCGGTCGCGGCGCGTCGCGCGGGTCGCGGCGCGTCGGCGGCTGCGGGCGGTCGGTGGCCGGGCGCGCAGTTCCCCGCGCCCCCTGAAGGTGCGTCCGCCGCAGCTGCCTCAGGGGCGCGGGGAACTGCGCGGACGCCCCCCACGCACCCGCGCCCGCCCGCGCTACGGAAGGGACCGGGTCCCTAGGCGAACACCACGGTCCTGCGGCCGTTGAGCAGGATCCGCCGCTCCGCGTGCCACTTCACCGCCCGCGCCAGCGCCTGGCACTCCACGTCACGGCCGATCGCGACGAGCCCCTCGGGGGTGACGTCGTGGCCCACCCGCTCGACCTCCTGCTCGATGATCGGGCCCTCGTCGAGGTCGGCGGTGACGTAGTGCGCCGTGGCGCCGATCAGCTTCACGCCCCGCGTGTGCGCCTGGTGGTACGGCTTCGCGCCCTTGAAGCTCGGCAGGAAGGAGTGGTGGATGTTGATGATCCGCCCGGAGAGCTGCTTGCACAGGTCGTCGGAGAGGACCTGCATGTAGCGGGCGAGGACGACGAGTTCCACCTCTTCCTCGCGCACGATCTCCAGCAGCCTGGCCTCCGCCTCCGGCTTGCCGTCCTTCGGCACGGGGATGTGATGGAACGGAATGTTGTACGAGGCCACCAGTTCCGCGAAATCGGTGTGGTTGGACACCACGCCGGCGATCTCCACGGGCAGTGCGCCCGTCCGCGCGCGGAACAGCAGGTCGTTCAGGCAGTGCCCGAACCTGCTGACCATGAGCAGGATGCGCATCTTCTCGTCGGCCCGGTTGATCTGCCAGTCCATCCGGAAGGAGTCACCGATCGCCGCGAAGCTCGCCCGCAGCTTCTCCACGGTCACCGGGGCCTCCGCGGAGAAGTGGACCCGCATGAAGAACAGTCCCGTGTCGTGGTCCCCGAACTGCTGGCTGTCCTCGATGTTGCAACCGGTCATGAACAGGTAGCTGGACACCGCGTGCACGATGCCCTGCTTGTCGGGACAGAACAGGGTGAGGACGTACTGGTCGGCCGGGGCCGTGACTCGGGTGGACTGCTCGCTCATGCAGGAAAGGGTCCCACACACGGCGTCACGGCCGGGGGGCCGTTCCGCTACGCGGACCGCGTCGCGATCCGCAGCACCTCAAGGGTCCTCGGCGGGGTGTCGGGGTCCTCACCGTCGCTGGTCGCCATCCGCACGTGCGCGTCCCGCGCGGCCCGCACCGCCTCCGGCCATCCCTCGTTCTCGAGGTAGGCGGTCACCGGCGCGTCCGGCCCGACCTGGTGCATGATCCGCAGCACGCGCAGCACCGCGGTGTCGACGAGCGCCGCCTCCTGGGAGTCGCGGAAGATCGTGCCGACGTACTTCTCGGCGGACCAGTTGTCCAGCCAGGTGTCCTCGACCAGCCGGTACACGGCGTCGGTGACGTCCCCGTAGCCGGGCACTCCGGCCAGCCAGACGTCCCGCTGGAAGCCGGGGTCGGAGAGCATGTGCAGCGCGGAGCGCACATTGCTGCGCCAGCGCCACCACGGCATGTCGTTGAGTGGCATGCTGCCCATGGTGGAGGAGCGACGGCCGCGACGGGAAGAGTTCTCCGAACCTTGCACGGTCGTCGATCGTACGTTTCCGCGCACCGGGGGCCGAACGGGACCCCGCAATTCACCTCGGTGTCACCGTCCGTCGACCATGGGTCACTCCGGGGTTGGCCGTGTGGGGGAATCGTGCGGAGGCATGACCGGCAGGCGACAGACCCGCAGCACCTTCCTCCCCCGCCTCCTCACCCGGCGTGTCAGAGCCGCCGCCCTGACCACGGGCGCGCTGGCGGCGGGCGCGTCGCTCGCCGCCGGGTGCGGTGTCGTCCCCGGTGCCACGGGGGGCTCCGGGGACGACACCATCACCGTGATGACCTGGGCGCCGCAGGACACCGACGCCACCAACAAGCCCGGGATGCCCGCGTTCGCGGAGGCGTACGCGCGCTGGATCAACTCCGAGGGCGGCATCAACGGCCGCCGGATCGACGTGCTGACCTGCAACGAACGGAACGACTCGGTGAGCGCCGCGCGGTGCGCCCGGCGCGCCGTCGAGGAGGGGGTCGTCGCGGTCGTCGGCTCCTACAGCCAGCACGCCGAGGGCTTCCTGCCCACCCTGGAGGCCGCCGGCATCCCCTACATCGGCGGCTACGGCATCACCACCGCCGAGTTCACCAGTCCCCTGTCCTACCCGGTCAACGGCGGCCAGCCGGCACTGCTGGCCGGCCTCGGCCGCACCCTCGCCGACACCTGCGGCCCGGTCACCCTGATCCGCCCCGACACCCTCGCCGGCGACCAGCTGCCCCCGCTGCTCGACTCCGGTCTGAAGGCGGGCGGGCACGCGCTCGCCGGCGACCAGCGCGCCGTGGAGGCCGCCACCTCCTACGAGAGCCAGACCAGGCGTGCCCTGGAGCGCGCCACCGCCGATCCCGCCGACCCGGGCTGTGTGGTTCCGGCGCTCGGCGACCGCACGGGCACCTTCATGGACTCCTTCCGGCGTGCCCGCGCGGACCACCCCGGGGTGCGCACCGCGACCGTGCTGGGCAGCGTCGACCAGTCGGCCATCGACGCGTCCGGCGGGGCGTCGGGGCCGTACGAGGGGTCGTACGTCACCGGCTGGTACCCGGCGGCGGGCGACGCGCGCTGGGACGCCATGAAGAAGGTGATCGAGAAGGAGGCGTTCGGCGACAACCGGATCGACGCGGCGGACGCCGGGGTGCAGACCACCTGGATCGCCTACACCGTCTTCCGGCAGGTCGTCGAGTCGCTGGGCGACGGCGAGGTGAACTCCGACACGGTGAGCGGCGCGCTGGACGGCGGGCTGAAGGTCAGCACGGGCGATCTCACCCCCACCCTGGAGTGGAAGTTCCAGGACGAGCTGGCCGCCGTCGGCTTCCCCCGCCTGGTCAACGCGAACGTGACGCTCCAGGTGGTCGAGAAGGGCCGGCTGGTGGCCGCCCGCAAGGGCTTCACGGACATGACGGAGACCCTGCGGGGCGCGGACCTGTAACCGGCCCGCCGGCGGCGGGCCGGTCCGGGGCGGGCCGGTTAGGGGCGGGCTGGTTAGGGGCGGGCCGGCGTCAGAGCTGGGTCGGCTGGCGTTGGGTCAGGCCGTACTGCTGGGCGATCTTGTTCCACAGCGTGGCCGCCTTGCCCTTCTCGGCGGTCGCGGTACCGCTGTCCCGGTTGCCGGCCTGGGTCTGCTTGGTCGTGCGGGCCTGGCCCTTCCTGCAGCCCTTCTTGTCGGCGGTCTGGTCGGCCCAGGCAGCGTAGTGGTTGTCGGCCGAGGCCGACGCCTGCCACGCCTTGGTGAGGGCCGCGCTCAGCGCCTCGTGGTCGGGCAGCTTGTCCACCGACAGCGCGGAGAGGTCGGTGACCAGCTTGCTGCGCTCCCCGGCCGCCTGCCGCAGGTCCTTGGCCGCCTGCTCCAGGTTGCGGCAGGCCTTCACGTCCGCGACCGCCTTGATCACGGCGGTCCGGCTGTCGCCGCTGTGCGCCAGCAGCTTGTCGAGCTCCACGGCCTGTTCACGGACGGGGTCGACGGACGGCGAGGGAGAGGCCTGCGCCTCCTGGCTCGCGGGCGCGGTGGCGGACACCGTCTCGTTGTCCCCGCCGCCGTCGTCGCCTCCGCTGCCGAGCAGGGCGCCCGCGCCGATGCCGAGGACGGCGATACCGACACCGACCGCCGCGATGACCGGCACCCGGGTGCCGCTGCGGCCGCCGCCGCGTCCGCCGCGGTCACCGGCCCGGCCGGACGGGTGCGGGGTGGGCGCGGCCGGGGCGGGGCCGCCGCCATACTCGACGCGCGGGAGCTGCTGGGTGGACCCGGCCGGGCCGCCGGCGTCGCTGCGGAACAGGTTGTCGAACTCGGCGGGCGGCTGCCGGCCGGCGTCACCCGGCGGCGGACCGGCCGGTGCGCCGTAGGGCTGGTCCGTGACGGGGGCGATGAACTGGGTGGCCTCGGCGTCGGGGTGGCCGGCGGACGGCGGATGGCCGGCGCCGGGCGCGTGCTGCCGCGGAGGACCCAGGTAGCGGGTCTCCTCGGAGTGGTGCGCGGCGGGCATCTCGGGCGGCAGCGCGCCCGGGCCCACCGGGGGTATGTACTGCGTCGCACCCTCGTCGGGGCCGCCGGCGGGCACCACCGGGGGTATGTACCGCGTCGCACCCTCGTCGGGGCCGCCGGCGGGCACCACCGGGGGTATGTACTGGGTCGCGCCCTCGTCGGCGCCGCCGGCGGGCACCGGCGGCAGGAACTGGGTGGCCCCCTCCGATCCGTCGGGTGCGGCCTGCGGGCCGCCGTAGCCGTGGGGGGCGTTCCCGGCGTGGTGCGCGGGCGCTCCGTAGGCGGAGCCGTACGGGTCCGGGGCGCCGTCCGGGCCCTGGTGGCCGCCGTATCCGGCGCCCGGCTGTGCGTGGAGGGCGGGCGGGACGCCGTACGCCTGGGGGGCGCCGTGCGCGCCGTGACCGGTGCCGTAGGGGTCCTCGCCGCCGTGCTGCGGGCCGGGGGCCCGGTGCCCGCCGTACCCGGCGTCGGCGCCGTGGGTCGCGGGACGGGCGCCCTCGGGCGGCAGCGGGCCGGGGTGGACCTGGCCGCCCCCGGGGGCGGGCGGGGCGTTCCAGGAGGACTGTTCCGGTGCGCCGCCCCACGAGCCGTCGGGCCCGGACTGCCAGTCCTGGCCCGACGACGGGCCGGGGTCCTGCGGGCCGGGGCCCCACGGTGTGCCCCAGGTCTGGCCGCCGGGCGGGGCCGAGGCGGGGAACCCGCCCGCGGCGGGCCGGCCGTCGGCACCGGCGCCCGGGGCGACCGGTCCGGCCGCCGCGCCCGGCAGCAGGGGCTCACCACCGTCGGAGGGCAGCACGATGCCTTCGCGCGCGGGGCGCGCCGAGGGCTCCTCGCCCTGTCCACTCTGCGTCACCGGGACTCCTACCAATGGGGGACCTTGTGGATCGTCGGCTCACGCTACCGGGTCCCCGGAGCACGGTGCCACGCAGCACGGAGCCCGACCTCATGCCCTGTGAGCGCGGTAACAGAACCACCTCACCCCACGCTGATCACGTCCTCCCGCCTCGGCTTCCCGTCGCCCAACACCCCTCAGGCGGCGGCCTGGAGCTCCATGCGCGCCCCGAACTCCCGTACCACCGGCTCCTCCCGGTAGGGCTCCAGACGCTGCTGGAGGTCCTCCAGGTATTCGGCACCGCGGTTGGAGCGGAGCCCGCCCAGCAGCTCCGCCGCCTTCAGGCCCGTACTGCATGCCTGTTCGATCTCCCGCTGCTGCACCTGCGCGGTGGCCAGCAGCACGTAGCCGATCGCCCGCCGCCGGGCCCGCGAGGCGGGATGCCCGTCCAGGGACTGGCGGGCGTACCGCGCCGCCGCCTCGGCGTGCCCGAGATCGCGGTGACAGTGCGCCAACTCGTCGGCCAGATAGGCCTCGTCGAAGTGCGCGATCCACACCGGGTCGTCGCCGGAGTCCGCGTCGGCGGCCTCCATCGCGCTCACGGCGCGCCCCGCCGCCGCGTGCGCGGCGTGCGTGTCGCCCATCAGCGCGTGGCCGCGCGCCTCCGCCGCGAGGAACATCGCGTCCGCGCGGGGGGTCACCCGCCCCCGGGCGCCCTCCTGCGCGGCGCGCGCCAACTGGGCGATCTCGCGCGGGTTCCCGAGCTGCGCGGCCAGATGGCTCATGGAGGCGGCGAGCACGTAACCGCCGTAACCGCGGTCACCGGCCGCCTGCGCCAGCCGCAGCGCCTGGATGTAGTAGCGCTGGGCGAGCCCCGGCTGCCCGGTGTCGACGGCCATGTACCCGGCGAGTTCGGTCAGTCGCGCGACCGCGGCGAACAGGTCCCGTCCCACGGCCTCCCGGTACGACCCCGCCAGCATTCCCGAGACGACGCTGTTGAGGTAGTGCACCACGACCGGGCGGACGTGCCCGCTGCCGTACTGGTGGTCCAGGTCGACCAGCGCCTGCGTCATGGACCGTACGGCCGCGACGTCGGTCTGGCCCACCCGCGGACCGGCCGAGCGCGCCACCTGCCCGTCGGGCGCGGAGATCAGCCAGTCGCGGCTCGGCTCCACCAGCGCGGAGGCGGCGACGGACGAGCCGGACAGGAAGTCCCGCCGCCCCACGTCGCTGCGCCACAGTTCGCAGACCTGCTCGATGGCCCCCAGCACCGTCGGCGAGAACTGGAGGCCGACCCCGGAGGCGAGGTTCTTGCCGTTGGCCATGCCGATCTCGTCGATGGTGACGGTGCGGCCGAGTTTGCGGCCCAGGGCCTCGGCGATGACCGCCGGCGCCCGGCCCCTCGGCTGCTGTCCGCGCAGCCAGCGCGCCACCGACGTCTTGTCGTAGCGCAGGTCGAGGCCGTGCTCGGCGCCGCACATGTTGACCCTGCGGGCCAGCCCGGCGTTGGAGCACCCGGCTTCCTGGATGAGCGCCTGCAGCCGTTCGTTCGGCTGCCGCGCGACGAGAGGCCTTGCGGCCATGGCGTACCCCCTCAGGCTGCGGTGCCTGCCCACGCACCGGGTTGACGTTCTTCCGCGGCCGTACTTCTCACGTCCCGGCGAGAAGAACCGGCCGTGAAGATCAATGCCCCGCCGCTGTGCCGACAATGCGAAGCATGTGAGGATTGCCGGGGTAACGGCGGTTGCCGGCCCCCCTCGTGGCTACCCATCCGCGAACGCGGTTCCCCCGCGCGCCCCCGCGGATGCACCCGTGCGCCCCGACCGGAGGCCCGGTGCTCCTCCCCCGCGCACGCGGGCGGGCGTAACCCCTGGTGACGGCCGTAGTTGTGTTCATCGTGGAAGAGACGATCGCGGGCACCGACGCCGTACAGATCCCGACGCAGCGCGGGGAATCGCTGCTCGACGCCGCCGTCCGCTACGCGGAGCAGCGGCACTGGGACGTGGTTCCGGGCACCTGGCTGGAGACCCTGGACGGGGTGCGGGGCTGCTCGTGCGGTGACGCGGCGTGTCCCGCGCCCGGGGCGCACCCGGCCCGCGCGGACTGGGCGGTGCGGGCGACCGGCAGCGCGACCGTCGCCCGGCGGATGTGGCGGGAGCGGCCGGACGCCTCGGTGCTGCTGCCCACCGGGCGGGCCTTCGACGCGGTCTCCGTGCCGGAGACGGCCGGGTTCCTGGCGCTCGCGCGGATGGAGCGGATGGGGCTGACGCTGGGCCCGGTCACCGTGACGCCGCACCGGCGGACGGAGTTCTTCGTCCTGCCGGGGGCGGCCGCGAAGGTGCCGAAGCTGCTGCGGGGGCTGGGGTGGTCGCCCTCGTCGATCGACCTGACGGTGCGCGGCGAGGGCGACTTCGTGGCCGCGCCGCCCACCCGGGTGGGGTGCCGGGGAGCGGTGCAGTGGGCCTGCCGGCCGTCCGCGGCCAACCGGTGGCTGCCCGATGTGGAGGAGCTGATCCCACCGCTGGCCTACGCGTGCGGGCGGGACCCGGTAGGGCGGGACCGCTGTCCCGGGAGGGTTTGCGCTGTTCGGGGACCGCGGGCCCGTGGTGGCCCGTCGCGCGGTTGCCCGCGCCCCTGGAGCGGCACCGTGCTCCCCGTGGACTTCAGGTGCGGGGAGCAGGCCGCTGACGGTGGGATCGATGCGGAGCTGCCCGCTGGGGGTTCGCCGGGATCGTGGGCCCGGCCGCCGCGCGGCGCCGCCGGAAGTGGGCACGGCCGCCGCGCGGGGCGCTCAGTCGTCGCCGAGGGAGTCGAGGAAGGGCTCGACGGCGGCCAGCCAGGTCTCCGGCTGGTCGTAGTGGACGAGGTGACCGGCGTCGGCCACCTCGGCGTACCGGCCGCGGGGCAGGACCCGCACCATCTCCTGGGCCTCCGCGCGGCCCAGTTCCCCGTCGAGGCCGCGGACCACCAGGGCGGGGCAGCGTACCTGGGCCAGCTCCTCCCAGTGGGCGTCGAACACCCAGGTCTCGCGGGAGCGGAGCATCTGCTCCGGGTCGAAGACGGGGCGCCAGCCGTCGGGGGACTCGGCCATCACCTCGGCGTAGAACTCCCCCCGCGCGGGGTTGGGGCGCTCCACCCACGGGTCGTCCTCGCCGAACCACTTGCGTACGTCGGCGAGCGTGGCGAAGGGCATCGGCCAGGCCTTGAACCACTCGGCCCACTCGCGCTGCGAGGCGGCGCCGAGGGCGGAGGCCCGCATGTCGCAGATGATCAGGCCGCGGACCAGGTCGGGGCGTTTGGCGGCGAGCTGCCAGGCGGTCAGCGCGCCCATGGCGTGCCCGATGAGGACGGTGGGGCCGAGGCGGAGCTGCTCCAGGGCGGCCTCGGCGTCGTCGACGTAGGCGTCGCGGGTGAAGGCGGCGTGCGGGGGCTTGTCACTGCGGCCGTGGCCGCGCTGGTCGAGGGCGACCGCGCGGTAGCGCCCGGAGAGCCGGCGGGCGGTGGACGCCCAGTGCGAGGCACGGCCCATCAGGCCGTGCAGTAACAGCACGCCGGGCACGTCCGGCGCGGTGTGCTCCGCCGGGTCCCGGTGGTCCTTGGGCGGGTCGCCGAACTCCCAGGCGGCGAGCCGTACGCCGTCCGTCCCGGTCACGTCGATGCGTCGCGCCATGGTCCTGGCACCCCCCAAGCTCGCTGCCTGCCCACTGCCTGTGTCCTGACCCCGCTGTTGCCGCACCCCGCACCCCGCACCCCGCAGGTTATCGAATGAGTATTCGAAAATGCGCTCTTGCCCGGCAACACCCCTCGTTCGAGTGACACCCGGCGGGGATTGATCGCCGCGGCCCAGGGGAGATCTTCAACGGGAGGCGGACCGCTCGGGGAAATCGGTCCGAGGGGAACGACCCTGGGAGCTCGGGGCTCCGGGTCGGCACAGGGGAGGACAGGCCCCGGCGCCGTGCGGCGCCGGGGCTCCTCACGTGGTCGCGGCACATCGTCCCGCCCCTTCCCGGCCGGGATGACATCGCTGTCGGTCCGGCCAAGAGCCCCTCAGGTCATATGCCTCACGCGACAGCCTCGCACGCCGTTCGGGCGAGCCGCTGCGATTCGACGCAACGGACCCGCGATTCGGCGCGTTCACACCGGCGGGCGCCGGGCGTCCGCCCCGTGAGCGGGCGCGGGCGCGGACCGGTGTCGCGCGGGCCGCGGACCGGCGGCGCGCCGGCCGCCCGGTCAGGGCTTGGCGACGAAGACGTGGGACGCCACGTCCGTCTCCAGCTCGGCCGCCTCACCGCTGCTGCCGACCAGCACCCCGCCGCCGGCCGACTCCGTGACGCTCACCACCGAACCGGGCTGCACACCCGCCCGGCGCAGCGTGTACATCAGCTGCGCGTCCGTCTGGATCGGCTCGCCGATCCGGCGCACCACGACCGTCTTGCCCTCGGCGCCCGGGTCGAGCTCGGCCAGCGACACCATGCCCTCGTCGAGGAACGGATCGGCGCCGTCCTTCTCGCCCAGTTCCTCCAGACCCGGGATCGGGTTGCCGTACGGCGACTCCGTCGGGTGCCTCAGCAGCTCCAGCACGCGGCGCTCGACGGCCTCGCTCATCACGTGCTCCCAGCGGCAGGCCTCGGCGTGGACCTGCTCCCACTCCAGACCGATCACGTCGACCAGGAGACACTCGGCGAGGCGGTGCTTGCGCATCACGCGCGTGGCCAGCCGGCGGCCCTCCTCCGTGAGCTCCAGGTGCCGGTCCGGGGCGACGGACACCAGGCCGTCGCGCTCCATGCGCGCCACCGTCTGGCTGACCGTCGGCCCGCTCTGGTCGAGCCGCTCGGCGATCCGGGCGCGCATGGGGACCACACCTTCCTCCTCCAGCTCGAGGATGGTGCGGAGATACATCTCCGTGGTGTCGATCAGTCCGGACATTCATGCCCCTTGATGAGATCTGCGGATTGGCTCTGCCGGAGGCTGGACTGCTCACCGGCGCGTGCGCTGGCCCCGGACTCAATTCTGACGCATGCGGCTGACAACCGGGCGGCGCCGCGAGAACGAGGGCCCACGACACCGGTGAACCGGCTGCGCCGACGCCGTATTGACACGGCACTGGTCCGGACCGCACGGTGATCCGCAGCACTCGACCCGCGAAGGGATGCCGCATGAGCGACCGCACGCCGGCCGGTCAGTTCCTCGACGCCGCGATCGGTCTGCTGCGGCGGATCCGTGACGAGGAGGCCGCGTCCGTCGAGGCCGCGGGCACGCTGATCGCCGACACCGTCGCGGACGGCGGCCGGCTCTTCGCCTTCGGCGCCGGGCACTCCTCGCTCGCCGCCCAGGACCTCGTCTACCGCGCCGGCGGACTGGCCCTGATGAACCTGCTCGCCGTGCCCGGTGTCGTCGGCGTCGACGTGCGGCCGGCCACGCTGGGCTCCGCCCTGGAACGCGTCGACGGACTCGCGGGCGTCGTGCTCGAGTCCTCACCGCTCCGCGCGGGCGACACACTCGTGATCATCTCCCTGTCCGGGCGCAACGCGCTGCCCGTGGAGATGGCCGTGAAGGCGCGCGAGCGGGGCGTACGGGTCGTCGGCGTGACGTCGGTGGCGTACGCGGCCCAGACGTCGTCCCGGCACTCCTCGGGGACGTTCCTGAAGGACCACTGCGACCTCGTGCTGGACTCCAAGATCGCGGTCGGGGACGCGGAACTGACGCACGAGGGCGTCCCGGCGCCGTTCGCACCCGCGTCGACGGTCGTCACCACGGCGCTGCTGCAGGCCGTCATGGCGACGGCGGCGGCGGTCCTCGCGGAGCGGGGCATCGAACCGCCGCTGCTGCGATCCGGCAACGTGGACGGGGGGCACGAGTGGAACGCCCGGGTGTTCGACGAGTACGCCGACCGGATCTACTACCGCCACTGACGCCGGCCCGTCAGCGCTCCGGAGCCGCGAGACCCGCCAGATCCAGGGACGCGGCGATGCGCACGGCCACGTCCTCCGCGTACATCGCGTCGGAGCGCTCGAACGCCTGACGCCCCGCCCCCCGCAGAAACGTCACGGCACCGAGCGTGCGCCCCCGGCTCCGCAGCACCGTGCACAACGCGTACACCGCGTCCGGGGGCCACTGGCGCCCCAGCGCCCACGCCCGCGCCTCCTCCGCGCTCAGGGCCCCCGCCCCGGCCCGCACCGACCCGGCCCGCTCCACGCACTGCACCGCCGGGTGCGACTCCGCGTACCGCACCGGCAGCCCCGCCCGCCCGTCCAGCCTGCTCGGCCCCGGCGCGCCGGACGGTGTCGCCGCGATCCGCACCAGCCGCACCGCGTCGGCGTCCCCGGGGCACTCGGCCACCCGGTCGATCAGCGCATGGTCGGCGAACCCGGCGAGCGCGAAGTCGAGGTGGACCGTCACCGCCTCCGCGGGATCCTCGCACTCCGCCGCCGCACGCGCCGCCCGGTGCAACTGCTGCGCACGGAACCGCAGCAGGGACGCCTCCTGCTCGCCCTGCCGGGCCTGAGTCACGTCCTGGAACAGCCAGCCCACCCCGAGCGGCACCGGCTCCTCCGCGAGCGGCGACGCCAGCCGCACGAACCCGCTGCGCCAGCACCGCCGCCGCTCGCCCTCCGGGGTCCGCACACTCACCCACAGCTCGGCCGGCGCGGGCGGCGCACCCTCGGCGAGGACATGGGTGAGCGCACTCTCCAGCTCCTCCACCCCCTGCGCCAGCAGCTCACCCAGCGGCCGGCCCAGTACGGCCGTACGCCCCGCGCCCAGGGCCCGCGCGGCGTGCGTGTTCACCACGGCGGGACGCAGGTCGGCGTCGACCAGGACGACCCCCCAGCTGGCGTCGTCGAGCAGCGCCTCACTCAACGCGATCGACCGCTCCAGGTCGATCTGCGTGTGCACCTCGCTGAACGCGCAGTACACCCCCGCCGGCTTCCCGTCGGGCCCGGGCACGGCAGCGGACTGCGTGCGCACCAGCACCCGGCCGCCGTCCTTCGTCAGCAGCGCGAACTCGTTCACCTGCCGGCCCGGCGCGTCCATGGCCGACATCAGCCGCGCCTCGACCTCCTCGGCGTCCGCGCTGCGCACCGCCCACCCGGCGAACCCGGCCCGGCCCACGGCCTCCCGCGCGCTCCAGCCGAGGATGCGCTCCGCCTCCCGGTTCCAGTGCGTGACCGTCCCGTGCGCGTCGAAGGCGCACAGCGCGGCGTCCATGCCGTCGAGCAGCGCGGCGAGGAGGTCGGAGCCGTCCGACCCCTCCCGCCCGGGCCCGGGCTCGTCCGGCCCCAGCTCGTCGGTGGTCCCACTACGCCGGGAAGCACTCACCTGGACCCCCTGCAGGCTGCGTCCGCACGTACGGCACGACGGTTCGCTCATCCACCATCATTCAACTTGAACGTGACTCAGCGCACACCAAGTTCCCGCAACATTGAGTAAATCGTTGCACGCCGTCTCTCGCCCACCGGGGACGGAAAGGCGCGGCACCGAAAACAGAGGGCCGGGAAAAAACGGTTGATTCACCGGCGATCGGTTCTTAGTGTGGCGTTACTTCAGAAGGGAGGTGGTTCGGCAGATGTATGCAGACCGGACGGAAGAGGTGGCTGCGGGCCAGTAGCCCGTCGCCGTACTCGGTTCGGCGCCGGACCAGCGTGTGCGTGATGCGCGCGACCGGCCCAATCCAACGCAGTCACCCGACCCGCGAGTCGCCGGTAACGTCCGGCCGGCTCCTCCCTCCGGGAGGAACCAGACTCGCGGGTCGTCTGCTTTTCCGGGGCCCGCTCAGCGGGCGATGTCCCCGTAGCCCTCGATCTCGCGCGGGTCGCGGGTGCCCGGGCCGACGTAGCGGGCCGAGGGGCGGACCAGGCGGCCGGTGCGCTTCTGCTCCAGGATGTGCGCGGACCAGCCCGCGGTACGGGCGCAGGTGAACATCGACGTGAACATGTGCGCCGGGACCTCGGCGAAGTCCAGCACGATGGCCGCCCAGAACTCGACGTTGGTGGCGAGCACCCGGTCGGGCCGGCGGGCGTGCAGCTCGGCCAGGGCGGCCTTCTCCAGGGCCTCGGCGACCTCGAAGCGCGGTGCTCCCAGGTCACGGGCGGTGCGGCGCAGGACGCGGGCGCGGGGGTCCTCCGCGCGGTAGACGCGGTGGCCGAAGCCCATGAGGCGTTCGCCCTTGTCGAGGGTCTGCTTGACGTACGCCTCGGCGTCCCCGGTGCGCTCGATCTCCTCGATCATGCCGAGTACGCGCGAGGGCGCGCCGCCGTGCAGCGGGCCGGACATGGCGCCCACGGCTCCGGAGAGGGCCGCCGCGACGTCCGCGCCGGTGGAGGCGATGACCCGCGCGGTGAACGTGGAGGCGTTCATGCCGTGCTCGGCGGCCGACGTCCAGTAGGCGTCGACGGCGGCGACGTGCTTGGGGTCGGGTTCGCCGCGCCAGCGGATCATGAAGCGTTCGACGATGGAGTCGGCCTTGTCTATCTCGCGCTGGGGCACCATGGGCAGGCCCTGGCCGCGGGCGGACTGGGCGACGTAGGACAGCGCCATGACGGCGGCGCGCGCGAGGTCGTCGCGGGCCTGCTCGGCATCGATGTCGAGGAGCGGTTTGAGGCCCCACACGGGGGCGAGCATGGCGAGCGCGGACTGTACGTCGACGCGGATGTCACCGGAGTGCACGGGGATGGGGAACGGCTCCGCGGGCGGCAGCCCGGGGTTGAACGCGCCGTCGACGAGCAGTCCCCAGACGTTGCCGAAGGAGACGTGCCCGACCAGGTCCTCGATGTCGACGCCCCGGTACCGGAGGGCGCCGCCCTCCTTGTCCGGTTCGGCGATCTCCGTTTCGAACGCGACGACTCCTTCGAGCCCGGGTACGAAGTCGGACATCTGGCGGCTCCTTGGTGAGGTGGGTGACAGATGGTGTTGTGGGTGGAACGACCATGTGCCGGTCCGGTCGGCTCGAGCGGACGCGTCCGGTGGATCCGCGGTCACGGTGTGTGGACTCGCGGTCCGGGACGTCATCCCTGTGGTGCCCCGGCTGGTGGTCACCCAACCGGATCAGTGCCTGCACGATATCCCTGAGTGCCATCTTTGGGGAGAGTTCGCGGCACTCAGTGCCACCACGTGATGTACGACACCGTCCCCGGGGCCGCGCTCGTGCGGCAGGATGACGGCGTGACCGACCGAGACGCCGTGCCCTTCCAGCTCGCCGCGATGCGCAAGCAGTACCGGTCCGAGGGGCTCTCCGAGACCGACCTGGCCGCCACGCCCGTCGAGCAGTTCGCGCGCTGGTTCAAGCAGGCCGCGACGGACGGCGGCCTGTTCGAGCCGAACGCCGTGATCGTCTCCACGGCGGACGCGGACGGGCGGCCCAGTTCCCGCACGGTGCTGCTGAAGCACTTCGACGACGACGGGTTCGTGTTCTACACGAACTACGGCTCCCGCAAGGGCCGTGACCTGGCGGAGAACCCGCACGTCTCGCTGCTGTTCCCCTGGCATCCGATGGCCCGGCAGGTCATCGTCACCGGCACCGCGCGGCGCACCGGCCGGGACGAGACGGCCGCCTACTTCCGCACCCGCCCGCACGGCTCGCAGCTGGGCGCGTGGGCCAGCGGCCAGTCCTCGGTGATCGCCGGCCGCGAGGAGCTGGACGCCTCGTACGCCGAGCTGGCGGCCCGCTATCCGGAGGGCGAGCAGGTGCCGGTCCCGCCCCACTGGGGTGGTTTCCGGGTGGTCCCGCGGACGGTGGAGTTCTGGCAGGGCAGGGAGAACCGCCTGCACGACCGCTTGCGGTACGTCGCCGAGGCGGACGGGGGCTGGCGGGTGGAGCGGCTGAGCCCGTGAACGGGCGGGAGTTCCGGAGCGGGCCGGTGTCCCGCGGGCGGGGCGAGGGAGCGGCGCCGTCGCCGGCCGGTGCGGCGGCGGCGGAGGCGCGTGCCCTCGCCGCCCGCGGCGAGGTGACGGCGGACGACGTCGAGGACGCCCTCCGGGCGGTGCGCGAGGCCCGCGAGCGGGCCGTGGAGGCGCAGGTCGCTACGGCTTGCCCCAGACGAACGCCGTTCGGTGCCCGTGCAGCACGTCGGCCGTCCGGGCGCGGAATACCGGACTGAGTTCGGGCCAGTTGCAGAACTCCAGTCCCAGGCTGCCGAAGGCGAGGGGTGCCTCGTCCCAGGTCCAGTCGGCAAGGGGGACGGCCGCGCCGCAGGCGGGGCAGCCGATGTCGGCGGCGCCCTCGTCGTACCAGGTCCGCATGGCGTGGGTGAAGCGTTCCCAGGTCGCGTCGTCCAGCGGGGTGGCCGCCGCGCAGCGCGGGCAGAGGGCCGCGCCGGGCATGTCGGCGCCGCTGGTGAAGCCGGTGCGGCCGGTGCGGACGGCGAGACCGTCACCAGGGGGCCGGTCCCAGTCGTCGGTGACCGCCCGGTGCCAGTGCGGGCCCGGCGGGTGTCCCAGGGGCTGCCCCGGCACGCAGGGCGTGCGCTCGGCGAGCACGACGCCCTCGGCCACGAGCCACCCGACCACGTGGTCCGCGAGCCGTTCCGCCTCGGTCCCGGTCGCGTCGAGGTCGACGATCACCTGCCAGAAGTCGCCCACGGTCAGCCCAGCGCCTCGTCCAGCAGTGCCGCCCACTGGGCCACCACGCGTGCGCGGCGGGCGGTGTCGTCGGTGAGGAGGGTGGCCAGGCCCAGGCCGCGGGCCATGTCGAGGAGGCCCTGGACGGTTTCGCGGACGCCGGGGCGGGACTCGTCGGCGTGGAGGAGTTCGACGGCGATGCGGTGCGACTCGCGGCCGACCCGCAGTTCCAGTTCGGTCACGCGCGGGCGGAGCTGGTCCTCGTTGGAGGCGGCGACCCAGAGGTGGAGCGCCGCGCGGAAGACGGGCCCGGTGTAGAGGCCGACCAGTGCCTCGACGACCGCCCGGCGGTCGCCGGTGGCGGCGCCCTCCGGGAAGAGGGCGCGCAGCGCGGTGGAGCGTTCCTCGGCGACGTACTCGACGGCGGCCGTGAACAGGTCCTCGCGGGTGGGGAAGTGGTGCTGGGCGGCTCCCCGGGAGACGCCGGCGCGTTCGGCGACGACGGTGACCGTGGAGCCCGCCCAGCCGTGTTCGGCGAGGCAGGCCACGGCGGCTTGAAGGAGCCGCTGCCGGGTGGCCCGGCTGCGGTCCTGCTTGGGGAACCGTTCCGCACGGTCGGACGTGCTCACACCACCCATTCCGGATCCCGTCGTTCGAGGAAGGCCGTCATCCCCTCGCGCGCGTGGGCGGAGGCGAAGAGGCGTGCCGAGAGCGCGGTCAGGGCGGCCGCGTCCCGGTCGAAGGTCTCCAGCACCCTAGCCGTGAGCAGCCGTTTCGTCTCGGCCAGGGCTTCGGGGGCGGACCGGCGCAGTCCGTCGAGGATCGGGGCGAGCACCTCGTCCACGTCCTCGCCGGCCGCCGTGATCAGGCCGGTGCGGGCCGCTTCGTCGGTGTCGAGGCGTTCCCCGGTGAGGTAGTAGCGGGCGAGGACGCGCGGGTCGGTGCGGGGCAGCAGCGGCAGGGAGATCACGGCCGGGGCGACCCCGATGCGGACCTCGGTGAAGGCGAACGTCGCCGCGTGGGAGGCGACGGCGATGTCGCAGGCGCCGAGGAGTCCGAGTCCGCCCGCGCGGACGTGCCCGGTGACGCGTGCGACGACGGGTTTGGGCAGGGCGACGATGCTCCGCAGCAGACCCACGAGGGCGTCGGGGGTGGGCGGGTCGCGCAGGTCGGCGCCCGCGCTGAAGGTGGTGCCGGTGTGGGTGAGGACCACGGCGCGGACGCCGGTGTCCTGGCCGGCGTCGGCGAGCGCGCCGGCGAGTTCGCCGACGAGGGCGGCGGACAGGGCGTTGCGGCGCTCCGGGGCGTCGAGGGAGAGCGTTTCGACGCCCCGGACACGGGTGCGGCCGATCAGGGTCACGAGGGCTCCTTGTGCGCGGTGCGGAGTTCGCGGCGCAGGATCTTTCCGGAGGCGGCGCGCGGGACGCCGTCGATGAAGGTGACGGCGCGGACGCGTTTGTACGGGGCGACGCGTTCGGCGACGTGCGTCATGACCTCGCCGTCGGTGAGTTCGGGCGCGGTGGGGCGGCGGACGACGAAGGCGTGCGGGACCTCGTTGCCGTCCTCGTCGTAGACGCCGATGACGGCCGCGTCGGCGATGCCCGGGTGGGCGAGGAGCAGGGCTTCGAGTTCGGCGGGGGCGACCTGGAAGCCCTTGTACTTGATGAGTTCCTTCACCCGGTCGACGACGAAGAGCCAGCCGTCCCGGTCGACGTGTCCGACGTCCCCGGTGTGCAGCCAGCCGTCCTGGTCGATCATCGCGGCGGTGGCGTCGGGCCGGCCGAGGTAGCCCTTCATCACCTGGGGGCCGCGGATGAGGATCTCGCCGGACTCGCCGGGTCCGAGGTCCTTGCCGGGGTCGTCGAGGGAGACGATCCGCATCTCGGTGCCGGCGAGCAGCTTGCCGACGGTGCCGGGCGGTGCGTCGTCCATGGCGTCCAGCGGGACGACGTGGGTGCCCGGCGACAGTTCCGTCATGCCGTACGCCTGGCCGACGGGCGGCAGTCCGAGCCGCTGCGAGCAGGCGGCGGCGAGGCTCGCGTCCAGGGGTGCGGCGGCGCTGACGACGTGTTTCAGGGAGGACAGGTCGTACTCGGCGATCAGGGGGTGTTTGGCGAGGGCCAGCACGATGGGCGGGGCGACGTACAGGCCGGTGATGCGGTGGTTCTGGATGGCCGCGAGGAACGTCTCCAGGTCGAAGCGGGGGAGGACGACGACGGTGGCGCCCTGCCGCAGGGGGGCGTTCATGAGGGCGGTCAGGCCGTAGATGTGGAAGAAGGGGAGCACGGCGAGGATGCGGTCGCCGGGGCCGGCCGTGATGGACGGCTGGAGCTGGGCGAGGTTGGTGGCGATCTGCCGGTGGGTGAGCATGACGCCCTTGGGGACACCGGTGGTGCCGGAGGAGTACGGCAGCGCGGCGACGTCCTCGGCGGGGTCGATGTCGACGACCGGCTCGGGGGCCGTGGAGGCCAGCATGTCGATCAGGGAGCGGTGTCCGGGCGCGCTGTCGCAGACGAGGACCTCCTCGATGCCGCCCGCGAGTTCGGCGGCTCGGCGCGCGGTCCGCAGCAGCGGGGAGACGGTGACGATCCAGCGGGCCGCGCAGTCCGTCAGCTGCTTGGCGAACTCCTCGGCGGTGGCCAGGGGGTGGACGGTGGTGACGGAGGCGCCCGCGCGGGTGGCCGCGTAGAAGGCGGTGGGGAAGGCGATGGTGTTGGGGCTGTGCAGGGCGAGCACGTCGCCCTTGCGTACGCCCGCCTCGGCCAGTCCGGCGGCGACCCGCCGGTGGAAGCGGTCGACCTGTTCGTAGGTGAGGGTGGTGCCGTCGGTGCCGTCGATCAGTGCCGGGGTGTCCCCGAACTCGGCGGCCCGGGCGAGCACCGCGTCGTGGATGGGGAGGTCGACCGGGGGGACGTCTGCGTACTCGCTTCGGAACATGGTTCCTCCAAGACGGCCGGTGAGGCTGCCGGGCCTAGTACGACTTGGGCAGGCCCAGGGTCTGGTGGGAGACGTAGTTGAGAATCATCTCCCGGCTGACCGGGGCGATACGAGACACGCGCGCGGCCGTTATCAGCGAGGCGAGCCCGTACTCGCGGGTGAGGCCGTTCCCGCCGAGGGTGTGCACCGCCTGGTCGACGGCCTTCACGCAGGCCTCTCCGGCCGCGTACTTGGCCATGTTGGCGGCTTCGCCGGCGCCGATGTCGTCCCCGGCGTCGCACAGGTGGGCGGCCTTCTGCATCATCAGGCGGGCCATCTCCAGTTCGATGTGCGCCTGGGCGAGGGGGTGGGCGATGGCCTGGTGGGCGCCGATCGGGACCTTCCAGACGGTGCGTTCGCGGGCGTACTCGACGGCCCGGGCGAGGGCGTAGCGGCCCATGCCGATGGCGAAGGCGGCGCCCATGATGCGTTCGGGGTTGAGGCCGGCGAACAGTTGCAGCAGGCCCGCGTCCTCGTCGCCGACCAGTGCTGCGGGAGGCAGCCGCACGTCGTCGAGGACCAGCTCGAACTGCCGCTCGGAGGCGTTGAGTTCCATGTCGATGGCGTGCCGCTGGAAGCCTTCGGCGTCGCGCGGCACGATGAACAGGCAGGGCTTGAGGTTGCCGGTGCGGGCGTCCTCGGTGCGGCCGACGACGAGGGTGGCGTCGGCGGTGTCCACGCCGGAGACGAACACCTTGCGGCCGGTGAGCAGCCAGTCGCCGGTGCCGGCGTCGCGCCGGGCGGTGGTGGTGATGCGGTGGGAGTTGGAACCGGCGTCGGGTTCGGTGATGCCGAAGGCCATGGTGCGGGTGCCGTCGGAGAGGGCGGGCAGCCATTCCCGCTTCTGTTCCCCGGTGCCGAAGCGGGCGATGACGGTGCCGCAGATCGCCGGGGAGACGACGAGCATGAGCAGGGGGCAGCCGGCGGCGCCCAGTTCCTCCAGCACGATGGAGAGTTCGGAGACGCCGCCGCCTCCTCCGCCGTACTCCTCCGGGAGGTTGACGCCGAGGTAGCCGAGTGCGGCGGCCTCCGCCCAGAGTTCCGCGGGGTGTTGGCCGCAGGAGACGGCGTTGGTGAGGTAGTCGCGGCCGTACTTCGCGCCGAGGGCGGCGACGGCTGCGCGGAGGGCCTTGTGTTCTTCGGATTCGATGACGGGCATGAGCGCTCCTAAGGGGGAAGGGCTTCAGGTCGTCGGGAGGGTGCGGGTTTCCCCGGGCTGGTCGCGCCCACGCGGCGGCGGCCGCATATCGGGCACAGCCCCGCGCCCCTAGGGGGTTGCCTCGACGACCGCCAGGAGGGCGCCGACCTCGACCTGCTGGCCGGGGGTCACGTGGAGGGCGCTGAGCGTGCCCGTGGCCGGGGCGGTGATCTTGTGCTGCATCTTCATCGCCTCCAGCCACAGCAGGGGCCGGCCGGCCTCTACGGTCGTGCCCTCGGTCAGTCCTTCGGCGATGCGGACGACCGTGCCCGGCATGGGGGCCAGCAGGGAGCCGGGGGCGTGTTCGGTGGTGGGGTCGGGGAAGCGGGGCAGGGCGGTGAGGGCGGTGGCGCCCACGTACACGCGGTCGCCGTAGCGGCTGACGCCGAACCTGCGCCGTACGCCGTCCACGTCGAGGATCACGAGGCCCGCGTCGGCGTGGACGACCCGCACCCCGTCGGCGGCCAGGCCCTCGCGCGTGTGCCGGTAGCGGACCTCGTGCTCCTCGCCCGCCATGGCGTACCGCTTGATCTGCGGCTGCGAGTGGAGGTTGCGCCAGCCGCCGAGGCGGGAGCGGCCGTGGGCGTCGGCGAGGGCGGCGGCGAGCGGGGCGTACGGGTCGGGGGCGGGGGTGGTCAGCTCGGGCAGGTGGCGGTCGTAGAAGCCGGTGTCCATCCGGGCCGCGGTGAACTCCTCGTGGCGCAGGGAGCGGACGAGGAGGTCCCGGTTGGTGACGGGGCCGTGGATCTCGGCGCGGTCGAGGGCGGAGGCCAGGGTGCGGATCGCCTCGGCGCGGGTGGGCGCGTGGGCGACGACCTTGGCGAGCAGGGGATCGTAGTGGACGCCGATGTCGTCGCCGCCGGTGCACCCGGTGTCCAGGCGCACGCCGTCGGGGACGGTGAGGCGGTGCAGCCGGCCGGTCTGCGGTGCCCACTGGTGGGCCGGGTCCTCGGCGTAGAGGCGGGCCTCCACGGCGTGTCCGCGCGCGGGCGGGGGGTCGAGGTCCAGGGCATGGCCCTCGGCGACCCTGATCTGCCCGGCGACCAGGTCGATGCCGAACACGGCCTCGGTCACCGGGTGTTCGACCTGGAGGCGGGTGTTCATCTCCAGGAAGTGCGCCCGGCCGTCGGCGACGAGGAACTCCACGGTGCCGGCGCCGACGTAGGAGACGGCGCGTGCGGCGCGTACGGCGAGGGCGTGCAGTTCCTCGGTGAGCCGTGCCGGGAGCCCGGGGGCCGGGGCCTCCTCGATGACCTTCTGGTGGCGGCGCTGGAGGGAGCAGTCGCGGGTGCCGAGCGCCCACACCGTGCCGTGGGTGTCGGCGAGGACCTGCACCTCGACGTGGCGTCCGCCCTCCACGTAGGGCTCGGTGAACACCTCGCCGTCGCCGAAGGCGCTCGCGGCCTCCGCGCGGGCGGCGGCCAGTTCGCCGTCCAGGTCGGCGAGGCGCCTCACGACGCGCATCCCGCGTCCGCCGCCGCCCGCGGCCGCCTTCACCAGCACCGGCAGGTCGGCCTCGGTGACCTCGCGCAGGGGCTCGATGCCCATGAGTTCCTTGGCGCGCGTCTTGGACGCCATCGCCTCGATCGCCTCCGGGGGCGGCCCGATCCAGATCAGGCCGGCGTCCTGGACGGCCCGCGCGAAGCCGGCGTTCTCGGAGAGGAAGCCGTAGCCGGGGTGCACGGCGTCCGCGCCGGCCGCGAGGGCGGCCTTCACGATCAGGTCGCCGCGCAGGTAGGTGTCGGCGGGCGCCGCCCCGGGGAGTCGTACCGCCGTGTCCGCGACGCGGACGTGCAGGGCGTGCTCGTCGGCGTCCGAGTGCACGGCGACCGTGCTGATGCCCAGCTCACGGCAGGTGCGGGCGATGCGGCAGGCGATCTCGCCCCGGTTCGCCACCAGTACGGAAGTAATCATGACCCTCACATCCGGAAGACGCCGAAGCCACCGCGCGCGCCCTCGTAGGGGGCGGTGTGGATGGCCGACAGGCACAGGCCGAGGACGGTGCGGGTGTCGCGCGGGTCGATGACGCCGTCGTCGTACAGCCGCCCGGACAGGAACATGGGCAGTGACTCGGACTCGATCTGCTGCTCCACCATGGCGCGCAGCGCCGCGTCCGCCTCGTCGTCGTAGGGCCGTCCCTTCGCCACCGCCGACTGCCGGGCGACGATGGACAGGACGCCGGCGAGCTGTTGCGGGCCCATGACGGCGGACTTGGCGCTGGGCCAGGCGAAGAGGAAGCGCGGGTCGTAGGCGCGGCCGCACATGCCGTAGTGACCGGCGCCGTAGGAGGCGCCCATGAGGACGGACAGGTGGGGGACGCGGGAGTTGCTGACCGCGTTGATCATCATGGCGCCGTGTTTGATGATGCCGCCCTGTTCGTATTCCTTGCCGACCATGTAGCCGGTGGTGTTGTGCAGGAACAGCAGCGGGATGTCGCGCTGGTTGGCGAGCTGGATGAACTGGGCGGCCTTCTGGGACTCCTCGCTGAACAGGACCCCCTGGGCGTTGGCGAGGATGCCGACGGGATAGCCGTGCAGGCCGGCCCAGCCGGTGGTGAGGCTGGTGCCGTAGAGGGGTTTGAACTCGTCGAAGTCGGAGGCGTCGACGATCCGCGCGATGACCTCGCGCGGATCGAAGGGGATCTTCAGGTCGCCCGGGACGATGCCGAGGAGTTCGTCCTCGTCGTACTTGGGTGGTGCGGCGGGTCCGGGATCGGGGTGCGCCTTGCGGTGGTTGAGGCGGGCGACGACCCGGCGGGCCTGGCGGACCGCGTCCCGCTCGTCGACGGCGAAGTGGTCGGCGAGGCCGGAGACGCGGGCGTGCATCTCGGCGCCGCCGAGGGACTCGTCGTCGCTCTCCTCCCCGGTGGCCATCTTGACCAGCGGCGGGCCGCCGAGGAACACCTTCGCCCGTTCCTTGACCATGATCGTGTGGTCGGACATGCCGGGGACGTACGCGCCGCCGGCGGTGGAGTTGCCGAAGACGACGGCGATCGTGGGGATGCCGGCGGCGGACAGCCGGGTGAGGTCGCGGAAGATGGCGCCGCCGGGGATGAAGATCTCCTTCTGGGAGGGCAGGTCGGCGCCGCCGGACTCGACGAGGCTGATCACGGGCAGCCGGTTGGCGAGGGCGATGTCGTTGGCGCGCAGGGCCTTGCGCAGGCTCCACGGGTTGCTGGCGCCGCCGCGCACGGTCGGGTCGTTCGCGGTGATGAGGCATTCCACGCCCTCGACGACGCCGATGCCGGTGACGAGGGAGGCGCCGACGGTGTAGTCGCTGCCCCAGGCCGCGAGCGGGGACAGCTCCAGGAAGGGCGTGTCGGGGTCGAGGAGCAGTTCGACGCGTTCGCGGACGAGCAGCTTGCCGCGCCCGCGGTGCCGCTCGACGTACTTCTCGCCGCCGCCCGCGAGGGCCTTGGCGTGCTCGGTGCCGAGTGCGGCGAGTCTGGCGAGCATGGCGTCACGGTGTTCCCGGTACTCCGGGTCGGCCGTGTCGAGCGCGGATGCGAGGACCGTCACAACAGAGCCTCCGGGATGTCGAGGTGCCGGGACCGCAGCCATTCGCCGAGTGCCTTGGCCTGCGGGTCGAAACGGGCCTGCGCGGCGACGCCCTCGCCGAGGATGCCCTCGACGAGGAAGTTCAGGGCGCGCAGGTGGGGCAGGACGTGCCGGGTGACGGGCAGGCCGGTCGTCTCGGGGATGAGCTCCCGCAGCCGCTCGACGGTCAGTTCGTGGGCGAGCCACCGCCAGGCGTCGTCGGAGCGGGCCCAGACGCCGACGTTGGCGTTGCCGCCCTTGTCGCCGCTGCGGGCGCCGGCGAGGAGGCCGAGGGGTGCCCGTCTCGTGGGCCCGGCGGGCAGCGGTTCGGGGAGCGCGGGGTCCGGTACGCCGTCGGGTACGGCGGTGTCGTGGGGTGCGTCCACGGTGATGCGGCGCCCGTCGTGGAGGACGGCCACCTGGTCGACGTCGCCCTGGGGGATGTACACGTCCTCGAAGACCCCGTAGGGCGAGCCCTTCCCCGGTGGTGCCACCACGTGGAAGCCGGGGTAGCTCGCCAGGGCCAGTTCGACGGCGGCCCCGCTCAGCACCCGCCCGACCGCCTCCTGCCGGGGGTCGCGCACGACGAGCCGCAGCAGCGCGCTGGCGGTCTCCTCGGTGCCGGCGTCGGCCCGGTCGGTGCGGGCCAGTTCCCAGCGCACGTCGGCGGGCGGCGACTTGGCGAGCGCGTCGCCCATCTGCTCCTTCACCAGGCCGGCCTTGGCCTCGATGTCGAGCCCGGTGAGCACGAAGACGACCTCGTTGCGGAAGCCGCCGAGCCGGTTGCGGCCGACCTTGAGCGTGGGCGGCGGGGCCTCCCCGCGCACCCCCTCGACGCGCACCCGGTCGGGCCCCTCCTGGGCCAGCCGCACGGTGTCCAGGCGCGCGGTGACGTCAGGACCGGCGTAGCGGGCGCCGCCGGTCTCGTAGAGCAGTTGCGCGGTGACCGTGCCGATGGCGACGAAGCCGCCGGTGCCGGGATGTTTGGTGATGACGCTGCTGCCGTCGGCGTGGATCTCGGCGAGCGGAAATCCGGGCCGGCGCAGGTCACGGGGGTCGCGCTCGCCGAAGAAGGCGTAGTTGCCGCCGGTGGCCTGCGTCCCGCACTCCAGGACGTGCCCGGCGACGACGGCGCCCGCGAGCCGGTCGTACTCCGTCGGCCCCCAGCCGAAGTGGGCGGCGGCGGGCCCGGTCACCAGGGCCGCGTCGGTGACCCGCCCGGTGACGACCACGTCGGCGCCCGCGCGCAGGCACTCCGCGATGCCGAAGCCGCCGAGGTAGGCGTGGGCGGCGAGGCTGCCGGGGTGGCGCGCGGTGAGGTCGTCGCCCTCGACGTGGGCGACCCGTACGGGGAGGCCGAGCCGGTCGGCGAGCGCCCGTACGGCGTCGGCGAGCCCGGCAGGGTTGAGCCCGCCCGCGTTGGTGACGATCCGGACGCCCCGCTCGTGGGCGAGTCCGAGGGTCTCCTCCAGTTGCCGCGGGAAGGTGCGGGCGTATCCGGCGGAGGGGTCCTTCAGCCGGTCGCGGGCGAGGATGAGCATGGTCAGCTCGGCGAGGTAGTCGCCGGTGAGGACGTCGACCCCGCCGCCGGTGAGCATCTCGCGGAGGGCGTCGAAGCGGTCGCCGTAGAAGCCGGAGAAGTTTCCGATGCGCAGGGTCACCGGGTGTCCTCCCCCTTCGGCAGGCGTCCGCCGCCGGGCGGGCCGGCGAAGGCCTGGGCGATGTCCAGCCAGCGGTCGGCGTCGGGGCCGTCGGCGGTGAGGGCGAGGTCCGTGCGGTGGGCGCGCTGGGTGACCAGGAGGCAGAAGTCGAGCGCGGGGCCGGTGACCCGCTGGGGCGCGTCCTGGGGGCCGTAGGTCCATGTCGCGCCGTCCGGCCCGGTGAGTTCGACGCGGAAGGGTCCGGCGGGCGGGGTGAGCCCGTGCGCCCCGTAGGCGAAGTCCCGGGTCCGCACCCCGAGCCACGCCACGTGCCTGAGCCGGGCGGTGGGAGGCCGCCGCACGCCGAGCGCGTCGGCGACGTCCTGTCCGTGGGCCCAGGTCTCCATCAGGCGGGCGGTGGCCATGGAGGCGGCCGACATGGGCGGCCCGTACCAGGGGAAGCGTGCCCCGGCCGGCGCCTGACGCAGCGCCTTCTCCAGTGCCGCACGCCCTTCCCGCCACCGCGCGAGCAGGTCGGGGGGCGCGGCCCGGGCGTACTCCTCGGCCCCGTCGTCCACGAAGGTGTGCGGGGCGTTCAGGGCGCCCTCCACCAGTGCCCGGAAGCCGTCGGCGTCGGTGACGGCGAGCAGCGAGGAGTGGTCGGTCCAGGCCAGGTGGGCGATCTGGTGGGCGACGGTCCATCCGGCGGCGGGCGTCGGCAGCGCCCACTGCTCCGTCTCCAGCCCGGCCACCAGCCGGTCGGCCTCCTCGCTCTCCTCACGCAGATCGTCGATCACGGGCGTCGGATCGGACACGAGGCGCTCCCCTCGGAACACGGACACGGTGGTGTGCTGCGCGGTTGCGTGGAGCATGGCATCGGAGCCGAAAACAAGCAATCATGCTTGCATGAATTTTTCTCGCGACCGAATCCCAGGCGACGGACCACACCGGGCCCACCGCCCGGCCTTCCGCCGGGCCTTCAGGGAAGCGGATTCGGCGTCACGTGCCAGATGGTGACGAGCTCCGAGCGCGGCGTGACCATGTACACGAAGAAGCCACCGGCGACGAACGCGTGCTTGGCCCCCTCATCCGCGCCTGCGATCGCCCTCCGCTCCCCCGCCCGGAGCGAACGCCGGGCGCCCCTTCGCCTTCCCCCGCCCCACCTGCGTCCGCACCGCCCCCATGCTCGCCGCGATGACCAGGGCGATGGCGGCGGCCTCGGTGGCGGAGAGGGCCTGGTCGAGGACGAGGAAGCCGGCCGCCGCGGCGAGGGCCGGTTCCAGGCTCATCAGGATCGCGAAGGCGGAGGCGGGCAGGCGGCGCAGGGCGAGCAGTTCGAGGGTGTACGGCAGGACGGAGGACAGCACCGCGACCGCCGCGCCCAGGGCGAGGATCGTCGGGTCGAGGAGCTTCGTGCCGGACTCGGCGACGCCCAGCGGCAGGAAGAGGAGCGCCGCGACACCCATCGCGAGGGCGAGCCCGTCCGCCTGCGGGAAGCGGCGGCCGGTACGGGCGCTGAAGACGATGTACGCCGCCCACATGGCGCCGGCGCCCAGCGCGAAGGCGACGCCCAGCGGGTCGAGGCTGCCGAAGCCGCCGCCCCCGAGGAGGAACACGCCGGCGAGGGCGAGGGCGGCCCACACGAGGTTGATCGCCCGCCGGGAGGCGAGGACGGACAGTGTGAGCGGGCCGAGGACCTCCAGGGTGACCGCCGGGCCGAGCGGGATGCGGGCGACGGACTGGTAGAACAGCCCGTTCATCGCGGCCATGGCGACACCGAAGGCGATCACCGTGCCCCAGTCGGCGCGCGAGTGCCCGCGCAGCTTCGGCCGGCACAGCACCATCAGCACGACCGCCGCCACCAGCAGCCGCAGCGTCACCACCCCGAGCGCACCGGCCCGCGGCATCAGCGTCACCGCCAGCGCCCCGCCGAACTGCACGGAGACCGCGCCGGCGAGCACCAGCCCGACCGGGCCCAGTGAGCCGCGCCCGCGCGGGGCGCCGGCCGGCGTGGGCACCGTGGCGGACGCGGTGGACGGGGTGGCGGCGCTGGGGGTGGTCACGGGCCGGGCCTTCCGGGGACGTCGGGGTACACACTGCCTGCTGCACACGCGTGCACGTCTCACAGGACTGTCCGGTCCAGGGTATGGGCCCGGGTCAGTACCGTGAAACGGTTATAGACCTGACGATGCGGCCGCCGGTCCGCCCCGGTCAACTCCGTCCCGTCCCGTGGACCCCCGCCAGGTACCGTTCCCCTTGGTGCCCCCCGCGTCCGTCCCCACTTCATCCGAGGCCCCGTGCGACGAGTTCTTGTCCGTCTCTGGCGACTCCTGCGCCCCGTGCAGCCCCGCCTCATGTGGCTGCTGCACGCCAAGTTCGTGGTCGGCGTGACCGGCGTGGTGCGCGACGACGAGGGGCGGGTGCTGCTGCTGCGGCACCGGATGTGGCCGCCGGGCCGCCAGTGGGGCCTGCCGAGCGGCTTCGCCCGCAAGGGCGAGGACTTCCGGGACACCGTGGTGCGCGAGGTCAGGGAGGAGACCGGCCTCGACGTGGAGGTGGGCCGCCTGGTCATGCTGAACAGCGGCCTGCGCACCCGCATGGAGGTCGCCTTCGAGGCCCGCCTGCTCGGCGGCGAGCTGCGCCTCGACCCCTTCGAGATCCTCGACGCCCGCTGGTGCCGCCCGGACGACCTCCCGGAGGGCGTACAGCCGGTGTGCGGTCCGCTGATACGGGGCGGGACGACTCCCTGACGGCACCGGCGGGTCAGGCCGGCGGGGTGCGGGCCGCGGCTGCTCACCCGTCGTCGAGGGCCGCCGCCAGGACCTCCGCCAGGTGGCGGCCCCGGACACCCGCGAGGTGGTCCAGTTGTGTCCGGCAGGAGAAGCCGTCGGCCAGGACGACCGCCTCGTCCGGGGCCTCGCGCACCGCCGGGAGGAGCTGGTCCTCCGCGCAGGCGGCCGAGACCTCGTAGTGGCCCTTCTCGAAGCCGAAGTTGCCGGCCAGGCCGCAGCAGCCGCCCGCCAGGTCGCCGGTGAGGCCGGCCCCGGCGCGGAGCCGGCGGTCGGGGTCCTCGCCCAGGACCGCGTGCTGGTGGCAGTGGGTCTGGCCGGTGACGGGACGGTTCACCGGCGGTGGGGTCCAGTCGGGGGCGTGCCGCTCCAGGGTCTCCGCGAAGGTGAGGACGCGGGCGGCGAGCCGCGCCGCGCGGGGGTCGTCGTGGAGGAGTTCGGGGGCGTCCGTGCGCAGGGTCGCGGCGCAGCTCGGTTCCAGGACGACCAGGGGGGCGTCGGTGGCCAGCACCGGTTCCAGGAGGTCGAGGGTGCGGGTGAGGACCGCACGGGCGCGGTCGAGCTGGCCCGTGGAGAGGTAGGTGAGGCCGCAGCAGACCCGGGCCCTGCGGGCCGTCAGCAGGGACAGGGCCGAGCGGGAGCGGGCGTCGCCCACCCGGCCGCCCGGTCGCAGGGTCGGCGGGAGCGCCACCCGCAGTCCCGCCGCCTCCAGGACCCGTACGGCCGCCCGGCCCACCGACGGTGAGAGGTGCTCGGTGAAGGTGTCCGGCCAGAGGACGACCAGCGTGCCGTTCCCGCCGGGCACGCCCCGTCCCCGCCACCACCGCGTGAACGTCTCCGACGCCAGCCGGGGGATCTCCCGCTCCCCCGCGATCCCGCCCAGCCGTTTCGCCACCCGCGCCGACGGACCGAAGGAGGCCAGCGCGTTGACCACCCCGGCCGACCGCGTACGCGCCACCCAGCCCAGCCACTGCGGCAGCCGGCCCATCGCGTAGTGGGCGGCGGGGCGGCGGCGGCCCGCGTAGTGGTGGTGGAGGAACTCCGCCTTGTAGGTGGCCATGTCGACCCCGACGGGGCAGTCCGAGCGGCAGCCCTTGCAGGACAGGCACAGGTCGAGGGCGTCCCGCACCTCGGCCGAACGCCAGCCGTCGGTCACCAGCTCGCCGGCGAGCATCTCGTGCAGCAGGCGGGCGCGCCCGCGCGTGGAGTGCTCCTCCTCGCCCGTCGCGCGGAACGACGGGCACATCACCGCCGGTCCCGACACCGACGTCGTACGGCACGTGGCGACGCCCACGCAGCGGCGTACCGCCGCCGAGAAGTCGCCGGCGTCGGCGGGGTAGCCGAAGACGACGTCCACCGGTTCGCGCGGGAGGACGGAGAAGCGGAGGTCCGTGTCCAGGGGCGCCGGGCGGACGAGCATGCCGGGGTTGAGCAGGTCGTCGGGGTCCCAGAGGGCCTTCACCCGTTCGAAGAGGGCGACCGTCCGCGGGCCGTACATGCGCGGGAGGAGTTCGGCCCGCGCCCGGCCGTCGCCGTGTTCGCCGGAGAGGGAGCCGCCGTGGGAGACGACCAGGCCGGCCAGTTCCTCCGAGAAGTGCCGGAAGCGGGCGATGCCCGGCGCGGTCAGCAGGTCGAAGTCGATGCGGACGTGGATGCAGCCGTCCCCGAAGTGCCCGTACGGGGCGCCGCGCAGACCGTGGTCGGCCATGAGCGCCCGGAAGTCCCGCAGGTACGCACCGAGCCGGGCGGGCGGCACCGCGCAGTCCTCCCAGCCGGGCCAGGCCTCCGTGCCGTCCGGCATGCGCGTGGCCGTGCCGCTCGCGTCCTCCCGGATGCGCCACAGCGTGCGCTGCCGGGCCGGGTCGGTGACCACGAGGGCGTCCAGGGCGTCGGCCGCGCGGACGATGCCCTCCGCCCGGGCGCGGGCCTCCGCCTCCGTGTCCCCGCCGGTCTCCACGAACAGCCAGGCGCCCCCGCGGGGGAGGTCCGTGCCGGACGGCACGAGATCGGCCGCCATGCCCTCCACGGTCAGCGGCCGGTACCGCAGCAGGCCGGCCGCCGCCTCGGCCGCCCCGCTCTCGTCCGCGTACGCCAGCACGGCGAGCGCCCGGGCGCGCGGTGCCGGTACGAGGTCCACCACCGCCTCGGTGACCACGCCCAGCGTGCCCTCCGAACCGCAGAGGGAGCGGGCGACGTCGGCGCCCCTCTCGGGCAGCAGGGCGTCCAGCGCGTAGCCGGAGATGCGGCGCGGGAGGTCGGGGAACGCCGTGCGCAGGAGGGCGAGTTCGCCGTCCACCAGGTCCCGCAGTCCCGCCGGTGCGCCCGAGAAGTCCCGGCCGGGGCGCAGCCGCTCCCCGCGCGGGGTGAGGACCGCGAGCTCGCGCACGTTGTCGGCCGTCGTGCCCCAGGCCACCGAGTGGGAGCCGCAGGAGTTGTTGCCGATCATGCCGCCGAGGGTGCAGCGGCTGTGGGTGGAGGGGTCCGGTCCGAAACGCAGGCCGTGCGGGGCGGCGGCCTCCTGGAGGCGGTCGAGGACGAGCCCCGGCTGCACCACGGCCGTGCGGGCCCGCGGGTCGAGGGACAGCAGACGGTTCATGTGGCGTGTGAAGTCGAGCACCACACCCGTGCCGGTCGCCTGGCCGGCGATCGACGTGCCGCCGCCGCGCGGCACCACGGGGACGCCGTACGTCCGGCACACCGACAGCGCCGCCGCCACGTCGTCGGCGTCCCGCGGGGCCACCACGCCGAGCGGCACCCGGCGGTAGTTGGAGGCGTCCATGGTGGTCAGCGCCCGCGCGGTCACGGAGAAGTCGACCTCGCCGCGCACGGCGGACCGCAGCGCGGCCCGCAGTTCCCGGAGATCCGTCATGCCCTCAGGATGCCCCCGCGGGCACCGGCAGCGGGCGGCGGCGCACACGGTCCAGGCACCCCGGACACCCCTGAAACACGTGATTTACCGAATGCGACTGCAGAATCTTCCCAAGGCGATCACGAACTCTCATATAGTGACCGCGAGTTGCGCGCAGTTGTCGGACCTCGTTCGGAGAAGCGACCCCGAAATCAGGTCCGGCGTCCCCATCGAACCCGCCCGAGGGCCGCGCAGACACGACGGCGCACGCCCGCGGACCGACCGAGGACCCGACCGAGGACCCTGATTGATGACCTCCCCCCTGCTCCCCGGCGACCGCCCCACCCCCCGCAGCCTGGTGCCCGTCCCCCTGATCACCGCGGCACTCTCCGCCCTCGCCGTCCTCGCTGCCGTCTTCCTCGTCCCGGACGAGGCGATCGCTGCCACGACGGTGATCGGCACGATCGCCGCCGTGCTGCTGAGCGCGGCCGCCGCCGTCGCCACGTACGCCGTGCTCTCGGGGCGCGCGGCACGGACCCGGCTGGAATCCGTCACCCAGGACGTCGGACGGCTGCTCCAGGAACGGGCCCGGCTGGCGGAGGACTCCCGCCGCCAGCACGAACGGCTGACCGGTGAACTGACCCGCGAACGCGCCCGCCTGTCCGCCGAGCTGGACCAGGAACGGGCCCACCTCGCCGAGACCCTGGCCGCCGAACGCGACCGGCTCGCCGGGCAGCACGGCGACGACCTCGCGCGGTTGGAGCGGGAGCACGCCGAGGAGCGCTCCCGGCTCACCGCGGCGCACACCGCCGAGCTGGAACGCCTCGCCGAGGAGCACGCCGCCAAGCTGCACCTGATCACCGAGGAGCACACGGCCCACACCGCCCGGACGGCCCGCGACCACGTCGACGAGCTGAAGCGGCTGGACGAGGAGCGGACCGAGCTGACGGCCGAGAGGGAACGGCTCCGCGAGCGGAACGAACGGCTGGCCGCCAAGCTGCGCGAGGCCAACGGCGCGCGTGCCGCCGCCGTGTCCGCGACCGCCAACGCGGCCGGGCGGATGCAGGCCCTGTCCACCGGCATGCTCGCCGACCTGCGCGCGATGGAGGAGAAGCACCACGACGAGGAGGTCCTCGCCGACCTGCTCCACCTCGACCACCGCACCGCCCAGGCGGGCCGGCTCGCCGACTCCGTCGCCGTCCTCACCGGCGCCCGCTCCGGCCGGCGCTGGGCCCGGCCCATCGCCATGGAGTCGATCCTGCGCGGCGCCATGGGCCGGATCAGCGGCTACCAGCGGATCCGCGTCCACTCCGCCAGCGACACCGCCGTCGCGGGCCACGCCGCCGAGGGCGTGATGCACGCGCTCGCCGAACTCCTCGACAACGCGGCGAACTTCTCGCCGCCGACCGCCGAGGTCCACGTGTACGTCGAGGAGGTCCCGGCGGGCGTCATCGTGTCCGTCGAGGACAGCGGCCTCGTCATGGGCGAGGCCCAGCTGCGCCGCGCCGAGCGCGCGGTCTCCGGCGAGTTGACCGAGCTCGGTGGTCTGACCGGCACCCGGCTGGGCCTCGCCGTCGTCGGCCGGCTGGCCCGCCGGTACGGACTCCGGGTGTCCTACCGTCCCTCGGCCCGCGGCGGCACGGGCGTGCTGATGCTCGTACCGCAGGACATCCTCGTCCCGGCGGACGCGGCCCCCGCCGCCCCGCTCCCGCCGGCCGCCCCGTCCGGCCGCACCACCCCGCCGGCCGCCACCCCCGGTCGCGTCACCCCGCCGGCCGCCACGGCCCCGAAGTCCCCGGCCGGCTCCCACGCCTCCCCCGCGGACGCCGCGGACGCCACGGACACCGGCCTCCCCCAGCGCCGGAGCAGCAGCCGGCACGGCGACCGGGACAGCGCCCCGGCCACCGCAGCCGCCCCCGGCCGCCCGGAGCCCGAGACCACCCACGCCGCCGCGCACAGCGGTGGCACCACGACCGGCACGGGCGCCGGCACCGCGCCCGCCGAGCGGTCCGCGTCCCGCGGAGACGGCGCGCACGCCACCGTCTCCTACGCCGCGTCCCGCGCGGGGTCCGACCTCGACCCCGACCCGGTCCCCACCCACGAGTCCCCGTCCCCGGAGGGCGACGCGGCACCCCTGGTGCTGCCGCGCCGCCGCCGGGGCCGGACCCTGGCCGAGGCCGAGCGCTCGCGTTCCGGCAGCGGCAGTCCCGCCGCCCCCCGGCCCGCCCCCACGGCCGAGGAGACCAGGGCACGCACCGCGCGTTTCAGCAGTTTCCGCCAGGCCGTCCGCACCCCCACCCCGCACGAGACGGCCGACCCGGACACCGGCACCACCGCGGACGCCCCCGGCGCCACGCCCACCACCCCCGACCAGACCCCCGAAGCACGACCCACCCCCGCGACCCCGGAAGGCGACACGACCTCATGACCGGCACGACGACCGCCGACGAGAAGCTCACCTGGCTCCTGGAAGGACTGCTGGAGCGCACGCCGGGCGCCCGGCACGCGCTCGTGCTGTCCCGGGACGGCCTGAAACTGTGCCGCACCCCGGAGCTGTCCGCCGACCAGGCCGACCAGCTCGCCGCGATAGCCGCCGGCATCCAGTCGCTGTCGCACGGCGCCTCGATCGAGTTCGGCGACGGCAGCGGCGGGGTGCGGTCGGCCATGACCGAGTTCTACGGCGGCGTGCTGTTCATCGTGGAGGCCGGCGCGGGCGCCCACCTCGCCGTCGTCACCAGCGAGGACGCGGACGCCGGGCTCATCGGGCACAACATGAGCGAACTCGTCGAACAGCTCGGTGAGCACCTGACCGCGCTGCCCCGCACCGCATGAGCCGGCCTGGCAGGGACGACGCCCCCGACCGGCTGTACACCCTCACCGGAGGCCGCAGCCGGTCCGGTCCCGACAACCCCTTCGACCTGGTGACCCTGGTCGTCGCCGAATGCGATCCGGTGCCCGGCATGCAGTCCGAGCACACGGCGATCCTGCGGCTGACCGAACGCCCCACGGCGGTCGTGGAGATCGCGGCCGAGATGAAGCTGCCCGTCAGCATCACCCGGATCCTGCTCTCCGACCTCCTCGCGGCGGGCCGGGTCAGCGCCCGCCACCCCCGCAAGGCCGCCGTACCCGACCCCGACATCCTGGAGCAGGTGCTCGTTGGACTCCGCAACCTCTGACACGCGCACGGACACGGCCGCCGAGAGCCGTGCACCGCTGGGCGCGTCGGCCGACAACGGCCTGAAGATCGTGGTCGTGGGCGGCTTCGGCGCCGGCAAGACGACCATGGTCCGCTCGGTCAGCGAGATCCGTCCCCTCAACACCGAGGAGACGATGACGCAGGCCGGTGAGGCCGTCGACGACACCAGCGGGGTCAGCGCCAAGACCTCGACCACCGTCGCCTTCGACTTCGGCCGCATCACCCTCGACGCGCACAACGTGCTGTACCTGTTCGGCGCGCCCGGCCAGGAACGCTTCTGGTTCCTGTGGGACCGGCTGTTCTCCGGCACGCTCGGCGCGGTCGTGCTGGTCGACACCCGGCGCATCGACGACTCCTGGTACGCCATCGACCGGCTGGAGAAGCACGGCACGCCGTTCATCGTGGCCTGCAACGACTTCGGCGGCGCCACCTTCACCCCGCAAGCGATCCGCGAGGCCCTCGACCTCGACCCGCACGTGCCGCTGGTGAACTGCGACGCGCGGTCCCGGGAGTCCAGCAAGATCGTGCTGATCACGCTGGTGGAGCACATCCAGAGCCTGTACGCCGACCCGGCCCGAGCCCCCCGTCAGGAGCTGGTGTGAGCCCCGCCTCCCTCCCCAACGCCGTCCGTTTCCAGGGGTCCCTGCTGCAGGACGACCCGGCCCGCGTGTACCGGGAGCTGCGGCGCGAGCACGGCAGCGTCGTCCCGGTGGTGCTCGACGGCGACGCACCGGCCTGGCTGGTCCTCGGCTACCGCGAGCTGCACCAGATCACCGGCGACCCGGTGCTGTTCAGCCGTGACTCCGAACTGTGGAACCAGTGGGAGAACATCCCCGACGATTGGCCGCTGCTGCCGATGATCGGCCGCAGGCAGCCGTCGATCCTCTACACCGTCGGCGAGCGGCACCGCGAGCGGGCCGGGATGCTGGTGTCCGCGCTGGAGGCGGTCGACCCGTTCGAACTGCGCGGCTACGCCGAGAAGTTCGCCGACGAACTCATCGACGGCATCTGCACCGGGGGCAGCGCCGACATCATCGCCGAGTTCGCGATGCTGCTGCCGGTGCGGGTACTGGCCCGGCTCTACGGCTTCCCCGACGAGGCCGGCCCCGCCCTGGTCACCGCCCTGAACGACATGATCGACGGGCGGGAGCGGGCCCTGGCGGGCCAGGTCCACCTGTTCACCTCGATGACGGAACTGGTGGCGGACCGCGCCGAGCGGCCCGCCGAGGACGTCACGTCCCGGATGCTCGCCGACTCCTCCGGCTTCACCCAGGAGGAGGTCTGCCAGGACCTGATGGTGATGATGGCGGCCGGGCACCAGCCGACCGCCGACTGGATCGGCAACTCGCTGCACCTGATGCTCACCGACAACCGCTTCGCGGCCTCGCTGTTCGGCGGCCGCAACAGCGTCGCCGAGGCGATGAACGAGGTGCTGTGGGAGGACACGCCGACGCAGAACGTGGCCGCCCGCTGGGCGTCCCGCGACACCCAGCTCGGCGGGCGCCGGATCCGCGCCGGTGACATGGTGCTGCTCGGCCTGCAGGGCGCCAACTCCGACCCCCAGGTGCGCACCGACGCCTCGGCGCTGACCGGCGGCAACGGCGCCCACTTCTCGTTCGGTCACGGGGAGCACCGCTGCCCGTTCCCGGCGCAGGAGATCGCCGAGGTGATCGCCAGGACCGGCATCGAGGTCGTACTGGACCGGCTGCCGGACATCGACCTCGCGGTGCCGGCCGCGAAGCTCACCCGCCGCCCGTCCCCGTGGCTGCGCGGACTGTCCGAACTCCCGGTCACGTTCACTCCCACTCCCGCCCATGGAGGCACGCGCGCATGACGGCTGCTACGGACACCACGACGCCGGACGCCGGACAGACCCGTATCGCCCTCGACCCCTTCGTCTCCGACCTGGACGGCGAGAGCGCGGCGCTGCGGGCCGCGGGGCCGCTGGCCGCCGTGACGCTGCCGGGCGACGTACCGGTGTGGGCGGTCACGCACCACGCCGAGGCGAAGAAGCTGCTCACCGACCCGCGTCTGGTGAAGGACATCAACGTGTGGGGCGCCTGGCAGCGCGGCGAGATAGCCCCCGACTGGCCGCTGATCGGGCTGGCGAACCCGCCCCGCTCCATGCTCACCGTGGACGGCGCCGACCACCGCCGGCTGCGCACGCTGGTGGCGCAGGCGCTCACCCCGCGCCGGGTGGAGCGGATGCGGGAGCGGATCACGGAGCTGACCGAGGGGCTGCTGGACCAGCTGGCCGCACAGCCGGGTGACACGGTCGACCTCAAGGCCCTGTTCGCCTACCCGCTGCCGATGTACGTGATCGCCGACCTGATGGGTCTCGCCGAGGAGCGGCTGCCGCGGCTGAAGGAACTCTTCGAGAAGTTCTTCTCCACGCAGACCCCGCCCGAGGAGGTCATCGCGACGCTGACCGAGCTGGCGCAGATCATGACGGAGACGGTCGCGAGCAAGCGCGCGAACCCGGGCGACGACCTGACCTCCGCGCTGGTCCAGGCGTCGGAGGACGGGGACCACCTCACCGACGAGGAGATCGTCTCCACGCTCCAGCTGATGGTGGCGGCCGGTCACGAGACGACGATCTCCCTCATCGTCAACGCGGTGGTCAACCTCTCCCTCCACCCCGAGCAGCGGGAACTGGTGCTGTCCGGCCGGGCCGACTGGTCGGCGGTGGTCGAGGAGACCCTGCGGTACGCCACGCCGACGTCGCACGTGCTGATCCGGTTCGCGACCGAGGACGTACCGGTGGGTGACACGGTCCTGCCGGCCGGGGACGCGCTGATCGTGTCGTACGCGGCGATCGGCCGGGACGAGCAGGCGCACGGGCCGACGGCGGGCGATTTCGACATCACCCGGGAGAGCGCCAACCGGCACATCTCCTTCGGTCACGGCCCGCACGTGTGCCCCGGTGCCGCCCTGTCCCGCCTGGAGGCCGGTGTGGCGCTGCCGGCCCTGTACGCCCGCTTCCCCGGCCTGGACCTGGCGGTCCCGGCGGGCGAGCTGCGCAACAAGCCGGTGGTCACCCAGAACGACCTGTTCGAGCTCCCGGTGAAGCTCGGCGGCTGACCTCCGCGGGGCGGTGGACGGGCCTTCCCGGGCCCGTCCACCGCCCGCCCCCGGCCCGTCTCAGCGGACGGACGATGTTTCGCCCGGGTTTCCCTCAGCCGATAGGCTCCGTCCGTGGCTGAGATCCAGATTCCCGCTGACATCAAGCCCGCCGACGGACGTTTCGGCGCGGGTCCCTCCAAGGTGCGGACGGAGGCGCTGGACGCCCTGGCCGCGACCGGCACGTCCCTGCTCGGCACCTCCCACCGCCAGGCCCCGGTGAAGAACCTGGTCGGCAAGGTGCGCGAGGGCATCTCCGAGCTGTTCTCCCTCCCCGACGGCTACGAGGTGGTCCTCGGCAACGGCGGCTCCACCGCGTTCTGGGACATCGCCACCCACGGCCTCATCGAGAACAAGTCGCAGCACCTCACCTTCGGCGAGTTCAGCTCCAAGTTCGCCAAGGCCGCGAAGCTCGCCCCGTGGCTCGCCGAGCCCACCGTCGTCTCCGCCGACCCGGGTACGCACCCCGAGGCGACCGCCGAAGCCGGCGTGGACGTCTACGCGTTCACCCACAACGAGACCTCCACCGGTGTCGCCATGCCCATCGAGCGGGTGGCCGGCGCCGACGAGGGCGCCCTGGTCCTGGTGGACGCCACCTCCGGCGCGGGCGGCCTCCCGGTCGACATCGCCGAGACGGACGTCTACTACTTCGCCCCGCAGAAGTCCTTCGCCTCCGACGGCGGCCTGTGGATCGGCGTGTTCTCCCCCGCCGCGATCGAGCGCGCCGAGCGCGTGCACGCCTCCGGCCGGCACGTCCCGGAGTTCTTCTCGCTGCCCACGGCGATCGACAACTCCCGCAAGAACCAGACGTACAACACCCCGGCGCTCGCCACCCTCTTCCTGCTCAACGAGCAGCTGGAGTGGCTGAACGGCCAGGGTGGCCTCGACTGGTCCACGGCCCGCACCAAGGACTCCTCGAGCCGTCTGTACACGTGGGCGGAGGCGTCGAAGCACGCCACCCCCTTCGTCACCGACCCGGCCAAGCGCTCCCAGGTCATCGGCACGATCGACTTCACCGACGAGGTCGACGCCGCCGCCGTCGCCAAGGTCCTGCGCGCCAACGGCGTCGTCGACACCGAGCCCTACCGCAAGCTCGGCCGCAACCAGCTCCGCGTCGCGATGTTCCCGGCGATCGACCCGTCGGACGTCGAGGCCCTGACGAAGTGCGTCGACTACGTCATCGAGCAGCTGTAGGCAGCCGCCTCCACGAAGGGCGCCCGGTGGACGGTCCACCGGGCGCCCTTCGTCCCTGCACCCCCGGGCCGGGGCTCACCTCACCGGCTGAGCCGCTGGAACCTCCGTACCGCCAGCGGCAGGAAGACGGCCGTCAGGACGAGGGGCCACACCCCGGCCATCAGCAGCGCGTGCTGTTCGACCCAGGAGTCGCCGCCGCCGGCCGGGGTGCCGAACAGGTCGCGGGCCGCCGCCGCCGTGGAGGAGATCGGGTTCCAGGCGGCCACCCAGCCCAGCCAGTCGGGCATGAGCTGCGGGGCGACGAAGATGCTGGAGATCATCGTCAGCGGGAAGGCGACCGCGAACAGGCCGCCCGCGGCCTCCGGGTTGGGCACCAGCAGGCCCAGCCAGACGCCGAGCCAGATCAGCGCGAACCGCAGCCACAGCAGCAGTCCGAACGCCGCCAGGAAGCCCCAGCCGCCGTCCGGGCGCCAGCCCATGACCAGCGCGGTCAGCATCAGGATGGCCAACTCGGCGCAGGCGACGATCAGATCGGTCACCCCGCGCCCGGCCACCACCGCCGAGGACGCCATCGGCATCGAGCGGAAGCGGTCGATGACGCCCTTGGTGGAGTCGTGGACCACGACCGTCGCGGTGTTGATGAAGCCGAACGCCATCGTCATCACGAACATCCCGGGCATCAGGAAGTCCTTGTAGTCACCGCCGCCGGGCACCTGCATCGCGCTGCCGAAGACATAGCCGTACAGCAGCACCGACAGGATCGGGAAGCCCAGCTGCCAGGCGATGTTGACCGGCTGGCGCCGGTAGTGGGTCAGGCTGCGGCGGACGAGGTTCCAGCAGTCCGCCAGCGCCCAGTACACGCGGCCGCGGGGGGAGGGTCCGGTCAGGTCCAGCGCGCTCATGCCGCCACCTCCTCCTTCTCCGTGCGGTGTCCGGTCAGGCGCAGGAACACGTCGTCGAGGCTGGGCCTGCGCAACCCGATGTCCTCCACCCGCACGCCCTCGTCCTGCAGGGTGCGGGCGACGTCGGTCAGCGCGGCCACCCGGTCGGTCACGGGGGCGTGCACCCGCAACTCGGTGTCGTCCGACTCGGGTTCGCCGTCGGCGACCCGGGCGACCACCTTCACCACGCGGGGGATGTCCGACCGTTCGCCGACCACGACCTCGATCCGGTCGCCGCCGACCAGGTTCTTCAGCCCGTCCGGGGTGTCGTCGGCGATGGCCCGGCCCTGGTCGATGACGGTGATCCGGGAGGCCAGCCGGTCGGCCTCCTCCAGGTACTGCGTGGTCAGCAGCACGGTCGTCCCGCCGGCCACCAGCGCCCGCACGGAGTCCCAGACCTCTCCCCTGCTGCGCGGGTCGAGGCCGGTCGTCGGCTCGTCCAGGAACAGCACGGCCGGCGTGAGGATCATCGAGGCCGCCAGGTCCAGCCGGCGCCGCATGCCGCCGCTGTAGTCGCCGACGCCCTTGTCGGCGGCGCCGGCCAGGTCGAACTGCTCCAGCAGCTCGGCCGCCCGCGCCCTGGCCCGCCTGCCCCCCAGGTGGAACAGCCTGCCGAACATCTCCAGGTTCTGCCGTCCGGTGAGTACCTCGTCCACCGCCGCGTACTGCCCGGTGAGCCCGATGCGCGCCCGCACCTCGCGCGGGCTGCGGGCCACGTCGAGCCCGGCCACGGTCGCCCGGCCGCCGTCGACCCGGATCAGCGTCGACAGGATGCGTACGGCGGTGGTCTTGCCCGCGCCGTTCGGTCCGAGCAGTCCGTGCACCGTGCCCTCGCGGACGGCGAGGTCGAAGCCGTCGAGAGCGCGCTTCTCGCCGTAGCGCTTCTCCAGCCCTTCAGCCCGGACCGCGTAACCGTCGTCGTTCATGGGTCCCCCCTCTCTCCTTAACTGGGTACACCGTACCCGATTGCGCGTACGGCGTACCCAGTTTTTCGGCTCGGATCTAGACTGCGCCCATGAGCAGCGGCGGGAGCGGTACGCGGACCAGTGGCAGCGGCGACATCGCGCGCACCCTCGACCTGCTGTGGGACACCGGGCCGCGGCCCAGCCGGGGGCCGAAACCGGGCCTGACCCTGGAACGGATCGTGGAGACCGCCGTCGACGTCGCCGACCGCGACGGACTCGGCGCGCTGTCGATGCGCCGCATCGCCACGGAGCTCGGCACCGGCACGATGTCCCTGTACCGCTACGTCCCCGGCAAGGCCGAACTGCTCGACCTGATGCTGGACCGGGTGCAGCGGCCCTCGGAGAACCCCGCGGCCCCCGGCGACGGCTGGCGCGCCGCGCTGGAGTCCCTGGGCCGGGCCGCCCTCGCCCTGTACCGCCGGCACCCCTGGCTGCTGGAGGTCAACCAGTCCCGCCCGATCCTCGGCCCGAGCGCGCTGGACGGCATGGAGCGGGTGCTCTCCCGGATCAAGCCGATGGGCCTGTCCGACCCGGAGCTGGTGTCGGCGATCATCATGATCGACGGGTACGTCGTCGGGGCCGCCCGTACGCAGCTGTACCAGGAGGAGGCGGAGCGCAGTTCGGGGCTGACGGACGCGCAGTTCTGGGAGGCGCAGCGGCCGGCCCTGGAGCAGGCCATGGCCAGCGGGCGCTACCCCGTCCTCGCCGGTCTCTCCGAGGACACCTTCGGCTCCGACTTCGACCACTTCGAGTTCGGGTTGCAGCGCATCCTGGACGGCCTGGAGGAGTTCGTCGCCCGGCGGGCGGCGGGAGCGGAGGACCGGCCGGCGCCCGGCCCGGAGGAGGACCGGCCGGCACCCGGCCCGCCGGCGAGCTGACCGGCTGCTCCCGGCTCAGCGCCTGCGGCGGCGCAGGCGGCCCAGCCCGAAGAGGGCCGCGACGACCACCGCCAGCGTGACCGCGCCGATCTTGACGGTGGTCCCGTCGCCGCCGCCCGCGACGCCCTTCCCGTCCTCCGTGCGGGCACCCTTCCCACCACCGCCCCCGTCCCCACCGGCGCCGGGCGCCTCGCGGGACTCGACCGGGCTCTCGGCGCCCTCGGAGCCGTACAGGATCCGGGAGCCGTCGGCGGAGAAGGTCACCGACTCCCCCTGCCCCTGGAGCGGCACGCTCAGCCGCCCCTCGCGCCGGAGCCTGCCGCCGTTCCAGGCGTAGTGGATGCCGCCGAAGTAGCCGCGTACGGCGAGGTGCTCGCCGTCCGGGGAGAGCGCGGCGTCGGTGGCCCACAGCTCGACGGGGGCGACCGGCCGGAAGACGTTGTCCCCGGACGGGGAGAGCTTCTCGGGCCCCTCGTACAGGTGCCCGCCCTCCTCCTTCTTGTCGACGATGTAGACGCGCCCGGTCTTCGGGTGCACGACCATCGACTCGGCGTCCCGGGCCCCGTCGGAGTACTTCACCACGTACTGCGTGGCGCGCACGGTCGCGTCCTTCAGCTCCTTCGGCTCGGGCAGTTCGTAGATCCAGACGTAGGGCCACGTACCGCCGAGGTTGTCCCCGATGTCGCCGACGAAGATCCTGTCGCCCGGTCCGACGGAGATCGCCTCGACGTCCCGGGGCGTGCCGACGCCGGTGAGGGTGAGACGGGCGACGGTCTCACCGGTCGCGCCGTCGACGGCGTACAGGTAGGGGCCGTCGTCGCTGTCGTTGTGGGTCCAGTAGACGCCGGGGTGGAGGCGGGACGCGGCGAGCCCGCTGGACTCGGTGATGCGCGGGTCCCTGACCGTGAAGCCCTCGTCGCCGTCGGCGGCGGAGGCGGCGGGCGCGGCGAGCGCGCCCGTGAGGAGGGTCGCGGCGAGCAGGGCGAACGGTCTGCGCATGGGCCAAGACTGCCATGGCGCAGCGGACTTCACGGCGGGTGTCCGGTCTCACATCGCGGCCGCCGGGCCGATCCACGATGATGATCGTGTGCTCAGGTTCATGCCCGTAGGTGACTCGATGACGATCGGGAGCGCGGGTGAACACACCTGGCGCTACCGACTGTGGCAGCACCTGTGCACCGCGTACGGTGGTCCGTTCACCCTGGTCGGCCCGCGCGAGACGCTCCACGACCCGTCGACGGACGCCCCGACCTCCTACGCGTACGCCGACCCGGACTTCCCCCGCGCCCACCTGGCGGGCTGGGGCGAGGGCTGGCACCACATGACCCCGCTGATCGGCGAGGCCGTGCGCTCCTGCCGGGCGGACGTGCTGCTGGTGTCGCTGGGCCTGATCGACCTGGGCTTCTACACCAACGCCGAGCAGACGGCGGGCAACGTGCGGGCGTTCGTCGCCGAGGCGCGGGCCGCCCGGCCGCGCGTCCGTGTCGCCGTGATGCCGGTGATCCGCAACATCCGGGTGGAGGCGGACACCTCCTTCGCCGAGCAGGTCACGCACTTCAACGAACTCCTCGCGAAGACCGTCGCCGACCTCGACGAACCGCGCTCCCCGCTGCTGCTCGTCCCGCCGCCGGAGTCGTACGACTTCCACACCGACACCTACGACGGCACCCACCCGAACGAGACCGGCGAACACAAGATCGCCGGGGCCTTCGCCGAGGCGCTGTGGCAGGAGTGGGACCTGGGCGGGCCGTACGACGGAGCGGAGTGACCGTCCCGCCCGTCCGGCATGCGCGGCCCGTCCCGTGTCCTGCTCACCGTGCGTATCGTTGTACCGCGCGGCCGCACTCGTCCGTGGGCGGCCGGGGAGGAGCGCGCCACGATGACCGTCCTTGACGACAGGATCGCGATGGCCGAGAGCGACAACACCCAGAGCTTGGACGAGTGGTTCGAGCGGCTGGAGCGGATGCCCGTCCCCGAAGGGTTCAAAGTCGAGATCGTCGGGGGCACCGTCTACATGACACCGCAGCGTGACACCCATTGGACCATCATCTTCAAGATGGCGATGGCCGTTGAAGCCCGGTTCGGGAAGGACGCCCTGGTCTTCTCGGACGTCCGCATCGACTTTCCGGGGCACGAGAACGGCCTCTGTCCCGACGTGGCCGTCCTCCGTGCCTCCGCGGAGAAGGACGAGGGAAACCACTGGCGCTACGAGGACGTCAGGTTCGTCTTCGAGGTCATCTCCGAGGGCACGGCCGCCAACGACTACGGTCCGAAGAAGGCCGCCTACGCGACCGCCGAGGTCCCTCTCTACGTCATCGCCGACCCCTACCAGGGCCGCTGTTTCGTCTACACCGACCCCAAGGACGGCGACTACCTCACGCGGACGAGGGTGGACTTCGGCGACGACATCGATCTGACCGGCACCGTGGCCGACCTGACCCTCCGCACCGACGACTTCCCCCGGGACCGGCCCCTCTTGCATAGAGCGCACTCCAAGCCGTTGGCTTGATGAACATGAAGTACACGCAGCTCGGACGCACAGGTCTCAAGGTCAGCCGGCTCGTCCTCGGGACGATGAACTTCGGTCCGCAGACCGACGAGGCCGACAGTCACGCCATCATGGACGCGGCGCTGGACGCCGGCATCAACTTCTTCGACACCGCCAACGTGTACGGCTGGGGCGAGAACAAGGGCCGCACCGAGAACATCATCGGCAGCTGGTTCGCCAAGGGCGGCGACCGCCGCGACAAGGTGGTCCTCGCGACGAAGGTGTACGGGAACATGGGCGCCGACGGCGAGGCCTGGCCCAACCACGACAAGCTGTCCGCGGTGAACATCCGGCGCGCGGTCGACGCCTCGCTGAGGCGGCTGGGCACCGACTACATCGACATCTACCAGTTCCACCACGTCGACCGGGACACCCCGTTCGAGGAGATCTGGCAGGCGGTCGACGTCCTGATCCAGCAGGGCAAGATCCTCTACGTCGGCTCCTCGAACTTCCCCGGCTACAAGATCGCCCAGGCCAACGAGATCGCCGCCCGGCGCGGCGGCACCATCGGGCTGGTCAGCGAGCAGTGCCTGTACAACCTCGCCGAGCGCCGCGCCGAGATGGAGGTGATCCCGGCCGCCCGCGACTACGGGCTCGGGGTGATCCCCTGGTCGCCGCTGCACGGCGGACTCCTGGGCGGGGTGCTCAAGAAGCAGGCCGAGGGTGGCCGCCGCGCCTCCGGGCGGGCCGCCGACGCCCTCGCCGACCCGACCGCACGGGCGCAGATCCAGGCGTACGAGGACCTGCTCGACAAGCACGGCATCGAGCCCGGCGAGGCCGCGCTGGCCTGGCTGCTCACCCGGCCCGGGGTCACCGGCCCGATCGTCGGTCCGCGCACGGCCGGGCAGCTCGCGTCCGCGCTGCGGGCGGTCGAGCTGGAGCTGAGCGAGGAGCTGCTGACCTCGCTGGACGAGATCTTCCCGGGGCCGGGACCGTCCCCCGAGGCCTTCGCCTGGTAGACGGCGGGCCCGCCGTGCGGGCCGGCGTCGGCGCTACCTGCCCAGCGCCGACGCCAGCCCCACGACGACGAACATCAATACGAGCGCACCGGCCATGATCCGGTTCCGGGTTTTCGGGTCCACGCCGTCGAGCCTAACCGGCCGCGCCCAGTGCCCGGCGGGCGACCGCCTCGTAGCGCGGCTGCTCGCCCGGGACCCCGGACCTCGGCAGGTGGCTGCGCACCAGCACCAGCTCATCCACGGTCCAGGTGCGGGAGCGGAGGCCCTCCAGGGCGTCGAGGTACGGCCGCACGCCGACGCCGTCCCGGCTGCGGGCCAGCGTCAGGTGGGCCGTGTAGCGGCGGTGCCCGTCCATCGGCACGCCCGCCTTCCGCGCGGCCGCCTCGGCCCGCCCGGCCAGCAGCCGCATGGCCGCGAGGTCGCCCTCCGCGCCGGCCCACAGGGCCTTCCCCCGCCCGAACTGGCCTCCGCCGCGCAGCGCCAGCCCGAACGGCTCGGTGCGGGCGGCGGCCCGCGCCAGGCGCTCCGTCAGCCCGGGCACCAGCTCGTCGCCGACCTCCCCGTAGAACGCCAGCGTGAAGTGCCACCCGGCCCGCTCGGTCCACCGCATCCCGTCCGCCCCGGGCAGCTCCCGCAGCCGCCCGACCTCGACGGCGAGCTCGTGGACCACGTCCTCGGGGGGCAGCACGGCGGCGAAGAGTCTCATGCACCCAGTCTCACAGGGGAACGCGCGTGCGCTCCCGCGTGTCCCGGTCGCCGTGCGTATCGTTGTACCGCGCGGGTGCACGCATCGAGCGGCAGCCGGGGAGGAGCGCCACGATGACCGTCCTCGACGACAGGATCGCGATGGCCGAGAGCAGCGACGAGCTCACACTCGACACGATGTTCGAGTGGCTGGAGAAGATGCCCGTCCCCGAGGGTTACAAGACCGAGATCGTCGGGGGGCACATCTTCATGACGCCGCAGCGGGACACGCACTGGGAGATCATTCTCGACATCGTCGAACAACTGCGCGTGAAGTACCCGCGGAAGCGAATCAAGTCCGACGTCCGCATCGACTACCCGGGGCATCTCAACGGCTTCGCCTCCGACGTGACGCTGCTGGCCGAGGGCGCGGCCCAGAACGCCGAAGGCCGGTGGCGCTGCGAGGACGTCGAGTTCATCGCCGAGGTGATCTCCCGGAGCACCGCGGGGAACGACTACGGCCCCAAGAAGGACGCCTACGCCGCCGCCGGCGTGCCGGTGTACCTGGTCGTCGACCCGTACACCGCCGAGTGGCACCTGCACACGCTGCCGGAGGACGGGAAGTACCACGGCAGCGTGTGCTTCGGCTTCGGCACCGAGATCGATCTGGCCCGGACGGCCGTCGGTCTGGTCCTCGGGACCGACGAGTTCCCCCGCGACCGGCCGGGGGCGCGGCCCGGGGGCGATCACGCCACCGGCGCCAGCGCCTCCTGACGCTCCCGGGGCACGAACCGCACGCGCGGGTGGCCCCGGTCCCAGCGCACCGACAGCCGCAGGCCGCCGAGCCGGGCCAGGATCAGGCCGATGACGGACGCCGCGGCGACCGCGACCGCGCCGCCGGCCGCGAAGCCGACGCGGGCGCCGTAGGTGTCGGTGATCCAGCCGACGATCGGGGCGCCGACCGGTGCGCCGCCGAGGAACACCATCATGTAGAGGGCCATGACACGGCCGCGCATGACCGGGTCGGTGGCCATCTGGAGGCTGGTGTTGGTGGTGACGTTGACCGTCATCGAGACCAGCCCCAGCGGGACCATGATCAGGGCGAACATCCACAGCCGCGGGGACGCCGCGGCCAGGATCTCCAGCGCGCCGAACGCGATCGCGGCCATGATCAGCAGCCGCAGCCGTGCTGTGCCGCGCCGGGCGGCGAGCAGGGCGCCGGAGACGGAGCCGACCGCCATCAGCGTGTTGAACATGCTGTAGACGCCCGCGCCGCCGTCGAAGACGTCGTCGGCGAAGGCCGAGAGGTAGACGGGGAAGTTGAAGGCGAAGGTGCCGATGAAGCCGACCAGGACGATCGGCCAGAGCAGTTCGGGCCGTCCGGTGACGTAGCGCAGGCCCTCCCGCAGCTGTCCCTTGCCGCGCGGGGCGCGCTCGACGGCGTGCAGTTCGCGGGCGCGCATCATCATCAGGCCGGTGAGCGGCGCGATGAAGGACAGGCCGTTGAGGAGGAACGCCCAGCCCGTGCCGACGCCGGTGATCAGCAGGCCCGCGACGGCGGGGCCGACCAGGCGGGCGGACTGGAAGTTCGCGGAGTTCAGGCTGACCGCGTTCTGCAGCTGGCGGGGGCCGACGAGTTCGGAGACGAAGGCCTGCCGGGCGGGGTTGTCGACGACGGTGGCGAGGCCGAGGGCGAAGGCGGCGACGTAGATGTGCCAGACGTCGACCAGGCCGGTGAGGGTGAGGACGGCGAGCGCGATCGCGGTGAGGGCCATCGCGGTCTGGGTGACGATGAGGGCGGGCCGCTTGCGCAGCCGGTCGACGAGGACGCCTCCGTAGAGGCCGAAGAGCAGCATCGGCAGGAACTGCAGGGCGGTGGTGATGCCGACGGCGGCCGAGGAGCCGGTGAGGCTCAGCACCAGCCAGTCCTGGGCGATGCGCTGCATCCAGGTGCCGATGTTGGAGACGACCTGGCCGAGGAAGAACAGGCGGTAGTTCCTGATCCTCAGCGAGGAGAACATGGAGTTCCTGCGGGCGGGGGTGTCGAGGGCGGCCTGGGTGTCGCGGTGGTCAGGTGCGGGGGCGGAAGCTGCTCCGGATCCCGTCCTCAAAGGGTTCGCCTCCTTGCTGCGGCCGCTGCCCGCGGCGTGGGTGCGTGTGCTCAGATGTGCGCGAGTTTCTCCAGCACGGGGGCGGCGGCACGCAGTGTCGCCCACTCGTCCTCGTCGAGCTCCTCCACCAGCGTCGCGAGGAACGCGTTCCGCTTGCGGCGGCTCTCCTCGAGCATCGTCTCGGCCCGTTCGGTCTGTGTGACGACCTTCTGGCGCCGGTCGTCGGGGTGCGGCTCGAGGCGGACGAGGCCCTTGGCCTCCAGCAGCCCCACGATGCGGGTCATCGACGGCGGCTGGACGTGCTCCTTGCGGGCGAGCTCGCCCGGGGTGGCGCTGCCGCAGCGGGCCAGGGTGCCGAGCACCGACATCTCGGTGGGGCTGAGGGATTCGTCGACGCGCTGGTGCTTGAGCCGACGGGACAGCCGCATCACGGCGGAGCGGAGGGCGTTCACGGCGGCTGCGTCGTCGCCATGGCTGAAGTCCGGCATGTTCGTTAGAGTAACTCATTACTCTCGCTAAAGACCACCGGAAATGCGGGTCCCTCCCCGTGAGACCTGCCACTCCTGTCACGGGAGATCACCCGTACGAGTGATTCGGCCGGCTCCGGGAACATGCCGCCCAACGCGGCATGAGCGTCCAGGACCATGTCGTCCGGACGCTCATGCGCGATGACTTCGACCAGCGGTTCCAGTCCGCCGTCGAGGAGACGGAGAAGTTCTACGGGGTCACCTGAGGCCCCGCGTCCTCACCTCAGGTGAGGCCCAGTGCGGGCATCAGGTAGTAGAAGGCGAAGACCGCGGCCACCGCGTACATCGCCGGCGGGACCTCCCGGCCGCGTCCGGCCGCCAGGCGCAGCACCGCGAAGGTGATGAAGCCCATGCCGATGCCGTTGGTGATCGAGTAGGTGAACGGCATCATCAGCATCGTCACGAAGGCCGGTACGGCGATCGTGTAGTCCGCCCAGTCGATCTCCTTGATCGAGCCCGCCAGGATCAGGAAGCCGACCGCCACCAGCGCCGGGGTGGCGGCCTGGGACGGGACCATGGTGGCGACGGGCGTGAGGAACAGCGCGACGGCGAACAGACCGCCGGTGATCACGTTGGCGAAGCCGGTCCGGGCGCCCTCGCCGACACCGGCGGTGGACTCCACGAACGCGGTGGTGGCGGAGGAGGAGCTGGCGCCACCCGCGGCGACCGCGACACCGTCGATGAACAGGACCTTGTTGATGCCGGGCATCTGGCCCTCGCCGTCGGTCAGCTTGGCCTCGTCCGAGACGCCCATGATCGTGCCCATCGCGTCGAAGAAGCACGACAGCAGCACGGTGAAGACGAACAGGACACCGGTCAGCACCCCGACCTTCCCGAAGCCGCCGAACAGGCTGACCTCGCCGATCAGGCCGAAGTCGGGGGTGGCGACCGGGTTGCCGGGCCAGGTCGGCGTGGTCAGGCCCCAGGACTCGATGTCGGCGACGGCGTTGATGACCAGCGCGACGGCCGTCATGGCGACGATCGAGATGAGGATCGCGCCGGGTACCTTGCGCACGATCAGCGCCAGCGTGAGCAGCGTGCCGAGGACGAAGACGAGGACGGGCCAGCCGTTGAGGTGGCCGGTGGCGCCGAGCTGGAGCGGGACGGTGGTCTGGGCGGCGTCCGGGATGCGGGCGACGAAGCCGGAGTCGACCAGGCCGATCAGCATGATGAACAGGCCGATACCGATGGCGATGGCCTTGCGCAGTCCGTACGGGACGGCGTTCATCACGCGCTCGCGCAGACCGGTGGCGACCAGCAGCATGACGACGAAACCGGCCAGCACCACCATGCCCATGGCGTCCGGCCAGGACATGCGCGGGGCGAGCTGGAGCGCGACGACGGAGTTGACGCCGAGGCCGGCGGCGAGCGCGATCGGGACGTTGCCGATGACACCCATGAGGAGCGTGGTGAACGCCGCGGTCAGGGCGGTCGCGGTGACCAGCTGGCCGTTGTCCAGCTGGTGGCCGTACATGTCCTTCGCGCTGCCCAGGATGATCGGGTTCAGCACGATGATGTAGGCCATCGCGAAGAAGGTGGCGAAACCGCCGCGGACCTCACGCGACAGGGTGCTGCCGCGTTCGCTGATCCGGAAGTGGCGGTCGAGGACGCCGGAGCCGGACCCCGGCTGCTCGGGGGTGGGCACCTTGGCGGGGGCCGACGTGGACATACGGGGACCTCATCACCGGTGGGCTCCCCGGGAAGCCCTTTGGTGTTTTCTACGAATGAAAGCGGTCAGAGACAAACGGATTCAGTATGAACATATAACGACGTCGATGCTATCTCCGCGCGTAGACGAATCCGGCCGGACAGACACCCACTGCGGCACACCTCACTCGATACGCCCCCCGCCGGCCCTCGTAAGCTGTCCGCATGGCGAAGTGGACCCCCAAGCACGAGGCGCCGGAGCCCCTGGAGGGCCCCGTGGTCGCCACCATCACCGGCGGCACGATCGTCTGGTTCGTCCTCTTCCTGGTGCAGCTGCCCTTCTACGGCTGGTTCGACGACCACGGCCACACCTGGTGGCTGTGGACCTGCCTGGCCGGCGCCGGACTCGGCCTCATCGGCATCTGGTACGTCCGCAGGCGCGACGCCGCGATCAAGCGGGCGCAGGCGGAGCGCACCGCCTGAGACGTCCGGCACCCGCGCCCCCAACTGCCGTCCCCGCCACCGCCGTACGACCACGGGCCCACGGCCCTCCGCGGCCGTCCTCCCCTGGTCGGATCTTCCGCCGTCCGGGTGGGTGCGGCCCCTGATCCACACGTACCGTCGGATGCATGACGCATCTCGACGCGGACGCCCGGACCGCTGCCGCGCCCCCCGCCACGGTCACCCCCGCGGCGACCGGGCTGACCTCGGCGCAGGTGGCCGACCGGGTGGCCCGCGGCCAGGTCAACGACGTGCCGGTGCGCAGCAGCCGCTCGCTGACCGAGATCGTCCGCGCGAACGTCCTCACCCGGTTCAACGCGATCATCGGCGTGCTCTGGGTGATCATGCTGATCGTCGCGCCCATCCAGGACAGCCTGTTCGGCTTCGTCATCCTCGCCAACACCGGCATCGGCATCGTCCAGGAGTGGCGGGCGAAGAAGACCCTGGACTCCCTCGCGGTGATCGGCGAGGTGCGGCCCACGGTGCGCAGGGACGGCACGGCCGCCGAGATCGCCACGTCCCGGATCGTGCTGGACGACCTGATCGAGGTCGGGCCGGGCGACAAGGTCGTCGTCGACGGGGTGTGCGTCGAGGCGGACGGCCTGGAGATCGACGAGTCGCTGCTCACCGGCGAGGCCGACCCGGTGGTGAAGAAACCCGGCGACCAGGTCCTGTCCGGCAGTTTCGTCGTCGCGGGCGGCGGCTCCTTCCAGGCGACCAGGGTGGGGCGCGAGGCCTACGCGGCGCAGCTCGCCGAGGAGGCGTCCCGTTTCACCCTCGTCCACTCCGAGCTGCGCAGCGGCATCTCCACGATCCTCAAGTACGTGACGTGGATGATGGTGCCGACCGCGATCGGCCTGGTCATCAGCCAGCTGGTGGTCAAGGACAACGAGCTGAAGAACTCCATCGCCCGCACCGTCGGCGGCATCGTGCCGATGGTCCCGGAGGGGCTGGTGCTGCTCACCTCCGTGGCCTTCGCGATCGGCGTGATCCGGCTGGGCCGCAAGCAGTGCCTGGTGCAGGAGCTGCCCGCGATCGAGGGCCTGGCCCGGGTCGACACGGTCTGCCTGGACAAGACCGGCACGCTCACCGAGGGCGGCATGGACGTCACCGAGCTGCGGGTGCTGGGGGACGGCGACGAGGCGTACCTGCGCAAGGTGCTGGGCGAGCTCGGCTCGGCGGACCCCCGCCCGAACGCCTCCCTCCAGGCGCTCGTCGACGCGTTCCCGGACACCACCGAGTGGCGCCTGACCGACACGCTGCCCTTCTCCTCCGCCCGCAAGTACAGCGGCGCGACGTTCGAGGAGGAGCCGGGCCGGGCGGCCGTCACCTGGCTGCTGGGCGCGCCGGACGTGCTGCTGGACGCAGAGGACCCCGCCCTGTCCGAGACCGTGCGGATGAACGAGCAGGGGCTGCGGGTCCTGCTCCTCGCCCGGGCCCGCGACGGGGTGGACGTCGACGACCCCGCCGCCGCCGAAGGTGTGCGGCCGATGGCGCTGGTGGTGCTGGAGCAGCGGCTGCGGCCCGACGCCGCCGACACCCTGCGCTACTTCGCCGAGCAGGACGTCCGCGCCAAGGTCATCTCCGGCGACAACGCGGTGTCGGTCGGCGCGGTCGCGGCCAAGCTGGGCCTGTCCGGCGCGGCGCTGGACGCGCGCCGGCTGCCCGAGGACCGGGAGGCCATGGCGAGGGAACTCGACAGGGGCACGGTGTTCGGGCGGGTCACCCCGCGGCAGAAGCGGAACATGGTGGGCGCGCTCCAGTCGAGCGGCAGCACCGTCGCGATGACCGGTGACGGCGTGAACGACGTGCTGGCGCTGAAGGACGCCGACATCGGCGTGGCGATGGGCTCCGGTTCGGAGGCCACCCGGGCGGTCGCGCAGATCGTGCTGCTGAACAACAGCTTCGCCACGCTGCCGTCGGTGGTGGCGGAGGGGCGCCGGGTGATCGGCAACATCACCCGGGTCGCGACGCTGTTCCTGGTGAAGACGGTGTACTCGGTACTGCTGGCGGTGCTGGTGGTGATCTCGCAGGTGGAGTACCCGTTCCTGCCGCGCCACCTGACGCTGCTGTCCACGCTCACCATCGGCGTCCCGGCGTTCTTCCTGGCGCTCGCCCCCAACAAGGAGCGCGCCCGGCCGGACTTCGTGAAGCGGGTCATGCGGTACGCGATCCCCGGCGGGGTGCTGGCCGCGACGGCCACCTTCACGACGTACCTGATCGCGCGGGGGCACTACAGCGGCGAGGGCTCGCTGGAGGCGGAGACGAGCGCGGCGACACTGACGCTGTTCCTGATCTCGATCTGGGTGCTGGCGATCATCGCCCGCCCGTACACGTGGTGGCGGATCGGTCTGGTGGCGGCGATGGGCGGGGCGTTCCTGCTGGTGCTGGTGGTGCCGTGGCTCCAGCACTTCTTCGCACTGAAACTGGTGGGCATGACCATGCCGTGGACGGCGGCCGGTGTCGCGGTCGTCGCGGCGGGGGTGCTGGAGCTGCTGTGGCGGTGGGTGGACCGGCGGATCCCCGCGTAGGCGTCCCCGCCACGGGCCCGTCGTGGCTGCTCAGGCGGTGGGCCGGCGCCCCGTCCGGGGCGCCGGGAACCGCGCTTCACCCGTGCGATGCGGGACCATGGAGTCTGCCGACCCCAGTGATCGGAGACGGAAAACCTGATGAAGCTGCGCGGGAAGAAGACCGTGAACTCCCAGTCCCAGTCGCGAAGGAGCGAACTGGCGGCCCAGCTGTCCGCGCCGGTGCGGGCCTTCATGTCGACCGAGGCGGGCAGCGCCGGCCTGCTCCTGGTCGCCGTGATGGTCGCCCTGATATGGGCTAATTCGCCCTGGTCGGAGGCGTACACCTCCCTCTGGCACACCGAGGCGTCCGTCACACTCGGCGACGCCCGCCTGTCGATGGACCTGAGCCACTGGGTCAACGACGGACTGATGGCCCTGTTCTTCTTCGTCATCGGTCTGGAGGTGCGCCACGAGGTGTCCGTCGGCTCGCTGAACGACCGGCGGCGGATCGTGATCCCGGGCCTCGCCGGCATCGGCGGCATGCTCGTGCCCGTCCTGCTGTACCTGGCGATCGCGCCCGGGGGTGACGCCGCCAAGGCCTGGGGTGTCGTCATCGGCACCGACACGGCGTTCATGCTGGGCGCGCTCGCCGTGGTGGGCCCCCGGTTCGTCACCCAGTTGCGTGTCTTCCTGCTCGCCATCACCGTCATCGACGACATCGTGGCCGTCACCGTGATCGGCGTCGTCTACTCGGGCAGCATCAACGTGCCGGAGCTGATCGCCGCGCTGCTGCTGGGTGTGGTCCTGTCCGCGCTGACCCGCTTCGGCGTCTGGCGGGCCGCCCCGTACGTGCTGATCGTCCTGGTGATGTGGCTCGCCACGCTCAACGCCGGACTGCACGCCTCCATCGCCGGCATGCTCGGCGGTCTCCTCATCCCCGCCCGCAAGCCCTCCCGCGAGGGGGTCGAGCAGGCCGCGCGGCTCTTCCGCGCCTTCCGCCAGTCGCCCCGCGCCGACGTCGGCAAGACGGCACGCAAGGGGCTGCAGAAGGCCGTCTCCGTCAACGAGCGGCTCCAGACGGTCCTGCACCCCTGGTCCAGCTATGTGATCGTCCCGGTGTTCGCCCTGGCCAACGCCGGTGTGGACCTGCGCGACGGCGTCCTGACCAACGCGCTCGGCTCCTCGCTCACCTGGGCGGTCGTCGTGGGCCTCGTCGCCGGCAAGACGATCGGCATCTGGGGCGGCGCCGCCTTCGGCACCCGGTTCGGCCTCGGCAGGCTGCCGACGGGGGTGGCTCCGGGCCACGTCCTGGGCGGGGGCGCGCTGTCCGGTCTCGGGTTCACCGTCTCCCTGCTGATCGTCCAGCTCGCCTTCGACGACCCGGCTGTCCGCGCCGAGGCGACCGTCGGTGTGCTGCTCGCCGCCGTGTTCGCCACCGTGCTCGGCTGGATCGTGCTCCACCTGGCCGCCGTGCTGAAGGGCCAGACGGACGCGGACCTGCCCCGCTTCCTGGACCGCCCGGTCGACCCGGAGAAGGACCACATCCTCGGTCCCCCGGACGCGCCGCTGACGCTGGTGGAGTACGGCGACTTCGAGTGCCCGTTCTGCGCGCGCGCCACCGGCGTCACCAAGGAACTGCGGCAGCGCTTCGGCGACCGGTTCCGCTACGTCTTCCGGCACCTGCCGCTGCCCGACGTCCACCCGCACTCCGAGCTCGCCGCGCGGGCGGCCGTCGCGGCCGACGCGCAGGGACGGTTCTGGGAGATGCACGACCTGCTCTACCAGCACCAGGACGAGCTCGAGTACGAGGACACCGCGGGGTACGCCGCCGGCCTCGGCCTCGACGTGGAGAAGTTCCTCCGCGACCTCGACGCCGAGGAGACCGCCGAGCGGGTCCGCGAGGACGCCGCCAGCGCGGAGGCCAGCGGAGTGCGCGGCGCGCCGACGTTCTTCATCGGCAACCGCCGGCACACCGGCCCGTACGACGCGGTGACGCTGGCCCGCGAGCTGGAGGCATCCGCCGACACCCCGTCCGGCGCGACCCGGGCACCCTCGGAGTGACGGGGCGGCCCCGGGTTCCGGGAGGACCTGGAGGCTTTCGCGGCGGAGTTGTTCGACGGGTTCTTCCGGGCGGACCAGCGGCGGTGGGGGCAGGCGTATGTGCGCGGGTTGCTGCTGGAGGGGCGGCGCAAGTCGGTGGAGCCGATGGCGGCACGGCTGGGCGAGGACGGCAACCGGCAGGCACTGGCGCACTTCATCACCTCCAGCCCGTGGGATCCCGCGTATGTGCGGGCCCGGCTGGCCTGGAAGATGCACGAGGCGATCGGCCCGGAAGCCCTGATCGTCGACGACACCGGGTTCCTCAAGACGGGGACGCCTCGGCGTGTGTGGCCCGGCAGTACACCGGCACCGCGGGCAAGGTCACCAACTGCCAGGTGGGCGTCTCGGTGCATCTGGCCACCGACCGTGCCTCGGCCGCGATCGACTGGCGGCTGTTCGTGCCTGCGTCTTGGGACCGGCCTCACCCGAGGCCGATCCGGTCAAGGTCGCCCACCGTGGTCGCTGCGGCATCCCCGACCAGGCGGGGCATGTGGAGAAGTGGCAGCTGGCCCTGGACATGATCGACGAGACCCGCTCGTGGGGCTGGCCTCGACATCCCGCTGGTGGTCGCGGACGCCCGCTACGGCGATGCGACCGCCTTCCGCCTCGGCCTGGAGGAACGGAGCCTGCCCTACGCGGTCGGGATCTCCTCCCGGCTCACCGCTCATCCAGGCCATGCACGGCCGGCCACCCCCGGTGGGCGCCGAGGCCGTCGCGGCCCCGGTCACGCCACCGGCGGGACCCGTCGGCGTGCCGTGCGACGGCGAGAAGATGACCAGGAGGAGACGCGCGGGGGCCGGTGGGGTGACGTCCCGGACGCCTTGCCGGTCATCTGACCCCACTACGGTGCCGCAGTGGCCGTGAACCGATCCGATTCCGTCGTCGTGGAGGCGAGGACGCGGCGCCCCGCGCGCTGTGGTGCTCGGCGGGAACGGGGCCGGCACGGGGCCGGCCCATCCGTTCCCCTGCGGCCCGGAGCCGTACCTCCCCGGCCGGGCGGACAGCCGACCGCCGGGCGCTGAGGGGGCGATCGCCCCGGACCGTGTCGTGCCCGTCCCGCCGGGGGAGGCCCGGGGCGGTCCGCACCCGGCACCGCGCCCCGGCCGCAGGGCGCCGCGAGTGTGCGGCCGCCATGCGGCAGACAACCGTGAGACCGAAGGAGAACGAGCAATGTCACGGCAGAACAGGCCGGTCGGCGGCGAGTCCGCCCGTCCGGCCGGCACCGACGGCGGGTCACCGGTCCGTCGCGCGGTGGTGCTGTCCCCGGTGGGCGACGACGTGGGGCAGGCCGTGCTGCGGCCCGCCCCGCGCCGCGGCGCGGCCACCGCGAGCGCCACCGCCGCCGCCACCGAAGGCGCCGCGAGGGCCGACGGGACCGGCCGGGGCGGGACGGACACCCCCTCCGCCGCCACGGCCGGGGCCGGGACGGCCTCGGCCGCGAACGGGCCGAAGGCACGGGAAGGGGCCGCGGAACCGGGCACGGACCGCGGGGAACGGCCGGAGACGGCGGCGAGCACCGCCACGTCGGCCCGCACCGCAGCCTCCTCGTCCGGACTGGCTGCCGCACTCGGCGGCGCCCGCGGGGCCGGGAGGGAAAGCGGCGACGGCGCGCCGGGGCGGCCGAAGGCCCCCGTGCTGGCCGCCGCAGGGATTGCCGGGGTGATCCTGCTCGCCGTACCGCTGCTGGTCATGGCCGGTGACGACCGCGACGAGCGACCCGGGGGACGAGCCGACGCGGCTGCCGACTCCCGGGCGCTGCTCGACGGTCAGGAGGAACAGCAGCAGCCGGGCGTCTATGCCGCGGAGCCCTCGAAGGACGACGCTCCGGCGGACTCGTCGAAGGGCGGGGAAGGCGGCGACGAGAAGGACGGGAGGAGGGCGAAGGACGGCAAGGAGGAGGCGAAGGACGACGGCAAGGCGTCCCCGGACGGCTCCGGCTCCGTCACCGGCGCAAGCCCGCAGGCCGTCACGGAGGGGAGGAAGGAGGAGGACGCGGCGAAGGAGCCGGTCCGGCAGGCCGAGAGGAAGGCGGACACGACGGTCACCGTCGCCACCGCCCGGATCGTCAGCGCCGACACCGGCAAGTGCCTCACCGCGAGCTCCCGCAGGGCCGGGGCGGAGCTGGCCATCCAGCCCTGTGGAGCCTCGGCAGGCACCCAGACCTGGTCCTTCCACGACACCGACAGGACCCTGCGCATCGGTGAGGACCTGTGCATGGGGCTGGACGGCGGGTCGGTGGAGAAGGAAACGGCCGTCCTGCTGCAGCGGTGCGACGGGTCGAGCGGACAGAAGTTCAAGATCAACAGCACCGAGGACCTGGTGTCGCTCAAGGCCGGCGACAAGTGCGTCGACGTGTGGTGGGGCAAGGAGGCCGACGGCACGCCGGTCAAGCTGTGGCCCTGCACCGGCACCGCCAACCAGACCTGGCGGCGCGGCTGACCCCGTCCCCCGGGCGCTCCCGCGCCGGTGACTCCTCACCGCCGCGGACCGGCGCCGTACGGGGTGCCGTGAACACGCTGGCCGCGCTGAAGCCGATCCGCGCTGCTCGGCCCGACGGCGCCCCGATCTACGTGATCCTGGACAACCTGTCCGCCCACAAGGGCACCGGCATCCGCCGCTGGGCGAAGAAGAACAAGGTCGAGTCGTGCTTCACCCCGGCCTACGCCTCGTGGGCGAACCCGATCGAGGCACACTTCGGACCGCTGCGGCAGTTCACCATCGCCAACTCCCACCACCCCAGCCACACCGTGCAGACCCGGGCACTGCACGTCTACCTGCGCCGGCGCAACGCCAACGCCCGCCACCCAGGCGTCCTGGCCGCCGAACGCGAGGAACGCGCCCGCATCCGAAGCGAGAAGGGCATCCGCTGGGGCGGACGCCCCTTCGTCACTGACGCGATCGACGAACTGGTGCGGTCAGAACACTAGAGGGCGTCGATGTTCCCGATGAATTGGAGAATGGCCTTCGCCAACTCCGCGGGGGCCTCCATCGCGGCATAGTGACCCACACCGTCGAGTGACACCGAGCTCACTTCGGTTGCTGCGGCCTGGGACATGGTGCCAACCGTGAAGGGACCTCCGCCCGCGCCGACCGCGAGTACAGGCACGGTCAGGCCGTGCGTGTCGGCAAGAGCCTTGATCTCGGGACCCTCCCTGAGCATCGACTGGTAGAGGCCGATCGCTCCGCGCCAGCCGTCGGGGCGGGAGTAGGTGCGGGCGAACTCCTCAATGTCGGTGTCGGCAATGGCTCCTGGGGTCGCGTTCAGGGCGGGGAATGCGAACTGTCCCAGAAATTCTCGCTCGCGGCCGGTCAGGAGCATCTCGGGGATGCCGGGTGCCGCGAGGACACCGATGTGCCAGGCGCCGCCGTGGGTGATGTCGGCCAGCCTTTCGAGGCCGAATCCGGGCAGGCCCATCTCGATCGCGGTGAGACTACGTACGTCCTGCGGGTGGGTGACCGCCAGGCGGAAGACGGTCGCTCCGCTGATGTCCTGCCCGGTCAGGTGGACCGGGCCGACGTCGAGCTGTTCGATGAGAAGGTGCAGGTCCTCTGCCGAGGTCTTGCTGTCGTACTCGCCCGGCCCGTTGTCGGAGTCCCCGAAGCCGCGCAGGTCGACGGCGAAGACCCGGTGGTTCTCCGCGAGGAGCGGGATAATCTTGTGAAAAGTCCACCAGGTCTCGGGAAACCCGTGGACCAGAAGGACGGGCGATCCACTGGCTCCCGCCGCTGCGTAGTGCAACTGTGTTCCGTTGACCTCTGCGAGGTGGTGGGAAACACCCGCAAGCGTGGGGCCCGGATACGTGACGTCCATCAATCTCCTCAATTCGACAACCATGTTGTCCAAACTATAGACAACAAGGTTGTCGATGTCGAGTCTGTGGTCGCCGTAGTCTTCTTCCATGTCACAATCTGGCGCTGATCTCGCACTGCTCCTGCTCGGAGGTTTTCGCTCGCTGGTGGACGCCGCGACCGCCGAGTTGGCCCGCCGCGGCTACGAGGACGTGCGTCCCGTCCATGACTTCGCCATGCGAGCCATCGCCGCCGGCGCGGACAACGCTTCAGAACTCGGGCGGCGCCTGTCGGTCTCCAAGCAGGCGGCAGCGAAAACCATCACGGTGCTGCAGGAGCGCGGATACGTGGCACGAGACACGGACCCCCTCGACGCCCGCCGCAAGCGCCTGCACGTCACCCCACTCGGCTACGAAGTGCTGCGACAAGGCGAATCGATCTTTGACGAGTTGCGTGATCAATGGAAACAGCAGATCGGTTCCAGCGAGCTCGCGAGCCTCGAGACGCACTTGGCGGACCTGGTCGGCGCTCAGCCGGTGCGCCCTGACGCACCGGGCTGGATCGTGCAAGACCTCGGCGGGCCGGTCTGACACTCGTCCCGCCCAGGGCGGCGCCTGCCCTGGGGTGTCAGTGCCGTCGAGGACTTCATCCCTCCGATCGGAGAACCGTCGATACGACCGCCCACAGGCAGTCGAGAGGGACTCACTCCCGCGCCGACTGGGCGATCACCGGCACCCGGTTCCCGCCGGCCGAGGCCGGCAGCATCATCGCCCGCCGGCAGTGCACCGAGTTGGTACTGCCCCGGCGCACTGTCTGCTGCCGCTTCTGGCCCTCCTGGTCGGCCAGTCTGCGCACACGGACAGGCTCGGCCACCGCCCCGCCAGCGGTCGGACCGGACATCACCGCACATCCAACCGCCACGACCACCGGCCCGGCGAACCTATGCGGTCACAGCACCAGGTCGGTAGTGGCGCGAGAGCAAGCAACGCGGCGGCTACCCTCCGCTCCCCGCCTCCGCCCTCCGCCCTCCGGGGGCGGTCGTGCCGCAGGGCGATGGGGGTACCTCCCGCTCGAGCGAAGCCGAGAGTGGGGGAGGGCAGGCGCGACGGCACCCCACGGGCGCCGGGCTGCGCCATACCCCCGCCCGGCACCCACACCGGGCAGGTCCCAGGTGCCTGAGGTACCTGCCGGGGCCCCGGGGCTCGAAAGCCCCGGGGCCCGGAGCCGAGGCCCGGCCCGGACCCCGCCGCCGGGTCAGTCGAACCAGCGGTCGCGGGCCAGTTCCTCCGTGCGCGACGGGTCCTCCAGCAGCGCCGCCACCTCGAAGCGCCGCGGCCACTGCCCCGCCGCCCAGGCGAGTCCCGCGGCCACCCCCTCCAGCGTGGCCGCGTGCGGCACCCCGTCGTCGGCGAGCCGCCAGTCGATCTCGACACCGTCGACGACCAGCTCCTCGTGCTCCACGTACGACGCCGGCGTCCCCGGTCCGAGCAGCACCCGCACCGACTCCGGTACGTCGTGCCCGGTGCCCTCGGAGCCGACCTCCCCGGTGACGGATTCGCTCAGCCGCCGCACCTGGAACAGCTCCGCCAGGTCGGCGGCCCGCGCCGGCCGGACCGGCAGCAGCGGGACGCCCGACGTGAACGGCAGCAGGTCGGGCGAGTCGACGACCACCGCGTCCGCGGCGTCCACCACCTCGACCCGCCCGTCGACCACGGCCCGCAGCTCCTCCGGCAGGGTCACCTGCTCGGGGTCCAGCTCGGCCAGCGCCCCGTACAGGGCGTGCAGCTGGGCCGCGGTGACCGGCCGGGCGGGGTCGGCGAGCCGGTCGAGGAGCTCGGCCGCGCCGCCGGGCTCGTCGAGCAGGGCCGCCACGGACGTCCGTACGCCCAGCGCGCGCAGCACCTGTTCGTCCTCGAAGCCGGTCGCGTCGGCCTCCTCGTACAGGCCCCGCAGCAGCGGATCGCTGCCGGCGGCCCGCAGTCCGGCCGGGCGGCGTCCGCCGATCACCGGGTGCCCGCGCAGCCACCACGCGGTGTAGGGCCGTACGACCTCGTGGGTGCCGTCGTGCAGCAGGATGCGCACCGGCTGGACGAGCGCGTCGCGCAGCGGGGGCCGGGACAGCAGGGCGAGGGCCTGCGGCCAGCGGTCGTCGTCCACGAGGTCGAGGTCGCGCACGGCGACGATCTCGGTGGCGACGGGCGGCACGGGACTGTCCGGGAAGCGGTCGAGGACGTCCTCGCTCCACACGTCGACGGCGTCCAGCAGCCCGGCGTCGTCCGGCTCTGGGAAGTCTCCGTCCCGGGGCTCCAGTTCGTCGGGGTCGAGGACGACGTCGGTGGCGCGGACCAGGACGAAGTCCACCAGCACCCCGCAGGCGGCGAGCGGCTGTTCGCCCCACTTGGCGGCCAGTTCACCGTCCACGGCAGCGAGTTCGCCCTCGCGCATGACCTGCGCGAAGGGTCCGCCGGGGAGGACGAGTTCGCAGGCCGGGGAGAGTTCGCCGTCCTCGTCGGTCAGGGCGAGCGCGCCCAGCCAGGGCTCGTCGCCCGGTTCGAGGGCGGCGTCGCGCACCAGCCCGAGCACGGTGTCGGCGAGTTCCTCGGCGTCCGGGGTGTCGTCCTCCCAGTTCGTCCCGCCGTCGTCGTCCAGCGAGGCGGCGACGGCGGCCCGCACCTGCGGGGTGGTGAGGACGGCGCGCGGGGTGGCGGGGAGGGCGCCGAGCTTCTCCAGCAGGGGGTGCGCGGCGTCCGGGTGGGCGACCTTGAGGCCGAGCCGGGCGAGGAGTTCGCCGTCGAGGGAGGCCGAGTCGGGGGTGGGCAGCAGCACCTGCCGGGGCCCGATCGTCGTCCTCCCTCCCCCGGAGCCGAAAGCCTGGGAGGTGCCCCCAGCGAGCGGCACCGGCAGCCCGGACAGCCGGTCGGGGTCGACCCCGGCGAGGCTGTCGTAGAGCCGTCGCCACCAGCCGGGGGACTTCTCCAGGCCGGCCAGCCGGTCGATGGCGTCGGTGAGCGGCACCCGGGCGACCCCGAGGGTGCGCAGCTCGGCCCGGCGTTCGAGGCCGGCGGGCAGGAGCGTGGGGAGCACCTCCGCCAGGACCCGTACGGTGTCGGCCCCGGCGCCCTCGACGACCTCGGCGTCCCGGGGCCGCAGGGACTCGGGCAGTTCGTCGTCGCCCTCCTCCTGTCCCCTGCGTTCGACGGCCGGAGGCAGGAAGGACGTGCGCGGCAGCCGCTCCAGGATGGCCTGGCGCAGGGCGCCGTCCAGCTCGCCCCTGCCGAGGGGGCCGGGCACGAGGCCGATGATCCCGGCGGTCACCGGCCGCCAGTCGGCGAGCAGCCCGGCGTAGGCGTCGGCCGCGCGCTGCACGAGGAAGTCGGTGAGCGGGCCGGGGGCGGCGTGCCGGCGGGTGGAATCCAGCGGGAGGGAGGCGATGAGCAGCGCGGGCACGCCGAGGGGTTCGTCGCTCGGGGTGGGCGCGTGCACGACGGGGCTGGTGCGGGGCCGGGCGGGGCTCCCGTCGGTGTCCACGGGTACGGCCCAGGTGACCGACCAGTGCGGTCGCAGCCGCTCCTCGACGGGCCGGTCGGCGAGCAGGTCGGGGGTGAGCGGCCCGTGCGCGGCGGCGGTGCGCCAGCGGGTCACGCCGTCGCGCGAGTCCTCGACGACGGTGAGGCCGGCCTCGTCGCGCCGCCGCACGGTACGGGGCTCGGCGTCCCCGATCTCGACGACGACGTCCTCCAGGCCGGGCAGGGCCAGCACCAGCGCGTCGTCGACGGCGTTCAGCAGCCGTTCGGCGAGGTCGGCGGCGGCCGGGTCCCGTAGCGGGAGGATGACGGCCGTGTCGTACGGGTCGGGCGCGGTCCCCTCGGCGGCGAAGGGAAGCCGCAGCAGCGGTACGTGCCCGTCCCGCCGGCGGATCTCGTCGCCCAGCCCGGCGCCCTGTCCGGCGGCAGCCTCGTTCGCCAGGTCCCGCGCCTCGGCCAGCGACCACCTGACCCCGCCGTGCCGTCCGACGACGGCGGGCTCGTCGGTGACCGCGAGCACGGCGGCGAACCCGACGCCGAACCGGCCCACGGCCCGGTCCGGCGCGTCCCGCTTCGCGGAGGCCCGCAGCGTGGACAGCGACTCGACTCCGGCCGCGTCCAGCGGGGCCCCGGTGTTCGCGGCGACGAGGACCCCGTCCCGCAGGGTGAGCCGGAGCCGCCCCGGTACGCCGGCCCGGGCGGCGGCGTCGGCGGCGTTCTGCGCGAGCTCGACGACGAGACGGTCCCGGTACCCGCCGAGGACGAGGTCCTCCTCCGCGTTGGCGTCCTCGCGGAAGCGGGCGGGACTGGTGGCCCAGGCGTCCAGGACACCGCGCCGCAGCCGCGCCGTCCCGAACGGATCGGCACCCTCGGCGGCGGGCCGCACGTACTTGCTCACGTTGACTCTCCTCATCGGCCCCACATCGGCGTGAGGTCGAAGGTACCGCTCCGCCCGGCGGGGGCGCCGCCGCCCGCCGGGCAGGGCCTCCGGCTTGAGCAGGACACGGCGGTGTCCGTTGATGCGAAGCCACCGTCCGGGCTCCGCCGCGTCCCCGCCGAGATGCGCGCGAGGGAGAAGCCCTGTCGCCCGGCTCGGAGGGATGAACCGGCCCGAACGGCCGGTCCCGGGAAACGCCGTCGGACGATTCAGGCCGCGTGATCCTCGAAGCGGAACTCCGGACTTGTCCGGGGATCGATGCGCGCTCCGGCCTCCAGCGCCGTCGCCAGTCGCTCGATCAGCTCCAGTGTGGGATCGACGCTGCTCTCCTCGATGGCCTCGATCGCCTCTTCGGAGAGCTCCGCGCGCCTGGCGAGCTCTGCGGTGGACCAGCCGAGAGCGAAGCGCCGGTCGTAGACGGCCTGGGCGAAGTCCATCCGACGGCCCGCGGCACGGTACGCCGGATCCTCACGGTGCTCCGGCGGCACTGTCCAGCTGGTGTGGTATCCGCTGCTCATCGGGCCTCCTCGTCCCTACTGCAGACGGCGTGCTCACCAGCAGGGGCGTGCTCCGCCGCGCACAGTTTCCTCGCCCGCTGCGCTCTCGACACCTCGTCCCTCTCCCTCATTCTGGTCTTTCGGAAGACAGTAAGGAGGACCACTCTTCGCCCGGGGGCGAACCAGTAGGTGACGCGCACCTGCCCGATGCGTAGTTCTCGCACCGCCCCCTAGGTGGCTGGCGAGCGGAAAAGGCAGTGCGTGGCCCTCTGCGGCGAGTCTGTCCGCGAAGCGTTCGACGGCTCCGCAGTCCTGATGCGGGAGCGTTTCCAGCCATGCTCGGACTTCCGGCTCGGTTTCGATGATGTAGAGATCCGGTTCCGGTGGTGCCGACATGACCGTTCCGTTCGTGGGGCGGGCTGGTGGAAGGGAGTACGGCATCCACACAACCGGTGGGTCGGCTGTCTCGGGATCAGATGTTCCGAGGTTCACCCCATCAGGTAGGGCGCCCGGAGCGGATGAACGCGGGCAGGGTGATCAGTGGCGGGCCCTGGTGAACCGCCCTTGGACGCGCGTAGGTTAACGCCGGATCACCGATCGGCGCAGGGGGGCGGCAGATATGGGGCGGCGGGGGAAGACGAGTGACGAGGCCGCGTTCCACGCGGCGTACGACGAGGTGCTGCGGGGGTGGCCCGTCGAGGTGTTCGGCAGGGACGTGCCGACGCCGTACGGCAGTACCCGGGTGAACGTCTGCGGGCCCGAGGACGGCTCCCCGCTGGTCCTCCTGCCCGGCGGCGGAACGACCTCGGCCGTCTGGTTCGCCAACGTCGGGGAGCTGGCCGCGGCCCACCGGGTGTACGCCGTCGACCTGATCGGCGACTACGGCCGCAGCGTGCACGACGGGGCTCCGCTGCGGGGCACCGGCGACCTGACGGCCTGGCTCGACGCGCTGCTCGACGGGCTGGGCCTGGACCGGGTCCGGCTCTGCGGTCACTCCTACGGCGCCTGGATCGCCCTGCGGTACGCCCTGCACGCGCCCCGGCGGGTCGACGGGCTGGCGCTGCTGGACCCGGTGCAGTGCTTCGCCCGGATGAGCGGGCGCTACCTCCTGCACGCGGTGCTGACGTCCCTGAAGCCCGCCGCCGAGCGCCCCCGGGCCTTCCACCGGTGGGAGACCGGCGGCGATCCGGAGGACCCGGTGTGGCGGGCGTTCCTGGACAGCACGGCCGTGGCGAAGCGGTCCAAGGTCCTCCCCATGCCGCGCCCCGGGAAGGACACCCTGCGGGCCTGCTCCGTACCGACCCTGGTCTGCCTGGCCGAGCGCAGCCGCGCCCACGACACGTCCCGCGTGGCGGCCGCCGCGCGGCGGCTCATGCCCGGCGCGCGGGTCGTCACCCTCCCCGGCGCCTCCCACCACTCGCTCCCCACCGAGCGGCCCGCGGGGCTCAATCGCCTGCTGGTGGACTTCTTCGCCTGAGGGGGCGGCGGTTGGGCGAACGGCCGGAGACCCACGCCACATTCTCCGGGCCTCTGGGCCGGGCGCCCGGTGACATGCTGCACAAGCCGGACATCGCGTACTAACCGGAATAGTCGAGAAGCGGCACTCCTCGAATCGGACATTTGGTGCGCAAGGTCGATCGATCAGCTTGAAATGGGGGGTTTCGCCCTACGGAGACCCCTTCGTCAAGAGACGTGGGTCTCACGCCCGAAGTACGGCCTTTCTTCGTAGGTCACACCTTTGCGGCATTTGGGCGGCGGCGGTTACCAAGGAACAGCCAGCGCGGCACGGACCTGTTCCGCGGATGGCTTCCCCCGCCCCCTCCCCCATGAGGTTTCGATGTTCGAGCGCGTCACGTCCCGTTTCCCCCGTACGACCGCCACCCGCACCCGCGCGGCCGTCCTGGCCGCCGGTCTGGGCTCCACGGTCGTCCTGGGAGCCGGGGTCGCGGTCGCCGCCGCCGAGAACACGGCCGTGTCCGGCAGCGCCACCGCCGTCCAGGCGCAGGCCGCCGCCCAGGCCGAGGCCGCGAAGACGCAGGCCGTCACGGTCCAGAAGGCCACCAAGGCAGCCGCCAAGAAGCAGGCGTCCTGGGTCTCCCCCGTGAAGAGCTACCAGCTCTCCGCCAGCTACGCCGCCAACGGCGGCATGTGGGCCTCCAAGCACTCCGGCCAGGACTACGCCGTCCCGACCGGCACCCCGGTCGTCGCCGTGCACGGCGGCACCGTCGTCAAGGCCGGCGGCAACGGCGCCGG
>NZ_JBVIYR010000012.1:0-190481 GCF_055592385.1 Streptomyces sp. NPDC041124
GTAGGTGTCCAGGCCGATGCGGCCGGGGGCCGATTGCCAGACGGTGGCCTGCCGGCCCGGCGGCAGCGTGCGCAGTTCGGGCACCCACAGCTCGATGACGAACCGCCCGCCGGGTACGAGGTGGCGGGCGGCGTTGCGGAAGCACTCGACCTGCTCGGCCTGGGTGAGCAGGTTCGAGATGGTGTTGTAGACGAGGTAGACCAGGGTGTACTCACCGGGGGCGGTGGCGGTCGCCATGTCGCCGATGACCACCGGGATCGCCGGCCCTCCGGCCTTGGCCCGCAGTCGCTCCACCATGGGGCGGGACGAGTCGATGCCCGTGACGGGAACTCCCCGGCCGGCGAGCGGAACGGCCACCCGGCCCGTGCCGATGGCGAACTCGAGGGCCGCCCCGTCCCCCGCGAGCCGGGCCAGCCGCTCCACGGCCGGCCCCAGCACCTCGGGCGCGAACATGCCGGTGCCGGGCGTGTCATAGCGCCGGGCGGCGTCCGCGTTCCAGTTCTCCTTCTGGTCCATTGCACCAACGCTCCCCGTCGGCACGGGCGTTGTCCAATGCTTTACGTCACGGCTTGCGGGCGAGGCCGCCGTGCTCGGCGATGGTCACCGGCTCGGGACCGGAGGCGTCCGGACGCCACAGCTGGACCGAGACGACGCCGGGATCGACGAGTTCCAGCCCGTCGAAGAACGCCGTGATCTCGTCGACGGTGCGCAGGTTGTAGGGGATGGCGCCGCTCTTGTTGTACCCGTCCTGGGCCTGCTCGAAGTCCGGGTCGATGCCGCGCGAACCGTCGTTGATCGAGAGGTAACTGCCGGACGGGAGCGCGGCCATCAGCCGGGTGACGATGGAACGGGCCTGGTCGTAGTCCGCGATGTGCCCCAGGATGTTGCTGAGGATGAGGGCGGTGGGACGCGTGAGGTCCAGCGTCTGCCCCGCGGCCTCCAGGATACGGTCGGGCTCCAGGACGTTCGCGTCGACGTACGCCGTCGCCCCCTCCGGGGTGGAGTAGAGCAGCGCGCGGGCGTGGGCGAGCACCATCGGGTCGTTGTCGACGTAGACGATCCGGGAGTCCGGCGCGATCCGCTGGGCGACCTGGTGGGTGTTGTCGGCCGTGGGCAGCCCGGTCCCGATGTCCAGGAACTGGCGTATGCCCTGCTCGGCGGCCAGATAGGTGATGTTGCGCTGCAGGAAGGCACGGCTGCTGCGGGCGATGGTGACGATGCCGGGGAAGACGGCGGTGTAGGCGTCACCGGCTTCCTCGTCGACGGGATAGTTGTCCTTCCCTCCCAGCCAGTAGTTCCAGATGCGGGCCGAGTGCGGCACCGAGGTGTCGATCTTCTGTTGCGCTGATCCGGGCGCCGCGGCAGGGTCGGTCATGAGTACCGTCCGTAGTCGTTCGAGGGCTGTTCTGGCCAACGCATAATCTACGGTCCCACAGCACGTCGGCGCAGGCTTGTTCGACAGGGACACCGGGCGAGTCCACACCGGCCGGCCGGTGTGACGCCGGGGCCGCGGCTCGCCCTCGCACGGCGTGGCCGGACGAGCGGCGGGCACGGCCGGTCCCGTGCCCCCCGCTCGTCCGGTCAGCCGAGTTCCACGAGCAGGTCGCCGCCCTCCACCTGCTGGATCCGGTTGATCGCCAGCCGGGTGACCGTCCCGGACTTCTGGGCCGTGATGGAGGCTTCCATCTTCATCGCCTCGATGGTGGCCACGGTGGCTCCGGCCTCCACCTCGTCGCCCTCGGTGACCGAGAGGGTCACCACACCGGCGAACGGCGCCGCGACATGTCCGGGATTCGCCCGGTCGGCCTTCTCGGTGACCGGGATGTCGGAGGCCGCCGCCCGGTCACGCACCTGGATCGGCCGCAACTGCCCGTTCAGCGTGGACATCACGGTCCGCATGCCCCGCTCGTCGGCGTCGCCCACGGCCTGGAGCTCGATGAGGAGCCGGACACCGGGTTCGAGGTCGACGCTGTACTCCTTGCCCGGGCGCAGTCCGTAGAAGAAGTCCTTGCTGTCCAGGACGCCGGTGTCCCCGAAGGACTGCCGGTGCGTCTCGAACTCCCGTGTGGGGCCGGGGAAGAGGAGCCGGTTGAGGGTCGGCCAGCGGTCCTTCGCCAGCCCCTCCCGGTCGTCGGCGGACAGGTCCTGGACGGGCTTGGGCTCGGCGCGGCCGCGCAGGGCCTTGGTGCGGAAGGGCTCCGGCCAGCCGCCGGGCGGGGTGCCCAGCTCGCCGCGCAGGAAGCCGATGACGGAGTCGGGGATGTCGAAGCGGTCCGGATCCTCCTCGAAGTCCCGCGGGGACACGCCCGCGCCGACCAGGTGCAGGGCCAGGTCCCCGACCACCTTCGACGAGGGGGTGACCTTCACCAGGCGGCCGAGCATCCGGTCCGCGGCGGCGTACATCGCCTCGATGTCCTCGAAGCGGTCACCGAGGCCGAGCGCGATGGCCTGGGTGCGCAGGTTGGAGAGCTGGCCGCCGGGGATCTCGTGGTGGTAGACGCGCCCGGTCGGCGAGGCCAGGCCCGCCTCGAAGGGGGCGTAGACCTTGCGGACGCTCTCCCAGTAGGGCTCCAGATCGCCGACGGCGGCCAGGTCCAGGCCGGTGGGCCGCTCGGAGTGGTCGGTCGCCGCGACGAGTGCGGACAGCGAGGGCTGCGAGGTGGTGCCGGCCATGGACGCCACCGCCCCGTCGACCGCGTCCGCACCCGCCTGGATCGCGGCGAGGTAGGTGGCGAGCTGGCCTCCGGCGGTGTCGTGGGTGTGCAGGTGCACCGGCAGGTCGAACTCCCGGCGCAGGGCCGATACCAGGGTCGCCGCCGCGGGCGCCCGCAGCAGACCCGCCATGTCCTTGACGGCCAGCACGTGGGCGCCGGCCTCGACGATCTGCTCGGCCAGGCGCAGGTAGTAGTCGAGGGTGTAGAGGCGCTCGGACGGGTCGGACAGGTCGGAGGTGTAGCACAGGGCCACCTCGGCGACGGCCGTGCCGGTCTCGCGCACCGCGTCGATGGCGGGCCGCATCTGGGAGACGTCGTTCAGCGCGTCGAAGATGCGGAAGATGTCGATGCCGGTGGCCGCCGCCTCCTGGACGAAGGCGTCCGTGACCTCGGTCGGGTACGGGGTGTAGCCCACCGTGTTGCGCCCGCGCAGCAGCATCTGCAGGCAGATGTTCGGCACCGCCTCCCGCAGGGCGGCCAGGCGCTCCCACGGGTCCTCGGCGAGGAAGCGCAGGGCGACGTCGTACGTGGCGCCGCCCCAGCACTCCAGGGAGAGCAGTTCGGGCAGGGTGCGCGCCACCACGGGGGCGACGGCGAGCAGGTCCTTGGTGCGGACCCGGGTGGCGAGCAGCGACTGGTGGGCGTCACGGAAGGTGGTGTCGGTGACGCCGATGGACGGGGAGGAGCGCAGCCGGGCGGCGAAGCCCTCGGGGCCGAGTTCCAGCAGCCGCTGCCGGGAGCCGGCCGGCGGTTCGCCGGCGGGCAGGGGCGGCAGCTTCGTCAGCGGGTCGATCAGCTCGGGCCGCTCGCCGTGCGGCTTGTTCACCGTGACGTCGGCGAGGTAGGTGAGCAGCTTGGTGCCGCGGTCGGCGGAGTGGCGGGCCGTGAGCAGCTCCGGGCGCTGCTCGATGAAGGACGTGGTGACCTGTCCGGCCCGGAAGTCCGGATCGTCGAGGACCGCCTGGAGGAAGGGGATGTTGGTGGCGACGCCGCGGATGCGGAACTCGGCCACCGCGCGCCGGGCCCGGCCCACGGCGGCGGCGAAGTCCCGTCCCCGGCAGGTCAGTTTCACCAGCATCGAGTCGAAGTGGGCGCTGATCTCCGTACCGGCGTGGGTGGTGCCGCCGTCCAGCCGGATGCCGGAGCCGCCGGGCGAGCGGTAGGCGCTGATCCGGCCGGTGTCCGGGCGGAACCCGTTGGCCGGGTCCTCGGTGGTGATGCGGCACTGCAGCGCGGCGCCCCGCAGGGTGACGGAGTCCTGCGAGAGGCCGAGGTCGGCGAGTGTCTCGCCGGCGGCGATGCGCAGCTGCGACTGGACCAGGTCGACGTCGGTGACCTCCTCGGTCACCGTGTGCTCGACCTGGATGCGCGGGTTCATCTCGATGAAGACGTGGTTGCCGTCCCGGTCGAGGAGGAACTCCACGGTGCCCGCGTTGCGGTAGCCGATCCGGCGGGCGAAGCGGACCGCGTCGGCGCAGATGCGGTCGCGCAGTTCCGGGTCGAGGTTCGGGGCGGGCGCGAGTTCGATCACCTTCTGGTGGCGGCGCTGCACCGAGCAGTCCCGCTCGAACAGGTGGATGACGTCGCCCTCGGCGTCGGCGAGGATCTGCACCTCGATGTGGCGGGGTTCGACGACGGCCTTCTCCAGGAACACCGTGGGGTCGCCGAACGCGGACGCCGCCTCCCTGGACGCCGCCTCGATGGCCTCCCGCAGCTGGGCGGGGTCCTCGACGCGGCGCATGCCGCGTCCGCCGCCGCCCGCGACGGCCTTGACGAAGACGGGGAAGCCGATGCCCTCGGCGGCGCGGACGAGCTCGTCGACGTCGGTGGAGGGCGCCGAGGAGCCGAGGACGGGCACGCCGGCCTCCCGGGCGGCGGCCACGGCACGGGCCTTGTTTCCGGTCAGTTCCAGGATCTGGGCGCTGGGGCCGACGAAGGTGATGCCCGCCTCTTCGCAGGCCCTGGCCAGCTCCGGGTTCTCGGACAGGAAGCCGTAGCCCGGGTAGACGGCGTCGGCGCCGGCCCGTCGCGCGGCGCCGACGATCTCCTCCACGGAGAGGTAGGCCCGCACCGGGTGCCCCTGCTCGCCGATCTCGTACGCCTCGTCCGCCTTCAGGCGGTGCAGTGAGTTGCGGTCCTCGTGGGGGAAGACGGCGACGGTTCGGGCGCCCAGTTCAAAGCCCGCGCGGAACGCCCGAATCGCGATCTCACCGCGGTTGGCGACCAGCACCTTGCGGAACATTCTCGATCCCTTCAGCCTGCCGTTGACGAAGACCATCGTGTCGGTGGCAGGTCCGGTACGCCATGTGAGCCGGGCCACTCACACCTGGCCACCGAGGCGTGTGAGGGACCGCAGAGGAACGTTTCCCCTCCCCGGCCCCTCACACGTGTCAGTGGCTCCCGCCCGGACGGCGCACTACTCCGTGATCTTGAGCAGCCTGTTCGGGGTGCCGGAGCCGGGGTCGCCGATCGTGTCCGCGGTCGCTCCCGCGGTCAGCGCGGACGCCACCGCCGCCGGGTCGGCGCCGGGGTGACCGGCGAGGTAGACGGCGGCCGCGCCGGCCACGTGGGGGGAGGCCATCGAGGTGCCGGATATCGTCTTGGTGCCGCCGTCGCCGTCGTTCCAGGCGGAGGTGATGTCGGAGCCGGGCGCGTAGAGGTCCACCACCTTGCCGTAGTTGGAGAAGTCGGACTGGGCGTCGTCCTTGGTGCTGGAGGCGACCGTGAGGGCCTCGGGGACACGGGCGGGCGATCCCTGCCCCGCGTCGGTGGACTCGTTGCCGGCCGCGACGGCGAAGGTGACCCCGGAGGCGATGGCCTTCTGGACCGCCGCGTCGAGGGCCGGGTCGGCGCCGCCGCCGAGGCTCATGTTGGCGACGGAGGGGCCCTTGTGGTTCTCGGTGACCCAGTCGATGCCGGCGATGACCTGCTCGGTGGTTCCGGAGCCGTTGTCGTCCAGGACTCTGACCGCCACCACCTTCGCCTTCTTGGCCACTCCGTGCGCGGCGCCGGCGATGGTGGCGGCGACGTGTGTGCCGTGTCCGTTGCCGTCGTCCGCGGTGTCGTCGTTGTCGACGGCGTCGTAGCCGTGGGTCGCCCGGCCCTCGAAGTCCTGGTGCGTGACGCGTACGCCGGTGTCGATGACGTAGGCCGTGACGCCCTCACCGGCCCGGTCGGGGTAGGTGTACTTGCTGTCGCCCGCGGTGTCCGCCTGGTCGACCCGGTCCAGGCCCCAGGACGGCGGGTCGTCCTGGGTCGCGGTGGTGCGGAACGTGCGGTTGGCCACGACCGCGCCGACGGCCGGGTCCGCGGCGAGGCGCTTGGCCTCGGTCTCGCTCAGGCCGTCCGCGGCGAAGCCGTCGAGGGCCGCCCGGTAGGACCGGCTGAGCTCACCGCCGTACTCCTCGGCCAGGTCCTTCTTGGCGGCGGACGTCGTTTTTTCGTCGAGCAGGACGATGTAGCTGCCGGCGACCGCTCCTTCGGCGTTCAGGCCGAAGACGGTGCCCTGGGCGGGCTCGACGGCCTGGGCCGACGACGCCCCGAGCAGGGCTGTCGCGGCGGCGGCCGTCACCGCGCACGCGGCGGCGGTGACCTTCAGGGCGGCGGTACGCGTCTGATGTGTCATGAAGAGGGATCTCCTCGTCAGATGTGGGGGGTTGACCTCCGGCGCGGAGTGGCGCGGAAGCTGACGAGAAGACTGACTTTTTGTCGCGGTCAGTTCAATGGGCCGGTTCGGCGGCCGGGGCTGTGTGACGGTGGATCTCCACAACGTCCGCCCAAGTCCGAGCCAACCGCCGGACAAAAGCCGAGCTGAGCGCGTTGATCGAAACCCTCAAGGACCGACTGGGCGAGATCTGTGACCATCCCCTCACCCGACTCTCACGGCGGGCACGTTTGGTGCTGCCGTCGCCGCGCGGCGACGCCTGCGGGGAAGCCGGGGCGCGGCCCACCACTCCCCCGCCGGGCTGTCGTGCGGTCAGGCCTGACCGGTCTCGAAGCGGGTGATGCGGCCGTCGTCGTCCACGGTGAAGCTCCAGCGGGTGCGCATCTCGCCGTAGGTGTCGTTGCTGTAGCGGGCCACCAGGCGGCGGCCGCCGTCGGACTCGTTGTCGACGTCCATGTGACCGTGGGAGGAGAAGATCTCCCGGTCGGTCCACTCGACGAGGTCGCGTTCGGTGCCGTCGTCCGCCATGGTGGCGCCGGGCGCGAGGAGGGCCATGAAGCCCTCCCGGTCGTGGTGGTTGACGGCAGCGACGAAGGCACGCACGGCCGGGGTCGCTGAGACGGGTGATCTGAATGGTCATGTCTGCCAGCGTCGTACCGCCCACCGGGCCCCGCCACCCGCCGTCACCCGAACGGCGACCGGCGGCGCGCCCGCCCCGTCGTCGGGGTGCGACGGTGGTCGGGCCAAGCCACCGCTCCCGGGAGACGACGTGAACTGTGACGACCGACGCGATCTGGGACTGCTGCTGCTCCGGCTGGGAACGGGCGGGGTGCTCGCGGCGCACGGCGCGCAGAAGCTGTTCGGCTGGTTCGGCGGCGGCGGTATCGAGGGCACCGGTCAGTTCATGGAGTCCATCGGCTACGCGCCCGGCAGGGCCAGCGCCACACTGGCGGGCGTCGCGGAGGCGGGCGGCGGCACACTGCTCGCGCTCGGACTCGCCACCCCGGCGGCGGGCGCCGCGGCGGCAGGGGCGATGGCGGGTGCGTCCGCCGTACACGCGCCCAACGGCTTCTTCAACCAGGAGGGCGGCTTCGAGTACGCCGCCTCGCTCGGCCTGACGGCCGCCGGTCTCGCCGTCACGGGGCCAGGCCGGCTCTCCCTGGACCACGTCCTCGGCCACACGGCCAACCGGAACTGGATGCTTCCGGTGGCCTTCGCGGCGATCGGCGCGGGCACGGCGGTGATGCTGGGAGCGCGCAACCGGCGGCTCCGCAGGGCCAGGGAGGGCGAGCAGGAAGCGCTGTTCGAGTAACGGGCACCGGCCGGAGGGCGATGTCAGTGGCCCGTGCCAGGCTGTCCCCATGACTGACGATCTGTCTCCTCCCCCGCCCCGGGCGGCCGGTGCGGACCTGTGGGAGGCCATCGACGGCCTGTGCGGCTGGCTGGACGCCCACCGTCCCGACGACGGCCCGGACAGTGTGCCGCTGCGCATCCTGAAACTGTCCGAGGAGGTCGGCGAGGTCGCCCAGGCGGTGATCGGGGCGACCGGCCGCAACCCCCGCAAGGGCACCACGCACACGTGGGAGGACGTCCAGTCCGAGCTGTGCGACGTGGCCGTCACGGCCCTGGTGGCACTGCGCACGCTCACGCCCGACGCCCGAGGGGTCTTCACCCGGCACCTCGACGGTGTCACCCGCCGCTCCCTCGGCACGTAGCGGCGCTCGGGTGGAGCGCGCCCCCGCTCGGGCGCCGGCGCGCGGGGGCCGTCCCGGGCCCGTCGCCGGGGTCAGTCCCGGCGACGGGCGTCCTCCAGGTAGTGCAGTACGGCGGCGACGCGGCGGTCCGTACGGTCGGTGGGGGCCAGGTCGAGCTTGGCGAAGATGTTGCGGATGTGCTTGTGGACGGCGCCGTCGCTGACGACGAGCCGCTCGGCGATGGCCGTGTTGCCCAGTCCCTCCGCCATGAGCGCCAGTACGTCCCGCTCACGGGGGCTGAGCCGTTGCAGCCGGGCGTCCGGCCTTGTCCGGGTCAGGAGTTGGGCGACGACCTCGGGGTCGATGGCGGTGCCGCCGTCCGCCACCCGGTGCAGCGCGTCGAGGAACTCCTCGACCCGTCCGACCCGTTCCTTCAGCAGGTAGCCGAGCCGGGCGGTGCCCTGGGCGAGCAGATCCGTCGCGAAGGCCTGCTCGACGTACGCGGACAGGACGAGGACGGCGAGTTCCGGTCGCCGCCGCCGGGCCTCCACGGCCGCTGTGATCCCCTCGTCCGTGTGGGTGGGCGGCATCCGCACGTCGACGATCGCGACGTCCGGCTGCTCCGCGTCGACGGCGTCCAGGAAGACGTCGGGATTTTCCGCCGTGGCCACCACGTCCAGCGACTCGGCGCGCAACAGCAGGGCGAGCCCTTCGCGCAGCAGGGCGTCGTCCTCGGCGATCACGATCCGCATGGCAGTGTCACCTTCAGGGTGGTGGGGCCGCCGGGTGGGCTGGCCAGTTCGAGTGTTCCGTCGTGCGCCTCGGTGCGGCGCCGCATGCCGGTGAGGCCGGATCCGTTCCGCTCGTCGGCGCCTCCGCGGCCGTCGTCGCGGACCTCCACGTGCAGGCGGTCGTCCAGGCGGCGCACCACGACCGCGGCCTCGTGTGCTCCGCTGTGCCGGGCGATGTTGGTGAGGGCCTCGGCGACCACGTAGTACGCCGTCGCCTCCACCGCCGCCGCGCACCGGCCGGGCACGTCGGCGTCGAGGTGACAGGGCACCGGGCAGTCGGCCGCCAGGGCGGTGAGGGCGTCGGGCAGGCTGCGGTCGACGAGGACCGGCGGGAGGATGCTGCGGACCACGCCGCGCAGTTCGGCGAGGGCCTGTTCGGCGGCGTCCTGGGCGCGGGCCAGGACGGCGTCGGCCTCGCGCGGGTCCCGGGCCAGGGCGCGGCGGGCCGCGCCGAGCAGGACGGTGACCGCGACGATGCGGTTCTGTGTGCCGTCGTGCAGCGCGCGCTCCACCCGCCGCAGTTCGGTGGCGTGGGCGTCGAGGGCGGCGGCCCTGGTGGCGGTGAGCTCCGCGACCCGCAGCACGAGGTCGGTCCCGCGGTCCGGGGTGAGCAGCCGCCGGCCGGGCCTGGCCTGCAGCCGCGCGAGCGCGGGCGCGCCCGCCACGATGACGCCGACCCACACCACGCCGAGCAGGGTGACGAGCAGCGCTCCGGGCCAGTCGCGCACGGTCCACCAGCCCGCCGCCGCGGTGGCCTCGCTCTCCGGCAGGAGGTGCCAGTACAGCGGGAAGGTGATGTCGTGGGCCGCGTTCAGCGGCAGCGTCGCCCCGACCAGTCCGAGGAACAGGCCGAAGAAGGCGTGGGTGCATGCCCAGCGCACCTCACGGCGGACGGCGCGGTCGGTGACCGCGGCCCGCAGCCCGGCCGGCAGCGGCGCCGGGCCGATGACCTCCGGGCCCCAGCGCGACAGGCGGGCCCGCTCCCGGTCGGCGACGGCCCGCACCGCGTGCAGGGCGGACGGCAGCAGCCACAGGCCCACCCCGACGAGACAGGCCACGGCGGTCAGGGCCAGCCACAGCGCGGCGAGCAACGCCAGCAGGCCGGTGGCCAGACCGCCGATCAGGTGCTCCAGGGCATCCAGCGCCGTCCGGGCACGCGCGGACGCGGCCCCTGCCCGTCCCGTGCGGCCGTCCGCCGGACGGCCGTCGGTCGTCGCCATCCGCACCTCCCCGGCACGGAGGATAGAACGCCCGGCACCGGGCCCGCCCGGCCGTCCGCCGACCGGTACGCGGACGGTGCCGCCGCGGGCCCGGGAGCGGACGGGTGTGGCACGGTCGGGGGCCCGGTGGGCGGGGCTCACTCGCGGATGCCGATGCCCTCGACCGGCGGGGTGCGCAGGACCCGGCCGACGGGCAGCAGGGTGGCGACGAGGGCCAGCGCGACGGTGCCGGCGACGACGGCGACCATCCCGGCGGCCGGGACGTGGGGGACGCGCTGCGCGGACACGGCGTTGACGATCGTGGTGAGGGTGACGGCCGCGATCGACCCGCCGACGACGAGCGCCGCGCCGAGCAGTCCGGCCTGTTCGGCGTGCACCATCCGCCTCAGCTGGCCGCGGGTGACCCCGGCCAGGCGCAGCAGGGACAGCTCCCGGGTGCGGGCGAGGGCGGCCATGGCGAGCGTGTTGGCGGCGGCCAGGACCGCGTAGCCGACCAGGACGGCGACGAGCAGCCTGTTCAGCCAGCCGCCGACGGCCAGGTCGTGGGCGAGTTCGCCGGTGAGCCGGTCGGCGTCCACCACGGCCGCGGCCGGGTACCGGCGGGCGAGATCGGCCAGGGCGGTGCCGGTGCCGGCGTCCGGTGCGGTGCGGATGAGCACCTGGTCGTCGAGTCCGGTGACGGTGTGCCCGGTCAGGGTCCGGGTGTGGAGGGTGACGTCACCGAAGCCCCAGCCGCGTTCGTACAGGGCGACGACGCGCAGGGTCGCGGGTGTTCCGTCGCCGAGCCACAGTTCGGCCTCGTCCCCGAGCTTCCAGCCGGCGGCGTCCGCCTGTGCCGAGGACACCGCCACGGTGCCCTCGCGCAGACCGGCGAGGCTGCCGGAGCGGACCTTCAGATCGAGGGTCCGCTCCACACCCTCCGGATCGATGCCCTGGGCCACGACGGTCCGCGCCTCCAGCCGGCCCGGCACGACGACGGAGGTGCGGCGCACACCGGTCGCCGCGACCACACCGGGGATCCGGCGGGCCTCGGCGGTGGCGGAGGCGAGCAGTCCGGTGGCGCTGGTCAGGGCGTGCTGGGCGAGGACGCCGTCGCGGCTCTCGACGGCCGTCTGCCGCTGGAGGTTGTCCTGCAGGAACCACACGGTGCCGCCGAGGCCGACGGAGAGCACGAGGGCGGTGAGGACGGCGACCGTGCCGCGGGCGCCCGCCCGCAGGTTCGCCGCCGCGAGGTAGCCGCTGTTCCCCCAGACGGTGCGCAGGACGGGCCCGAGCAGCCGGGCCGCTGCCAGGTTGATCCAGGGCGCCAGGAGGGCGGTGCCCAGCACGAACGCGTAGAGCATGCCCATCGCCGCGCCGAGTGCGCTCTGGCCGTCGGTGGCTCCGGTGAGCCCGGTCAGCGAGACCGCGGCGACGAGGCACACCAGACCGGTCACCAAACGCGCTCTGCTGCCGAGTCCTCGCTCGACGGCCGTTTCCCCGAGGGCTTCGGTGGGCCGGATCCGGGTGACGCGCAGCGCCGCGACCCAGGTGGCGAGCAGGGCCACCGAGGCGACGGCCACGGTCACGGCGGCCGCGGACGCCGGCCCGCCCGCCACGGTGAAGTCGCCGGGCACGAACTGCCGGGTGACGAGTTCGTCACGGAGGAGTCCGGTGGCGAGCAGTCCCGCCGGGACGCCGACGACGGTGGCGAGCAGGGCGAGCAGGCCCGTCTCGGCGAGGAGCATCCGGCGCACCTGGCCCGGGGTGGCGGCGACGGCCCGCAGCAGGGCGAGGTCGCGGCGCCGGTGCCGTACCGACAGGCCCACGGTACCGGCGACGACGAAAACGACGATCATCGCGGCGTAGCCGCCGAAGGCGCCGCCCGCCTGGACGGTGAGCGCGCGTGCGGCGGCGGCCTCGGGTTGCCCGGCCAGTCCGCGCTCGTCACCGGTGTAGGTCCGGGCGTCCGCTCCGTCCGCGATCCGGCGCACCCCGGCGAGGACGGCCGTGTGGTCCGCGTCCGGTTCGGCCAGGACGCCGATGGCGTCGAAGCGGCCCGGGTGCGGGTCGAGTGCGGCGGCCCGCGCGTCCGTGAAGAACAGCGCCGCCCGCTCTCCCGTCGCGCCGTCCGTCCCGACCACACCGCTCACCCGGTACCGGCGGCTCTCTCCCCCGGTGAGGATGTCCGTGCTGTCGCCGGGGGAAAGCCCCGTACGGTCGGCGAGCCGGGCGTCCACGGCGATCTCCCCGTCGGTGCGCGGCGGGGCACCGGAGATCAGCCGGTGCGGGGCGAGGGCGGCGCTCGCCCAGCCGTGTCCGGTGGTGGGCAGGTCCGGGGCGGCGGTCGTGACGACCGTGACCGACCGGTCGCCCACCACGCGCGCCACACCGGGCACGGCGGCCAGGTCACCGGCCAGTTCCTCGGCCACACCGCCGCGTTCGGGAAGGGCGACGGTGGTGTACTCGGTCTCGCCGAACACCGTGGGACCTGCCACCCGCAACTCCCGGTCGGCGACCACCGCGAGGGTCGCCTCGTAACGCTGGGGCACACCCTTGTACCGCAGGCCCGACTCCACGAACAGGGAGCAGGTCATCAGGACGGCGACGCCGGCGGCGAGCGCGACGAACGTGGCGGTGAAGGAGCCCTTGCGGAAGCGCACCATCTGCGCGGCGAGGTGCAGCACGGCTCAGCCCTCCCGGGTCGCGACGGGCTGCCGGCGGCCCGGCAGTGCCAGGTGTTCGGCGATCCGCTCGACTCCGGGCCGGGGCATGTCCTCGACGATCCGCCCGTCGGCGAGGACCACCACGCGGTCGGCGCAGGACGCGGCGACCGGGTCGTGGGTCACCATGACGACGGTCTGTCCGGCCTCGTCGACCGCTGAGCGCAGCAGGGCGAGGACGTCGGCCGCTGCGCGGGTGTCCAGGGCTCCGGTGGGCTCGTCGCAGAAGATGACGTCCGGGCGGGTGACGAGCGCCCGGGCGATCGCCACGCGCTGTTGCTGGCCGCCGGAGAGCTGTGCCGGCCGGTGGTGCAGCCGGTCGCCCAGTCCGGTCCTTGCGATCACCTCGGCGAGCCAGGCCGGGTCCGGCCGGCGGCCCGACAGGCGTGAGGGCAGCAGGATGTTCTGCTCCACGTTCAGCGCAGCCACCAGGTTGTACGCCTGGAACACGAACCCGACGCGGCTTCGGCGCAGTTCGGTCAGCCGCTTCTCGGACATCGAGGACAGGTCGGTGCCGCCGATCCGCACCGTTCCCGAGGCGGGCCGGTCCAGCCCCGCCGCGCAGTGCAGGAGGGTGCTCTTGCCGGATCCGGACGGCCCCATGACGGCCGTCGCGGTGCCGCGCTCGAACACGGCGCTGACGTCGTCCAGTGCCACGACCGGCTGGTCCGTGCCGTACGTCTTGCGTACGCGGTCGAGGCTGACGGCGGCGTCGGCCGGGCTCACTGACATGGTGGGGCGCCTTCCGGGCGGAGCTTCTCGCGGGACTGTCACGACGGTAGGAGCCGCGGGTTCCGCCGCCCATGCAGCCAGCGACCGGATGCGGGTGGTGCAGGCACTACCCCGTGTGACGCGGTACCCGAGCGCATGCGCCGGTGGACGCGGGGTTCCGTCGCGTCCTCGGTGCTCTCGCCGGGGCGGTTTCCGGGGGCGGCCGCTCCCGGGGGATCATGGATGCATGGTCGAAACCCTGCCCGACGCGGCGGAGCCCCAGCCCTGGCACGCCCTTCCTCCCGCCGACGCCCTGAAGCACTTCGGGGTGGAACCGTCCGCGGGCCTCTCCGCGTCCGAGGCGGCCCGGCGCGAGGAGCGCCACGGCGCCAACCGGCTCGCCGAGGCGCCGCGTGAGCCTCGCTGGCGTGCCTTCCTGCGCCAGTTCCAGGACCTGCTGATCGTGATCCTGCTGGTCGCCGCCGTGGTCAGCCTGGTGGTCACCCGGGAGTGGGAGACGCCGGTCGTCATCGCCCTGGTGGTCCTGCTCAACGCGACCATCGGTTTCGTCCAGGAGTCGCGCGCCGAGGCGTCGCTGGAAGCACTGAAGAAGATGCTCGTCACCACGGCCTCCGTACGGCGTGACGGCGGCCTGGTCCGGCTGGACGCCGCCGGACTCGTGCCCGGGGACGTGGTGGTGCTGGAGGCCGGGGACCGGGTGCCGGCGGACGGACGGCTGCTGTCGGCGACCGCGCTGGAGGTCCAGGAGTCCTCGCTCACCGGTGAGGCGCAGTCGGTACCGAAGTCGGCTCACGCCGAGGTGGCCCCGCGGGCCGCGCTGGGCGACCGCACGACCGCCGTCTTCATGAACACGACCGTCACCCGGGGCCGGGGCGAGTTCCTGGTCACCGCGACGGGCATGCACACCGAGACCGGGCGGATCGCCCACATGCTGCACGAGGCGGAGCCGGAACCCACCCCGCTGCAGCGGCAGATCGCGAGCCTCGGCCGCACCCTCGCCCTCATCGCGGGCGCCGTCATCGTGGTCGTCTTCCTGCTGGGGCTCCTGCGCGGCCAGGACTTCGGCGACCTGTTCATCAGCGCCGTCTCGCTCGCGGTCGCCGCCATCCCCGAAGGGCTGCCCGCCGTCGTCGCGTTCACCCTCGCCATGGGCACCGGGCGGATGGCCGCGCGCGGCGCGGTCGTCAAGCGGCTCGCTTCGGTCGAGACACTCGGCAGCACCTCGCAGATCTGCACCGACAAGACGGGCACTCTGACGCTCAATCAGATGACCGCCCGGGAAGTGCGTTTCGCTGACCGCAGGTTCACCGTCTCGGGCGAGGGCTACTCGTCCGACGGACGGATCAGGACGACCGACGGGCAGCCCCTTGCCGGCACGGTCGACGAGGCGCTGATCGCCATGGCACTGTGCTCGGACGCCGAGCTGAGGGACGGCGACATCGTCGGCGACCCCACGGAGGGCGCGCTGGTGGTGCTGGCGGAGAAGGGCGGCGTCGACGTCGGCGCGCTGCGCTCCCGGCGGCCCCGGGTGCGCGAGATTCCGTTCGACTCCGACCACAAGTTCATGGCGACGTTCCACCGCTGGACGGACGACACGGGCCGCGATGTCGTGCGCTGCTTCGTCAAGGGCGCCCCGGACGTCCTGGCCGGGCGTGCGGACCGGTACCTGTCCGGTGACGGTGTGACGCCGTTCGGGGACACGGAGCGCGAGCGGTACGACGGGGCGAACGCGGCACTGGCGGAGCAGGGGATGCGGGTGCTCGCCGTGGGCGTGGCGGACTTCGCGCCCGAGGACGTCGACGGCGCCGGTGACCTCAAGGGCCTGCTCGACCGGATCGTGCTGACGGCGCTGGTGGGGATCGTCGACCCGCCGCGGCCGGAGGCGAAGCAGGCCATCGCCGAGTGCCGGGACGCGGGCATCCGGGTCCGTATGATCACCGGGGACCACGCGGTGACGGCCGCGGCCATCGCCCGGGAGCTGGGCATCCCCGGCGGCGCCGTCACCGGTGACGACCTGGACCGGATCGACGACGACGGCGAGCTCGCCCGCCGCCTCGACGACACCGGCGTCGTCGCCCGGGTCTCACCCGCCCACAAGATCCGTATCGTGCGGGCGCTGCAGGGGCGGGGCGACGTGGTCGCCATGACCGGTGACGGGGTGAACGACGCCCCGGCGCTGCGCAAGGCCGACATCGGCGTCGCCATGGGACGCAGCGGCACGGAGGTCACCAAGGAAGCCTCCACGATGGTCCTCACCGACGACAACTTCGCCACGATCGTCAGCGCGGTCCGCGAGGGCCGGGGCATCTACGACAACATCGTGAAGTTCACCCGGTTCCAGTTGTCGACCGCACTCGGCTTCGTGCTCGTCTTCCTGATCGCCTCGCTGACCGGGATCGCGGGCGGTGCGCCGTTCACCGCGCTGCAGATCCTCTTCGTCAACCTCGTGATGGACGGGCCGCCCGCGATGTCGCTGGGCGTCGACCCCGTCAGCCACGACGCGATGACCCGGTCGCCGCGCCCCGCGCGCGAGCGCATCCTGACCCGCGAGCGGCTCAAGCGGATCCTGCTGGCGAGTTCCGTGATGGCGGCCGGCACCTTGGCGGTGCTGGCGCTGGCTCCGGGGCCCGAGCCGGTGCTGGGGGAACCGACCACCGCGGGCACCATGGCGTTCGTGACGTTCGTGTTCTTCCAGGCGTTCAACCTGCTCAACGTGCGTCATCCCACCCGCAGTGTGCTCAGCCGCGAGACGCTGTCCAACACGTCGGCCTTCGTCGCCACCGGCGCCGTGATCCTGCTGCTGGCCCTGGTGGTCGAGGTGGACGCGGTGCACGGGTTCTTCACCACGACGGACCTGACCGCCGGACAGTGGCTGGTGTGCGCGGCGGTGGGCTCGGCGATCCTCGTGGCGGGCGAGCTCCTCAAGGCCGTGCTGCGGGCCCGCGCGAGGTCGTGACCCGCCCCGCGCCGTGGCTGGGCGTGGTGATCGAGTGGTGGGGGTCCGGGGGCGCGCGTACGGTCGAACGGTGGCTTCCCGAAAGGGCGACCCCGCATGACCAGTCGACCCCGTCCCACCTCCGCGCCGCAGCACACCACCCGTGACAGCGGCGGCGGGAACGCGATGGCCCTGCTGGTCATCGCTTCCTGTCAGCTGATGGTGGTGCTGGACATCACCATCGTGAACATAGCGCTTCCGGACATCCAGCGCTCCCTGGACTTCTCGACCACCAGTCTGTCCTGGGTGGTCAACGCCTACACACTCACCTTCGGCGGGCTGCTGCTGCTCGGCGGCCGGGCCGGCGACATCCTCGGCAGACGGCGCGTCTTCGTCTTCGGTGTGCTGCTGTTCGTGCTGGCGTCCCTGCTCGGCGGGCTCGCCCAGAGCCCCGGCCAACTGCTGGCCGCGCGCGCCCTGCAGGGCGTCGGAGGCGCCATCGCCTCGCCCACGTCCCTCGCCCTCATCAGCACCACCTTCCGCGAGGGACCGGAGCGCAACCGGGCCTTCGGGGTGTTCGCCGCCGTGTCGGCGGGCGGCGGCGCGATCGGACTCCTCGCCGGCGGCATGCTGGTCGAGTGGCTGAACTGGCGGTGGGTGCTCTTCGTGAACGTCCCGATCGGGCTCCTCATCGCCCTCGCCACGCCGCGCTACATCAAGGAGTCCCAGCGCCATCCGGGCCGCTTCGACATCACCGGCGCCCTGACCTCCACCGCCGGCATGGTGCTGCTGGTGTACGGGTTCATCAGGGCCGCCCAGGACGGGTGGAGGGACACCCTCACCCTGGTCTCGTTCGCGGCTGCCGTCGTCATCCTCGCCCTGTTCGTACTGGTCGAGCGGAGGTCCCGGCAGCCGATCACTCCGCTGCACATGTTCGCGGACCGGAACCGGGCGGGCACGTACGGCATCATGCTGTGCCTGGCCGCGGCGATGTTCGGCATGTTCTTCTTCCTGACGCTCTACGTGCAGAACGTGCTGGACTTCAGCCCGCTGCGCGCGGGGCTCGCCTTCCTGCCGGTCAGCGTGGTCATCGCGATCGGCGCGGGGCTCGCCTCGCGGTTCCTGCCCGTGTACGGGCCCAAACCCTTCATGGTGGTGGGCGGCCTCCTCGCCGCGGCGGGTCTGGGCTGGCTGACCCTGACCGACGTCGACTCCACGTACGCGGGCAGTGTCCTCGGTCCGATGCTGGTGTTCAGCCTCGGCATGGGCATGGAGTTCGTGTCGCTGACGCTCATGGCGCTGTCGAACGTCGCCGTCCGGGAGACGGGGGCCGCCTCCGGACTGCTCAACGCCACCCAGCAGGTCGGGGGCTCGCTCGGCCTGTCCATCCTGGTCACGATGTACGGCACGGCGAGCGGCAACGAGGCGGAGGAACAGGTCCCGCGGTTCCTGCAGCAGGCCACCCCCGCCGAGCGCCTGCAGTTCCGGCGCACCGGGGAGCTGCCGGCGCCCTGGGCGGACGAGGTGTTGACCGCGGGTGTCTCCGCCGCGTTCGTCACGGCGGCCGTGTTCGCCGCGGTGGCCGCGCTGATCGCCGTACTGGCCATTCAGGTGCGCCCCTCCGACCTGCAGCGCCTCCAGGGCGACGCGGTGCCGGTCCGGAGTGAGGAAGGAGACCGATGATCTTCATCACCGCCAGGTTCCCGGTCCGTCCCGAGGACGCCGACCAGTGGCCGCGGATCGCCGCGGACTTCACCGCGGCGACCCGTGCGGAGCCGGGCTGCCTGTGGTTCGACTGGTCCCGCAGTGTCGAGGATCCGACGGAGTACGTCCTGGTCGAGGCCTTCCGCGACGAGGAGGCGGGCGCCGCCCATGTGCGGTCGGAGCACTTCCGGACGGCACAGCGGAACCTGCCGCCGCACCTGGCCGCGACACCACGGATCGTCAACGCGTCGGTCCCGCAGGACGACTGGTCGGAGCTGGGCGAGATGAGCGTGTCCGGGCAGGAGTGAACCGGTCTCAGTGCCCGTGCCGCGGCACCCTCAGGTCCGTGACCACCGGCCGGTGGTCGGACGCCTCCGTCGCCACGGTGCGGGCACCTCTCACCCCGATGCCGGGTGAGACGGTGACCAGGTCGATGCGCTTGACCGGACCGGCCGCCGGATAGGTGTCGCCCGCGTCGGGCGCGGCGTCGCGCAGCCGGTGCCACAGCGGCGCCAACTCGGGTGCGCCGGGCTCGGCGTTGAAGTCGCCGACGAGGACCTTCGGCCCGCGGTCCTCGGACAGCACGGCGAGCATGTCCGCCACTTGGGCGGCGCGGACGGAGGGGTCGGCCCGGTGGTCGAGGTGCGTGGAGTAGACGTGCACCCGTGTGCCCCGCACGTCGACCACCACTTCGGCGAAGCCGGGAGCCGGAGCCGGCACCGGGTCGGGCGACTGGGTGGAGAGCCGGGTGATCTCGTGGTTCTCCGCGCGAAGCACCGGGTGGCGGCTCAGCACCGCGACGCCGTACTGCCGGCGTTCGCCGTCCTGGCCGGCGGGTTCGAGGTCGTAGATCGGGGCGAAGAACACCCGCATGCGGAGCTTCTCGGCCAGCGCGCGCGCCTCGTCGGCGAACTCGCTCCGGGCGCCCCAGTGCACGTCGACCTCCTGGAGGCCGATCACGTCGGCGTGCAGAGCGCTCAGGGCGTCCGCGGTGCGGTCGAGGTCGAAGACCTGGTCCTGTCCCGCCCCGGCGTGGATGTTGTACGTCGCCACCCGCAGCGGGACCGCGGGGGCCGGGGAGCCGGGGGCTCCGGCGGCCCCCGCTGTCGCGGGGGCCGCCGTGGCCAGCAGCACGGTGGCGAGTGCGGCGGTGGCACGGGCGGGGCGTCGGAATCTGGGCATGCCTTCTCCAGGTCGCGTCGGGGTGGGACGGTTCCGAGCGGTCGGGCTGAGCGACCGGGTGTCCGGTCACCCGCAGAATGGAAGCACAGGTGCTCCACGCCCACCGGGCTTCGCCACGAACCCCGGTGCCCGGGGCCCGACTCCGGTCACGGCAGGCTCCCGTGGGCGGGGCGTCGCGGCACGGTACGGCGATCCGCTGAGCCCTCGACGCCCGGGAACCGCTCGCCGGCGGGGGTGCAGTCGGTGACGGCGCGGACGGTGCTCCCTCGTGGCGCACGGCGCGGTGAGGAGCGCGGGGCGCACGTGGCCGGCGTGCCCACGGGGACGCCGGGGCCCGCCCGACAGCAGGTCCCGGTGACGCTTCTCGGCACAGGCCGGCCGCAGCCCGCGGGCACCACGTTGTCGTGCCGCTGGGGCGTGATGGTCCGCGCCGGCGGGGCGCGGACCGCGACCGGCTGCTTAGGCGGGGCCGGCTCGCTCGGCCCCGGGCCGCCTCACCGTCTCGGGTGCCGTCCCGACACGTCGCACGGGGGGCCGTCGCACCGGATCCGCGGCCGGTGCCTCCGTGCCGGGCCCCCTCACCGCACGCCGTCCCACGCACACCCATGCCCCCGAGGTGACCCGGGCCGCGCCGCCGTCTTCCCGGTCGATTCGGACAAGCCTCGCGCCGTCGTTCAGACCCTCTCGGTCACCCGGCCCGCTGGAGCGGGCGGCTGAGTGGCCGTGGGGGCGTCCGGCTCCGCGTTGAGGTCCGTGAGCATGGTCTTCGTGAAGCCGAAGAAGTAGGTCGCCAGGAAGCCCGCCACGTAGCCGACGAAGAGCCCGGCGGCATAGACGGCGACCGTCCGTCCCAGGCCGTGGCTGCCGTCGAGGAGCGGGAAGAGCGCCCATCCCGAGGGTCCGATCGCGGTGGAGCCGACATCCGTGCCCAGCTGGTTGAAGAGGCCGACGAACGCGCCGCCGAAGGCACCGCCCGCACAGGCGGTGACGAACGGCCGGCCCAGGGGCAGGGACACGCCGTAGATGAGGGGCTCCCCGACTCCGAGGAAGCCTGGCCAGAGCGCCGACTTGATCGTGGTGCGGACGGAGGTGTTGCGGGGCAGGCGCAGGTGGATCGCGATCGCGGCGCCGACCTGCCCCGCGCCCGCCATCGCGAGGACGGGCAGCAGGACGGTGAAGCCCGCCCCCTCGATCAGCGTGGTGTGAATGGGGATCAGGGCCTGGTGCAGACCCAGCATCACCAGGGGCAGGAAGAGACCGCCGAGGAGGAAGCCGGCGCCCGCGCCACCGTGGGTCAGCAGCCAGTCGGCGGCGTCACCGATCCAGGCGGAGACCTCGCCGGCGAGGAACATCAGGCCGAAGAGGGTCGCCAGCCCTGCCAGGAGCACGGTGACGGTGGGCGTCACCAGGACGTCGACGGACTCGGGCACCCGGCGGCGGCACCACTTCTCCACCCGCACGGCGAGCCACGCGGCGCCCAGCGCGCCGAGCACACCGCCCTGGCCCGGGGAGAGGTGCCGGCCGAACACCTCCACGTCGGCGACCCCCGCGTAGACGATGATCGACGCGACGGCGCCGCCGAGGACGGGCGTGCCGCCGAACTCCTTGGCCGTGTTGTAGCCGACGAACACGGTGATCAGCGCCATGAACCCGGAGGCGATGGCCGCCAGTGCCGGGGTCATCGCGGGCAGCCAGTGCAGGTTGACCAGGAGGCCGTTCAGGCCCGCAATGATGCCGCAGCCGATGAGCGCGGGGATCAGGGGCACGAAGATGTCGGCGATACGGCGCAGGAACAGTCTGACCGGTGTGGCGTTCTTCGCCTTGCGTTCCGCCCTGAGCGCGGCACCGTGCGCCGCGAGGCCTTCCGCCGTCACCGGACCCGTTCCGGGGTCCGCCGCAGTCTGCCCGGTCCCGGCCCGCTCCGCCTCGACCAGGACCTCGAACTCCGGGGTGACCCGCGCGACCGCGCCCGGCCCCAGCACGATCTGGTACGTGTCGTCCTCGACGACGCCCATGACCGCCGGCAGCGCCTTGAGTCGCTCGTCCTGGACCAGGGACCGGTCGCGCAGTCCCAGTCTCAGCCGGGTCATGCAGTGGGCCACCGAGGTCACGTTGTCCGCGCCTCCGATCAGCGGGAGGAGGGCGGCGGCGGTGGCGTGATGCTTGTTCTCGTCGCTCATGATGCGCTCGTGCCTTGCTGTGAGGTGGGGCTCTTTCGACAGGCGGCTGTGGTGTCGTGGGGTACGGCGTAGAAATTTTCTTTCGGGCATCTCGCCTGAGGTGAAAGGTATTTTCAGCGCCCGCGGTCGTCAAGATCCGCCGGCGACGGGGGCGCCGGCCGCGGCCGGGGAAAGCCCGACTGCGCCTCACCCGGGTGGCGGTGGGGGCCGGCCGTGTCGGCACCGTGTGGAATGGCGGCATGAACACCGACGAACACGGCGCCGAGCGCCCCGAGCGCGCCCGCCCCACGCCCCAGAGCCTGACCGGAGTCGGCCTGGCCGTCCTCGACCGGGGCGGTCGCGTCCTGCTCGGGCTCGGCCACGACGGGAGGTGGGAGCTCCCCGGCGGCAAGGTGGACGCCGGGGAGGACTTCGAGACCGCCGCGGCACGGGAGCTGGCGGAGGAGACGGGACTCACGGTGCCCGCGACGGCCGTACGGGTCATGGCGGTTGCCGTCGACGGCCTCCGGGGGCTGACCCGCGTCACGGCCGCGGCGGTCACCGAAGGAGCGGTGGGGGCGCCCCGGGTGACCGAGCCGGACAAGATCGTGCGCTGGGAGTGGTTCGCGCGCGAGGAGGTGCCCTCCGCGCTGTTCGCTCCGACCGCCTCGGTCCTGGACTGCCTGTGGCCCGGGCCAACTCCCCGCGGGGCGGCGGAGGTGCGCCGTTACCGGGTCGCCGGTGACGTCGCACAGATCACACACTCCTAAATATGAATCCCTAATGCCAATTATCTAGGATGGGGTCCGCGATCACCGAAGCATCCAGGCAAGGAGCCGGCGCATGCTCTCCACCCAGTCGGTCCCCGTCGTCCGGGCCACCCTCCCGGCCGTCGGGGCCTCCCTCAGCTCCATCACCGAGCTGTTCTACCGCCGCATGTTCGAGGAGCGCCCCGAGCTGCTGCGCGACCTCTTCAACCGCGGGAACCAGGCCAGCGGCGCCCAGCGCGAAGCCCTCGCCGGCGCCGTCGCCGCGTTCGCCACCACGCTGGTGGAACGGCCCGGCGAGCGGCCCGACGCGATCCTCGGACGCATCGCCCACAAGCACGCCTCGCTCGGCATCACGGCGGACCAGTACACCCTCGTGGGGCGACACCTCATGGGCGCCGTCGGCGAGGTGCTGGGGGACGCGGTGACGCCCGAGGTGGGGGCCGCCTGGGACGAGGTGTACTGGCTCATGGCCAACGCCCTCATCGCCATGGAGGCACGGCTGTACGCGGGGGCCGGGGTGGAGGACGGCGCCGTCTGGCACGACATGGAGATCGCGGAGCGCGTCGAGGAGTCCCTCGACACCGCCTCCTTCGAACTGCGCCGGCCCGACGGACGTCCCACCGAGCCGTTCGCTCCCGGCCAGTACGTCAGCGTGCAGGTCGAACTGCCCGACGGGGCCAGGCAGATACGCCAGTACAGCCTCTCCACCGCCCCGGCCCGCAAGTCGTGGCGGATCACCGTCAAGCGGGAGCGCTCGGTGGACGGCCGGGTCCCCGAGGGCGAGGTGTCGTCCTGGCTGCACGCCCATGCCCGCCCCGGCGACATCGTGAAGGTCTCGCTGCCCTTCGGTGACCTCGTACTCCCCGAGGGCGACGGCCCGCTGCTCCTCGCCTCGGCCGGCATCGGCATCACGCCCATGCTGTCGATGCTGGACCACCTGGCGAACGCCTCGGCCGAGCGGCAGGTCACGGTCGTCCACGCCGACCGCTCCCCCGCCCACCACGCACACCGGCTGGAACTGGACGACCTCGTCAGCCGGCTCCCGGGCGGCACCCTGCATCTGTGGTACGAGCAGCCGGAAGGACTCGCCGCACCCCACGTCGGCACGGGCCTGGCCGACGTCACCGGGCTGGCCCTGCCCGAGGGCGTCACCGCCTTCCTGTGCGGCCCGCTGCCCTTCATGCAGGCCGTCCGTGGTGACCTGCTCACCCGGGGGGTCGCGCCGAAGGACATCCACTACGAGGTGTTCGGTCCCGACCTCTGGCTCAGCAAGTAGCACACGGAAGGGGGCGGGCCGCCGGATGGGCGGCCCGCCCCCCTTCCTGTCAGCGGATGCGTTCCCAGCCGCGCTGGGGGGCGCGGGAGCCGAGCCGGCTGTCGCGGCTGCGGTAGACGATGTAGGGACGCGTGAGGTAGCCCAGGGGCGCTGTGAGCATGTGGACGAGCCGCGTGAAGGGCCACGCGGCGAAGAGCAGCAGGGCGCTCAGGGCGTGGAGCTGGAAGAGGACCGGAATGCCGGTCATCAGGTCCGGGTCGGGCTGCAGGTAGAAGATCGAGCGGAACCAGGGGGAGATGGTCTCCCGGTAGTTGTAGCCCCCGCCGACGATGTTCGCGGCCACGGTCGCGGCCAGACCGAGCACGATGGTCAGGGTCAGCGAGAGGTACATGGCCTTGTCGTTGCGGGTGGTGGCCGAGAAGACCGGGCCGACGGTGCGCCGCCGGTAGATCAGGATGGCCACACCACCGAGGGTGCAGACGCCGGCGATGGTGCCGAGGACGACGGCGACGACGTGGTAGGTGTGCTCGCTGATGCCTGCGGCGTCGGTCCAGCTCTCGGGGACGAGCAGTCCGCCGATGTGCCCGAGCAGCACGACGAGGATGCCGAAGTGGAACAGCGGGCTGCCGATGCGCAGCAGGCGGCGTTCGTAGAGCTGGGAGGAGCGGGTGGTCCAGCCGAACTTGTCGTAGCGGTAGCGCCAGACGTGACCGAGGACGAACACCGCGAGGCTGACGTAGGGCAGTACGACCCACAGCAGGATGCCTCCGGTACCGGACTCCACCGCCAGGTCCAGGTGTTGCTGGGACGTGGTCATCGGGGACCTCCGGCGGACGGGGCGGGCATGTACTGGGGCGGCGCGTAGGGGTCGAGGCCCACCTGTTCCTCCGGCGGGCCCTCGGCGGCGAGCCGGGCGACGGCGTCGCGTTCGTCGCCGCCGAGCGCGGGCAGGGTCGCGGAGACGGAGCTCAGCAGGTCGGCCCAGGGCGACTTCTCGTCACGGAGGGCCAGGCGCAGCAGTTCCAGGCCGGCCCGGTGTTCGGTGAGCAGGCGCAGGCCGGTCGCCGGGTCGGTGGCGGCGAACTCCAGGACGACCGCCAGGTGGTCGGGCAGTTCGTCGTCGGTGAGGCGCCAGCCGGCCCGGGCGTAGGTCTGCTTCAGGCGCACCAGGGCCAGACCCCGTTTGCGGGTGTCGCCGTGGGCGTAGTAGGTGAGGTACGGGCAGCAGCGTTTGCGGTGGTCGAAGGTGGCCACGTAGGCGGCTGCCAGGGCCTCGGGGCCGGTGTCCTCGGCCTGCTCGAGGAAGCGGAGCAGGGGTGCGCGCACCTCGGCGGGCAGCGCGGGGGCCGCCCGCCGGGCCATCGACAGGTGTGCCGTCTGGTTCTCGTCCGGGTAGCCCAGGAGCAGGGACTGGAGCTGCCAGGCGTAGGTGTGCCAGGGCTGGACGCGCTGCGCGGGCCTGAGTGTGAGCTTGTTCCTCATGGCTTCGGTCCGACCTCTCCGCCGCTGTCGGGGCTGTCCGGGCGGTCGCCGTTCCCGGGCGGGAAGAGGCCGGGCGGACTGCCCTTGCCGTCCCAGTTGAGGAGGTTGACGCGGGTCTCCTTGCCGTCGGGGGCCGCCGGGGTGTCCGAGAGCTGGCGGTCGCGCAGCGCGCGGTAGTTCTCCACCGCGACGGGCGCCGCGCCGCCGGACGCCTCGCCGAAGGGACCGGATCCCCCCATGCCGGGGCCGCCCTCGTAGTCGAGGCTGCACTCGGTGGCCAGTTCCTCGAGGCTGTGGGCCTGTTCGGCGTGGGCGGCGGGGATGACGTAGCGCTCGTCGTACTTGGCGAGGGCGAGCAGCCGGTACATGTCGTACATCTGCTCCTCGCCCATGCCGACCGCCTCGGGGATGGAGGCGTCCGGTTCGCGGCCGAGGTTGATGTCGCGCATGTAGGCGCGCATGGCGGCGAGGCGCCGCAGCACGGCGTCCACGGGTGCCGGGTCGCCGGCGGTGAACAGCTGGGCGAGGTAGTCGACGGGGATGCGCAGGGCGTCGACGGCGGCGAAGAGGTTGCGGTGGTCCTCGGCGTCCCGGCCGGTGTCGCGGACGGCGTCGACGACCGGGGACAGCGGCGGGATGTACCAGACCATGGGCATGGTGCGGTACTCCGGGTGCAGCGGCAGGGCCACCTTGTACGTGTTGATCAGGGCGTGGATCGGGGAGCGCTGGGCGGCCTCGATCCAGTCCCGCGGGATGTCCGCCTTCTCCGCCGCGGCGATCACCTCGGGGTCGTTCGGGTCGAGGAAGACCTGCCGCTGGGCCTCGTACAGACCGGTGTCGTCGGGGGTGGAGGCGGCTTCCAGCACCTTGTCGGCGTCGTAGAGGACGAGTCCGATGTAGCGCAGCCGGCCGACGCAGGTCTCGGAGCAGACGGTGGGCAGGCCGACCTCGACGCGGGGGAAGCAGAAGGTGCACTTCTCGGCCTTGCCGGTGCGGTGGTTGAAGTACACCTTCTTGTACGGGCAGCCGGTGATGCACATGCGCCAGCCCCGGCAGCGGTCCTGGTCGACCAGGACGATGCCGTCCTCCTCGCGCTTGTAGATCGCGCCGGAGGGACAGGAGGCCGCGCAGGACGGGTTGAGGCAGTGCTCGCAGATGCGCGGCAGGTAGAACATGAAGGTCTGCTCGAACTCGAGCTTGATCTTCTCCGAGACCTGGTTGAGCAGGACGTCCTTGTCGCCGTGCTCGGAGGATCCGCCGAGGTCGTCGTCCCAGTTCGCCGACCAGGAGATCTTCATGTCCTTGCCGGTGATGAGGGACTTGGGCCGGGCGACCGGTGTGTGCTCCTGCAGCGGGGCGTTGGTCAGGGTCTCGTAGTCGTACGTCCAGGGCTCGTAGTAGTCGTCGAGCGACGGCAGGACGGGGTTGGCGAAGATGGTGATCAGCTTCTTGAAGCGGCCTCCCGCCTTGAGCGCGAGCCTGCCCTTCTTGTTCAGCTCCCAGCCGCCGCGCCACTGCTCCTGGTCCTCGTAACGGCGCGGGTATCCCTGACCGGGGCGGGTCTCCACGTTGTTGAACCACACGTACTCGACGCCGGTGCGGTTGGTCCACGCCTGCTTGCAGGTGACCGAGCAGGTGTGGCACCCGATGCACTTGTCGAGATTCATCACCATCGCCATCTGGGCCATGACGCGCATCTCAGTACTCCACCTCCTGGTTCGCACGGCGGCGGATGACCGTCACCTCGTCGCGCTGGTTGCCGGTCGGGCCGAGATAGTTGAAGGCATAGCTCAACTGGGCGTAGCCGCCGATGAGATGGCTGGGTTTGATCAGCAGCCGGGTCAGGGAGTTGTGGATGCCGCCGCGCCGGCCGGTGGTCTCGGTGCGGGGCACGTCGATGAGCCGGTCCTGGGCGTGGTACATGTACACGGTGCCCTCGGGCATGCGGTGCGAGACCACCGCGCGGGCGGCGACGACGCCGTTGCGGTTCACCGCCTCGATCCAGTCGTTGTCCCTCACCCCCACCTTCGCCGCGTCCTGGACGCTCATCCAGATGTGCGGACCGCCCCGGGACAGGGACAGCATGAAGAGGTTGTCCTGGTACTCGGAGTGGATGGACCACTTGCTGTGCGGGGTCAGGTAGCGCACCGTCACGCCGAGTTCGCCCGTCTCGCCGAGGCGGGGCTCGTCGAAGAGCGCGTTCATGTTCAGCGGAGGCCGGTAGACGGGCAGTTGCTCGCCGAGGGCCGTCATCCAGTCGTGGTCGAGGTAGAAGTGCTGGCGGCCGGTGAGAGTGTGCCAGGGCTTGGACCGCTCGACGTTGACGGTGAACGGCGAGTAGCGCCGGCCGCCGGTCTCCGAGCCGGACCACTCGGGCGAGGTGATGACCGGGACCGGGGCCGCCTGGGTGTCGGCGAAGGTGATCTGCTTGCCCTCGTGCTCGGCGGCCAGGTCCGCGAGCCGGGTGCCGGTGCGGGCTTCGAGGGTGTGGAAGCCCTGGGTGGCGAGGTGGCCGTTGGTGGTGCCGGACAGGGCGAGGATCGCCTCGCATGCCTGCGCGTCGCGGGCGATCGACGGGCGGCCGTCGGCGGCGCCGCCGCGCACGGTGCCGTTCTTGTGCCGCAGATAATCGAGTTCGCGTTCGACCTTGAAGGTGACGCCCTTGGTGGTGGCGCCCAGGGTGTCCAGCAGCGGGCCGAGGGCGCCCATCTTGTCGGCGACGGCGGCGTAGTCGCGTTCGACGGTGATCAGTTTCGGCATGGTGCGGCCGGGCACCGGCTCGCACTCCCCCGCCTTCCAGTCCCGGACCCTGCCGTGCGGGGTGGCCAGTTCGTCGGGGGTGTCGTGCAGCAGCGGCGCGGCCACCAGGTCCTTGCGCACACCGAGGTGGTCGGCCGCCTGACGGCTGAACTCCTTGGCGAGGGTGTGGAAGATGTCGAAGTCGGTACGGGTCTGCCAGGGCGGGGCGATGGCCGGGTTGAAGGAGTGCACGAAGGGGTGCATGTCCGTGCTGGACAGGTCGTACTTCTCGTACCAGGTCGCGGCGGGCAGCACGATGTCGGAGAAGACGGTGGTGCTGGTCATGCGGAAGTCGAGGGTGAGCAGCAGGTCGAGCTTGCCCTCCGGGGCCTCGTCGTGCCAGACCACGTCGCGGGGTCGGGCGTCGGGCGGGGCCTCGGTGGCGCGCACCGAGGAGTCGGTACCCAGCAGGTGTTTGAGGAAGTACTCGTTGCCCTTGGCGGAGGAGCCCAGCAGGTTGGCCCGCCAGATGGTGAGCACCCGGGGGTGGTTCTCGGGGGCGTCCGGGTCCTCACCGGCGAACTTCAGGCGCCCCGCCTTGAGTTCGTCCACCACGTGGTCGGCCGGTGCCCGGCCCTCGCGTTCGGCCTCGTCCGTGAGGTCCAGCGGGTTGCGGTCGAAGGTCGGGTAGGAGGGCATCCAGCCCATGCGGGCGGAGGCCGCGATGACGTCCGCCGTGGTCTTCCCGGCGAACGGTCCGCTGCCGTCGCCCGCGGCGGCCAGGGTGTCGGCGGAGAACGGGTCGTAGCGGAACTGGTCGCTGTGCAGGTACCAGTAGGCGGTCTGGATCATCTGCCGTGCGGGGCGGTTCCAGTCGGAGGCGGTGGCGATCGTGGAGTAGCCGGTGATCGGCCGGACCTTCTCCTGGCCGACGTAGTGCGCCCAGCCTCCGCCGTTGACACCCTGGCAGCCGGTCAGGGTGGTCAGGGTCAGGAACGCCCGGTAGATGGTGTCGGAGTGGAACCAGTGGTTGGTCCCCGCCCCCATGATGATCATCGAACGGCCGTGTGAGTCCTCGGCGTTGGCGGCGAACTCCCGGGCGATGCGCGCCGCCCGGTCCGCGTCCACGCCGGTGATCGAGGCCTGCCAGGCCGGGGTGTGCGGCTCGCTCGCGTCGTCGTAGCCGGCGGGCCAGCTCCCGGGCAGGCCCTCGCGGGCCACGCCGTACTGGGCGAGGAGTAGGTCGTACACCGTGGTGACCAGTCGTCCGGCCACCCGGCGCACCGGCACTCCGCGCCGCAGCCGTGCGGCTCGCCCGTCCGGGGCGTCGAAGCGGGGCAGCGTCACCACGGCGCCCGGCTCGCCGCCGCCCTCGGCGGACAGCAGGGGCCGGGTGTCACCGAGGTCGAGGTTCCACTTCCCGGCGCCGGACTCGCCGAAGCGGTCGCCGAGGGTGCCGTTCGGGACGACGGGCGCCCCGGTGGCTTCGTCCAGCAGCACCGTCCTGAACTCGGCGTGTTCCGCCCGTGCGTGCTCGCCGCCCAGGTCGGAGGCGGTGAGGAACTTGCCGGGCGTGTACGTGCCCGGCTCGTCGGCGCTCTCGTCGAGCGCGACCAGGAAGGGCAGGTCCGTGAACCGTCGCACGTAGTCGAGGAAGTAGGGGGTCTCCCGGTCGACGAAGAACTCCTTGAGGACCACGTGCCCCATGGCCATCGCCAGCGCGCCGTCCGTGCCGGGCTGCGCGGCCAGCCACTCGTCGGCGAACTTCACGTTGTCCGCGTAGTCCGGGGAGACCGCGACGACCTTCTGCCCCCGGTAGCGGGCCTCGGCCATCCAGTGGGCGTCCGGGGTGCGGGTCACCGGCAGGTTGGAACCCCACATGATCAGGTATCCGGCGTCCCACCAGTCCCCGGACTCCGGTACGTCGGTCTGGTCACCGAACACCTGGGGCGAGGCGACGGGCAGGTCGGCGTACCAGTCGTAGAAGGAGAGCATCACCCCGCCGAGCAGGGAGTAGAAGCGGGCCCCGGCGGCGTGGGACACCATCGACATGGCGGGGATCGGGGAGAACCCGGCCAGCCGGTCCGGTCCGTACCGCTTGATGGTGTGCACATGCGCGGCGGCGGCCATCTCCGCCGCCTCCGCCCACGTCGCGCGCACCAGGCCGCCCTTGCCGCGGGCGCGCTTGTAGCGGCGGGAGCGCTCGGGGTCGTCGACGATGTCCGCCCAGGCCGCCACCGGGTCGCCGAGGCGGGCCTTGGCCTCCCGGTACATCGACAGCAGCACGCCCCGCACGTAGGGGTAGCGGACCCGGGTCGGCGAGTAGGTGTACCAGGAGAAGGCCGCGCCCCGGGGGCAGCCGCGCGGTTCGTACTCGGGGCGGTCAGGGCCGACGGAGGGGTAGTCGGTCTGCTGGGCCTCCCAGGTGATGATGCCGTCCTTGACGTACACCTTCCAGGAACAGGAGCCGGTGCAGTTCACCCCGTGGGTGGAGCGCACCACCTTGTCGTGGGACCAGCGGTCGCGGTAGAACTCGTCGGCCTGGCGGCCGCCCTTGCGGTGCATCGAGCGCAGGTCCTGGGAGACCTCCGCCCGGGTGAAGAAGCGTCGTGAGCCGACCAGCGCCTGAGCGACCTCACCGTCCATGCCCGGGGGTTGCTTCCCCCGGCCCGCCCTTCCCGGTGTCGCGCTCGCCTCCGTGCTCACTGCGCCGCTCCTTCCCGGACGCTTCGCGCGCCCGTGGTGCTCGCCGGGTCCCGGCCGTACTACGCATGTGATCGCATTACCTGATCACCGGAAGGTTATTCGGAACCGGTGCATCTTTTTTGGCCGCGAGTCCCTTTGTACCCTCCTTTCACTCCGGGCGAGACACGGAACCGGGCCCCTAGGGGCCCGGTTCCGTGTGATCCGGCCGGCCTCCGCGTCAGCCGGCCGGCTGCTCCACGCGGTTGCCGGCGCGGGCGCGCACCGCTTCGACCGCCTCCCACTGCTCGGTGGACAGCGCCGCCAGCGCGGCGGGGAACACACCGTCCTGTTCCTTCAGGATGTGCAGGCGCAGCAGGTCGAGCATGCTGATCAGCCGGTCCGGCCAGGTGAGGTCGGACGGTGTGCCCCCCTCCGCCTCCGCCAGCACGGCCTCGACGCGGCGGTGTTCGTCCTCGAGGGCGGCCAGCTGCTCGGGGAACTCGTCGGCGAGGGCGGGGAAGAGCCCGTGTTCCTCGACCTCGGTGTGGGGTTCGAGCACGGCACCGATGCGGCGTGCCAGTTCGGCCATCCGGGCGGTGTCCCCGTCGCGGTGGGCGTCCCGGACGTGGCTGATCAGGTTCACCACCTCGTCGTGCTCGCGGGTGAGTTCGCCGATCGCGGCGACGGACTGGCAGCCGCAGTACTCACACATGGTCCTGCCTCCTTCTCGGGCGTTGCCGGATCAGTGCGACCGGCCGGCGGGGACGCGGTGGTCGATCCCGCGGCGGACGGCGGTGGCGGTGTAGGCGAGTGCGGCGGCAGCCACGAGGGCCAGCAGCGCCAGGCCGAGGGCGTAGGAGCCGTACGCGCCGTACAGGGCGCCCATCACCAGCGGGGGCAGGAAGCCGCCGAGTCCGCCCGCGGCACCGACGACGCCGGTGACCGAACCGACCTTGTTCGCCGGGGCCAGCAGGGCCACCAGGGCGAAGACGGCGCCGCTGCCCGCGCCGAGAGCCGCGGCCATGGCCAGGAACGCGATGGTGCCGACGGGCGCCAGGGCCGGGGTGAAGGCCTGAACGAACGCGCCCACGGTGACCAGGCCCAGGGATGCGCCCAGTACCCGTACGGGGCCGACGCGGTCCGACAGCCAGCCGCCGACCGGTCGCATGGCCACGGCCAGCAGCACGAATCCCGCCATACGGTTGGCCGCGTCCGCCTGAGTGAGGTCGTAGCCCGTCTTGAGGTAGGTGGGCAGGTAGACCGAGAAGGCGACGTAGCCGCCGAACGCCACCGCGTACAGGGCGGACGCCTGCCAGGTGACGCTCAGCCGGAAGGTGGCGCCGAGCCTGCGGGCCAGCGGTTCGGTGGGCACGGTGCGCCCCGGGGCGTCGCGGAGCACGAGGGCCGAGACCACCGCGTAGACGGCCAGCACGGCGGCGGTGATGACGAAGGGGTTGGCCATGCCGTTGGCATCCACCAGCTTCACCGTGGTGAGGGCACTGATCGCGGTGCCGCCCATGCCGGCCCCGAAGACGCCGATGGCCAGGCCACGGCGCTCGGGCGGGAACCAGGCGCTGACGAAGGGCACGCCGATGGCGAAGGCGGTTCCCCCGATGCCGAGGAAGAAGCCGCCGACCAGCAGCGCGGCGAACGAGGAGTGCCCGGCCAGGCCCAGGTAGAGCACGGGCACGATGGTGGCGACGGACACCAGCGGGAACATCGTCCGCCCGCCGAACCGGTCGGTGAGCGCACCGACCGGGATGCGGCCCAGTGAGCCGACGATCACCGGTACGGCCACCAGCAGCGACTGCTGGAACGATGAAAGCCCCAAGGAGTCCTGCAACCGGGGGGCCAGAGGACTGAGCAGTGCCCAGGCCCAGAAATTGACGGCGAAACCGACGGTGGCCAGGGCCAGCATCAGCCAGGCCCGGCCCGACACGGCCGGACCGGGTCCCGGAGCTCGATTCGCCTTGCTCGACGGCTGGAGCATGCCGTCCGTCCTCCCTGTTTGCGGTGCGGCCCGTCCGACTCAGTCGGTGCCGCGGGTACCGGGGCTGTGTGCCGGCCTCCCACGTCCACTATCGGGCGCGGGGCGCGGTGGCGCGCAGGGCCGTCAGTCCCTGTCGCCAGGGACGGGCGGTCCCGGGTTCGGGGTCCGGTCGGCATGCCCCGCGCGCCGGTCGGCCGGGCGGGCCGCAGCCCGCGGGGTCAGAGTGCCCTGGGCCTCGGGGCCGTAACCGAACCGGATCAGCACCTGAGGGCTGCACCACTTGGTGGACGGGGCCCGCATCGCCGCCCGCAGGTCGGGCCATTCCATCGCCTGGTGCAGCAGCGAGGTCCGCACGCCGTGCGCGGTGGCCACCAGCAGAACGCGTTCGAGTGCCTGTCCCGCCAGCAGCCAGTCGCGCGGCCGGTCGCCGACGGTCCACAGCAGGGCGACCTGGGGGTGCCGTTCGAACCGCAGCCGAGGTCGCCCGGGCACGGGCGGCCGTCCGGTGAAGTCGCGCATGGGCATGCGTCCGGCGGCGTCCAGCGGGCGGGTCGTGGTGGCGGGTATCCCGTACTGGCTCGACCCGGGCCGCGCGATCCAGGCGCGGCTCTCGGCGGTGCGCGCCGTGTCCTCGGTGTTGCGCAGCTCGGCCGCCGACGTCACCCGCAGCAGACGGCGCGTGCGGACGATGTCGGGGACGTAGAGGTGCGCGCTCTCGGCCCTGGCGGCGCCCATCAGGCCGGCGACGACCGGCTCCGGCACCGGGCGGCCGGTGAACGGCATCCGGCTGGAGTGGCGCCGGGACACGGCCGCGTACAGCGAGCGGTAGGCGGGCGGCCCCGCGGCGGGGACGGTCAGCCGCACGGTGGCGAGCAGGTCGGGGTCGTACGGGTCCGGCAACAGGTGAGTGACGGGCTGCCAGCCGAGGTGGGCCGCCGCGACCCGCAGGTTGAACACCGCCGTACCGGCGGACAGATGCAGGGCGCGCCCGCAGGGGTCCGCCAGCGCGAGCCCGCGGCTGCGGTCCGCGTGGACCGTGACCGACCGGGTGCTCAGGTCGAAGCCGAAACGCCAGGGCTGTGTGTTGTGGATCGACGGTGCCGCCACCGCCGCGGCCAGCAGCGTCTCCAGCGCCAGGGCGTCGATCTTGTCGATGTGCATCGTTGCTCCTCACCCTCCGGGAGCCTCCGGTACGCGGGAGAGCCGCCCTTGCCTCCACCCTGCGCCGCGCCCGGGTACGTGACGAGGGCCACTCGGCCCTCACCCGGCGCCGAGCGACCCCACGCCCGCCTGCCCGGCGGTTCCACGCCGGAGGAGAGGGACCCGCATCCGCCGTCCCTGTGTTGAGGCCCGCCTTCCTCAGTTTAGTTTCGGTACCGCGTGGAGGTGGTTCCGGTGGGCGTCCGGGAAAGGCCGGGACCGGCTCCCTCGGCTCGTGTGCGGGGAGGAGGGGTCCGCCGACGGCGGTACCAGCCTCCGTCGGCAGCGCGTCGAGCGGGTGTCGTCCAGCGGGTGACACGACCGGTCAGGTGGATTCGGAGCCACGGAACCGTACACATGCCCTGCGCGGGCCGGGACCCCCCGGCGACGTGGCGTTGCGGACCGCCAGCACACCAGGGTGGCGTCGGCGCAGTGCCCGTTCCAGGCGCTGGTGCAGCGTGATCCAGGAGGCGGGACACCCGTGGCAGGCTCCGCCGAGACGGACCGTGACCACACCGTCGCGCACGCCGAGGAGGTCGATCGTGCCGCCGTGGGACCGGGCGAAGTCCCCCACCTCCCCGTCGAGGACCTCGCATGCCACCCGGTGCAGCAGCGCGTCGTCGTGGTCACGGTCCGTGCCCGCGGCCAGGGGCCGGGCGTCGAGTGCGGCGTGGAGTGCCGTACGCACCCGGGCACCTTCCTCGTACCACGTGCGGCCCTCGCCCAGACAGGTGACGACAGCCGCGGGTTCCAGCTCGATCCGGGTGAGGGTTCCGTCGCCCAGCAGCGCGGCCAGCGGCGCCGGTACCTCGGAGAGCGGGCCGGTGCCGGTGACGGCGTCGGCGGGAGTGATCCAGCGCAGCCGGTCGGGCCTGCCCGGGACCTGCTGCGGGTGCAGGGGGATCACGGCCGGCTCACCCGCCCACCAGGACCGCGACCGTGCGGGCCAGGTAGGCCATGAGCCAGGCCAGGACGGTCAGGTAGGTAAGGGCGATCGCCGGCCATCTCCAGGTACCGGTTTCCCGGCGCAGGACGGCCACCGTGGCCATGCACTGCAGCGCGTAGACGAAGTAGACCAGCAGCGCGGCGACGGTGGGCGCCGTGAACACCGGTTCCCCGGCACGCGGCCCGCTGGAGTGGGTCATGGCCTCGAGGGCCTGCGCCGGCTGTTCGGGGTCCTCGGCGGCGGCGACCTGTCCGAGGGTGGCGACGAAGGTCTCCCGGGCACCCTGCGCCGACAGCACCCCGATGTTGATGCGCCAGTCGAAGCCCAGTGGCTCGAAGACGGGGGCGACCAGGCGGCCCAGTCCGGCGGCGTAGCTGTGGTCGACGGTGTAGGCGGACACGGCGACGGAGTCGGTGGTGTCGACGCCTGCCGCGCTCATCTGCGCGGCCGTGGGGAGTGGCAGATTCAGCAGCACCCACAGCAGGACGCTGGTGGCGACGATGACGGTCGTGCACTTGCGCAGGAAGGCACGCGCGGAGGACCACATCGCCACCAGAACCGCGCGCGGGGCGGGCAGCCGGTAAGGAGGCAGCTCCATGAAGAACGGCACCGGCCGGCCGTGGCGGTCGCCCAGCTTCTTGAACGCCCAGGCGGCCAGCATCGCCGAGACGGCGCCCAGCAGGTACAGGCCGAACATGACCAGGCCCTGCGCACCGAACGGGCCGGCCTTGACGGAAGGGTCGACCAGCAGGCCGATGAGCAGGACGTAGACCGGTAGCCGCGCCGAGCAGGTCATCAGCGGGGCGGCCATCATCGTGGCCAGACGGTCCCTGGCCGAGGGCAGTGTGCGGGTGGCCATGATCCCGGGGATCGCGCAGGCGAAGGACGACAGCAGCGCCACGAAGGCCCGGCCCTCGAGCCCGAAACGGGCCATGACCCGGTCCATCAGGAACGCGGCTCGCGGCAGGTAGCCCACGCCCTCCAGGAGGGCCAGGAGCAGGAACAGCAGCACGATCTGCGGAACGAACACCAGCACGCCGCCGACGCCGCCGATGAGGGCGTCACCCAGCAGCCCGGACAGCCACTCGGCGCCGACGTGGGCGTGCACCTGGCCCGACAGCCACGCGAACAGCGACTCCACCCGGTCCTGCAGCGGAGCGGCGACGGTGAAGACGGTCTGGAAGAACAGCACCATCACCGCGAGGAAGACCGCCGTCCCCCACACCGGATGCAGCAGTACCGCGTCCACGCGCCGGGTGACCCGGTGGCGTTCGGGGGGCCGGTAGCCGGCGAAGGCCAGGACCGATTCCGCCCAGGCGTCCGTCTCGCCCGGCTCGGTGGGCGGGGGCACGGCCGGTGTCTGCCAGGTGTGCCAGCCGGCGAGCCGCTCGCGCAGCTGCGCGATGCCCAGCCCTCGGTGGCCGACCACGGGCAGGGCGGGCACGCCGAGCGCCTGTGCGAGCGCGTCGACGTCGACGCGGCCCTGACGGCGGGCGAGTTCGTCCGTGAACGTCACCACCACGCAGGCCGGCAGGCCCCGGGCCAGGACCTGGGCGACGAAGCCGAGGGAGCGACGGAGCGTCGTGGCGTCGACCACGACCAGCAGCGCGTCCGGCCGGTCCGCTCCCTCCAGCCGTCCCTCCAGGATGTCGACGGTGATCTGCTCGTCCGGACTGACCGGGTCCAGACCGTAGGTTCCCGGCAGGTCCTCGACCAGGTACCGCAGGTGGCCCGTCCGGGCGGTCCCCACGAACCGGGACACGGTCACCCCGGGGTAGTTGCCCGTCTTGGCGCGCAGGCCGGTGAGGCCGTTGAAGACGCTGGTCTTCCCCGAGTTGGGAGCGCCGACCAGGGCGATCCGTGGCGCCCCGGACGAGGTCGCGCGGGCGCCGGAGGCGTCGTGGCAGCCCGTGCTCACCGCTCGGCCCCGGTGACGTGCACGCGCTCCGCCTGCTCCCGCCGCAGGCACACCTCGTAGTCCTTGATCCGGTACAGCACGGGCTGGCGCAAGGGCGCCCTGCGTAGCACCTCCACGACCGCGCCAGGGGTAAATCCGAGGTCGTGCAGCCTGCGGACAACGGCCGGATCCCCGCCGTCGGCGACCTCGCTCACCACGGCACGGGCTCCAGGTGCCAGCTCCGCCAAGGAGCGCGGTCGTGGGGTTGCGGCGGTGTCCGTCCCGTCGCCCACCCTTGCGCGCGCCCTGTCTCTGCCGTCCATGCGTGTCTCCGCCCCATCGCGCCGAGCGCGGCCGCTCGGCGAAGGATCAACCAAAGGTCAAGTTAGCCTTGCCTTACCGGTGAGGCGCTGGGGCGGTGGGCCCCGGACCGGGGCCGTTCGGCCCTTTCAGCCTTAAGGGGCCCGATCGTGAGGTCCCCTACGTGGCCGGCAGGGCGGTGGCGAGCAGGACGACTCCCAGGGAGCACACGAGGGAGACGACGGCAAGGGCGCGGGCCAGGTCCGTGCGGTGACGCGAGTGGGCGATGCCGTGGCCGGCCGCGGCGGCCATGACCAGGGCGAACAGCACCAGCTTGGCCGCGAGCGTACGGCCGTAGCCCGGTTCGGCCAGGGACGCCCAGGTGACACCCTTGTGCCAGGCCATGGCGATGCCCGTACCGATCTGAACCGGCAGGAACAACGCCCCGGTCAGCATCCCGAAGCGGCGTCCCGCCTCGGCGGTGAAGCGGTCCTTGGCCTCGGGAGCGAGCAGGCGCCTGGCGAGCGGCAGGATCACCAGGGACAGGGCCAGCTGCCCGCCCACCCACAGTGCGGCGCCGGCCACATGGGCGAAGCGCACCAGGGACCACGGTCCTACGGCGTCCACTACGGGCTCACCTCCACGGTGCCGTGCGCCCCGGCCTCGGCGCGGCGCATGTCGTGGTCGACGAAGGAGTAGTGCCCGGCCCCGGGGAACGTGGTCTCGACGAACCCGCCCTGGGCCGGGGCCAGATCGAGTACCTGGGCCCCGCCCGGCTCGCCGCGTTTCAACAGGTAGGCGCCCTCCTTGTACACGGTGTCGAAGACGGTTCCCACGATGTGGAAGGCGACGGGGTCGCTCGGTCCGGCGTCGATCACCCAGAACCGGGCCCGTTCCCCGGCCCGCGCGTCCAGGGGCCGCTCGGTGTACTGGGCCGCGACGCCGTTGAAGGCCCAGGCGTCGGGGTCGCCCTCGCGCATCTTGGCCACCTGGGCGGTGCTGCCGGGGGTGCCCAGATAGAGCGCGGAGGAGACCAGGAGGTATTCGCGGTCCACCTTCCCCAGGCCGGGCGGGTCGATGACGACGGCGCCGTACATGCCGTTGCCGATGTGCTGGAGCATGGGAGCGGTGCTGCAGTGGTAGAGCCAGGCTCCCGCTTTCTCCGCACGGAACCGGTAGACCAGGCGTTCGCCGGGCAGGAGGGTGCGCATGGGCCGGTCGGGGGCGAGGGACCCAGCGTGGAAGTCGATCCCGTGGCCCATGCCCTTGTCGTCATTGATCAGGGTGATCTCGAAGACGTCGCCGACCTTGCCGCGCAGGACGGGGCCGGGGGCGGTGCCGCCGAAGGTCCACATCTGCTGTTTCACGCCAGGAGCCACCTCGACGGTGGTGTGGCCGGCGCGCAGTTCAACCGTGTGGAGCTGCCCGCCGGGGGCGGGGGCGAGCTCTGCGGGGCGCTCTCGCCAGCCCCGGGAGAAGCCGGCGCCCAGGTCGAGTCCCGCGCCGCCGTCCGTGGTCATGGAGTGGCCGCCGTGTGCGTCGCCGGCCGCCTCGCCCGGTGCGTCGCCGGCCGCCTGGTGGCTGGAGTCGCCGTCCGTGTCGCGGACGGCGATGTCCAGGGTCATGCCGGCCGCACGGTGCCCGGGAAGGGTGCACCAGGCCTCGCGGTCCCCGGTGACCGGGCCGAGGTCGAGGGTGCGGCTCTGGCCGCGGGAGAGCAGCGGGGTGGCGGGTCCGTCCGCGACCCGGAGGTCGTGGCGCTGGGCGTCGGTGTTGGTGACCACCAGACGCAGGGCGGTGCCCTTCGTGATGTCGATGCGGGAGGGACGGACCCGCATGTTCCCCAGGGTGACCTCGACGGTGCGGGTGGCGGCGGCACCACCTGTTCCGGGTCCGGCGGCGACCGGATCCCCGGCCCCGCCACCGCTGTTGGCGGCGAGCACGGCCAGCACGGTCAGCGCCGCGCCGGCCGCCGTTCCCCACAGGGCGGGCCGCCCTGAGGAGGCGGCGGAGCGGTCCGCCCCGCCGCGCCCGCCGCGTGCGCTCCGCAGGAGGACCGCGGCGGTGAGGGCGACGAACGCCGCACCGGCGACCGCTGCCGGCACCACGCCGGCGTCGACGGTCACGATGCTCATCGGTGCGGGCCTCGGGGGTGCGGCACGACGGGGCCCTCTGCGGCCGGCCGGCCGGCACCGGGCAACAGCGCCGCCAGTTCCCGCTGGTAGGGGAAGGAGCCGGGCTGGTAGCCGCACCAGGGCTCCTCGGCGTACGGGTCACCGGTGACGCCGTACGCCCGGGACCGGGAGCCGCCGCAGACCCGGCGGAACTCGCACCGTCCGCAGCGGCCGCCCAGTCCGTCGGCGTCCCGCAGGCCGGTGAACAGCTCCGAGGTGCGGTAGATCTCCGCCAGCGGACGGGTGCGTACGCTGCCCGCGCCCAGCGGCAGGAAGCCGCTCGGGTGCACGGTGCCGGTGTGCGACACGAAGACGAAGCCGCGGGCGGCGTTGACGTCGAGCGGCGGGCGCCGGGCCCGCCGGCCCCCGGCGTCCAGGCCCAGCTCGGCGCTCCGCGCCCGCAACTCACGGTAGAGCGGGCCCAGCCCCAGTACCTCCACGTGGTCGTCACCGGTGTCCGCGAGGATCGTGCGCTGGAGCGCGACCCGCCGGAAGTGGTGGGCCTCGGTCGTCTTGGCGGGCACGGTCAGGCCCACGTCGTACACGAAGTTCAGTACGTCCTCGGTCTCGGCCGGGGTGAGGACGCCGAGGTGCCGGCCGCGTCCGGTGGGCACCAGGAAGAAGGCGCTCCACAGCATCGCCCCGTGGTCGCGGACGAGACGGACGACGTCCGGCAGGTCGTGCAGGTTGTGCCGGGTGACCGTGGTGTTGATCTGCACCTTCATGCCCATCGCGCGGGCGGTGTCCCAGGCGTCCAGCGTCCACCGGTAGACACCGGGCACGCCGCGGAAGCCGTCGTGCAGTTCGGCGGTGGACCCGTCCAGGCTGAGGGAGAGTCCCACCGCGCCGGCATCGTGCACCTCCCGCAGCCGCTCCCCGGTGAGCGTCGGGGTGCCGGACGGCGACACGGCGACGCGGACCCCCACCTCCTTGCCGTAGGAGATCAGCTCGTTGAGGTCGGGGCGCTGGAACGGGTCTCCGCCGGTGATGACGAAGAGCGGGGCGGGCTGTCCGAACGCGGCGACCTGGCGCAGCAGGTCCTTGGCCGCGTCCGTGTCCAGCTCGCGCGGGTCGCGGTCGGGCACCGCCTCGGCGCGGCAGTGCAGGCAGGCCAGCGGACAGGCCCGGGTGGATTCCCAGATGACGATGAACGGCCGGTCGCCGGCGTCCTGGTGCTGCCGGCGGATCGCTCGTGCGCCGCTCACCGGGTGCCCCCGGACCTGCGGACGCGCTGCGTCCGTCCGGCCACGCGGGAGTCGGGGCAGACGCCCCGGTCGGCCCGCCGGTGACCGGCCCGGACGGCGCGCGGCATCCGCGAGGGGAGTCGGCGGTGGTAATTGCCGGACGGATACGGGTTGCGGTCGTACACGGGACACCTCCGGGTCGGTCGGTGTCAGCCTGCCGCACCGGGTCCCGTCGCACGGCGGCCGATCAGTCCCGGACCGGTGGGCCGTTGGTCCCCTTCCGTCCTCCGAGGACCCGGGACGGCCTGGCGCAAGGGCCCCGCCCCGCACGGCGTCCACGTCGTCGAGGGTTGCCGGAGGGATCCGCGGGACCAGTGGCCCGGGCATGCGGCGGAGAGCGGGCCGAAAGACGGGTGACCGGGGCCGTTCGACCCAAGGCCGCGGCCCCGGTCGGGAACCTAGGTTTCCGGCCATGGAGAACGATCAAAGCGCACGCCGGGGACACACGTCCGTTCCGGGGACCTGGCCACTGGCGGCACGCAGACTGCTGAACCGCCGGGAAGTGTCGTCCGACGGACGCGCGGTCTTCGGTGAGGGCGACCCCAAGTGGGAGGGCTTCTACCGGGACCGCTGGTCCCACGACAAGGTGGTGCGCTCCACCCACGGGGTGAACTGCACCGGTTCCTGCTCGTGGATGGTGTACGTCAAGGACGGCATCATCACCTGGGAGCACCAGGCCACCGACTACCCGTCGATCGGCGCCGACTGCCCCGAGTACGAGCCGCGCGGCTGTCCGCGCGGTGCGTCGTTCTCCTGGTACACCTACTCCCCGAGCCGGGTCCGCTACCCGTACGTGCGGGGCGCGTTGCTGAAGATGTGGCGCGAGGCCCGCAAGCGGCTGGGCGATCCGGTCGCGGCCTGGGCGGAGATCACCGGTGACCCGGCCAAGGCCCGCGCCTACAAACGGGCGCGCGGTAAGGGCGGTCTGGTGCGCGCCGACTGGGACGAGGTGGCCGAGCTGGTCGCCGCCGCGCAGGTGCACACGGTCAAGCGGTACGGTCCGGACCGCGTCGCCGGCTTCTCCCCCATCCCCGCGATGTCGATGGCGTCGTTCGCGGCCGGCGCCCGGTTCATGTCGCTGATCGGCGGCACCCTGCTGTCCTTCTACGACTGGTACGCCGACCTGCCGGTCGCCTCCCCCCAGGTCTTCGGCGACCAGACGGACGTGCCGGAGGCCGCGGACTGGTGGAACGCCGGTTATCTGATCATGTGGGGCTCCAACATCCCGGTCACCCGCACACCCGACGCGCACTTCCTGACCGAGACCCGCTACAACGGCACCAAGGTCGTCGCGGTGAGCCCCGACTACGCCGACAACGTCAAACACGCCGACGAGTGGATGTCCCCGCACCCGGGCACCGACGGCGCGCTGGCCATGGCGATGGGCCACGTCATCCTGCGCGAGTTCCTCGTCGACCGTGAGGTGCCCTACTTCCGGGACTACCTGCGGAAGTTCACCGACGCGCCGTTCCTGCTCACCCTGCGCGAGCACGAGGGGGGCCGTCTCGTCCCGGACGGGTTCCTGACCGCCGCCGACCTCGGCCACGACGAGGAGAACGCCGGCTCCAAGACCGTCCTGCTGGACTCGGCCACGGGCGAGCCGGTCGTGCCGAACGGCTCGCTCGGTTTCCGCTGGGCGAAGGGCGAGCAGGGCCGCTGGAACCTCGACCTCGGCGAGGTGACGCCCGAACTGACGCTGCTGGAGCGGGCGGAGGGGACGGCCGAGGTCGTCCTGCCCCGTTTCGACGAGGGCGCCACCGAGGGCGGCACGACCATGGTCCGGGGGGTGCCGGTCCGCACGGTCGGCGGGCGCCGGGTCACCACGGTCTTCGACCTGATGCTGGCCCAGTACGGTGTGCGGCGGCCGGGCCTGCCGGGCAGCTGGCCGTCCTCCTACGACGACGCCGACGAGCCGTACACCCCGGCGTGGCAGGAGACGATCACGTCCGTCCCGGCGGCGCAGGCGGCCCGGATCGCCCGGGAGTTCGCCCGCAACGCCGAGCGCACGCAGGGGCGTTCGATGATCGCTCTGGGCGCGGGGACCAACCACTGGTTCCACTCCGACACCATCTACCGGGCGTTCCTGGCGCTGATCACCATGACCGGCTGCCAGGGCGTCAACGGCGGCGGCTGGGCCCACTACGTCGGCCAGGAGAAGGTGCGCCCGGTCACGGGTCTGCAGCATCTGGCCTTCGCCTTCGACTGGCAGCGGCCCACGCGGCACATGGCCGGCACCTCCTACTGGTACCTGAACTCCGACCAGTGGCGCTACGAGGCCTTCGGCCCCGACGAGCTGGCCTCCCCGCTGGGTGAGGGGCGCTTCGCGGGCAAGGGGTTCGCCGACTGCCTGGCTCAGGCGGTGCGCCTGGGCTGGACACCCGGCCACCCCGGGTTCAACCGCAACCCCCTCGACCTGGCGGACGAGGCCGCCGCACAGGGGCGCCCGGTCGCCGATCACATCGTGGACGAACTGAAGTCCGGGCGCCTGCGGTTCGCGGCCGAGGACCCCGACGACCCGGCCAACTTCCCGCGCGTCCTGACCGTGTGGCGGGCGAACCTGCTGGGTTCCTCCGGCAAGGGGAACGAGTACTTCCTGCGGCACCTGCTCGGCACGGACGCGGCCGTCCGCTCCGAGGAGACCCCGCCGGAGAAGCGCCCGAAGGAGGTGGTGTGGCGGGACGAGGCGCCCGAGGGCAAGCTCGACCTGCTGGTCACCATGGACTTCCGGATGACCTCCACCGGTCTGCTCTCCGACGTCGTCCTGCCGGCCGCGACCTGGTACGAGAAGGACGACCTGTCCAGCACGGACATGCACCCCTTCGTGCACGCCTTCACCCCGGCCATCTCCCCGCCCTGGCAGGCCCGCACCGACTACGACAGCTTCCTCACCATCGCCGACCGGTTCAGCGAACTGGCCGCCGAGCACCTGGGCAGGCGTACCGACGTCCTGGCCGTACCGCTGCTGCACGACACTCCCGACGAACTCGCGCAGCCCGGCGGGGTGGTGCGGGACTGGAAGACCGGAGAGTGCGATCCGGTCCCCGGCCGCACCATGCCCAAGCTCGTCGTCGTCGAGCGGGACTACCCGGCCACGGCGCAGAAGATGCGGGCCGTCGGCCCGCTCCTGGACACCCTGGGCACCACCACCAAGGGCGTCACCGTCCGTCCCGACCGGGAGATCGAGGACCTGCGTCGCCGCTGCGGGACCGTCCGTGAGGGTGTGGCCGCCGGCCGGCCGTCGCTGGCCACCGCTTCCGACATGTGCGAGGCGATCCTGGCCCTGTCCGGCACCACCAACGGCCGCCTGGCCACCGAGGGGTTCCGCGAGCTCGAGCGGCAGACCGGCAGCGAGGGTCTGGTGGAGCTCGCCTCCGAGCGCGAGGCCGAGCGGATCACCTTCGCCGACACCCGTACCCAGCCGCGGTCGGTGATCACGTCCTACGAGTGGTCGGGCTCGGAGACCGGCGGGCGACGCTACTCCCCGTTCGTCATCAACACCGAGCACCTCAAGCCGTGGCACACGCTCACCGGGCGCCAGCACTTCTTCGTCCAGCACGACTGGATGACCGAGCTCGGCGAGCAGCTACCGGTGTACCGACCGCCGTTGAACACCCCGCGGCACTACGGCGACGAGCAGCTGCACGAGGGCGGCCGGGCGGAGGTCACGGTCCGCTATCTGACCCCGCACTCCAAGTGGTCCATCCACTCCAACTACCAGGACAACAAGTACATGCTCGACCTGTCCCGCGGCGGTCCTGTCATCTGGATGTCGCTGGAGGACGCCGAGAAGATCGGCGTCAAGGACAACGAGTGGATCGAGGCGTACAACCGCAACGGCGTGGTCGCCTGCCGGGCCGTGGTCACCCACCGGATGCCCGAGGGGACCGTGTACATGTACCACGCCCAGGACCGCAACGTGAACGTGCCGAAGACCGAGGTCAGCGGCAGACGCGGCGGCATGCACAACTCGCTGACGCGGTTGCTGCTCAAGCCGACCCATCTGGCTGGCGGCTACGCCCAGTTCACGTACGCCTTCAACTACTACGGTCCGACCGGCAACCAGCGGGACGAGGTCACCGTCATCCGTCGCCGCAGCCAGCAAGTGGAGTACTGACATGCGCGTGATGGCACAGATCGCGATGGTGATGAACCTCGACAAGTGCATCGGGTGCCACACCTGCTCGGTCACCTGCAAGCAGACGTGGACCAACCGCACCGGTGTCGAGTACGCCTGGTTCAACAACGTCGAGACCAAGCCCGGCGTCGGCTACCCCCGCCGCTACGAGGACCAGGAGCAGTGGAAGGGCGGCTGGATGCTCGACAAGCGCGGACGCCTGGTGCTGCGCTCCGGGGGCCGGGTCAAGCGGCTGCTGTCGCTGTTCTCCAACCCCGACCTGCCCTCCCTCGAGGACTACTACGAGCCGGTCACCTACGACTACGACAACCTCATCAGCGCCCCGGCCGGGCCCGACATGCCCGTCGCCCGGCCCCGCTCGGTCCTCACCGGCAAGCCCACCGACATCACCTGGGGTGCCAACTGGGAGGACGGCCTCGGCGGCGCCCCGGAGAACGCCGGCCGCGACCCCAACCTGTCGGGCGAGTGGGCCGAGAAGGTCAGGTTCGAGTTCGAGCAGACCTTCCTCTTCCACCTGCCCCGGCTGTGCGAGCACTGCCTCAACCCGGCCTGCGTGTCGGCGTGTCCGTCCGGCGCGATGTACAAGCGGGTCGAGGACGGCATCGTCCTGGTCGACCAGGACAAGTGCCGCGGCTGGCGGATGTGCGTGACGGCGTGCCCGTACAAGAAGGTGTACGTCAACCACGCGACCGGCAAGGCCGAGAAGTGCACCTTCTGCTTCCCGCGCATCGAGGCCGGTCAGCCCACCGTCTGCTCCGAGACCTGTGTCGGCCGGCTGCGCTACCTCGGGCTGCTGCTGTACGACGCCGACCGGGTGGGCGAGGCGGCGGCCACTCCCGACGAGAAGGACCTGCTGGACGCCCAGCGGAACGTGTTCCTCGACCCCTCCGACCCCGAGGTCGTCGCCGCGGCTCGGCAGTCGGGCATCCCCGAGGACTGGCTGGACGCGGCTCGTCGCTCCCCGGTGTACGCGCTGGTGTCGACGTACAAGGTGGCGCTCCCGCTGCACCCGGAGTACCGCACGCTGCCGATGGTCTGGTACGTGCCGCCCCTCTCCCCCGTGCTCGACGCGGTCGACGCGGCCGGCGGGAACCAGGACGACCCCGACCACGTGTTCGCCGCCGTCACCCGGCTCCGCATCCCGCTGGAGTACCTGGCCGAGCTGTTCACCGCCGGGGACACCGATGTCGTCGGCGGGGTCCTGATGAAGCTCACCGCGCTCCGCTCGTACATGCGGGAGCGCACCCTGGGCGAGGAGGGCGACGAGGCCGTGGTCAAGGCCGTCGGCCTCACCGCGCGGGAGGCCGAGGACCTGCACCGGCTGCTCGCCGTCGCCAAGTACGAGGACCGCTACGTCGTCCCCGCCGCGCACAAGGAGGACGCGGCCGCGCTGACCGCCATGGAGAACCGCTGCCCCGTCGAGTCCTCCGGCGACCCGGCTCCCGGCGACGGCCGCCGCGTGATGCTCGGCATCCCCACACTGCGCCGCCGCTCCCCCGAGAACCCCGCCGGAGGCCGACCGTGACCCCGCTGCCCTCCCCCAGCGCCCAGCGCCCGGGGGGACTCCCGTCCATGCCGGGGATCGTCCGCGCCAGGGTCCGGGCCGCTCTGCGCCGCCCGGACCGGGCCCCCCGAGCGACCCGGCCCGTACCGCTCTCCCCCGAGGAGACGGAGCAGCGGGCGCTGCTGCTGCGGCTGATGTCGCTGCTGCTGCAGTACCCCGACGCCGAACTCGCCGCCGCCCGCCCGGTGATCAGCAGCACCGTCGCGGCGCTGCCGCCGTCGTCCGCGACCGGGCACCTGGCCGAGTTCACCGCCTGGTTCACCGGCCAGGAGACCGACGCCCTGGAGCGGCACTACGTCGAGACGTTCGACCTGCGCCGCCGCAGCAGCCTCTACCTCACCTACTACCTGCACGGCGACACCCGCCGCCGGGGCATGGCGCTGCTCACCCTCGCCCAGCGCTACCGGGCGGCCGGCTGGGACACCGACGGCGGGGAACTGCCCGACCACCTGCCGGTCGTCCTGGAGTTCGCCGCGCTGGCCGGCCCCGGCAGGGGCGAGGCGCCGCTGCGCCAGCACCGGCGCGGCATCGAGCTGGTGCACCGCGCCCTGTCCGACGCGGGTTCGCCCTACCGGCACGTCCTCGCCGCGCTGACGGAGCTGCTGCCGCCGCCGACCGCGGCCGACCTGCGGGCGGTGGCCGAACTGGCCGCCCAGGGTCCGCCGAACGAGGACGTCGGACTCGACCCGTACGGGGCCGGGGAGTTCGCGCCGCCGGGCGCCTTCGTCCCGCCCGCCCCTGCCCCGCCCACCCTCGCTCCGCCGACCGCCCCGCACCGTCAGGAAGACCGCTGATGAACACCTCCGGAGCCGACCTCCTCCTCTGGGTCGCCGTCCCCTACGTCTGCCTCGCGGTGTTCGCCGTGGGGCACGTGTGGCGGTACCGGCAGGACCAGTTCGGCTGGACCTCCCGCACCAGCCAGCTCCTGGAGCACCGCTGGCTGCGCTGGGGCAGTCCGCTGTTCCACCTCGGCGCGTTCATGGTGATCGCCGGGCACGTCGTCGGGCTGGCGGTGCCCGCCTCCTGGACGGAGGCGGTGGGCGTCGACGAGCACGCCTACCACAGCGTCGCCGTGTGGGCCGGTTCGGTCGCCGGGGTCGCCATGGTCGTCGGTCTCGGCATGCTGTGCGCCCGCCGGCTGCTGAGCCCGCGGATCCGGCACCGTACCGACCGCAGTGACAAGGTGCTCTTCCCGCTGCTGTCGGCGACCGTGCTGCTGGGCATCGCCGCCACCGCCGCGCACAACGTGTTCGGGGCAGGGTACGACTACCGCTCCACCGTCTCGGTGTGGTTCCGCGGCCTGTTCGCCCTCTCGCCGGAGCCCGGGGCCATCGCGGGTGCCCCGCTGCTGTTCCAGCTGCACGCCCTCACGGCCTGTCTGCTCTTCGCGGCCTGGCCGTTCACCCGTCTGGTCCATGTGTGGAGCGCGCCGGTCGGCTACCTGGTCCGTCCCTACGTGGTCTACCGGCGGCGGCGCGCCGCATGAGCGCGACCGTGGCCGGCACGTCGGGGCGGCGCACCGGGTGGCTGATGGCGGTGACCGGTGCGGTGGGCTGGCTGGCGTCGTTCCGGCTGACGGTCGACGACTGGCGTCTGCTGAAGGATCCGGCGTACGAGCCGTCGTGCGACGTGAGCCCCGTGGTGGGCTGCGGCAGTGCCATGGCGAGCTGGCAGGGGAACCTGCTGGGCTTCCCGAACATGCTGCTGGGCCTCGGCGCGTTCGCCGCGGTGGCCGCCCTCGGTCTGACCGTGCTGGCCGGGGGACGGCTGCCCCGGGCGCTGTGGCTCGCGCTGAACGCCGGGGCGCTGGGGGCGGTGGGCTTCGTGCACTGGCTGGTCTGGCAGTCGCTGTACGACCTGAACCGTCTCTGCCCGTACTGTGTCGTCGTCTGGCTGGTGACCATCGCGCTGTTCTGGTACCTGACCCTGCACAACCTCCGGCACGGCGTCCTCCCCGTCCCGCGCGGCGCCCGCGCCGCCGTGGACGTGGTGCTGGAGAGCCACTGGCTCCTCCTGGCCGGCTGGTACGGCGTCATCGTCCTGCTGGTCCTGACCCGCTTCTGGACCTACTGGAGCAGCCTGCTGTGAGCAGGCCGGCGGGCCCCCTCCCACGAGCGGAGGGGGGCCCGCCGGTGTCAGCGGCCGCCGTCGTGGCGCAGACGGTCCCGGGCCTCGGTGGCGATCACGGCGGCCTGGATGCGGCGCTCCACACCGAGCTTGGCCAGCAGGCGGGAGATGTGGTTCTTCACCGTCTTCTCGGCCAGGTACAGCCGCTGGCCGATCTGCCGGTTGGTGAGCCCCTCGCCGATCAGCTCGAGGATCTCCCGCTCCCGGTCGGTCAGCCCGGGCAGCGCGTCCGGCCGCTCCTCCTCCTTGCGCTCCCCGCCGCGCAGCCGGGCCATCAGCTTGGTGGTGGCGCTCGGGTCGAGCAGCGACTGGCCCCGGGCCACCGTGCGGACGGCCGTCACCAGGTCGGATCCGCGGATCTGCTTGAGCACGTAGCCGGAGGCCCCGGCCATGATCGAGTCGAGCAGGGCCTCCTCGTCGTCGAACGAGGTCAGCATCAGACAGGCCAGGTCGGGCAGCTGCGAGCGCAGCTCGCGGCAGACGCTGACGCCGTCCCCGTCGGGCAGCCGGACGTCGAGGACGGCGACCTGGGGGCGGAGGGCGGGGACACGGACGAGGGCCTGTGCGACGGTGGCGGCCTCACCGACCACCGTGATGTCCGGCTCGTCGTTCAGCAGGTCGTGCACCCCGCGCCGGACCACCTCGTGGTCGTCCAGCAGGAAGACCCGGATCGGGTTGTCGGGGCCGGGCTGCTCGCCGTCCGCCATCGCGTGCTCCTCGTTTGCGCGTGCAGTGTTCCGCCACGATCCTCGCCGGTCCAGGGCCTGACGGCCAGGGCCGGTCGGCCCCTGTTTTCCCGATTCCGTCCCCATGAGCACCCGTACGGTAGCGGCCGCCGACGGCCCCGGACGGACTCCTTCCGTTCCGGGCGGCGCACTCAGGTCGCCCTCCGTTCAGCCGTCGGCCGGAGAACCACTTCGGTGTGTGGGTCTCGTGAGAGAAGTCAAGTAATGTTCGGGGCAGGCGTGTTGCCGCCAGTCGACTGCTAAGATGATCTTACTTTCAGTAGGCTGGCGGCGCGTCATGCACGCGTACGGGGGACAGTCTCTAAGGCCCCACCGCTGAGGAGTTGAGGCTTGGTCCCGCCCGTGGATCCGCGCCGCCCGACGGCCGGACCCGTCTCACGGATGCGCGGTCTTCCCGCACTCCCGGCGCGATGCGACTTGAAGAGAGTCTCATGACGTCATTGATCGAGGATCCACTGCTGTGGATCCTGCTTGTGGTGCTCGCAGCCGCGGTCTTCGCCGTGGTGCGGGCGCGGAGAACCAATCTGGCGCTCCGAAGAACCAAGAACGACCTGGAGACGCACCTGGGCCACGCGCAGGGACGTATCGACCAGCTCCAGGGACACATATCCGCTCTGGGCGACCAGCACCGCGGTGACCTCGCGAACGTCCGGGGGGACGCGGAAGCGTCGACCAAGGCCGTGCTGAAGTCGGCGATGGGCACCCTGCAGTCGCTCTCCGAGGAGCAGCAGCTGTTGCTCGACGGCCTGCTGAAGAAGTACGGCAACGACACCGAGGTGCTGGCCGACCTGATGGCGGTGGACCACACCGGCAGCCAGTTCGGCCGCCGGGCCAAGGGCATCTCGGTGCTCTGCGGCGGGTGGCTGGGCCGGCGCGAAGGCGTGGCGACGGTCTACGACGTGGCGCGCAGCGCGCAGGGCCGCATCAAGGACTTCAACCGGGTGAGCATCCACGCCCAGGTCAGCGTCGCCGTCTCCAGCAAGGCGGTGGAGCCGGTGGCGGTGGTGCTGGCGGAACTGCTGGACAACGCGACCACCTACAGCGCTCCGGGCACACCGGTCGAGGTCAACATCCAGGCCGTTCCGACGGGCGTGTGCTTCATCGTCGACGACGCCGGTCTCGGCATGGACCAGGAGACCAAGGACCGCGCGGCGACCCTGCTGTCGGCCGACGGCCCGGTCGACATCACCGGTCTCGGTGACCCCCCGCGCTTCGGGTTCGCGGTGTGCGGCATGCTCGCCGCGCGGTACGGCTTCGCCGTCTCCGTCGGTTCGGTTTCCCCCTACGGCGGAGTGCGCGCAGTGATCCGAGTTCCGGAGAGCCTTCTGGCGGCCGAGGCCGTCACCCCCGCCGAGCCCGCGCGGGAGCCCGCGGCGCAGAGCCAGGAGAGCGCGCCGCAGCGGCTGGCCCCGGTCCCGGTGGGCCCGTCGCACGTGGTGGGCACGACATCCGGCGGACTGCCCAAGCGCCGACGGCGTCAGGGACCCATTTCGGTGGTGCCGGCCCCCGAGCCCGCCATCGACGAGCAGACGTCCGAGTCGGCCGGTGAGGTGACCGCGTCCCGCCTGGGGGCGTTCGCTCGCGGCACGCAGCTCGGGCGGACCACGAACACCACGGAAGGACCTGACCACCAGTGAACACCGACCTGTCGTGGGTGCTGAACGACGTGCTCGAGGTGCGTGGAGCCCGCCACGCGGTCCTCGTCTCGGGTGACGGCCTGCTGCTGCAGCGTTCGGACGACATCTCACGTGACGACGCGGAGACCAACGCCGCCGCGATGAGCTCCATGCAGTCCCTCAGCCGGGCGGTCGCCGGCTTCGTGGGGGCCGGGCACGGCATCTGGAAGCAGACGCTGCTGGAGTACGACGGTGGCTGGATCTTCCTGATCGCCGCGGGGCAGGGTGCCTACCTGGCGGTCTCCGCGGCGCCGGACGTCGACATGGAGGCCATGTCGTTCCGCATGCAGAAGACGGTGACGGCGCTGAGCAAGGCGATGAGCGTGGCGCCGCGCTCCGACAACGGTGCCGGCGCATGACCACGCCCGGCGAGGAAGCACCCGTCACCAGCGACTTCGTCCGCTCGTACGTCATCACCGGCGGGCGTGACCTGCCCTCCTCCGACGAGCTGGCGCTGCACACCCTGGTCACCCTGGCTCCCGAGCGGACGCTGCCGCTCGGGGCCGGTCCCGAGGTCAGGGCGATCTGGGAGCTGTGCGCGGGTGGCTACCTGTCGGTCGCCGAGGTGGCGGGCCACCTCGGCCTGCCCGTCGGGGTGGCCCGGCTGCTGCTCACCGATTTAGCGGAACAGGGGCACCTGCTGCGCCGGGCCGAGCCGCCCCGGGCCCAGAACGTTGACAGAGCGACCCTCGAGAAGGTTCTGAATGGACTCCAATCCCTCATCGGCTGAGACGGCGCAGAAGTCCATCTACGTCTCCAGCGAGGTCACCAACGCCGCCAAGATCCTCGTCGTCGGGCACTTCGCCGTGGGCAAGACGACCCTCATCGGCTCGCTGTCGGAGATCACTCCGCTGCGCACCGAGGAGAAGATGACCCAGGCGTCGGTCCACGTCGACGACCTCAGGGGAGTCACGGACAAGACCACCACCACGGTCGCCCTCGACTTCGGCCGCCTCACCCTCAGCGACGACCTGGTGCTGTACCTGTTCGGCACCCCCGGTCAGCAGCGCTTCATGCAGCTCTGGGAGGACATGGCCCGTGGTGCCCTCGGGGCGCTGCTGCTGGTCGACCCGGCGCGGCTGGAGGAGACCTTCCCGGTCATCGACCTCGTCGAGCGGTACGGCCTGGAGTACGCCATCGCCGTCAACTGCTTCGACCCCGCCGCCACGTACAGCGAGGCGGAGGTGCGGGAGGCGCTGGACCTGCTGCCGGACACTCCGGTCGTCTACTGCGACGCCCGCGAGCAGCAGTCGTCCGCGATGGCGCTGATCGCGCTGGTGCGGCACCTGCTCGAGCGCGCGGCCTGACCTCCCCGCGTCCGCCCGGCCCGGGGCCCCGGATCCCCGGGCCCCGGGCTCCCGGATCACTAAGGAAGACTTCATGGATCCTCACTCCACGTCCACGGCGACCGCCGGCAGATGCCCCATGCACGACGCCGCGTTCGCCACCGATCCCCACCAGGTCTACGAGCGGTTGCGCGAGCACGCCCCGGCGGGTCCGGTCGAACTCGCCCCCGGTGTGGACGCCACCCTGGTCGTCGAGCACGAGATGGCGCTGCGGGTGCTGCAGAACACGGAGCTGTTCGCGCGCGACGCCCGCCGTTGGAAGGCCCTGAACGAGGGCCGCATCAGCATGGACAGCCCGGTGCTGCCGATGATGGCGTACCGGCCCAGCTGTCTGTTCACCGACGGCGCCGTGCACCTGCGGCTGCGCAAGGCCGTCGTGGACAGCCTGGCCCGGCTCAGCACCACGCGGATCCGGCGTGACGTCGAGCCGATCGCCGACTACCTGATCGACCAGTTCAGCGAGCGGGGCCGGGCCGATCTGCTCGGTGACTACGCCAAGTTGCTGCCGCTGCTGCTGTTCAACAAGCTGTTCGGCTGCCCGGCGGACATCGGCGACACCGTCACCACCGCCGTGTCGGCGATCTTCGACGGCAAGGACGCGCTGCGCGCGAACGAGGAGCTCACCGCCTCGCTCATGGAGCTGATCGCGCTGAAGCGGCGCAGCCCCGGCGACGACGTCACCTCCTGGCTCATCCAGCACCCCGCCGGGCTGACCGACGAGGAGCTCAAGGACCAGCTGGTGCTGCTGATGGGCGCCGGCATCGAACCCGAACGCAGTCTCATCAGCAGTTCCCTGATGCTGCTGCTGTCCGGGAGCGGCGGCAGGCAGAGCGGCATGCTGATCGAGGAGGCACTCGATCACGTGCTGTGGAACCAGACGCCGATCGCCAACTACGCCACCCACTACCCCGTGCAGGACGTCGATCTCGGCGGACACGTGGCGGAGGCGAACACCCCGGTCGTGATCTCCTTCGCGGGCGCCAACGGCGATCCCGCGCTGGACGAGGCCCGCCGCGCGCACAGCAAGGGCGCCCACCTGGCGTGGGGCGCGGGGCCGCACGCCTGCCCGGCGAAGGATCCGGCGCAGGTCATCGCGACCACCGCGATCGAGCGGCTGCTCAACGCGCTGCCCGACCTCACCCTGACCGTGGCGGAGCGGGAACTCCAGTGGCGGCCCGGGCCGTTCCACCGCGCGCTGGTGACCCTGCCGGTGACCTTCACCCCCACACCGGCCACCCGTACGGCGGCCGCGCTCCGCGACCGGAGCCCGGCCGCCGGTGCGCAGCCCATGACGGCGACCGTGTCCGAGCCGGTCCGGCAGGACCCGGCACGCAAGAAGGGGTTCTGGAGCAGCTTCCTGGACGTGTTCCGCGTCTGACTGCATGTGACGGGAGCAACACCGAACGACACATGACACGGGTGGGTGGAAGGGTAGGTTCCGGCGGTAACGGTAGCGTTCAGCCTAAGGAGCTCCACTTGACCGCCGTTGGCGACATACGCGGGTCCGTCCACGACCGGCGAGCCGTCATCTCCCTCCTCCGCCACCTGCGTTCGGCCGAAGGGCAGGCCGACCCCCTTCCCGTCTGGGAGGGGCTACGCGCCCTGGGGGACGTCGTACGCGCCCCCTGGGGCGCCTACTTCGTCACCTCGTTCGAGGCATGCAGCCAGGTCCTGCGCGGCAGGAACTGGCTGGTGCCGGACTTCGCCTGGCAGGAACGGCAACCCGACCCGAGACGCTGGCAGGAGCCGGCCACCCAGGAGCTGACGGGCACCCTGTCCCGCATCAACGCCCCGACGCACACCTGCCAGCGCCGCGCCCTGGGCAACCCGTTCGACCGCTCCACCCTGGAGAGCATGCGTCCCCGGATCGCCACCTTGGTCTCCGGGCTCCTGGACGACCTGGACAAGCGCCTGCGTGCCGACGGGGAGGCCGACTTCGTCCATACGGTCGCCGAACTCCTGCCGGTCCGTACGGTGGGTGAGTGGCTCGGCATCCCCGAGGAGCACCACGCGCACATCCTGGACTTCGCCCACCGGCAGGCCTACGCCCAGGAACTGCTGCCCACCAAGGAGGAACTGGCGCAGGCGGGCCGGGCCACGCTGGAGATGCGGGAGTTCTTCAGTGAGCTGATCAGCCACCGGCGGGCGCACCCCGGCAACGATGTCCTCACCGGCTGGATCCACCACTGGGACGCCCAGTACCCGCACGACCCGGCCGCCGCGGCGCGGGTGATCTACCACCTGACGATGTTCATCACCATCGCCTCGCTGGAGACCAGCGCGGTGCTGCTGACCAACGCGGTGCGGTTCGCCACCGGGGAACCCGGCCGGGCGGACTGGCTCCGGGCCCACCCGGAGCACATCGAGGACCTCGTGGAGGAGACCCTCCGCTACGACCCCCCGGTCTGGCTCAACTCCCATGTGGCCGCCGACGACACCGTCCTCGCCGGCACCCCCATCGCCAAGGACACCACCGTCCACATCCTCTACGGGTCGGCGGCCCACGACCCGCGCCGCAACCCGGACCCGCACGTCTTCGACATCCTGCGCGCGGGAGGCCACATCACGTTCGGCAGCGGCCCCCACTACTGCCTCGGCGCGGCCCTCGCGCGCTTCGAGGCGCACGAGGTGATCGCCCAGGTGCTCGAGCGCTTCCCCACCCTCCGGCCGGTCGGTGCCCCCTCCTACGACAACTCCCGGCTCGTCTTCCGCCGCATCACGTCACTGAAAGTATCGATATGAACGCCCAGCCGATCGCCGAGCTCCCCGTCGACCGCATACTCAAGACCCTGCGCACCTACCGGCAGGGCCCTCTGCTCACCGTGGAGCTGAACCTCCCGGAGGAGGGCAACGCCGTCAGCGACGCCATGCTGGACGACCTCCTCACCGTCCTCGACGACCAGGATCCCGCGGTCCGGGTCCTGGTGCTGGCCGCCGCCGGGGAGGAGTTCTGCCTCGGTGGCGACCGGCGGGAGTTCCCCCGGCACCTCGACGACGATCCGACCGGGGGCGGCATCCGCGTCTCGGGTGCGAAGGCCCTGCGGGTGTGCGAGGCGCTCACCGCCAACCCGGCCGTCACCATCGCCCGCGTCCAGGGCAGGGCCGTCGGCGCCGGCGTCGGCCTCGCGCTCGCCTGCGACCTGCGTGTGGGCGTCGACACCGCGACCTTCCGTCTGCCGGAGCTCGCCCTGGGGGTGCCGCCCGCCTGGGGCGGGCTGCTCCCCCGGCTGATCAGCGAGGTGGGGGTCGCCCGCGTACGGGAACTGATCCTCACCGCACGGGTCTTCGACGCCCAGGAGGCCCTCGGTCTGTCGGTGCTGCACAAGGTCGTGCCGCGTGACGCGCTGGACGCCGCCGTCATGGCCTGGGCCAGACCCGTGCTGCGGCGGCCGGCCTCCGCCGTACGGGTCACCAAGGCCATGCTCAACTCCCTCGCCGCCCCCACCCGTCTCGCCGACGTCTCGGTGTTCGACCCGGAACTGCTGACGGCGATCCTCACCGAGCAGCGCCACACCGGCTCGGCACGCTGACCTCCGGCGGGCCACGCGACGGGGGACGCGTGGCCCTCACGGGAAAACGCGTTGCGCGGCGCCTTCCCCGCGCCGACCCTTGGTTCCCATGCCCTACTCGCAGCGTCCCGCCGCGCTCACCGACGCGCCCGCCATCACCGCACTGCTCAACAAGGTCGACGAGATCGAGATCGGCGGACCCGAGACCGACCTGCACGCCGTCCAGGCCGACCTGAAGCACCCCGGAACCGACCTGGAGCGGGACTCCTGGCTCACCTGGGACGGAGACCTGCTGGTGGCCTACGGGCTGCTGTGGGACGAGTCCGAGGGTGAGCGCGTGGACATCGACCAGTACGTCCTGCCCGACCACCAGGAGGCGGCCGCCCGGATGCTCGAGGCCATGGAGGCCAGGGCACTGGAGAAGGCACGGGAGAACGGGGCCGAACGGGCGGTGGTGCATCTGCACCTGAATGTGGCGCCCACGCTCGACACCGGACTGCTGCGCGCCCGAGGCTGGCGGGTCGTCCGCCGCTACCACGTCCTGCACCGCCCCCTGGACCCCGCACGCGACCCGGTGCCTCAGGTCCCCGCCGGCGTGCGCGTGCGCGACTGCGCCGCCGAGGCGGACCGCAGGCGGGTGCACGAGCTGTACCAGGCGTCCTTCGCCGACCACTTCGACTTCCAGCCGCGCGCCTACGGGGACTGGGTGCACGACATCGACGCCGAGGGCCTGGACTGGTCGCTGGTGTGGATCGTGTCCACCGACGATCTGGGCGACGCCGGTTTCCTGCTCGCGCGCAACGACCGCGAGGCCATGGGGTGGATCCGCAGCCTCGGTGTGCTGCCCCCGGCGCGCGGCCGGGGGCTCGGCGGATTCCTGCTGCGGCGGGCGTTCGCGGCCTTCGCGGCGCGGGGGCGGGACACCGTCGGCCTCGGCGTGGACACCGAGAACACCACCGGGGCGCCCCGCCTGTACGACCGGCACGGCCTGACGGTGCGTTACGCCGTCGACACCTGGGAGACGGTGGTGAACTGACGGCCCGGTGCCGCAGGTTCGCGGCAGCCCGTGGATTTCATGGCGGTCGTCGCCCGCCGGCGCCCGCACGGGCCGCGACCACGGCCCCACGGGCGCCGTCTGCGAGAATACGGGCGGATCACGGAGCTCCGCGGTGTGCGGTGCTCGCCGCCCGACGGGAGCACGCACGGTGTCATCACAGCACGGAGTCCCCCTCCCCTCCCCCGGGTACCGCGAGGACCTGCGGGCCGACTGCGCGGCCTGCTTCGGCCTGTGCTGCGTGGCCCTGCCGTTCGCCCGCTCGGCCGACTTCGCCGTCACCAAGCCCGCCGGACGGCCGTGCTCCCACCTCCGCACGGACTTCCGCTGCGGCATCCACGAACGGCTGCGCGACAAGGGCTACGCCGGCTGCACCGTCTTCGACTGCTTCGGCGCCGGGCAGAAGGTGTCCCAGGTCACCTTCGGCGGCACCGACTGGCGTGAGGCGCCACAGACGGCGCAGGCCATGGTCGAGGTCTTCCCCGTCGTGCGGCAGCTGCACGAACTGCTCTGGTACATCACCGAAGCCCTCGGTCTCGCTCCCGCCCGTCCCGTCCACGGCGAACTCCGGCGTGCGCGGGACCGGATCGACGGCCTGACCCGCGGCAGCGCCGAGTCGATCGCCGGCCTCGACGTGCACGCGCTGCGCGGCGAGGTCAACGTGCTGCTGCTGCGGGCCGGCGAACTCGCCCGGGCCCACGTCCCGGGCCGCAGGAAGAACCACCGCGGGGCCGATCTCGTCGGCGCGAAGCTCGCCGGCGCCGGTCTGCGGGGGGCGAGCCTGCGCGGCGCCCTGCTCGTCGCCGCCGACCTCAGCGGGGCGGACCTGCGGGACGCCGATCTGATCGGGGCCGACCTGCGCGACGCCGACCTCAGCGGCGCCGACCTCACCGGCGCCCTCTTCCTCACCCAGGCGCAGCTGAACTCCGCCAGGGGCGACGCGGCCACGGTGCTGCCGCCCGCGCTCAGCCGCCCCGCCCACTGGTGACCGGCCGGGCCCGTCCGGCGAGTACCTTGCCCGGGGTCCGCGGGAGCTCCCGGTAGCCGACCCTGCGGGTGAAGTCGGTCCGCTACGAGCGGGATGCGCCAACGGTCAAGCACGCCGGTCTCTTCGGCGCCCTGCACGCACGCCGTACCGCGCTCCTCGACGGCGCCGACGACACGCTGTTCATCGGACCGGCCGACCGTGTCCCGGAGGGCACCTGGAACGCCGGCTTGAACCGGCTCGGGCCAGTACTTTCCCCGATCGACGGGATTCGGACCCGTCAGGTCCCCCGAGTTCGCCGGTGGACCGGTTGCGGCGGATGAGCAGGTGCCGATGGCTGTCGGTGCCGATGTGGATCCAGGCCCAGCGTCACGGGATCGCCTCGTCAGACCGGATAACCAGAAGCCCCGTTGTCCTCGACATTGGCCACCATCGTGCGAAGCACCTTGAGCGCGGCCACGTACTCATCGTCGCTGATGCCTTTGTGGACTACGGCGCGTACCTCGGTCGCCAGCTCACGAAGCCGCGCTCTGGCGGCCTCCCCGGCATCCGTGAGGTGCAGGCGCTGCCCGTCGTCGATCCGCAGCCATTCGCGGTGGATCAACTGGTCGACGACCCTGGCGATCTCGTGCGGGCCGTCGGCAAGGTGCGTCAGCTGCGCGACGACCCCCTCGCGGCTCGGCGCCGCAGGGCCGCCGTCGACGCGGTTGAGCACCCAGTACTGCGGCTGCGTGACGTCGAGCTTGGCCATCGCGTCACGCAGATACCGCGTGACGGTCGCGTGGGCCAAGCCGCTCCAGTAGCCGATCGGCTGAGTGGCCAGCATGTCATCCGTCGCGGCCGGGTTCGCCGGCGCCTGGTCAGTGGTGGTGCCTATCAGCGATTCCATGATCGCGACGCTACATTCCCTCCGGCGCACTGAACCACCGGGATGCGCCATTCACTGCAACTCGTCCAAGGCAGCGCGTCATCCGCCGGCAGCCGGCCTGGGTACCGCTGACGCCTCGGCGGGCGAGGTGGGAGCATCGGGGCGACGTGCTCCCACAGATCATCAGGCACCAGATCATCCGACACCCGCAGAACTCTGCTGCCCACCAGCCCAGTTGCCGAGCCCTGGGCCAACCTCATGGCTCTGTGTACAGCTACAGCGCCCACAACGGCTGTTCCGTCGGCATAGTCGTGGTGTCGGAAAAGGCTGAGGAGATCTCCGGTGTGGACCAATCCCTGTACTCAGATACGACGACGGTTCGGGCGCGAACGCCACCTACCCGGGCCGCCATTGGCTGCCGATCTCGGATCTGTTGCCCTCGTTGTCGTGACGTACTGGGTGTAGCGACGACGTGCGTCGGTCAGGCTCTCCGCTCCGTTAGGGCCGCCCCAGACCTCGTCGGCGTTCGGGTCGTCCTGGCCATCGTCTTCCCAACTGCACTCGGCACAGATCTGGAACTGTCCGCGGGCTTCCAACGTCAAGAGCTTGCAGCAGGGACAGGCATACGGACCGCAGCCGGGCGGGCCGGCTCTGGTCGGTTCGTCGGGCGGTGTCACGCGTCGAGTGTTGCACGATCTGGGAGCAAGCCCTGGGCTGGTCGCTCATTCTGAAACGAACAGTAAGGGCCGTCCCGTAATTGATCTCTGACGGGCGGGAACGTGGGCGGTGATCAATCCGGACGCTCGTCTATCCGGCGAGGTTGAGGTTGTGCAGCCGGGCGATGCCGAGCTTGGCGTGGTGGACGCCATCGCCTGTGAGGCGGCAGTCGCGGAGGATCTTCCAGTTCTTCATGCGGGCGAAGACGTGCTCGACGCGGCGCGGACCTGCTTGTGGGATGCGCTGTGGGCCTGCTTCCCGTCGGGCAGCTCCCCGGCTTTCCGCCGCCGGTGAGGCATCACGAGTCCGGTGCCCGGATAGCCGTCGTCGGCGATGGTGATGGTCGTGCCGACGGCAGCCTTGGCACCTGACTCCTCCCATGCCGTGCAGTCATTGCGGTTGCCGGGTACCGGGCGGCCCACCAGGACGACGTGGCGGGTGTCAGCGTCGATGACGATCTGGTGGTTGGTGGAGTACCGATAGTTCTTGGACCGCTCGGCGATGGTGTGGTCTCGGGTGGGCACGAGCGTCCCGTCCACGATCAGTACGGTGCAGTGGGCGAAAGACCTGCGTGGCCGGAGCGCGATCATCGGCCCGAGAGGGTCGATGATCCGGTCTGCGGCCGACTTCGACACACCGCAGGGCGAGCTGCCGCATCGTCAAGTTTGTTCGCCAGTAGGCCACGACCAGCAGTGCCAGTCCCCCAGAGACAGGCTCCACGGCCGCCCCTCACCGACGGCGTCCGCACCCTCGCGCCGCAGAACCGTCACCAGCTTCCCGAAGGAACGCGGGCTCAGCCCGGTGAACGGGGCTATCCAGGACGGCCGCGACGCCGTAATCAACCTAGTCGCAACTGGGTCATCCCGGTTTCCACTGCCGGCCCATGCCCTCGATTCTGTGTGACGGGGTTCGTCCTCTGCGAGATGTGAGGGCTTCGGCGTCGGGCGCCTGGCACACCGATGAGTTTTCTGCGCTGCGGGGGTCCTCTTGGGCGTAACGCACACCACAGCAGTACGGCCCCTACGTGAACCGGAGAGATGGACATGGCAACAGCGCGAGAGCAGTCGGCCAGGGCCGAGGCCCGTGTCGTCTCCGCAGACGGCACCGAGATCGCATTCGAGCAGTCGGGCCGCGGTCCGGCCGTCGTCCTGGTTGCCTCGGCGCTGGCAGACCGCTCGGACACGACCAAACTTGCGGCTCTCCTCGCCCAGAACTTCACTGTGATCAACTACGACCGGCGGGGACGGGGTGCCAGCGGTGACGCCCATGCTTACGCCCCCGACCGCGAGATTGAGGACATTGCCGCCTTGGTCGAACACGTCGGTGGTTCGGCGTCGCTGTTCGGCTCGTCCTCCGGCGCCGTCCTCGCCCTGCGCGCGGCCGCTGCCGGAGTGAACATCGACCGCCTGGCTCTGTATGAGCCGCCGTTCGTGGTCGCCGAAGGAGACGACGGGCCACCCAAGGATCTCGCGCAGCAGATCACCGTGATGCTTGCGGAAGGTCGGCACAGTGACGCGGTCAAGTACTTCATGACCAGAGTGCAGGGCATGCCCGGCATCGCCGTGTTCTTCATGAAGCTCATGCCGAAGATGTGGGCAAACCTCACCAAGCTGGCCAGCACTCTGCCCTATGACATCGCGGTCATGGGCGATACCCAGCAAGGCGAGCCGCTTCGTGCCGAGGAGTGGAAAGGAGTGGCCGTACGCATCCGCGTGTTGACCGGCGGCAAGAGCCCGGCCGCGTTCCAGCGCGCCGCCCTCGCCGTCACCGAGATCCTGCCGCAGGCCGACCACCGTACTCTGCCCGGACTCAACCACGGCGCCGTCGTCATGGCCCCCAGGAAAATTGCCCCGCAGATCATCGAGTTCTTCAAGGGATGAGCGTGTCGTTCGAGCGGTTCGGCGGCGCTTGGTACCCCTCCTGGTACTCGGAGCGGAGCGCGACCCACGTCCAACTGACCGCCGAACCCTGAACGACCACGACTTGCGGGACGCCTTCAGGGGTTGTTGCACATGCCGTAGCGGCATGTGGTGGGGTCGGGGCACCACAGCACGAAAGGCTCTGTCTGCGATGTACCCCTCCCTCACGCCTCCCCGGCAGGTCAAGATCGGTGATGCCGCTGCGTTCGCCGGGATCACCCCACGCGCCATCCGCCACTACCACGAGATCGGTCTGCTGCCGGAGCCAGAGCGCGGCGGGGACGGCCGCCGCCGCTACGGCTATGCCGACATGATCCGCCTGCTGTGGATCCGCAAGATGGCTGATGCCGGTATCAGCCTCGACGACATGCGGGCCGCCTTCGGCGAAGCCCGGGACGAAGCTGGAGACGAAGCCCTGGACCAAGCCCCGGATATCGAGTCGGTCCTGAGCAGGCTCGAGGAAACCTTGGCGGCGCAGGAGGCCACCATCAAACGTCGGCGCGCCGCTGTCCAGCACCTGCAGGCGGTGGGCAACCCGCTGGGGCTGCTCTCCGAACTGGTCACGGACCGTCTCAGCCACCTGCCCCCGGGCGCGTTGCGCCCCTCCGATCTGGACGCCCTGCTCGTCACGGAACGGATCTTCGGGCCGCTGGGCGCCGCCATCCAGGCCAGCACGTTCATCGTGCTGGCCACCCACCCCGACCTGCGGGCCGAGGAGGACCGACTTGAGGCGGCCGAGGCCACCCTCGACGACGGCGTCGAACCCGACGACCCGCGCGTCGAAGAGCTCGCCGTACAGCGATGCGCTTACCAAATGGCCCTGCATCAGGCCATCGAGGCAGCTGGTCTCGACGCGGCCGAGGAGAAGATCTTCGAGATCTACGACGCCGACCTGAAAGGGGAGGAGGGCACAGAGATGAGCGCCGCCGCAGCGATCACCAAGATGCCTTATGACTTCTCTCCTGCCCGGATGCGCTGCATGGAACTCGCCGGACGGCTCTTCGGTGAGGCCCTTGCCGACGCCCACTCCGCGGACAGCTGATCGCCTGTGCCTGGCACTGACGTGGCCCGACAACCGGTCGCGTTCATCCGTAGGTGAAGGTCGCGCAGGCTTGTGCCCGCACCACGCCCTCGGGATCCGTCAGCAGAGCCCGGCGTATCAGTTCCGGGGCCTGCGTCCACCACTGGGCGAGCGTCGCCCGTACCTCCGGATCCGGGTCGGCCGCCGGCCGAGCCCGCAGATCCCCGCCGGGAAGCGCGCCGGTTCGCGGATTCTCGGCAGCCTCAGCCGTTGAAGAACCCGCGCGTCGCCCCCGGGTTGGAGATCAAAGCGAGGGCGGGTTCGTCTGTGCCTTCGGGGGTTTGGCGGTTGTCACAGCCCTGGGGATCGACGGCGTACGGCGTCGGTGGCTGTCCACGGCGCGATGAGCGCGGCGGCCACGGAGACGTCGGCCAGGAGGAAGAACAGCGGTCTGTAGCCGCCGAGGTGCACGGCGAGAGCGGCACCGGCGAACGGTGCGAGTGCTGCTGCTGTGTGGGCGGGTGCGGTCAGGAGTCCGGAAAGTCGGCCGTAGTGGGTGGTGCCCCAGCGGTCGGTGATGGCGGTGGCCTGGAGGAGGGTGAGGTTGCCGCGGACCATACCGGCTACGACCGAAATGGCGATGAGGAGACCGTACGGGCCAGGGGCGGCGGCGAACGCGGCCGTGGTCAGTCCGCCGAGTGCGATGAGGATCGTGGTGCGGGTCATGGCGGTGGTGCGGCGGGCGAGGGCGGCGTACAGGGTGCGGCCGAGGGTCTGGCCTGCGCCGCCGATGCCGAGAGCCCAGGCGGCCTGGCTGGTGGTGTATCCGCGTTCCAGGAAGAGCGGGACGAGAGCGACGACGACGGCGTACATCGCAAAAGCCGACAGGGTGAAGGCGGCGGCGAGCAGCAGGAACGGACGACTGCGCGCAACATCGGCAGCGTCGGCGGCTGTGTGGGCAGGGCTCGTTGGAGCCTCGGGCCAGGGTGCGCACAGGGCCAGGGCGTGGGCCGGGATGGTGACGGCGGCGAGGATCGCGGCGAGCACGAGGTAGGTGTGGCGCCAGGACAGGTGGTCGGCGAGAGCTGCGGTCAGGGGTGCGAAGACGGTGGAGGCGAGTCCGCCGGCGAGGGTGACGATGGTCAGGGCGCGGACGTGGTCGGGGGCCCACCAGCGGGTGAGCGCGGCGAACGCGGGCTGGTAGAAGGTGGCCGCCATCGCGAGCCCGGCGAGCGCCCAACCGGTGAAGAAGACCAGCAAGTTGGGGGCCACGGCCACAATCAGCAGGCTGACCACGCCGAGTACGGAGCCGACGGTCATGACGGTGCGGGGGCCGCGCTGGTCGAGGATGCGGCCGACTCGGATCCCGGCGAGGGCGGAGACGACGAGGCCGAGGGAGAACGCGGCGGTGGTCGCCCCCGCCGGCCAGCCGGTCGCGGCGGTGATCTGGGGGTTCAGGACGGGGAAGGCGTAGTAGACGATGCCCCAGCTGACGATCTGCGTGGCGCAGAGGGCGGGCAGGGCGGCGCGGGGCCGCGACCGGTCCCCTGTTCCGGTCGCGGCCCCGCGCGTGGGGGTGCCCAGGCCGGTCACGAGCCGCAGCAGCCGCCCGCCGGGGCCTCCTCAGCAGCGGTCCCGACCGTGGCGGGGGCGCCGAGCTGGACGAGCTGCGGCGCGGGCGCGCAGCAGCCGCCACCGTCGGCCTCTTGGGCGCCGGGGGCGTCGAACAGGCCGGCGCCGCCGCAGACTCCGGTCTCGGGCAGGGTGAGTTCCACGCGGTCGGCGGACTTGAGGTCGCCGGCGATCGCGGCGGCCACTGAGCGGACCTGCTCGTACCCGGTCATCGCCAGGAAGGTGGGGGCACGGCCGTAGGACTTCATCCCGACCAGGTACACCCCCGGTTCGGGGTGGGACAGCTCGCGGTGGCCGTGCGGGTAGACGGTGCCGCAGGAGTGCTGGTTCGGGTCGATCAGCGGAGCCAGCTCGACCGGCGCCTGGAGACGCTCGTCGAGGCCCAGACGCAGCTCGTCGAGGAAGGACAGGTCGGGTCGGAAGCCGGTCAGCACGATCACCTCGTCGACCGGGTTCAGACGGCGGCCGTCCTCGCCGACCAGGACCAGGCGACCGTCGCCGTCGCGCTCGACCGCTTCGGTGCGGAAGCCGGTGACGGCGTCCGCGTGGCCCTCGTCGACGGCGGCCTTCGCCGCCAGGCCCAGGGCGCCGCGCGCCGGGAGCTGGTCGGCTTCGCCGCCGCCGAAGGTGGAGCCCGAGATACCTCGGCGCAGGATCCATACGCCCTTCGTTCCCGCGCCGTCCTTGGACTTGGCGAGGTCGGCGAGGTAGGCGAGGGCGGTGAAGGCGGAGGCGCCGGAGCCGATGACGGCGGTGCGCTTGCCCGCGTACCGGGCGCGGACGGCCGGGTCCTTGAGGTCCGGGACGCGGTAGGTGATCCGGTCCGCGGCGGCCTTCTCGCCGAGAGCGGCAAGGCCGCTGCCGCCGGCCGGGCTGGGTGTGGCCCAGGTGCCGGAGGCGTCGATGACGGCGCGGGCGAAGACGCGCTCCTCACGGCCGTCGGCGTAAGCGGCGTGCACGACGAACGGCTGCTGCTCGCGGTCGGCGTCCACGATCCGGTCCCTGCCCGCCCGGGAGACGCCGGTGACCGTCGCGCCGGTGCGGACCCGCTCGCCGAGGACGTCGGCGAGCGGCTGCAGGTACAGCTCGGCCCAGTCGCCGCCGGAGGGGTAGGTGGCCGGGTTCGGGCGCGTCCAGCCGGTGGGGGCAAGGAGCTTTTCGGCGGCCGGGTCGACAACCTCGCCCCAGGTGGAGAACAGGCGCACGTGCGACCACTCACGCACCGCCGCGCCGGCGGTGGGGCCGGCCTCCAGGACCAGGGGCTCGATGCCCTGGCCGAGAAGGTGGGCGGCGGCGGCCAGACCGGCGGGTCCGGCCCCGATCACGACAACGGGCAGTTCGGTGGTGGCGGGCGCGTTCACGGCGACTCCTTGCGTGTTTCGACACCTGTCGATGGCTTGCGCGGCCCAGCATGACACCTGTATTGATGGACGTCAACATAGACACTCGTCGAAACCAGGGGGATGTGCTGATGGAGCACATTGACGTCGCCGTGATCGGCGGTGGCCAGTCCGGCCTCGCCACCGCCCACGCACTGCTGCGCCGCGGGCTGCGGCCGGTGGTGCTGGAGGCGTCCGACCGCACGGCCGGGTCGTGGCCGCGCTACTACGACAGCCTGAGGCTTTTCTCGCCCGCCCGGTACAGCTCCTTGCCGGGGATGCCGTTCCCTGGTGCCGATCGCGACCGCTACCCGCATCGCGACGAGGTCGTCGCCTACCTCACCGCCTACGCCGGTCGCCTGGACGCCGAGATCCGCACGGGCTGTCGCGTCACGGGGGTCCGCCGCACCGGCGACGTCTTCGAGGTGGAGCTGGAGGACGGCGACCGGCTGTCCGCGCGGGCCGTCGTGGCGGCCTCCGGGACGTTCGGACACCCGCACCGACCCACGCTGCCGGGCATGAGGCACTACGCCGGACAAGTGCTGCACGCCGCCGACTACCGCAGTCCGGCCCCCTTCGCCGGCCGCCGGGTGGTCGTGGTCGGGGCCGGCAACTCCGCGGTGCAGATCGCCGCCGAGCTCGCCGGGACGGCACGGGTCACGCTCGCCACCCGGAGGCCGGTGAAGTTCAAAGCCCAGCGCGTCCTCGGCCGCGACCTGCACTTCTGGACGGCACGCACCGGCCTGGACACCGCACCCCTCGGCCGGCTCCTGTCACGCCCACCGGCGCAGCCGGTCCTCGACGACGGCCGCTACCGGGCCGCCCTGGCCGCCGGCCGACCCGACCGGCGGCCGGTGTTCACTGGCGCCGACGGGGCCAAGCTCGTCTGGCCGGACGGACAGCGGGAGGAAGTCGACACGATCGTGCTCGCCACCGGCTACCGCCCCGACCTGCCCTACCTCACCGCCCTCGACGGCGCCCTGAACAGCGAGGGGGACCCCCGGCACCGCGAGGGCATCGCCACGGGTGTGCCGGGCCTGGCGTTCGTCGGGCTGGAATGGCAGCGCGGTCTGTCGTCGAATTCGCTGCGTGGCGTGGGCCGGGACGCGGAGCGGATCGTCCGGCGCCTGGCTGCCCGTCTCACGCGCCGATGACGGCCCTCCCCGCACTGGTTCGACGCGTGTGAACATAGACGCATGTCGCATGCGAAGGTGCTGCCGCTGCTCAAGCCCGCCGACGGCCAGGGCGTGGCGCCGTGCTGCCCGCCGCTGGCCGAACGCCCGATGACCGCCGCCGAGGCCGAGACCGCCGCGCGGATGTTCAAGGCGCTCGGAGACCCGGTCCGCCTGCGGCTGTTCTCCGCCGTGGCCTCCCACGAGGGCGGGGAGGCGTGCGTGTGCGACATCTCGAACGTCGGCGTCTCCCAGCCCACCGTCTCCCACCACCTGAAGAAGCTCAAGGAAGCCGGGCTGGTCGCCTCCGAGCGGCGCGGCACCTGGGTCTACTACCGCGTCGAGCCGTCCGTGCTCGCCGCCATGGGCCGACTGCTGGCAGGCGCCTCGGCTGCGGCATGACCACACCCGGACTCCCGTCGGCAACGCCCAGGGACGCTGCGCCGACGGGCAGCGGGCAAGAGCGGTAGTGGATGAGCCGGACGGTTGCCTCCTGACGGGACGGAGGAAGCGGAAGACCGGTCGAGCCTGCCCCGGCCCCGGTGGGCGAATGCCGGGATCGCCGTCCGGGGCGGTGTCGGCGAGGACGGTCTCGCCCTCGCCCGCGGCTGTCTGCGAGTGGCCGAGACCGCCGCCCGACACTGGATCGCCCACGGCCCGGATGACCGGCTGCCCCTCCCGATCCCCTCCAACTACCGGCACAGCATCGAGCTGTCGCTGAAGTGGCTGAATCGCAAAGCCGCCCAGTGCGCGCTGCGCGAGGCGGGCCGTCGTCGTGTGTCGCGCTGCCCAGGCCGGTGTTTTCACGGAGTCAGCCGGCCGCGGTGTCGAAACGCAGCCGTACCTGGTCCTCGAGGCGTCGCAGGCTCGCGTCCAGGGCGTCGCCCACCTGCTTCTCGCCCGGGTCGTGGCTGTCGTCGAAGAAGGAGAGGTGCACCGTCACCTCACTCGCGCCGCTGCCGATGCCGGCGACCTGGAGCCAGCCGGTGTAGGTGCCCTGGGCACGCGTGCCCCATTCGAGCCGCATCTGGTCCCGCCGTGCCCGTAGCAGGGCGGCGGTGTCCTCGTCCGTGCGGTCCTCGTGCACGGTGACGGCGGGCAGTTCCTCCGCGCGCACATGGAGGTCCCTGGGCAGCCAGTCGCTCATCTGGTCGATGTTCGCCACCTGGTCGAAGACGTGCTCGGGCTGGGCCGGCATCGTCCGTGATCGTTCGTACTCGGTCATCGCCGGTACCGCCTTTCGGTTCGGGTCGTGCGTCCGTGCGTCGGGCGCATGTCCAGGGCCGGCGTACGACCGTGACGGCCGCCGACAGCCCCGGACCAAGGCGTCACTCGTTGTCGAAGACCGCCTTCTGCACCTGATCGGGGCCGTCGAACCGCTCGCTCCGGCTCCGCGTCAGCTTCTGGACGAGCGTGCTGTCCGCGCCGTTGCTCTTCGCCAGTTCGACCAGGTCGTCACGGCCGGCGGGATAGTCGGCGCCCTTCAGGGCCTTCTGCAGTTCGATCGGGTTGAGCTCGGCCATGGCGGCCTCCCTCGGTGGAGCGACGCGGCGGATCCGCGCGAGGACGTGGCGGGTACCCAGGGCGCCCGGAGGTGATTCGCCCCCGGTACCCCCGGGGCCTGCGCCGTCCACCCGGGTACGCGTACTCAGGCGCCGGCGACCGTCACGCACCAGGCTGAGGGGCGGAACTTCCGTCCGTCGAGAGGCCGTCCCGTGCTCAGTCGTACCGCCGCCGTCCTGCTGCCGTTGTTCGGACGGCTCACCGTCACCCGCGAGGCCCCGGAGCCCTTCGCCGCGGGCAGTGTCTTCGTCGCCAACCACGACTCGCTCGCCGATCCGGCGCTCGTGCTGGCCGCCCTGCGGAGCGTCGGGGTGACACCGGTCGTCATGGCGACGGCGGGGCTGTGGCGGGTGCCGGTGCTGGGGCGTGCCCTGGCGCAGGGGGGTCACATCCCGGTGCAGCGGAGAACGGCCCGCGCGGCCGACGCGCTGGAGGCCGCGGCGCGGGCGGTGCGGTCGGGACGCCATGTGCTGATCTACGCGGAGGGGGGCCTGCCGCCGCGCGAGGACGCGGCGTGTGCGGCGCCCCGGCCTTTCCGCACCGGTCTGGCGCGGCTGGCGGCGGCCACCGGCGCGCAGGTCGTGCCCGTGGGGCAGGCGGGGGCCCGGCGGCTCGCCTCCGGAACGGTCGCGAAACAGCTGGCGGGCGTGCTGACCGCCCCCGTGCGCCGGCCGCGGTTCCACGTCCACATCGGCCGGCCCGTGCGGCTGCCCTCCGGAGCGGCGGCCGGTACGGCGGTGGCCCACCGGGCGGTCGGTGCCGCCTGGCGCCAGGCAGCCCGGGCGGTGGGCGAGCCGGCCACCGGCCGTCCGTCACCCGGCTACGCGTCGCCCGCGTCGGAGTCGGTGCGCCCGGCCAGCCGCTCGTAGCGCTGCCGGGCGGCCTGCGGGCTGCGCAGGCCGAGCCCGAAGGCGATCTCCGGCCAGGTCATGCCGCGCCCCCGTGCCATCTGCAGCAGGCCGACCTCGAGTTCGTCCATCTCGGCGCGGGCCCGCGGCAGGAGGCTCAGTGCGGCGGTGATGTCCGCGCGGTCCACCTCGGGTTCGCCGTCCTCGAGCAGTGCCGCGCCGCTGAGCAGGAAGGCCACCAGCCGGACCGCCTCGTGGGGGCCGATCACGCCGGGATGGGCCTGGCGACGGCGTTGTCCGTCGGTGGCCGCGTGCCGTTCGGCGATGCGGAACAGGGACGCGTGCACCCGTCGCACGCGGGCGGCCTCGGAACTCGGAGGGGTGAAGGCGTCGGCGGGCGGGTCGGGTGTCGTGGGCATGAAACCAGCATCCATTGTGAACGCTTTGTTGTCAACGTAGTACACCCAGGGGATGGCCGATGCGTCCCGTGCCCTTCTCCAGCCGTGCGACACGGCCGGAGAAGGTGACGGCGCCGAGCACGGCACCACCCTGCTCCTCGACGGCCTGGCCGCCCTCCTGGCCGGCGGCACGCGGGACTGGACTCGCGTGGTCCGACTCTCCCGCTGGTGCGAGGCTGGGGTGGACAGGTTCCGAGGACGAGCACCGGAGGGAGACCGATGGGACGCGACGTCCCGGCGCTCACCTTCACCCGCGAGGACCGCCGCCGTTACCGGATCAAGATGCAGGAGTGCCTCGACGCACTGGCGCAGATGCTGCGCGAGTCCCGCTTCGACGCGGAGCGGCCCCAGGTGGGGCTGGAGATCGAGCTGAACCTGGTGGACGACCGGGCCGAGCCCGCGATGCGCAACACCGACGTACTGGAGGCGATCGCGGATCCGGCCTGGGACACGGAGCTGGGCCGCTTCAACCTCGAGATCAACATCGCGCCGCGCCGGCTCACGGCGGGCGGGCCGGACGCCTGGGAGTCCGAGATCCGCGCGGCGCTCAACCACGCGGAGCGGCGCGCCCGGTCCATCGGCGCGCATCTGATCATGACGGGCATCCTGCCCACCCTGCGGCAGGAGGACGTCGGCGAGGGCGCCCTGTCGGAGAACCCGCGCTACCGGCTGCTCAACGACCAGATCTTCGCGGCACGCGGCGAGGACCTGCACATCGAGGTCACGGGGATCGACCGGCTGCGCACCTACGCGGACACGATCACCCCGGAGGCCGCGTGCACCAGCACGCAGTTCCACCTCCAGGTCGCGCCGGAACAGTTCGCGGACTACTGGAACGCGGCACAGGCGATCGCCGGGGTCCAGGTCGCGCTCGCGGCCAACTCGCCCTTCCTGTTCGGCAAGGAACTCTGGCACGAGACCCGCGTCCCGCTGTTCGAGCAGGCCACCGACACCCGCCCGCAGGAGATCAAGGCGCAGGGGGTGCGGCCCCGGGTGTGGTTCGGGGAACGCTGGATCACCAGCGTGTTCGACCTCTTCGAGGAGAACCTGCGCTACTTCCCGGCCCTGCTCCCGCTGTGCGACGACCAGGACCCCGCGGAGACCCTGACGCGCGGTGACATCCCCGAACTCGGCGAGCTGACGCTGCACAACGGGACCATCTACCGCTGGAACCGCCCGGTGTACGCCGTCGCCCACGACAAGCCGCACGTGCGGGTGGAGAACCGGGTGCTGCCGGCCGGCCCGACCGTCGCGGACACCCTCGCCAACGGGGCGTTCTACTACGGGCTCACCCGCGCCTTGGTGGAGGAGGACCGGCCGGTGTGGTCACGGATGTCCTTCTCGGCCGCGGAGGACAACCTCCGGACGGCGGCGCGGTACGGCATCGACGCCCGGCTGTACTGGCCCGGGATGGGCGAGGTGCCGGCGTCCGAACTCGTGCTGCGGCGGCTGCTGCCGCTGGCGCACCGGGGTCTGGAGCGCTCCGGGATGGACGAGGCCTGGCGGGAACCGCTGCTGGGCATCATCGAGCAGCGGTGCGTGGCGGGCCGCAACGGAGCGGTGTGGCAGAAGGAGATGTTCCACCACATCGACGCCACCGCGCACTGCGGCCGCCACGAGGCGCTGCGGCGGATGACCCAGCAGTACATCGAGTACATGCACCTCAACGCCCCCGTGCACACGTGGCCCGTGGAGTGAAGGCGGGCAGGCCCACGGCAGCGGCCCCGCACGCGCCCGGCCGTGCGCGGCGTGTCAGCCCGGCCGGCGTCCGGTGTCGGAGTCGTCGGGGTCGACGCCGGTGAAGGCCGATTCGTCCTTCGTGCCGCTCGGGCGTGCGGAACGGCCCCTGCGTCCCGTGCTCCGCCTGCCCTCCTCGTCCCGGTCCGCGTACTCCTCGCCCCCTTTGGCGTCACTGCGCGCGACGTCGCCCGGGACGGACGTGTGTTCCTCCTGGGCGTGCCTGCGGCCCGCTCCGCGCGAGGGGGCGTGTTCCTCCGTGTGGAAGGAGCGGCGGGCGCTCGGGTTGTCCTCCTGCCGTGTCTCGTCGACGTCGGGTGACCAGCCGTGGTGTTCGCTCCCGTGGTGACGACCGGGTCCGCGGCCCCGTGACGGTTGCGACGGCTTGCGTTCCTCGGGCATGTGCCGACCCACCTGTCCACTCTCGTAGGGGCACGTTCCTCAGCGCCCCGGCAGTAAAAGCCTCCCACTCATCCCCCTACCAGGCATATCGAATGAATCCGCAGCCCGGCCGCCTCTCGTCGACGGCCGCGGTGCCCCGGGAGGGCCGTCACCGTGCGCCTCCTGCTCCCCCGCACCGCGTCGCAGGAGCGAGGAGCACCGGGGTGATCCGCCGTGCCGTGTGGTGCGGCCGTCCCACCCCGACGGTGCCGCGCACGCTGTGCGCCGCCGGCTCCCGTCCGGTGTCCGCGGTCACCCGGCCGGCCCAGCGCCGGGCGGATTCCTCCGCGGCACGGTCGCGGCCGGTGGCGAAGGAGCCCGAGGGCGGGCGGCGGGAGGCCGTCACACCACCGGCGGCGGTACACGCGCGGGAACCCGCGCACGCGCGGAGGATCTTCTTCGACCCCACCGCGCCGTACTCCGCGCCCCGCAGGGCGCTCGTACGCAAGGAACCGCCGGCGGTCCCGCCTGCGGTTCCCGGCGGTGTAGCCGACTCTGTACACGGACCGACACATCGACACATCGACACCGCCGCATTCCTCCCCAGGAGGCCTCGATGAACGCAAGCTCCCCGCCCGCGAACGCCGATGCGGAGACGGCCGGCGCCGTCGGCACGGACGACAAGCCGATCCACATCCTCTGGATCAACGCCGGGCTGAGCTGCGACGGCGACTCGGTCGCCCTGACGGCCGCGATGCAGCCCAGCATCGAGGAGATCGCGCTCGGGGGTCTGCCGGGTCTGCCGAAGATCGCCGTGCACTGGCCGCTCATCGACTTCGAGTGCGGGCCGGTCGGGGGCTCGGACACCTTCATCGAGTGGTTCTTCAAGGGTGAGCGCGGCGAGATCGATCCGTTCGTCCTCGTGATCGAGGGGTCCGTGCCGAACGAGGCGATCAAGCAGGAGGGCTACTGGTGCGGCTTCGGCGACAACCCGGAGACCGGACAGCCCATCACCACCAGTGAGTGGATCGACCGGCTCGCCCCCAAGGCCCTCGCCGTCGTGGCCATCGGCACCTGCGCGACCTACGGCGGCATCCACGCCATGGCCGGCAACCCGACGGGGGCGATGGGCGTGCCGGACTACCTCGGCTGGGACTGGACGTCAGGGGCCGGTATCCCGATCGTGTGCGTGCCGGGCTGCCCCATCCAGCCGGACAACTTCGCCGAGACCCTGACGTATCTGCTCTACCAGGCCGTCGGCTCGGCGCCGATGATCCCGCTTGACGACAAGCTCCGCCCCACCTGGCTGTTCGGCGCCACCGTGCACGAGGGCTGCGACCGGGCCGGCTACTACGAGCAGGGCCAGTTCGCCACCTCCTACGACTCCCCGACGTGCCTGGTGAAGATCGGCTGCTGGGGGCCCGTGGTGAAGTGCAACGTGCCCAAGCGCGGGTGGATGAACGGCATCGGCGGCTGTCCGAACGTCGGCGGCATCTGCATCGCCTGCACCATGCCCGGATTCCCCGACAAGTTCATGCCGTTCATGGACGAACCGCCCGGCGCGAAGTTGTCCAGCACCGCCAGCGGCGCCTACGGAGCGGTGGTGCGCAAGCTGCGGACCGTCACCGCACGGACGGTGGACAAGGAGCCCAGGTGGCGGCACACCGGACGGGAACTCACCACCGGCTACCGGCCGCCCTGGTGACCACGGCCTGACGTCGACCCGCAACCCGCTCACCGACCCGAACGACCGAAGGGCAGCACCGACACAATGGCGACCTCGACGACGACCGGTGACGGCACCGGCCTGGTGGAGATGGCGTGGGACCCGATCACCCGGATCGTGGGCAGCCTCGGCATCCACACGAAGATCGACTTCAAGCAGAAGCGGGTCGCCGAGTGCTACAGCACCTCGTCGGTCTTCCGCGGCTACAGCGTCTTCATGCGGGGCAAGGACCCGCGTGACGCGCACTTCATCACCAGCCGCATCTGCGGCATCTGCGGCGACAACCACGCCACCTGCTCGGTGTACGCGCAGAACATGGCGTACGGCGTGAAGCCGCCGCACCTCGGTGAGTGGATCATCAACTGCGGTGAGGCAGCGGAGTTCATGTTCGACCACAACATCTTCCAGGAGAACCTGGTAGGGGTCGACTACTGCGAGAAGATGGTCCGCGAGACCAACCCGGGCGTCCTCGAACTCGCCGAGCGCACCGAGGCCCCGCACGCCGGCGACCACGGCTACCGCACCATCGCCGACATCATGCGCTCGCTCAACCCGCTGGAGGGCGAGTTCTACCGGGAGGCGCTCCAGGTCAGCCGGTACACGCGGGAGATGTTCTGCCTGATGGAGGGCCGCCACGTGCACCCCTCCACGCTGTACCCGGGCGGCGTCGGCACCATCGGCTCGGTGCAGCTCTTCACGGACTACATGACCCGCCTCATGCGCTACTGCGAGTTCATGAAGCGGGTCGTGCCGCTCCACGACGACCTGTTCGACTTCTTCTACGAGGCGCTGCCGGGCTACGAGGAGGTCGGCCGGCGGCGGGTGCTGCTCGGCTGCTGGGGCGCGTTCAACGACCCGGAGTACTGCGACTTCAGTTACGCCAACATGACGGACTGGGGACGGCGCATGCTCGTCAGCCCCGGTGTGGTGGTGGACGGCAGACTGGTCACCAACGACCTCACCGAGATCAACCTCGGCATCCGCATCCTCCTGGGCAGCTCGTACTACGAGGACTGGGAGGGCCAGGAGCAGTTCGTCACCCGGGACCCGCTCGGCAACCCGGTCGACCCGCGGCACCCGTGGAACCAGCACACCATCCCCGCACCGCAGAAGCGGAACTTCGACGACAAGTACAGCTGGGTGATGTCCCCGCGCTGGTTCGACGGCAAGGACCACCTGCCCCTCGACACCGGCGGCGGCCCCCTCGCCCGCCTGTGGTCCACCGCCCTGTCCGGGCTCGTGGACGTCGGGTACGTCAAGGCGACCGGCCACAGCGTCGTCATCAACCTGCCGCGCACCCTCACCAAGCCGGAGACCACCTTCGAGTGGACGATCCCGAAGTGGTCCAACGCGCTGGAACGCAACCGCGCCCGCACCTACTTCCAGGCGTACGCCGCTGCCGTGGCCCTGCACAGCGCGGAGAAGGGCCTGGCGGAGGTGCGCGCCGGGCGCACCCGGACGTGGGAGAAGTTCGAGGTGCCGGACGAGTCCATCGGGGTGGGCTTCACCGAGGCGGTGCGCGGTGTCCTCTCGCACCACATGGTGATCCGGGACGGGAAGATCGCGAACTACCACCCGTACCCGCCGACCCCGTGGAACGCCTCGACGCGTGACACCTACGGCACCCCGGGCCCGTACGAGGACGCGGTGCAGAACACGCCGATCTTCGAGGAGAACCCCCCGGAGAACTTCAAGGGCATCGACATCATGCGCGCCGTGCGCAGCTTCGATCCGTGTCTGCCGTGCGGCGTCCACATGTACGTCGGCGACGGCCGGACGGTGAAGTCGATGCACGTCCCCACCGGTCTGAGCGGACTGGCCGGATGAGCCCCGCGGACGTGCGGCCGGGCCCCGACGCCGAGGCGGCCGGGCGGAGGGTGGAGGAGATCCTCGACCGGCTCGCCTCCTCCGCCGACGACGCGGTCCGCGAGGCCGCCGAGGAACTCGTCCGGGCGCTCATGGAGTTCTACGGCGCCGCGTTCGCCCGGACCATGGAACTGCTGGGCCGCCGAGCGGACCGGCCCGCCCGCGAGGCCGCCGGCGCCCTGCTCCGCGACGAACTCGTCGCCGGCCTGCTGGTGCTGCACGGGCTGCACCCGGACGACGCGCCGACCCGGATCGCCCGGGCCCTCGACGCGCTTCCGCACGCCGTGGAGAACACCGGATTCGACCCGGCGACGGGCGAGTTGAGGCTGCGGCTCACCGGCTCGGGCGGCTGCGGCTGCGGCGGTTCGCGGGACGCCGTCGAGCAGGCGGTCCGGGACGCCCTCGCCGGTGTCGCGCCGGAGGTGACGGCGGTGACGCTGGAGCCGGACGCGGCACCCGGGCCGGTGCTGCTCCAGATCGGCGCCGGCCCGCCCGGTGCACCCCCGTCCGGACCGAGCGGCCGCCCACCGGCCACCACGGCACCGTGAGCGGGCGCCGACCCCCGCCGGTCAGGGGGCTGTTCCGGTTCACCGCGCCCAGGGCTCCCCGCGAGGAGCGCTGTGAACTGTGCTCCGCCGCACTGCCGGACCCCGGTCACCGTCACCTCGTCGACACCGAGAGACGGGCGCTGACGTGCGCCTGCGACCCCTGCGCCCAGCTGCTGGACCGGCCGGGCGCCTCCGGGGGGAGGTTCCGCACCGTGCCGGGGCGCTATCTGAGCGACCCGGACCACAAACTGGACGAGGCGGCGTGGGAAAGGCTCCGCGTCCCCGTCGGGGTCGCCTTCTTCTTCCGCAACTCCGCTCTCGACCGCCCGGTCGCGCTCTATCCGAGCCCCGCCGGGGCCACCGAGAGCGAACTGGAACCGGAGGCGTGGCAGTCCCTCCTGGCGGCCTCCGAGCTGGCCGGGCTGCTCCGGCCCGACGTGGAGGCGCTGCTGCTGCGCCGCCACGAGGGGCGGGTGGAGTGCCATCTGGTGCCCATCGACATCTGCTACGAGCTGGTGGGGCGCATGCGACTACGGTGGCAGGGCTTCGACGGGGGCGCCGAGGCGCGGGCCGATCTGGACGAGTTCTTCGGCCATGTGCGCGAGCGGGCCCGCGTCCCCGGGGGGAGCAGGCCGTGACGGAGTTCGGCTTCACCTGCACGGGGGTGCGCGCCGACCCGTACGCCGTGGGTCCGGCGCTGGTCTTCCGGCTGCGGGTCACCTCCTCCCCGGGCGTCCCGGTGCACGCGGTGGCACTGCGCTGCCAGATCCGGATCGAGCCCGCCCGCCGGAGCTACGACGACGCCGAAGCCGCCGCCCTGACGGACCTCTTCGGCGACCGCTCCCGCTGGGGCAGCAGCCTCAATCCGCTGGAGCTCGCCCACGTCCCGGTGATGGTCCGGGGGTTCACCGGTGAGACGGAGACCGACGTGGTCGTGCCCTGCACCTACGACATGGACATCGCCGCCTCCCGCTACTTCCACGCCCTCGCGGACGGGGAGGTACCGCTGCGGATGCTGTTCTCGGGCACCGCCTTCACCGGCACCGGCGGCTTCCGGGTCGAACCCGTCCCCTGGGACCGGGAGGCCGTGTTCCGGATGCCGGTGAAGACCTGGCGCGAGATGGTCGACCGGCACTTTCCGGGCTCCGGCTGGATCAGGCTGCCCGCGGACACGATGGACGCGCTGCTCGCCTACCGGTCGCGGCAGGCACTGCCCTCCTGGCAGGCGGCCGTCGAGCGGCTGCTGGAAACGGCGGGTGAGAGGACACCATGACCACGACGACGTTCACCTCCGGCGCCGAGGCCCGGCTGGCGGTGGCGCGCCAGGTCGCCGACGCGGTGCTGTTCGAGGGCTACGTGCTCTACCCGTACCGTGCGTCGGCCGCCAAGAACCGGCTGCGCTGGCAGTTCGGGGTGCTGGTGCCCCCGTCCTGGACGGCGACGGCCGCGGAGCACGAGTTCCAGCACACCGAGGTGCTGATGGAGCCGCGTCCGGGCGCGGTCCTCTCGGTCGAGGTGCGGTTCCTGCACGCCCGGCGGCGCACGGTGCAGCGGGCCCTGCCGGACGGCGGTTTCGAGACCGTCGGCGAACTGCGCCTGGAGGACCGGGTGGTGGTCCCCTGGGACGAGGGCCGGGAGGAGCGGGTGCGGGTCACCGTGCCCGTCGAGGAGCTGGCGGACGCGGGCACCGAAGTCCCCTTCGGCCGGCCGGCGGGTGAGGAGAGCGAACCGGTCACCGACGCCGCCGGGACGGTGGTGGGCCGTCTGGTGCGGCGCCGTGAGGCGGTCGACGGCGTCCTGCGCCTGTCCGCGGTCCCGCTGGACGGCCCGTACACGACCCAGCGGCTGAGCGTGGTCGTCGAGAACACCTCCGCATGGCTGCCCGAGGAGGGCGCCGGACGGGACGCGGCGCTGTCCCGTTCCCTGGTCGCCACGCACACACTGCTGCATCTGGACGCCGGGCGCTTCCTGTCGCTGACGGATCCGCCGGAGTGGGCCGGGGCCGCGGCGGCGGCCTGCCGCAATCTGCACACCTGGCCCGTGCTGGCCGGTGAACCGGCCTCCCGCGACCTGGTGCTCTCCTCCCCGATCATCCTGGAGGACCATCCGGCCATCGCCCCGGAGAGCCCGGGTGCCCTGTACGACGCCACGGAGATCGACGAGATCCTCGCCCTGCGCACCGCGGCCCTCACCGACGAGGAGAAACGTGAGGCCAGGGGGACGGACGACCGGGCGGCGGCGGTGATCGACCTCACCGAGTCGATGCCGGCGGAGGTCCTGGAGCGGCTGCACGGCGCCGTGCGCGGCCTGCGCGACGTCACCGCGCCCACCCTGCCCGCACCGGTGTTCGCCGACACGGACGGCGGTATCGCCCGGCCGGACGTCCCCTGGTGGGATCCGGGCGCGGACGCCTCGGTGGACCCGGCCCACGACCATGTGCTGGTCGACGGGCGGGAGGTGCGGGCGGGCAGCCGCGTCGTCCTGCGACCCCGGCTGCGGCACAGTGACGCGCAGGACCTGTTCCTCAGCGGGCGGCGCGCCCTGGTCGAGGCGGTCCTGCACGACGTCGACGGGGGCGTGCACATCGCGGTCACCGTCGAGGACGATCCGGGCGCCGACATCCGCCGCGAGCAGGGCCGATACCTGTACTTCCAGCCCGACGAGATCGACGTGGAGACGCCGTGACCGGCGGCGCGGGCCCGCGCACCCTGGTCGCCGGAGTCGGCAACGTCTTCCTCGGCGACGACGGCTTCGGTGTCGAGGCCGCCCGGGCGCTCACCGGACACCCGCTGCCGGAGGGCGTGGAGGTCGCCGACATCGGCATCCGAGGTGTCCACCTGGCCTACCGGCTCCTCGACGGCTACGACACGCTGATCGTCCTCGACGCGACGGCCCGCGGCGGTGCGCCGGGGACCGTGTACGTGATCGACGCGGGCGAAGCCGGCAGCCGCCGACCGCCGGACGGCGTCCCCCTGGACGGCCACCGCATGTCGCCCGACGCCGTGCTCGCCCTGCTCGACACGCTGTGCGCGGGCACCGGCGCCCTCCCGCCGCGACGCACGCTGGTGGTGGGCTGCGAACCCGCCACCGTCGAGGAGGGCATCGGTCTCAGCCGGCAGGCGGCCGCGGCGGTGCCCGAGGCGGTGCGCCTGGTCGTCGAACTGGTCGGTGACGGATCCGTCGTCCGGCCCGGTCCGCATCCCCCTTCCCCCGTTCGGAGAGCACCATGAGCAAGCGCCTCATCGGCGGTGTCGCCACCGTCCTCGGCATGTCCGCGCTGGCGGCGGTCGCCGCGAGTCTCTGGCCGGACGTCCGGCGTTACCTGCGCATCCGCAGCATGTGAGGCGGTCCGATCGGGCTACGGTCCCGGCGCGCCGGGCGGCCTGCCGCACCGGGACTGCCTTCAATGGGCAGCGCCCCCAGCCCACCCCGGTCAGGACGGAGCGGCCATGCACGAGATGTCCGTCGCCCTGTCGGTCGTGGACCAGGTCGAGCAGGCGGCACGATCCGGCGGTGCGCACGGGGTGCGCCGCGTCGCCGTCGAGATCGGCGAGCTGGCCGGGGTCGTCCCCGACGCGCTCGCCTTCTGCTTCGAACTCGCCTGCGCCGGGACGCTGCTGGAGGGCTCCGAGCTCGTCACCCGGTTCGTGCCCGGCCGGGCGGCGTGCGCACCGTGCGGGCGCGCCTGGGACACCGGCATGCCGCCGGACATGATCTGCGCGGTCTGCGGCGGGGGCGCCAGCGAACTGCTCTCGGGCCGCGACCTGCGGATCGCCGAGGTGCACTGGTCCGCGCGGTCCGCCGCACCCGACCCCACACCGGTATCGCAACCCCAGGAGAGCTGACCATGTGCCGCACCGTCGACCTCCGGCAGGCCGTGCTCGCCAAGAACACCATGGCGGCACACGTCCTGCGCACCGAACTCGCCGCCCGGGGCACGACCGTCGTCAATCTCCTGTCCAGCCCGGGCAGTGGCAAGACGGCCCTGCTGGAGCGTGAGCTGCTGCTGGCCCGGGAGCGCGGTGTGGCGACCGCGGCCCTCACCGCGGACCTCGCCACGGAGAACGACGCCACCCGGCTGGCCCGCTCCGGTGTCCCCGTCAAGCAGGTGCTCACCGACGGCCTGTGCCACCTGGAGGCGGACATGCTCGCCGGGCATCTGCACGACTGGCTGCCCGACCCCACCCGGCTGCTCTTCGTGGAGAACGTGGGCAACCTCGTGTGTCCGGCCTCCTACGACCTGGGCGAGTCCCTGCGGGTGGTCCTGGCGTCCGTCACGGAGGGCGAGGACAAGCCGCTGAAGTACCCCACCGCGTTCGGGCTCGCCCAGCTGGTGATCGTCACCAAGTCCGACCTGGCCGGCCCGGCCGCCTTCGACGAGGCCGCCTTCCGCGCCCATGTGGAGCGGGTCAACCCGGGCGTCGAGGTGGCGCTCACCTCCGTACGGACCGGCGAGGGGGCCGGGCTCCTGGTGGACCGGGCGCTCGCGGCGGCCGACGGGGGATGCGTCCACGCGCCGGTGATGGCGCGGGCCGGGGCGTGAGCACCGCTCCCGGAGTCCGCCCCGCACCTGCCGACGGGGCGGGGTCCGTGCGGCGCGCGCGGGTCGTCGTACGGGGTGTGGTGCAGGGCGTGGGCTTCCGGCCGTTCGTGTACGGGCTGGCGACCGGTCTCGGACTGGCGGGGCACGTGACGAACACCGGTGACGGCGTGTCGGTGGAGGTCGAGGGCGCCTCCTCGGCGGTCGACCGGTTCTGCGCGCGCCTCACCTGCGAGGCGCCGCCGCTCGCGGTGGTGGAGTCGGTGGAGAGGGCCGAACTGCCCGTGACCGGGACCGGCGGATTCGCCATCGTGGCGTCCCGGGCCGAAGGGCCCGTGCGCACACTGGTGGCCCCCGACACCGCGACCTGCCGCGACTGTCTGTCCGAACTGGGCGACCCCGGCGACCGGCGCCACGGCCATCCCTTCATCACCTGCACGCACTGCGGGCCGCGCTTCACCATCGTCACCGGACTGCCGTACGACCGGGAGCACACGACCATGGCGGGCTTCCCCCTGTGCCCGGACTGTGCCCGCGAGTACGACGACCCCCGCGACCGCCGCTTCCACGCGCAGCCCGTCGCCTGCCCCGCCTGCGGTCCGCGGCTGCGGCTCGTGACCGCGCCCGGGTGCCCCGGCGGTCCGCTGCCCGCCGGCGGCGATCCGCTCGCCGGGGCCCGCTCGCTGCTCGACGCCGGCGCGGTGCTCGCCGTGAAGGGCGTCGGCGGCTATCACCTCGCCTGCGACGCCACCCGGCCGGAGGTGGTGGCCGGGCTGCGCCGCCGCAAGGCGCGCGGGGACAAGCCGTTCGCGGTCATGGCCCCGAGCGCGCGGGACGTCGAGCATCTGGTGCACATGGGTCCGGTGGAGCGGGACCTGCTCACCGGGCGGGTGCGGCCCGTGGTCCTGATGCGGCGGCGCACCGGCGTCCGGCCCGCCCCGGGAGTGCTCGTGCCCGCCGACGGTGTCGCGCCGGGCAGCCCCGATCTCGGTGTGGTGCTGCCGTACTCGCCGGTGCACCACCTGCTGCTGGCGGGTGCGCCCCGGCTGCTGGTGATGACGAGCGGCAACATGTCCGGCGAGCCCATCGTGACGGACGACGAGCAGGCCCTGGAGCGGCTGGCCGGGCTGGCCGACGCGTGGCTGACACACGACCGCCCCGTCCGGGTGCCGTGCGACGACTCCGTCGTCCGCGTGCTCGACGGCGAGCCGCTGGTGCTGCGCCGCTCACGCGGCTACGCGCCGCTGCCGGTCGCCCTGCCGGCCGCGGTGGTGCCGGCGCTGGCGGTCGGCGGCGACCTCAAGAACGTCTTCTGTCTCGGGCGGGGCGAGCGGGCCTGGCTGTCCGCGCACGTCGGGGACATGGACGACCTCGCCACGCAGGAGGCGTTCGGCCGGGCCGAACGGCACCTGGAGTCGCTGACCGGTGTGCGGCCGACGCTGCTGGCGGCCGACAGCCATCCGGGATACCGGTCCGGCGCGTGGGCACGGCGGCACGCCCGGGGACGGCCGGTGGTCCGGGTGCAGCATCACCACGCGCACATCGCCTCCGTCCTGGCCGAGCACGGGGTCGCGGAGGGAGACCGGGTGATCGGGGTCGCCTTCGACGGCACCGGGTACGGGGACGACGGCACCGTATGGGGCGGTGAGTTCCTCCTCGCGGACTACGACGGCTTCCACCGGTTCGCCCACCTGGCCACCGTGCCGCTGCCCGGCGGTGACGCGGCGGTGCGGCGTCCGTACCGGATGGCGCTCGCCCATCTGCACGCCGCGGGCATCACCGCCGACCCGGACCTGCCGTGCACGGCCGCCTGCCCGCCGGACGAACTCGACGTGCTGCGGACGCAGTTGGCGCGAGGACTGAACTGCGTGCCCACCTCCAGCATGGGCCGGCTCTTCGACGCGGTCTCCTCCCTGGCGGGGGTGTGTCACCACGCCGGGTACGAGGCACAGGCCGCGATCGAGCTGGAGGCGACGGCGGTGCCGGCCGGTGACGAGGAGCCGCACGACCCCCGGTACGCCTTCCGGCTCACGAACGGTCCCGGACCGTTGACCGCCGCCCCTGATCCCCTGCTGAGGGCGGTGGCCGAGGACGTACGGGGTCGGGTGCCGGCGGCCGTGATCGCCGCCCGCTTCCATCTGGCCGTCGCCCTGCTGGTGCGGGACGTGTGCGCGGCGGCGCGGCGGGCGGCCGGTCTGCGGACGGTGGCCCTGACCGGGGGCGTGTTCTCCAACGCGCTGCTCTCCTCGGCCTGCGCCCGGGAACTGCGCGCTGCCGGGTTCACCGTACTGCGCCATCGCGACATCCCGCCGAACGACGGCGGACTGGCACTCGGCCAGCTGATCGTGGCCGCCCGGGCGGGAGCCACCGCCCGGTGAGGTGCGCTCCCGCGCACGCGACAAGTGAGGAGATCCGCATGTGTCTGGCGGTACCCGGCAGAGTGCTGGGCGTCGAGGAACGGGACGGCACCCGGATGGCCACCGTCGATTTCGGCGGCGTGGTCAAGGAGGTGTGCCTGGAGTACCTGCCCGACCTGGAGGTGGGTGAGTACGCGATCGTCCATGTCGGCTTCGCCCTGCAGCGGCTGGACGAGGAGTCGGCCCGCCGGACCCTGGAGCTGTTCGAGAACCTCGGCATGCTCCAGGAGGAGTTCGGCGACCCATGGGAACAGGCCGCGCGGACGGGCGGCGACGACCTCGCGCGGGAGGTGCGGCGGTGAAGTACATCGACGAGTTCCAGGACCCCCAGCTGGCGGGCCGCCTGCTCGACGACATCAGGGCCACGGTGACCAGGCCCTGGGCGCTGATGGAGGTGTGCGGCGGCCAGACGCACAGCATCATCCGCCACGGCATCGACCAACTGCTGCCCGACGAAGTGGAGTTGATTCATGGGCCGGGTTGTCCGGTGTGTGTGACGCCACTGGAGGTGATCGACAAGGCGCTGGCGATCGCCTCCCGGCCCGAGGTCGTCTTCTGCTCGTTCGGCGACATGCTCAGGGTGCCGGGCACCGGACGTGACCTGTTCCAGGTCCGCGGGGAGGGCGGCGACGTCCGCGTGGTGTACTCCCCGCTCGACGCGCTGCGGATCGCGCGGGAGAACCCGGACCGGGAGGTGGTGTTCTTCGGCATCGGTTTCGAGACCACGGCGCCGCCCAACGCGATGACGGTGCACCAGGCCCGCAGGCTCGGTGTCCGCAACTTCAGCCTGCTGGTCTCGCACGTCCGGGTGCCTCCCGCGATCGAGGCGATCATGCAGTCACCGGACTGCCGGGTCCAGGGCTTCCTGGCGGCCGGGCACGTGTGCAGCGTGATGGGGACGCGGGAGTACCCGGCGCTCGCCGAGCGGTTCCGGGTGCCCATCGTGGTGACCGGGTTCGAACCGCTGGACATCCTGGAGGGCGTGCGGCGGACCGTGCGGCAGCTGGAGCGGGGCGAGCACACCGTCGACAACGCCTATCCGCGCGCCGTGCGGGCGGAGGGCAACCCCGCCGCGCGGGCGATGCTGGACGACGTCTTCGAGGTGGCCGACCGCGCCTGGCGCGGCATCGGGGTGATCCCCGACAGCGGCTGGCGGCTGGCGGCGCGCTACCGGGACTACGACGCCGAGCACCGGTTCCAGGTGGGGGACATCGCCACGCTGGAACCGGCGGAGTGCCGCAGCGGCGAGGTGCTGCAGGGGCTGCTGAAGCCGCACGAGTGCGAGGCCTTCGGGACGACGTGCACTCCGCGCACCCCGCTGGGGGCGACCATGGTGTCCAGTGAGGGCGCCTGCGCCGCGTACTACCTGTACCGGCGGCTTGAACTGCCGGCGGCCGCCGCGGCCGTCCCGGACCGGGAGGCGAGCTCCGTTGTCTGACACGACCGCCGCGCCCGACATGCTCTCCTGGAGCTGCCCGGCGCCCCTGCGTGACCGGCCGCGCGTGGTGATGGGGCACGGCGGTGGCGGAGCGCTGTCCGCCGAGCTCGTCGAGCAGGTGGTGCTTCCGGGGCTGGGCGGTGCGGCTCCGGCCGCGCTGACCGACTCCGCCGTGGTCGAACTCGACGGGGCCCGGCTGGCGTTCTCCACCGACTCCTTCGTGGTCCGGCCGCTGTTCTTCCCCGGTGGCAGCATCGGTGACCTGGCGGTCAACGGCACGGTCAACGACCTCGCGATGAGCGGGGCCCGCGCCGCGTACCTCTCGTGCGCCCTGATCCTCGAGGAGGGTGTCGAGATCGACACCGTCGGGCGGGTCGCGGAGGCGCTCGGGCGTGCGGCGCGTGCCGCCGGGGTGCGGGTGGTGACGGGTGACACCAAGGTCGTGGAGTCCGGGCACGGTGACGGCGTGTACGTGAACACGTCCGGCGTCGGTGTGGTCCCTCCCGGGGTCGACCTGCGTCCGCAGCGGGTCATTCCCGGTGACGTGGTGCTGGTGAGCGGTGACATCGGCGTGCACGGCGTGGCCGTCATGAGCCGGCGGGAGAACCTCCGGTTCGAGGTGGACGTCGTCAGCGACTGCGCGCCGCTCGGCGGACTCGTCGAGGCGATGCTGTCGGTCACGCCGGACCTGCATGTGCTGCGCGACCCGACCCGCGGGGGTCTGGCCGCCTCGCTGAACGAGATCGCGGTGGCCTCGGGGTGCGGGGTCGTCGTCCGGGAGCGTGCGGTCCCGGTGCCGCCTGCGGTGGCCGGCGCCTGCGCCATGCTGGGGCTGGACCCGATGTACGTGGCCAACGAGGGCAAGCTCGTCGCCTTCGTGCCCCGGGAGCACGCCGACGCGGTCCTGGCCGCGATGCGGGCGCACCCCCTGGGCTCCGGCGCCGCCGTGATCGGTGAGGCGGTCGCGGAGCATCCGGGGACGGTCGTGGCACGGACCGGACTCGGGGGCACACGGGTGGTGGATCTGCCGATGGGTGAACAGCTTCCGCGCATCTGCTGACCCGGCACCGAGGCGCCGGGCCGGGCGGCACGGGGGACGCGAACTTCGAGAGGTGAGTGAGGTGAGTGAGGTGACCATGGAAGCCACTGAGCCGGCACCGCGGGTCGTCGTGGGTGTGGACGGATCTCCCGCCTCGTACGAGGCGCTGCGCTGGGCCGTACGGTACGCCCGTGCGGTCGGCGGGATCGTGGAGGCCGTCCACGCCTGGGAGACGCCGTCGTCCACCGGATGGGCCGGTCCGGTGATCGAGCCGGACTTCGACGCCGAACAGGCACGGCACCGCTTCGCGGAGGCGCTGAGCACGGCGTTCCCGGGCGACCGGCCCGCCGGTCTGCGGGAACGGCTGGTCGAGGGTGATCCCTCGGAAGTCCTGATCCGCGCCTCGGAAGGGGCGGAACTGCTGGTGGTGGGTCATCGCGGGCGGGGCGGGTTCGCCCGGGCGATGCTGGGCTCGGTCAGCCAGCGCTGTGCCCAGCACGCGTCCTGCCCGGTCGTCGTGGTCCGGCACCGTCGGGAGGCGGACGGCTGAAGCCGCTCGCCGGCCGGACGCCGTGCCCGGTGTTCCGGCTCGCCGGCCGGGCCGCCCTCGCCGCCTGGGCCGTCCGGGCCGCGAGGGCGGATCGGGTGGCGCGGCCGGTTCAGCGGTCCGCGGGGCCGTCCAGGATGCCGGTCACCTCCCGGCGTACGGCCTCGCGCGCCGGCGTGGGCAGCGACCCCAGGCCGGCGCGGTCCAGGTCCCTCAGCGCCTGTCCGGCTCCGGTGCGGCAGTCGGCGTGCGCGCTGACGACGTCGTAGCCGTCCCGGACGGCGACGACGAGCCGGTGCCGTCCGTCGTCGTCGGCGTGGACGGCGGTGGCCACCACGAGGGGCGGCGGGCCGCCCGCTTCGCCGGGCGCCTTGTAGTACCCGCTCGCCACGGGGTTTTTCCAGCGCAGGGTGAGCAGCAGATGGCGCTTGGCCACCACCTCGCCCAGGTCGGTCTCGTAGGTGCCGTCCCGGTCGAGCACGGTCGCCCGCGCGTCCAGGACGAGCGCCGCCGGGAGCAGGCAACGCAGCGTGCTGCCCACGATGTTGCCGCCGACGGTGGCCGTCCGGCGGACGGCTCCGGTGCCCACGGTGGAGGCTGCCCGGCGCAGCACGTCCGGTACCCGGTCGTCCACCTGGTGCAGCAGCACCGCGGCGCCGAGCGCCTGCCGCTCTATCAGGGTGGCCTCGGGCAGCTCACGCAGGGACATCGCCTGCTCGGGGAAGCCGTCGCGCTGCCAGAGGGCCCACACGAGGGTGGCGCCTCCGACGGGCACCGCGCCCTCGGCCAGAGACCGCTGTGCTTCGGACAGTGACGTGGGCAGACGCAGCAGCACGACGCTCGACCTGCTTTCCTCGACGAGGGCGGGAGAGACAGCACTTCACGGGTGATCGGGAGCACTGCATTCTCCGTACGGACCCGGGGGCGCGTCCAGGGCTCACGGGTCCGCCGCGTGCGCCCGCCGGCGGGGGCGCCTCCCGGTCACCGCAGGCGCCGGATCTCGCCCCGCACCCGGTAGAAGCCGCCGGCCGCCGGGTGCAGCGCGTCCACCACGTAGCGCGCGCCGGGCTCCCGTATCGCCCGCGGGAACTGCACGTTCCAGGAGCCGTCGTAGCCCTCGGACACGACGTGGACGCGCAGCCGCCCGTCGTCCCGCACGCATTCGACGACCACGGCACCGGACGGCGCCTGGGCGACGGTGGTCACCGCGGTCGCGGTCGTGGCCGGGGCGTAGGTGGGCAGGGCCGCGGCGAGCTTGACGTCCCGCACGGCCGGCACCGAGCCCTGTTGCGCCGCGGAGACCGCCGCCTCGCTCGCGTCCACGCACACCAGCGAGCCGTCCGTCGTCACCAGGTACAGCCGCTCGTCGCGGTACTGCATGGACAGCGCCGATCCGCCACCGGTGCCGAGCTTCCACAGCCGCGTGCCGTCCCGGTCGAAGCAGTAGACGGACGACGCGGCGTCGCCGGCGAAGACGAACCGCCCGCCCGGCGCGGTCGCACACGAGTAGACGGCGCTGTCGCAGGCGTAGGTGGCCTCGATGGTTCCGGTCGCCTTCGACAGCCGCTGCACCACCCGGTGCGCGGTGCCCGCGTAGACGGTGTCGTCCTCCTGCCAGCCGAACAGCACACCGCCCCGGGTGGGGGTGTGCCACAACTCGCCGCTGCCGTCGGGCGCGTAGGCGGTGACGCCCCGGTGGTGACCGTGGTAGACGGCCCGGTCGTCGGCGCGGACCATCCAGGCGTGGTCGCCCTGGCTGCGGCGGGTCCACTGGTGCTCGTCCTCGTGGTCGATCACGGTGAGCCGGCCGTCGCGGTCCGAGACGTCGAGAACGCCCTCGTGGATGTCCAGCCAGAAGATGTCGACGTCCGCCGCGATGTCGTAGGCGGCGAACGGCAGCTTGGAGGACAGATCGTAGACGCTGCCGTCGTCGCAGCCCGCGTAGATCCAGAAGTCGTCGGCCACCAGGCATTTCACGCCGTCCGGCAGACCGAAGCGGGCCAGTGCGTTGCCCTCGTGGTCCAGGGTGTAGACGTCGCCCGACTGGTTGCCCACCCAGCAGTGGTCGTCGTCCACGTGGATGCCGAACGCCGCGGAGCCCGTGCGGAATCGCCACAGGACGGGGGCCACGGCACGCGCGGTGGAGGGAGCCGAGACCACCTGACGCCGGGTCACCGCGCGGGGCGCCCGCCCACCGGGCACCGCCGGCGCGTAGCCCTTGCGGACCTTCTCCCCCACCTTCTTCGCCGCGGCGGCCTGCGCCTTCGCGGCCGTCGCGAACGTCGTCGTCTGGGTCTGGCCGGCCGCACCGATCCGGCCGTACCGCACCGTCACCACCTGGCCGTCGACGGCCACCTCGTAGAACTTGTGCGCGCCGCCGCCGTCCTGCGACAGCTCCAGATACGTCGTCGACACCATGGCCCCGGCTGACATGGCACACCCCTCCCCGGACGGGCCCGCGGCCACTCCTGCGGGCCCACTGATCACACCGTAGGCGGTGGCACCGACAACGGGGTGGCGGTCAGACGCCGAACTCCTGCGGTGAGAGTCCGAGCGCCACGCAGGCCTCGCGGACGGCGTACTGCTCGGCGGGATCGAAGCTCCCGTCGGCGCCGGCGACGACCATGCCGGTCTGGACGACGGCCCGCGCCTCGACCGGCTTCTTCGCCGCCTTGGCGATGGTCTCCAGGGCCTGTGCACGGCCCTGTTCGAAGTGGGCCGTGAGCCGGTCCACGTGCTCGTTGAACAACCGGCGGAGCTGGTCCGGCGGGAAGTTCTGCAGCACCTCGTTGGTGACGATCAGTTCCTCCACCCGCTGCCGCTCCACCGGGTCGACCCGTCCGTCGGCCGCGGCGACCAGCGCGCACATCGCCATGCTCGCGTCCCGGTAGGCGCCGCTCTTCAGCTCCGTCTTGGCCGCGGCGAGCTGCGACTTGAACAGGCCCATCAGCTTGGCCTTGGAGCCGCCGCCGGAGGAGGTGGAGCCGTGACCCTGCTGCCGTGCGCCTCCCGCCTGTGCTCCCTGGAACTGCTGGAGCGTCCTGGCCTGGTCCTTGAGCCGGTCCCACATCGCCATTCGGTGCCACCTTCGGGTTCTGTCGCTGTCCGCCCGGTCCTGGTGCCCAGTCCCGGGTCCTGCGGTTCGCCCGGTCAAACGGACGTGGCCCCGGCCGTGTTCCCGGACGGCAAAAGAAAGGCAAAAGGAATCACCCTTACGGCCGTCCGGTCCGGCGCGGCCGGACGGCCGTCATCGGGGTCAGCCCACCGTCCACTTCTGGTTCGCGCCGCCCGAACAGGTCCACAGCTGCAGCCGGGTGCCGTTGGCCGGGTTGTTGCCCGTCACGTCCAGGCACTTGTCGGCCTGGGGATTGACGATGTCGTGTGCGCCGGTGACGACCCACCTCTGAGCCGCGGTGCCGTTGCAGTCCCACAGCTGCACGGGGGTGCCGTCCGCCGTGCCGCCCGAAGCGACGTCCAGGCACTTGCCGAGCGCACGGACCGTGCCGTCACCGCCCACCGACCACCGCTGGGCGGAGGTGCCGTTGCAGTCGTAGAGCTGTACCGGGGTGCCGTTGGCCGTGTTCGCGCCCGCGACGTCGACGCACTTGCCGGCCAGGCCGCGGATCGCGCCGCCGGCCGGCGCGTCGCTCGTCGTCACCGACACGTGGTCGACCACGAGCTGCTGCGGGAACACGGTCGAGCCGTCGGGATCGCCGGGCCAGTAGCCGCCCACGGCCAGGTTGAGGATGAGGAAGTAGGGCTTGTTGAAGACCCACTGCCTGCCGCCCAGGTCGGCGGGGGTGCGCCGCTGGTAGACGTTGCCGTCCACGGACCAGGTGATCGAGTCCGGGGCCCAGTCGACGGCGAAGGTGTGGAAGTCGTCCGCGAAGGCCCGGCCGCCCGGCAGTGTGTACCCGGCGCCGATGCCTCCGGAACCGGAGTAGCCGGGGCCGTGGAGGGTGCCGTGCACCGTGGAGGGCTCGAAGCCGACGTTCTCCATGACGTCGATCTCACCCGAGTCCGGCCAGTTCACCGGCGTGCCCAGCATCCAGAAGGCCGGCCACATGCCCTGTCCGCGCGGGATCTTCATCCGGGCCTCGACGTGCCCGTACTGCGCGGTGTACCTGCCCGCGGTGTTGAGCCGCGCCGAAGTGTACTGGCAGGTGCCGTACCAGCACTGGTAGCCGGCCGGGTTCTCCTTGCGGGCCGTGATGACCAGGTGGCCCTGGCCGTCGAGGGCCGCGTTCCTGGTGCCCGACGTGTAGTACTGCCGCTCGTGGTTGTTGACGTTGTCGCCGGTCTCGAGCTGCCACTTGGTGGAGTCGACCGCCGCGCCGGCGGGGCCGTCGAAGGTGTCCGAGAACGTCACGGCCGCCGCGGCGGGGCCGTCGGCCGGTCCGGCTTGACCGGCCTGTGCGGTGGTACCGGCCGCGCCGGAGGCGACCAGGACGGCGGACAGGGCGGCGATCAGCCATCTGCGGCGGGTGCGCGGAGAGAACATGGCTCTCCCTTCCGTACGACGGCCCGCGTGCACGGGCGCGCCGACCGAGGTTGTGGGGGGATTGCGCAACGATTTGATTCAAGGGATGAGATAAGACGGCGTCAAGACTCTGGTACGGACCAGGAGTTCACGTCGCACCACCGGACCGGACCCGCCCGGCGGTTCACGCCGTTGTGCCCCACGAGGTCCGATGTGCGCAGCTCGGGTCGTGCTCCGTCGCACAGGACGTCCACCAGCGTTCGCAGCACGCCGCCTCCACCTCGGCCTGTGCGAGGGCCGCCGCCGCCGCGTCGCGCCATGCCGCCCGGCGGCCCTCCCGTTCCCGCAGGACGGCGACCGCGCGGCGCTCGTCGGCGATGACCGTCTCGCGGACCACCCCCACGACGGGGGCGAGGGCGGCGAGAGCCATGGCGAGGGTGGTCCAGGCGGGAACGGTGCCCCAGGTGCGCACCGTGCAGAAGGAGAGCCAGAGGGCGACGACGGCGTACAGGACGGTGAGCGTGCGGCTGCCCCTGCTCATGGCGCGTTCTCCTTCTGTCCGATGGACTCCTGATGCCCCGCATGCGCGCGGGCATGACTCGCCACCGGAAGACCGCTCACGTCCTCCTGTCCCAGGGCGACTTGCCGCCCTCCCGGGGTGGCTGCGCACCGCGCTGCCACCGGCGGAAGCGTCCCTCTTCCGGGCCATGGGCCAGGCGGTCGAACGGGTGCGCTACATTTTGCACGCGTCTGACCACGATCACCTCACGATCCCTCACGCTACGGAGCCGGCACACCCATGAGCGACATCGTCAACGGACTCGGCCGGGCCACCGCCTACGGCGCACTCGGACTGGTCCTGCTGGTCCTCGGCATCGTCCTGGTCGACCTCCTGACGCCCGGAAAGCTCGGCCGGCAGATCTGGCAGGAGCGCAACCGCAACGCCGCGATCGTCCTCAGCTCCTCCCTGCTCGGCATCGGCGGGATCGTCTTCACGTCGATCTGGACGACGTACGACGACTTCGGCAAGGGACTGGTGTCGACGGCGGCGTTCGGGCTGCTGGGCCTGGTGATGATGGCGGTGGCGTTCCTGGTCGTGGACCTCATCACCCCCGGGCGTCTGGGCGCCACGCTGGTGGAGCCCGAACCCCACCCCGCGGTGTGGGTGACGGCGTCGTGCAATCTCGCCGTGTCGGCCATCGTCTCGGCGTCCATCGCCTGACGCACCGGCCCGGTTCCCGCACCCGGGAGGGACCTCGCCGCTGCCCGCCGGCGGACGCGCGTGCTGGGAACGTGTGATGCGATGGAAGAGACGGGCGTGGTGTTCCCCGGGTCGGGCGACCACGTGATCCCGGACCGGCTCGCCCTGCTGCGGATCGACCGCTCCTCGGACCGGGTGCAGCGGGGACCGAACGCCTGGATGCGGCACCGCTGAGCGGGACGGCGCCGCCCCGCCCTCACGCCACCCGGCTCCGCTCCCGGGCGGCGCCGCGCACCGGCTCGGGCCGCATCCGGGGGGCCGGCCCGGTACGGGTGACCTGCTCGGCGCGTGAGACCGACTGGGCGCGCGGAACGGACTGGGCGCGGGTGGCCGCCCGGACCCGGTACGTCGTGCGGTGGGGGTCGACTACGGGCTCGCCGAGGGTGATCCGTCCCGCCGCCTGCAGTTCGTCGCACTCGGCGGTGGGCAGGGCCGCGTAGCACCCGCCGGCGCCGGTGGTCGAGTCCAGGGGACGCCAGTAGCTGTATCTGCGGCGGCCGTTGGCGTAGACCGTGACGTACGTGGGGGTCCGGGGGTCGGCGATGATGCGCAGCGCGTCGGCGGCGGCGCCCGACGGGCGGGCCGCCGGCGCCGGGCCGGCGCCTGACCAGGAGTGCCGGCGGCGCGCCGTCGGCAGGGCGACGAGGGACCTCGAACGGTCGACGGTGGAGAGCATCAGCAGGACCTTTCCGGAGCCGGACACGAGACCGTCTACCCAGCACCGCGCCGGAGTTGATCTCCTTTTCCGATCATTGTGCAACCTCACACCGACAACGAGGGGGGAGCCCGCCCCGTTCCCGTGTCGGCGTGTCGCGCCGGCGGCCGGCAGCCGAGGTGCCGGAACGCCGCCGGAACGGGTGCTCAGCCGCCGGGCCCGGGGTCCGGACGCACCGGCGCCTCGACACCGGCACGCGCCGCCTCCAGCTGGGCGGCGAAGGCGATGCCCAGGAAAAGGGCCACGGCGGTCAGGTTCGCCCAGATCAGCAGGGCGATGAAGGCGGTCAGCGGCCCGTACAGGGCGCCGAACGCCCCGCTGCCCTCGACGTACAGCGCGAGGAGCCACGTCGCCGCGACCCACAGCAGGAGGTGGACGGCCGAGCCGAAGGCCAGCCAGGTGTAGCCCGGCTGCGTACGGCGGGGCGACCAGCGGAAGAGCACCGCGGACGCCACCCATGCCAGGACCAGCCCCACCGGCACGTCCAGCGCTCCCCACCAGCCCGCGTCACTCCCCCGCCCACCGACCACCTCGGCCACCGCCTGGCTCACCGCGTCGCCGGCGACGAGCACGACGAAGCCGAGCACCAGCGGCAGTCCCGCGGCGATGGCGAGGAGGACGGCCCGGCCGTACTTGCGGGGGAAGGGACGGTCGCGTTCGATGCCGTAGATGCGGTTGGCGCCGCGTTCGATCTGGCCCATGGCGGAAGCGAGGTTCAGGACGGCGAAGCCCAGCCCGAGCCAGAGGGCCAGGGTGCTCGCGAGGTCGTCGTGGGCGGTGCGCCGGGTCCCGTCGAAGGCGTCCTCGACGATGTCGGCGCTGGCGCCCGGCACGATGTGGCCGAGGGCCAGCTCGATGACACGGCCGACGCTCTCGGTGTGCGTGGAGGTCGCGAGGCCCACCAGGGCCACGGTGAACGGCACCAGACCGAGGACCACCTGGAAGGCGAGGGCACGCGCGTTGGTGAATCCGTCCGCGTAGCGGAAGCGGCTGAAGGAGTCGGTCAGCAGCCGCAGCCCTCCGTAGTGCCGCAGCGCGGCGAACGCCTCGTCTCCGGAGAGTTCGTCACCGATCATGTCCCGGGTCTGCGGAACACGGACGACGGTTCCCATACGCGGACCTTCCTCGCCTCGAGTGGCTTGCTCCACTCACTGATCGCCCCTTTCCCCGGCGTCACACCTGCGCTGGTGACGTAGGGGAGCGTCCGGGAGGCCGCCGGGGCGAGAGTCGCGTGACGGGACGCTCGAGGGGCGCGGAAGGCCCGTGCGCGGACGAGGGGTTCGCGGGGTGCCGGGTGCCGTACAGGAGTCCACCCGGCGGGCGCGGGGAGCCGGGACGGACGGTCAGGGCGGCGGAGTCGGACGTACCGCGCCGTGGTGTCCGTCCGTCACCGGCGCGGGGCCCCCGCGAGGGGGTCGTGCCCCCAGTTCATGAGGGAGTGCCGCCACCGCGTGTCGCGTACGTCGCCGGACGGCCGCTGGGCGAGATGGCGGCGGATGTAGCCGACAACCTTGCGCATGTGCGCGTAGTCGTCGTCCGAGAGGTCCCCGCGTCCGGCGCGCAGGATCTCCACGATGCGGCGCCCGGAGGCGTGGCCGGTCGACTCGCCGCCGTCCTTGTGCTGCCCCGCGGCACGTGACTCGTCCGTCTCGAGCCACCGCTCGAGATCGGCGGGCTGCATGTTGACCAGTTCGTGGAACTCCTCACGGGTCTCCCGTTCGCGCCGCGCTTCCGCCGCGCTCACTTCTTCTTCTTGAGCGCGGAGGGCTTGTGGACGGCGGTCCTGCCCGACTTGTCGCTGCGCACCTCGTACTGTGGTTCCTCCTCGGAGGCGGCGACCGTGCGTCCGGCCTCCTCCGTGCGCTCGGTGATCTTCTTCTCGACCTGGCCGGTGGTCTCGCTGCCGTGGCTGCTCCAGGCGACCTCGTCGCCCTCGTGGAGGTCCTTCCGGCGGTCGCTGCCCTTGCCCATCCCTGGTGCCTCCTTCGCGTGGCGGTCGGTTCGGTTCCACCCTGGTCGCAGGGCGGCCCGCGCGCATCTCGGGGGCACGCACGTCCGGGCCGGACCCCGAGGGGCCGGCCCGGTTCAGTGGGTCGGACGGCTCAGACGAGGTCGAACCGGTCGAGGTTCATGACCTTGTCCCACGCCGTGACGAAGTCCTTCACGAACTTCTCCCCGGCGTCGTCGCTCGCGTAGACCTCGGCGAGCGCGCGCAGTTCGGAGTTCGACCCGAAGACCAGGTCGGCACGGGTGCCGGTCCACCTGACCTCGCCGGTGGCCGCGTCCCGGCCCTCGAAGAGGGTCTGGTCCCCGGAGATCGCCTTCCACGTCGTTCCCATGTCCAGCAGGTTGACGAAGAAGTCGTTGGTCAGGGTGCCGGGGGCGGTGGTGAGGACGCCGTGCGACGACTGCCCGTGGTTGGCGCCCAGGACGCGCAGGCCGCCGACGAGGACGGTCATCTCCGGGGCGCTCAGGGTCAGCAGGTTGGCCTTGTCCAGCAGCAGGAACTCGGCGGGGAGGCGGTTGCCCTTGCCCAGGTAGTTGCGGAAGCCGTCGGCGGACGGCTCGAGGGCGGAGAAGGACTCCGTGTCCGTCTGCTCCTGGGAGGCGTCCACGCGGCCCGGCGTGAACGGGACCTCGATGTCGAGGCCGCCGTCCTTGGCGGCCTTCTCGACGGCCGCGGCTCCGGCCAGGACGATCAGGTCGGCCAGGGAGATCCGCTTGCCGCCGGTCTGTGCGGAGTTGAAGGACTCCTGGACGGCTTCCAGGGTGCGCAGGACCGTCGCCAGCCGGTCGGGGTCGTTGGCCTCCCAGCCGCGCTGCGGCTCCAGGCGGATGCGCGCGCCGTCGGCGCCGCCGCGCTTGTCGCTGCCGCGGAAGGAGGAGGCCGACGCCCACGCCGTCGACACCAGGTCGGACACCGACAGGTCCGAGGCGAGGACCCGCTGCTTGAGGACGGCGATGTCGTCGGCGTCGACGAGGTCGTACGTCCGCTCGGGCAGCGGGTCCTGCCACAGCAGTGTCTCGGCGGGCACCTCCGGGCCGAGGTAGAGCGACTTGGGGCCCATGTCGCGGTGGGTCAGCTTGTACCAGGCGCGGGCGAAGGCGTCCGCGAACTCGTCCGGGTTCTCCAGGAAGCGCCGGGAGATCTCGCCGTAGACCGGGTCGAAGCGGAGCGCGAGGTCCGTGGTCAGCATCGTCGGCTGGTGGGTCTTCGACGGGTCGTGGGCGTCGGGTACGGTGCCGGCCCCGGCGCCGTCCTTCGGCCGCCACTGGTGGGCGCCGGCGGGGCTGCTGAACAGTTCCCACTCGTAGCCGAAGAGGATCTCGAAGAAGCTGTTGTCCCAGGTGGTCGGCGTGTTGGTCCAGGTGACCTCGAGGCCGCTGGTGATCGTGTCGGCCCCCTTGCCGGTGCCGAAGGTGTTCTTCCAGCCGAGGCCCTGCACCTCGAAGCCGGCCGCCTCCGGGTCGTCGCCGACGTGGTCGGCCGGGCCCGCGCCGTGGGTCTTGCCGAAGGTGTGCCCGCCGGCGATGAGGGCGACCGTCTCCTCGTCGTTCATCGCCATCCGGCGGAACGTCTCGCGGATGTCGCGGGCGGAGGCGATCGGGTCCGGATTGCCGCCCGGGCCCTCGGGGTTGACGTAGATGAGGCCCATCTGGACCGCGCCGAGCGGGTTCTCCAGCTCGCGGTCGCCGGTGTAGCGCTCGTCGCCGAGCCAGGTGGACTCGGGCCCCCAGTAGACGTCCTCCTCCGGCTCCCAGACGTCGCCGCGGCCGCCGGCGAAGCCGAAGGTCGTGAAGCCCATCGACTCCAGGGCGACGTTGCCGGAGAGGATCAGCAGGTCGGCCCAGGACAGGCTCTTGCCGTACTTCTTCTTGACGGGCCACAGCAGTCGGCGGGCCTTGTCGAGGTTGGCGTTGTCCGGCCAGCTGTTGAGCGGGGCGAAGCGCTGCTGGCCGGCCCCGGCGCCGCCGCGGCCGTCGCTGATGCGGTAGGTGCCGGCGCTGTGCCAGGCCATGCGGACGATGAGCGGGCCGTAGTGGCCGAAGTCGGCCGGCCACCAGTCCTGGGAGGTGGTCAGCACCTCGGCGATGTCCCGCTTCACCGCCGGGAGGTCGAGGCTCTGGAACGCCGCGGCGTAGTCGAAGTCGTCGCCGAGCGGGTTCGCCACGGCGGGGTTCTTGGCCAGGATCTTCAGGTTGAGGCGCTCGGGCCACCACCGCTGGTTGCCGCCGCCCTGGGTGGGGTGCGGTGCGCGTCCGTGCGCGACCGGGCAGCCACCCGCTTCCTCCGCCTTGGGTTCGGTGACGATCGCGTCGTGGTTCTCGGTCATGGGAGTCCTTCCGGGCGAACGGGTCGCGCAGTTCAGGTGCGGCGGGAGGTGGAACAGCCGGGGCACAGGCCCCAGTAGACGATCTCGGCCTCGTCGATCACGAAGCCGTGTGCGTCGGACGCGGTCAGGCAGGGCGCCGCGCCCGCCGCGCAGTCGACGTCGGCGACGACGCCGCAGGCACGGCAGACCAGGTGGTGGTGGTTGTCGCCGACGCGTCCCTCGTAGCGGGCGGGGCCGCCGGCCGGTGCGATGCGGCGTAGCAGCCCCGCCCCGGTGAGCGCGTTGAGCGCCTCGTACACCGCCTGCAGGGAGACGTGCCCCGTGCGCCGGCGCACCTCGGAGGCGAGGGCCTCGGCTCCGAGGTGGCCGCCCTGGCGGACGGTGTCGAGGAGGGCGACGCGGGCTGCCGTCGCACGCAGGCCCGCACCGCGGAGCTCCTCGGCCGCGGTCGGCGGCCGGGATGCGGTCATGCGCCGAACCTATGGCCCAGAGACGAATAATTCCAGGGAACGAACGAGTCCAGTCTTGGGTCATGTCCGGTAACGGCGGGTGGCTCCCGGGTTGCGTGCCGCCGGCCCGCAGGGGTGCGGCGGCCGTCGTGCCGCCGGTTCCTGACGGGCGGTCAGTACAGCACGTTCAGCGCGCCGGGGAGGACCCTGGCCGTGACCGGGAGGACGGCGTCGACTTCCCCGTCGGTGCCGTAGGGGACGTCCCGGTCGGCCTCGATACGGATCTCGCGGCCCCGCAGGATCCGCACCTCGGGCCGGCGGACGTGCGCGCCGGTCCTCAACTCGTTCATCAGGGCGAAGAACAGCCGCCGGGGAGCGTGTTCGATCATCACGACGTCCAGCAGGCCGTCGTCCACGCGGGCGTCGGGGGCGATGACGCGGCCGGATCCGTAGAAGCCGGAGTTGGCGGCGACCACGGTGTAGCCGGTGTGGGTGTGCTCCTCCCCGTCGACGGTGACCCGGTAGCGGGCGGGCCGCCAGGTGGTGACGGCCCGCAGGCCGCCGGCGTAGTAGGACGCCGAACCCCTCAGCAGCCGGCTCCGGTTGGCGTGGCGGTTGGCGAGCGCGTCCACCCCGGCGTACACGCCGCCGAGGACGACGGTGCGGTCGTGGAAGGCCGAGCCGACCTCCACGGTGTCGACCGGCCGGGGCTCCCCGTGCAGCAGTATGCGGGCCAGGGCCCGCGGGTCGCGGGGCAGGCCGAGCGCGCGGGCGAAGTCGTTGCCGCGGCCCGCGGGGACGAGGCCGAGGGTCGCGCCGGTCCCGCTGAGGGCCCCGCCGACGCCGCCCGCGATGCCGTCACCGCCGACGGCGAGGACCACTCTCCCCCGCTGTCCGGCGTCACGGGCCAGTTCCCGCGCGTGGTCCAGGCTGCGGCTGTACTCGGTCCGCAGTTCGGCGCCCTCCTCCCTCAGGTGCCGGGCCAGGGCGAGCAGGGCCGCCGCTCCGGTGGCCGCGCCCGCGGTGGGGTTGACGACGGCGGTGAACTGGCGCATCGGGTGCCTCCGGGGCTGGCCGGCTGAAGGGGGACGGACGGGGGGCGAGGGGCGCGGGCGGGTCAGTCGCCGGGCAGCAGGACGCCGGGGTTCAGCACTCCCGCCGGGTCCAGTCGGCGCTTCACGGCGCGCAGGGCGTCGATGCCCAGCGGGCCCGCCTCGCGGGCGTACCAGTCCCGGTGGTCGGTACCGACCCCGTGGTGGTGGCTGATCGTGCCGCCGGCGGCGAGGATCGCCTCGTTGGCGGCGTGCTTGGCGCGGGTCCAGTGCGCCACGGGGTCCGCGCCCTGGGCGGAGACCACGGTGAAGTAGAGCGAGGCGCCGTTCTCGTAGACGTGGGAGATGTGACACATCACCAGGGGCGGGGTGCCGGCTCCGGTGAGGGTGTCGGTGAGCGCGTCGCGTACGGCCGCGTACAGGCCGGGGAGCCGGGACCAGAACGTCGCCGTCTCCAGGGTCTCCGCGAACGCCCCCGCGTCGAGGAGCGCGTCGCGCAGGTACGGGGCCGAGTAGCGGCCGTGCGCCCAGCGCCGGCCCGGCTCCTCGCCCAGGGGTGTGCCGCCGCACGCGCGCAGCACGGCCGCGGCGTGCTCCCTGCGGTGCCCGGTGTCCTCGTCCGTGCCTTCGTAACCGGCGATGGCCGTGCAGCCGGCGGGCTGCGCGGCGCCGGAGCCGATCGCCTCGGGATTCGCCAGGCCGATGAACGTCTCGGTCTCGTCGGACAGACGCAGCACGGTGGGCCGCGGTCCGTCCTGGGCGAGGCGGCGCAGCGCTGCGGCGCCCTCCTCGAACGAGGGGAAGTGCCAGCCCTCGTAGACGCTGGTGCGCGGGACGGGCCGGATCCGTACGGTCACCGACGTGATGACGCCGAACGCGCCCTCGGATCCGAGGACGAGCTGGCGCAGGTCGGGTCCGGCGGCGGAGCGGGGGGCGCGGCCGGTGTCGAGTGTTCCCTCGGGGGTGGCGAGGGTGAGGGAGAGCACCATCTCGTCGAACCGGCCGTAGCCGGCGGAGGCCTGGCCGCTGGAACGGGTCGCGGCGAAGCCGCCGATGGTGGCCCACTCGTAGGACTGGGGGAAGTGGCCGAGGGTGAAGCCGTGTCCGGCGAGCAGCGCCTCGGCCTGTGGGGCGCGCAGGCCGGCCTGCCGGGTGGCGGTGCGGGAGACCGGGTCGAGGTCGAGCAGGGCGTCCATGCGCCGGAGGTCGAGGGCGACGAAGGTGCCCCGCGGTTCCGGGGCGAGCCCGCCGACGACGGAGGTGCCACCGCCGAACGGGACCACGGGCAGGCCGTGTTCGGCGCACACCCGCAGCACGGCGCACACCTCGTCATGTCCCGCGGGCAGGAGCACGGCCGCGGGGAGGGCGGTCACGTCGCCCTCGCGGATGCGCAGCAGGTCGGGGGTGGACTTGCCGCGCGTGTGCCGGACCCGGGTCTCCGCGTCGGTGCGGACATGGGCCTCGTCGCCCAGGGCCGCGATCAGGGCGCGGCGCGCTCCGGGCTCCAGCGGGCTCTGGGGGACGGTCATGTCCTCGATGGCGACGGGTGCCGCCTCGCGCGGCTTGACACCGAGCAGATCACGCAACAGCCCGATCACCGTGTCGGGCAGCGGCGTCGCCTTGGCCGGGTCCCCCCAGCCGCTCCACAGCATGTCCATGGCTGTCGTCCTCACCGGTCGGAAACGAGCGACGCCGTCGACCGACGGCCTCACATGGCGTTACACTGTGACACATGACGCCTATTCGTCACAACGCTTCCGGCGGTTCGGACAACGACGCGGTGCTCGACGCGGTGCGGGACTGCGTCCTGGCCGTCGGCGTCCGCCGCACCACGCTCACCGACGTGGCCCGTCGTGCCGGGGTCTCCCGGATGACGCTGTACCGGCGCTGGCCCGATGTCCGCTCCCTGGTCGGCGACCTGATGACGCGGGAGTGGATCGGGGTGGCCACCGACGCCCTCCCCGCGCGCGGCCCCGGGGTGCCCGCACGCGAGGTGCTCACCGAAGGGCTGGTGGCGGCGGTGCGCGCCTTCGACGCCCATCCGCTCTTCCGCAAGATCCTCGACGTGGATCCCGAACTGCTCCTGCCCTACGTGCTGGACCGCCGCGGGGCGAGCCAGGAGGCCTTGCTGGAACTGCTGGCCGGATTCCTGCGCGACGGGCACGCCGACGGCTCGGTGCGCATCACCCACCCGGAGCGGCAGGCCAGATCAGTGCTGCTGATCGTGCAGTCCTTCACCCTGTCCCTGCGGACCATGACCGAGGAGGACGACCCCGAGCTCGCCCCCGAGGCCTTCCTCGGCGAACTGCGCGCCATCCTGGAGAGGACCCTCACGCCGTGAACACCCCTTGCGGACGTCCCTCCGCCTCGTCCCTGTCCTCCGCCCGGCGCGCCCGTGAACTGGCCGACTCCGTGGGCGGACCCGCCGTCGACGTCCTGGTCGTCGGTCTCGGCGCCACCGGCGCGGGGGCCGCCCTGGACGCGGCGGCCCGCGGGCTGAGCGTGGTCGCCGTCGACGCCCACGACCTGGCCTTCGGCACCTCCCGCTTCAGCAGCAAGCTCATTCACGGAGGGCTGCGCTATCTCGCGTCCGGACGGCTCGACGTCGCCCACGAGAGCGCGGTCGAGCGGGGGGTGCTGATGGAGCGCACCGCGCCCCACCTCGTGCACGCCCAGCCGTTCGTGCTCCCCCTCACTCCCCTGGTCTCGCGTGGTCAGGCCGCCCTCGCGCGGGCCGGTTTCCGGGCCGGTGACACCCTGCGGCTGGCCGCCCGGACGGCCCGGGCCACCCTGCCCCCGCCGCGCCGGCTCTCCGTGGTGGAGACCCGTCACCTCGCCCCGGCCCTGCGCAGCGACGGGCTGCGCGGAGGTCTGCTGTCCTGGGACGGCCGGCTCACCGACGACGCCCGCCTGGTCACCGCCCTCGCCCGGACGGCCGCCGCGCGCGGGGCACGCGTCCTCACCCGGGTCCGCGCCCTGGAGCTGACCTCGACCGGGGCCAGGGTCCGGGACGAACTGACCGGCGAGGAGGGCGAGATCCGCGCCCGGGCGGTGATCAACGCGTCGGGTGTCTGGGCGGGCGGCCTCGTCGACGGCGTACGGATACGGCCCTCCCGCGGCACCCACCTCGTCCTGCGTCCCGAGAGCCTCGGAGCGCTGACCGCGGGCCTGCACATCCCGATCCCCGGGGAGAGCAACCGCTTCGTGCTCGTCCTGCCCCAGGACGACGGCCGGGTCTACGTCGGCCTCACCGACGAACCCGTGGCCGGCGACGTCCCCGACGTCGCCGAGGCGCCGGAGACGGACATCGGGTTCCTCCTCGACGTCCTCTGCTCCGTCCTGCACGTCCCGGTCCACCGCGACGACGTGGTCGGCGCCTTCGCCGGACTGCGTCCCCTGCTGGACACCACCGCGGGCTCCTCCGGCACGGCGCCGAGAACCGCCGACCTCTCGCGGCGGCACGCGGTCCTCACCTCCTCCGAGGGCGTCGTCACCGTCGTCGGGGGCAAGCTCACCACGTACCGGCGCATGGCCGAGGACGCCGTCGACGCCGCCGTCCGCCTCCGCGGCCTCCGGGCCGGCCCCTCCCCCACCGCCTCCCTGCCCCTGGTGGGCGCCGCGGCACCGCACGTGCTCTCCGCCCTGCCCGCGCCGCGCCGGCTCGTCCGGCTCTACGGCACCGAGGCCCCGGCCGTCCACGCGCTCGGCACCCGTGACCCCGGCCTCGGCGAACCGGTGCTGCCCGGGTATCCGGTCACCCGGGTCGAACTGCTCTGGGCCCTGCGCCACGAGGGCGCCCTCGACGAGGAGGACGTCCTGGACCGCCGCACCCGCATCGGGCTCGTCCCCGCCGACCGGGAGACGGCACGCGAGGCGGTGCGCGCCTTGCTGGACGGGGCGTCGGGGCACGGCGGCCGGGCGGCCGGTCAGGTTCCCCGGACCCCGACCTCGTACAGCGAGTAGCCCCAGTCGGTCCCGCGGTCCAGGAACTGGAGGCGGACGTAACGGGCCGGTGACGGGGCGAACACGGCCGTGTCCAGGCCGCCGTCGCCGGAGGCGGTGGACCACGCGGTGCGCCAGTTCGTGCCGTCGGTGGACAACTCGACGCGGTACGCGGTCCCGTACGCGCGTTCCCAGTCCAGGGTGACGCGCCCGACCCGGTGGATGCCGCCGAGGTCGACGCGCAGCCACTGGTCGTCGCTCCAGCCGACGGCCCAGCGGGTGCCCCGGTCGCCGTCCACGGCCCGGCCGGGCGCATAGCTGGTGAACGGGTTCCACTCGGTCGAGCCGGCGGTGGCCGCCGCGCCCTCGGCGAGGTTCACCCCCGCCAGGTGCGCCTCGGAGGCGCCCCAGGTGTCGAGGTAGGACTCGGCACCCCGGAAGAGGTCGTCCACCACGTCCTGTCCGCCGACGCGCCGGATGTCCTCGATCCAGTCGGGGACGAGACCGTAGTGCGCGGCTCCGTCGGTGTTCAGGTCCCAGGTGCGCTCACCGGTGGTCTGCCGGTCGAGGACGGAGCCGCCGTCGACGCTTCTGAAGGGGTAGGTCACCTTGTCCGGTGCGTCCGCGCCGCGCGGGGCCGGCCAGCCGCCGACGCCGTTCATGTCGGTGCCGTACCCGTAGCCCACGCCGTACTTGTCGCGCAGCGCCTCGGTGCGCTCCGCCTCCGCGACGAAGCCCTCGGAGCCGTGCATGTACTGGGCGGCGAAACCGCCCAGTCCGTAGAGCCGTTCGGTCCAGTCCGTGTCCATCCAGCTGTGCGAGGACAGGACACCGGGGTAGGACTCGGCCTCGAAGAGGTCCAGCACCCTGCCCGTGGCCTTGACGCTCATGTGGTCGATCTCGAGCATCATGTTGCGTTCCATCATGCCGCGCACGGCGTACTCACCGAGTTCGGTGAGCCCCCGTACGTTGCACCGTGCGTCGGCGCCGTACGAGGGGACCTCCGTGCCGGCGGGGAGCCTCTCCTCCGCCTCGGCCGCCGGGGCGTCGCCGATCGGGTTGTCCGCCTGCGGACCGGTGCACTTCTCGGTCTTCCAGAAAGTGCCGGTGGACAGGAACTGCCCCACGTTGATCGCGGTGCCGAGCGCGCCCGAGTCGAAGCGCACGCCGCACAGCGCGTTGTCGAACTTGTGGCACAGGAACATGCTGCGCACGCCCAGCGCGTACAGCTCGTCCAGTCCGGCGTCGATGTCGGCCCGGTCGCACTGCGCGACGTCCAGGACCTGCTTGCACCCGAAGGGTTCGGAGGTCTCGACACCGAGGACCACCGCGAGTTTGCCCCTCGCGACGACGTCACGCGCCTGCGCGCTGTCGGTCACCACACGGAACCAGCCCTTGCCCGGCCCGCCGTACATCCCGTCGATGTACGCCTGCATGTCGTAGGTCAGTTTCGCCTGGAGCCTGATCGACGTCATCTCGTCGCAGCCACGGTCCTTGAAGAAGTACACCGAGCAGATCACGCCGTTGGTGACGAGGTCGTTCACCAGGATCCGCTGGCCGCCGCGCCAGGCCCGTTCGATCCAGGCGTAGTAGTTCTGCTGGTGGGTGAGGGAGTCGTGGGCGGGCCAGTCCCGGAAGGTGGGCCAGCCGGCCGGATCGTGCCTGCCGTCGCCGCCGCCCGTGATGAAGTCGAAGACGGCGAGGGAGCCGTCCGGGTAGTGCTCGGGGCAGTCCCTGAGCGCGTCGGCGATGCCCTCCTGCGAGAACGCCCTGCCGCAGATGAGCCGGCCCCCGAACGCCTCGTTGGACATGATGTGGTTGTGCGCGTCGACGAACCCGCGCACCTCACCGGTCGCACCGGTCCCCGTGAACGGCTCGCCGGTGACGTCGATCCCCGAGTCCGGCACGGGCCGGGCGGTGGGGTCCCACCAGCCCCGGTCGGCCGCGGAGCCGGGCGTGGGGGCGAGCGCCGCCGCCAGCACGAGGAGGAGCAGCGTGACGACCCCGAGGTGTCGTCGTGTGCGGTTCTCGGTCATTGCGCACGTCCCTCCGTCACGGAGTTGTCATGACCGGCACAACCCTCTGGGCCGAGAATCGCCACTGCCGCGTAGGGCGTCAAGGGTGCGCGCGTCACCCGCCTGCGGGGGATCGCGGCCGGGGGGCGCGAGACCTCCCCGAACGGCGTTCGCGAGGCCGGCCCCCGCTCCCTCCATCGGAATCCTCGGCCCCGGACGACTCATGCCCGACCAACGACGGATCTCCGACTCGGGTCACCAGCTAGGCCTCGCCACCGGTCTCGTAGTGCAGGGAGATGGAGCGCAGGACGTCGGCGGACGACACGTCGGTGCGGCCCTCGTCGTGGATCTCGGCGAGCTGGACGAAGGCGAAGGTGAGGGACGAGGCGATCTGGACGATGGCGGGACCGAGCTTCGCGGTGACGATGTCCGCCACCTCGCGCGCGCTGGCGTCGGCCGGCAGTTGGACGTGCGGCAGCATCTCCTCCAGGAGCGTGGCGACCGCCCCGTTCCCGGCCACGTCGGCGTCCGGGTTCTCACGCAGTCGGCGCCGCATCTCGAGGGCCTCGGTGAGGATGCCGACGGTCCGCTGCATGATCTCCCGCTGTTCCATGCGCACAGCCTAGACAGCCGCGGCGACCGGCCGGGCGGGAACGGCCACCGCCGTCCCCCGCCGGCCCGGGCCGGGACCGTGGGCGAGTGGCCCCGCCACCGCTGCGCTGACTATCATCCCTTCCATATGCGCATGCGTTTTGCGTCCCCCGAGGGCGGCACTTCTCGCCCGAGTGAGTGATCCATGTCCCGCACCGGTTCCACGGACGACGGCGACGAGCTTCTCGTCAGGCTCGGGACGCTGACGGCTCAGGCGCGTGCGCTGGCGGAGGTGCAGCGCTCCCGGATGGAACTGGCCGTCGCCCTGCAACGCGGCATGCTGCCGCGGGGGCTGCCGGTCGCGGACGGCGTACGGCTGTCCGTGCGGTACGCGCCCGCGAACCAGGGTCTCAACGTCGGCGGCGACTGGTACGACGCGTTCACCATGCCCGACGGCCGGATCGGTCTGTCCATCGGCGACGTGCAGGGGCACAACATCGAGGCCGCGGCCTTCATGGGCCAGGTCCGGGTCGGGCTGCGGGCGCTGGCCTCCGTGGACAGCGACCCGGGCGAGCTCCTCGCCCGGACCAACGAACTCCTGCTGACCCTGGGCTCCGACCTGTTCGCCACCTGCACCTTCCTGCGGCTCGACCCGGACACCCGGCTGCTGGAGAGCGCCCGCGCCGGGCATCTGCCGTGCGTGTGGGCGACCGCGGACGGCCACAGCGGGGTGACCCGGGACGAGGGCGGCCCGCCCCTGGGGATCCAGTCCGCGATGGTCTACCCCGTCACCCGCTACCGGCTCGACACCGGCGGCATGTTCGTGATGCTCACCGACGGGGTGGTGGAGGGGCCGTCCATGCCGATCGACGAGGGCCTGCAGCGGGCGGCGCGGCTCGCCGGCACGGCGGCGGTCGCGGGCATGGACACCGACGCGCTCGCCGCCGCCCTGATCAAGGGCGCGGAGCGGGTGGGGCACAACGACGACGCGGCCGTCCTGGTGATCGGACACGACAGTCCGGACGCTCGTCCATAGAGCCCACAGGACCCGCGGTCCCACCTCGCCGACACGGCGGCCCCGGTGTGTGATGGCTGGTGTGGTGGCTCGCCAGGATCTCCGTACACCGGCCGTCTTCGTGCTCGAGACGCTGGCCGTCGCGGCCTGCTACTACGCCGGAGGGCGGCTGGGGCTGCTGCGTGAGCTCACCGTCGCCGGTGCGGTGGTCTCGCCCGTCTGGCCGCCGACCGGGGTGGCCGTCGCGGGCCTGCTGATCCTCGGGCTGCGCTGCTGGGCGGGGATCGCGCTGGGCTCCCTGCTCATCCTCATGCACCTCACGTCCCTCCAGCCGGCTTCGGTGGGCGTCCTCGTGGGCAGCACCGCCGCGCCGGTGGCCGGATACCTCGTGCTGCGCAGGGTGGGCTTCCGTACGGATCTCAGCCGACTGCGCGACTGTCTCGCCCTGGTGTTCCTGGGCGCCTTCGGGGCCATGCTGATCAGCTCGTCGACCGGTGCCGTGATCCTCGTCGCCACGGGCGACCTGCCGGGACGGAGCTTCTGGGGGGTGTGGCTGGCCTGGTGGGTGGGCGACGCCATGGGCGTACTGCTCCTCACCCCGGTCCTGCTGATGCTCCGGCGGCTGCGGTTCCCGCTGCGCTGGTCGAGGTGGAAGGAGGCGGTGGGACTGGCCGTGATCGCGGGCTGCCTCGTGCCGCCGGTCACGCGCAGCCCGGCGAGTCTGCTCTTCTCGATCTATCCGCTGCTGATCTGGGCGGCGTTGCGGTTCCAGCTGCCCGGCAGCATGCTCTGTGCGCTGTACGCGTCCGTCATGGCCACGGTGGCGGCGACCGACCGGATCGGGCCCTTCGCCCACATGACCGAGGTTCAGGTGATGGTCAATCTGCAGGCCTTCAACGGGGCGATGGCCCTGACCTCTCTGCTGCTGTCCGCGGTGATCACCGAGCAGCACCACACGCGGCGGTCGGTGGAGCGGGCCTGTCAGGAGTTGGTGGAGGTGCTGGAGCATCTGACCGCGGGGGAATCCGCCGCGGGACGGACACCGGGCGAGGACGGCGGGCGGAGGCCGGACGCGCGGTAGCCGGCTCCGCCTCCGGCGCCCCTTCCGTCACGCCCCGGGCGTCACTCGCTCAGGGACGCGGCGTCGCCCATCACGACCACCGGACGCAGGTCGGGGTCGAGGGCGCGCAGGAGGTCCCGCATGTGCTGCTTCTGCAGGCTGACGCAGCCCTGCGTGGGCCCCTGGTGGTCGACGTGCAGCCAGATGCCGCCGCCCCGGTCGCCGCCGAGCGGACGGGTCAGGTCCAGCGGTGTGGTGCCAGGCTCGCGGTTGTAGTCGATGGCGACGACGTAGTCGAAGGAGCCCTCCAGGGGCTCGCCCTGGAAGCCGGTGCCGCTGACGCTGAACCCGTCCGACCGGTCGTAGGGCATCTCGGTGCCGGGGTCGGGGAGCAGTCCCCCGGCGTCGGTGAGGGTGTAGACGCCGATGGGTGAGCGGAGGTCGCCCGCCCAGTGGTCGTCGGTCCAGCCCTTCAGGGCGTTGCGCGCGGGCCACGCCGGTCCCGCCTCCCAGCCGGAGCCGGTGCGCTCGTACAGCACGGCCTCGGAACGGTTGGCGTCCCTGCCCCTGCCGGTCACCACGAGCACCTGGCGGGCCTGCTCGGGGAGCCACGCACTCGTCCGGGGGCCGAGCCCGGGGATCCGGGCGGGTACGCGGGTCTCCGCCCCGGCGCCGCTGCGGCCCTGGGCGGTGTTCGCGGTACCGGGCGGCCCGGCGGCCGGGACGGTGGCCGCCGGGAGGTCCACAGGGCTGCCGCCGGCTCCCGTCCCGCATCCGGTCAGGGCCGCCAGTACGAGGAGGACGACGGCCACCGGCCGCACACGGCCGCGTGCGGGGGCGGGGACTGCAACCCGGCCTCCGGGGCGGGACGGAGCTCGAAGACGCGGACGCTGCGGGCAGTCGATCGATGAGGCCATGCCCTCAGCCTGACTTCGGCTCGCCGGATTCGCCCCCCGCTCCCGGCGCGAGTCCGGCGAAGTCCCCCTTCTGCGCCGCCCCCTTGTGGCATCGCCCGGCCCCAAAGGACACCCGGACGGGTGACGCAGCCGCGCCCCGGACGGAGTACCGGCCCGCCGGACGGAGTACCGCGCCGGTGTGGCGCCTCCGGTCGACGACGCGTCGCGTGCCCGGTTCGATCACCACGACCCCCTTCGGCCGAACCGGTGAAGGTGACGTTCCGTCAGGGGTCGCACTGCCTCGGGCGCCGCTCAGGGCGGGGATGCCGGAGCCGTCGGGAGACCTGCGACGGTGACTCCGGTGGCTCCGGGAGCCCGGTGGCGATGTCTGTGTGTGCGCTCGGTGCGGACGGGGCGGGACGGAGCCGGAGCACGACACCGCTGAGGTCCGCGCGGGCACCCGGCCCGGCGGTGGGGGCGGGGTGGCTGCCGGAGTCCCGTAGCTGCGCAAGTGACCGTCGCTGGCGTGGGTCGCCACGAACGAGTGAATTGTGAGAGATGCCTCGACGCGTGTGCCGAGCGCCGGGTGCACACCGTCGGGGGCAGCTCGCCGTGGGTCCCCGCCGCCGCCCTCGCCGTACACCTCGGCCTCCGACAACCGCGCGGCTTCCCCACCCGTGTCGGCGCCCGCCCGGATCCGGGTGCGGCGCACCTCGTGTGCCCGCTGACGACGTGTCCGGGCTCGAGGCGGTGCCGGACCGGCGCGCACCGACCGGGGGAACGCCCCTGCCGGGCCTCCCGGCAACCGCGCCGACGACCGTCGTTGAGGTGAGCGGCGGGGGAGCCGTCCCGGACGGATCTCCGGATCGCTTCCCCCGTGCCGGCGGCGTGCGCGCGCCCCGTCCCGGGAGTCCGTGCCCTTCCGCGCACCGGAGAAGGACGTCAACCGGGACGTCCGCAGCAGAAACGGTCAACCGCACTCGGCCGTACCATGGCTGGCCATCAGGTGAACCAACGGGCAGAAAGGGGCACTTCCGTGTCCGAGAACTCCACCTCAGCCACTGATCTCACATCGCAGTACACCGCTCAGGTCGCCGGCGACCTGGAGCGCAACGTCAAGGAGCAGGAGCGGGTCACCGCCGAGATCGCGGCGTTGCAGGAGCAGTTGACGGTGCTTCAGCACGACCACACGATTCTGGTGAACATGCAGCAGGCGCTGGGCCTCGCCTCGGCGCCCGCCGGGCTCGCGCCCGTGCAGGGCCCCGCGGACGCGTCCGACGCGGAGCCTGCACCGGGCGGAGCCACCGTCCCGGCGCCGCGCGGGCGGAGCGGCACCGGGCCGGGCGACCGGAAGCCGAAGCGGACGAAGAGGCAGGCCGCGCGCACCACGCCCGCGGGGCCGGCGCGCAAGCCGGCCCCGGCCACGGTGGAGCGCCCCACGTCGCGGGCGGGCAAAAGCCGGCCGGGCAGGAGCAAGGCGGTCAAGGAGCAGCCGGTCAAGGAGCAGGCGGTCGAGACACCGTCGGCCGAGGCACCGTCGGCGCAGGCGCAGGGAGGCCGGACGGACGGTCCCAAACTGGTCGAACTCGTCCGCACGCACCTGGACGGGCAGAGCGAGCCGCGTTCGGCGGCGGAGGTGGCCGCGGCCCTCGGGGAGGCACACCCCGAGCGCACCTTCAGGACCACGGTGGTGCGCAACACCCTCGAGGGTCTGGTCGCCCGCAACCGGGCCCAGCGCACCAAGCAGGGCACGTCGGTCTTCTACACCGCCCCCGACACCGCCGAGGAGACCGCGACGGCCGGGGAGGTACGGTCCTGACGCCGTCTCACCCTGCCGCCGCGGGCGGGGAGTGACGTACGTCCACCGGGTCGGAGGTGACCCGGGCGCGGCCCGTGCCGTCGGCCCGGACGACCTCGATCGATCCGCCCTCGACCAGCACGTCTTCCACGGCGTCCGGCAACGGCGCCGGTTCAGGTCGCGGTGTTCACCTCGACGGACAGGTCGTTGTCGACCGTGTAGTACGGGCGGACCGCCGAGCCGCCGACGGTGGCCCTCGGGTACACGAAGACGCCCTTGCGGTCCGCCACGTCGTCCAGGAGGCGGCCGATCCTGACCGGTGGCGCGTCGCCCCCGGTGCGGAGGAAGGCGTCCCAGATCCGGCTGCCGGCACCCGTCAGCTCTCCGTAGGCGACCGTGAAGGAGAAGGTGCCGCCGCCTTCCCCGGCCGCCCGCGCCGGGACGGTGAGCACCGTGTCCCGGTCGGTTCGCAGCCGCAGCAACACCTCGGCGTCGTCCGTCAGTTCGGCTCCGTGGAGGCGGGCGCGCACGGTCATCGCGCCGTCGGCGATGACGAGGGGACCGGCCTCGGCGTGGGCGGGGCGCAGCCAGGTCCGTATCGCGAGGTATCCGTCCTTGGTGGTGTACGGCACCCGGACGGCCACCGGGGACGGCCGGTCGCGCAGGCCGCCGTCGACGAGCGCCCGCACGTCCCGCGGTCCGGGGCGCAGCCGCTCGCGCCCGGTGTCCGGACCGGGGCGCAGGTACACGTCCCAGCGGCCCTCGGCCAGCCGGGGCTGCGGCTCCAGCACGGCGTGGAACTCCCCTTCGTCGCCATGGGGTTCGAGGACGAGGGTGTGGGTGGTCTCCTCGGGCAGGCCCTTCTTGGGGCGCAGCACCAGAACCAGCTCGGGACGCGCGGCCTCGGGCGGTGACAGCCGGAAGGTGATCCGGCCGTCGGCGTCGACGGTGCAGCGGGTGCGGAGCAGGGTGCTCACGGGCGTCCCTTCCGTACGGTGCGCAGCGCGCTCGAGGCGGCGGCGCGGGCGAGGTCGCGGGCCGCGTGGCCCTGGCTGACGAGGGTGCGGTGCATGCCGTCCCGTGACGGGGTGCCGGGTCGGTGGTCGTCGCGGGCCCCGATCGCCTCGTGGAACATGCGCTCGGCCTGGGCGACGACCGGGCCGGGGGCGAAGCGGCGCGCGTTGTCCAGCGCCGCCCTGCCCATGCGGCGGCGCAGCTCGTCGTCGCGGACCAGGCCGAGGAGCGCCTCGCCGAAGGCGGCGCTGTCGCCGACCGGCACCAGCCGTCCGTCCTCGCCGTCCTTGATGATCTCCCCGGGACCGTAGGGGCAGTCGGTGCTCACGAAGGGCAGTCCGCAGCGCATCGCCTCGACGAGGGTCATGCCGAACGGCTCGAAGTTGGAGGCGGCCACGCCGATCGAGCCCTTGACCCACTCGGCTTCCATGGGCGTCGCCGCACCCATGAGGAAGACGTTGTTCCACAGGCCGAGTCTCTCGATCAGCCCGCGCAGCCGCTCCTGTTCCTCGCCCTTGCCGTAGATGCGCAACTGCCAGTCGGGGAACTCCGCGGCGACCCGGGCGAACGCCTCGATGATCAGGTCGAACCGCTTGACGGGGACCAGCCGGCCGGCCGCCACCACGACCTTGGCGGTGCCGTCGGCGGTGGGCAGTGCGGGGTCGGGGACGCTGTTCGGCAGGGCCTCCACCCGTACCCCGGGCAGTCTCATCTTGCGCCGGTAGGAGGCGGCGTCCGCCTCCGTGACGGTGGTGAGCACGTCCAGCCCGCGGTAGGCACGGCGCAGCGCGGTGCGCAGCGCGGGCGAATGGTTGTCCAGGGTGAGGTGTTCCTGGCCGACACGTACGACGTGCCGGGGAGCCTGGAGGGCGAGGTGCACGTTGAGCCCGGGCCGGGTGCCGATCACCACGTCGGCGGCGGTGCCCGCGAGGGACTCGGCGATCCGCCGGTCCGTCAGCTCGCTGTACTGGTGGTGGCGGTACTCGGCGGCGGGGAACACCCTGGCCGGTCTTCGGTGCAGGGGATGGTCCTGCTCCCGGCGGAGATCCACCAGCGCCCGCAGCCGCACGCCCGGGTGCGGAGTGAGGTTGGGGTGTTCCCGGTGGCGTAACACCGAGACGATCTCCACGTCGTGCCGTTCGGCGAGTGCGCCCGCCAGGTTGAACGTCGTGGTGATCGTGCCCCCTATCCCGTAGGCGTTGTGGATCAGAAAGGAAACCTTCATGGCGGTCAAGACCACACCAAGGCTTCAGAAGTTGTCTGCTGTTACCACTTTGTGGCCGCCGGTGATCATTCTCGGGCCGTCGGGTCCCCGTGCCCGATCCGCATCCCGGGACGGCGACGGTGCACGGTGAGGTACGTCAGCCCGTCCGGGCCGGCGGCGAGACTCCGGGTGGAGCCGTGCGGGAGCCAGGTCAGGGTGCCGCCGGCGAGGGCGTGCGGGCCGTCGGGGGCGGTGAGGGTCCCGGTGCCCCCGAGGACCAGCAGGAGCACGTCGAGTTCGGGTTCGCGGTGGGTGTCGACCCGGTGGTCCGGCGGGAGGTGCACGACGTTGGCGTCGAGTTGCCGGCCGGGCTCCGCGAGCCGCCACAGGGCCCCGGCGGACGTGTCGCCGGCCTCGGCGGCCAGCTCGGCCGTGTCGCACAGGATCCGCGGCAGGGGGAGGTCCTCGTCCGGCGTGCCACTGTCGTCCGACGTCATGAGGTGTCACCGTCCCCTGTGCCCGTACGCGTTCGCCCTGCGACGACGAACCTAGCATCCGCGTCCGGGCCGTGGCGGCGCCCTGGCCGGGGTGTCCAGGGCGCCCTCTGTCCCCCGGTTTTCACGCTGTGCGATGATCCTGCCCCGGACTCCGAACCCGGACCCCGGACCCCGGACCCCGGACCCCGGACCCCGGACCCGACGATCCGGCCGAGAGGCCGACGCGGGCTTTCACACACGAAAGGAAGGACGGCACGTGACCGCGCAGAGCCCGGACGCCGGCGGATCGCCGGACGAGCACGACGGTACGCCGTCCGTGCCGGAGGACGTCTGGCAGCGGTTCCTCACCGACACCGAGCACGCCATCCGCGCCACCGCTCCGAAGGAACCCCCGGCGCACCAGCGGACGGCACCCTCGCCGTGCCGCCCGCAGGCCGGCGTACCGCGGGCGGACGACGGTGCCTCGGCACCGGTCGGTGATCTGTGGCGTCCTGACGATCCGTGGGAGGGCCCGTCCTGGCGGGACCTGGACCGCGGGGCCAAACTGCGCCGCACCGGACGCGTGGTGGGCACGGCGGCCGCGATCGCCCTGGCGCTGGGCGCGTGGTCCCTGCTCTCCACCGGCGCCGGCACGCCGGTCGAGGGGCCCGGCGGCGACACCGTCCTGCAGCAGTCGGAGGTGGCACCGGCGGACGTGCCGACGGGGGCGTCCGAGCCGTCGGGGTTTCCCTCCCCGTCGCCGTCCGACTCCGCCGTCCAGGCGGGTTGAGGCGTCCCGGCCGTCCCGAGAGACGACCGGGACACCCCGTACGGGGGGGATCAGCCGCCCAGTGCCGCGAGGACCACGGCCTTGGCCTCCTCCTGTACCCGGCCGAGGTGCTCGGGTCCCTGGAACGACTCGGCGTAGATCTTGTACACGTCCTCGGTGCCCGAGGGGCGGGCGGCGAACCAGGCACTGTCCGTGGTGACCTTGATGCCGCCGATGGACGCGCCGTTGCCCGGGGCCTCGGTGAGCACCGCGGTGACCGGCTCCCCCGCGAGGGTGTCGGCGGTCACCTGGGCCGGGGAGAGCTTCGCCAGGCGGGCCTTCTCCTCGCGGGTGGCGGGGGCGTCGATGCGCTCGTAGGCGGGCTCACCGAAACGGGCGGTGAGCGCCGTGTAGTGCTCGGAGGGCGTCTTCCCGGTGACCGCCGTGATCTCGGAGGCGAGCAGCGCGAGGATGATGCCGTCCTTGTCGGTGGTCCACACCGAGCCGTCCCGGCGCAGGAACGACGCCCCTGCCGACTCCTCGCCGCCGAAACCGAGCGAGCCGTCGACGAGACCCTCCACGAACCACTTGAAGCCGACGGGCACTTCGACCAGTTCGCGCTTCAGGTCGGCGGCGACCCGGTCGATCATCGCGGAGGACACCAGTGTCTTGCCGACCCCGGCCGCCGCGGGCCACCGCTCGCGGTGCGCGAAGAGGTAGCCGATCGCGGTGGTGAGGTAGTGGTTGGGGTTCATCAGTCCGGCGTCCGGGGTGACGATGCCGTGCCGGTCGGCGTCGGCGTCGTTGCCGGTGGCGATGTCGAAGCGGTCGCGCCGGCCGATGAGGGAGGCCATGGCATACGGCGACGAGCAGTCCATGCGGATCCGGCCGTCCCAGTCCAGGGTCATGAACCGCCAGGTGGGATCGGTGAGCGGGTTGACCACCGTCAGGTCGAGCCGGTGCTGTTCGGCGATCCGGCCCCAGTAGGCGACGGACGCCCCGCCCAGCGGATCGGCGCCGATGCGGACACCGGCCGCGCGGATCGCTTCGAGATCCAGCACGCTGGGCAGGTCCGCGACATAGGTGCCGAGGAAGTCGTAGCGGCCGGTTCCGGGTGCGGTGAGCGCGCGGGCGTACGGGATACGGCGGACGTCCTCGAGACCGCCGCGGATGATGTCGTTCGCCCGGTCCTGGATCCAGCCGGTCGCCTCCGAACCCGCGGGTCCGCCGCTGGGCGGGTTGTACTTGAAGCCGCCGTCGGCGGGCGGGTTGTGGGACGGGGTGACGACGACGCCGTCCGCGAGGCCCGTGGAGCGGCCCCGGTTGTGGGTGAGGATGGCGTGCGAGACGGCCGGGGTCGGCGTGTAGCCGTCGGCGCTGTCGATGAGCACCGTGACCCCGTTGGCGGCGAACACCTCCAGCGCGGTGACCCGGGCGGGCTCGGAGAGCGCGTGGGTGTCGGCGCCGAGGAACAGGGGCCCGTCGGTGCCCTGTCCGGCACGGTACTCGCAGATGGCCTGGCTGGTCGCGGCGATGTGGTCCTCGTTGAACGCGGCCGTCAGGGACGAACCGCGGTGTCCCGACGTCCCGAAGGCGACGCGCTGTCCCGGATCCCCGGGATCGGGGTGCAGCGCGTAGTACGCCGTGACCAGCCGAGCGACGTCGACGAGATCCTCGGGGCCGGCCGGGCCGCCCGCTCGCTCGTGCTGCATGTGCCCACTCCTCCGCACGGGTTGATTCTTCGCTTGCGGAGACATCTTTCCTCTTCGGGGCCGCACCGCGCGAGTGGGCCCGGCGCCGCCGGGCCCGGCTCCGCGTGCCGCGGCCGGATCCTCCGTCCCGGACTTGTCGCCCCTCGCGGGGTCAGATCCGTCCGCCGGTCATCCGGGTGAGGGGGCCGTGGGTGTGGCGTTCCGCGCGGCGGCCCACCGCGTAGGAGGCGGCGGTCAGCGCGGTCAGTCCGGCCGCGGCCCCGGCGGCGACGAGCCTGCGGTTGGCGATCACCGTCCAGGCGGTCTTGGCGCCGGACGCGACCTGCCCCGTGGTGGCGACGACCGCGCGGCGGCCCGCCTCGACGCCCTTGGCCGCGGTCTGTGCGGCTCCACTCGCCGCCTGCGCCGCGCGCCCGGCACCCGAAGCCGTCGCCGAGGCCGCGTCACTCGCCTTGTCGGCGGCGTTGCCCGCCGCCTTCCCGGCGGGGGCGGTCGCCTTGTCCGCGGCCTGGCGCGTCTGGGAGGCGGCCGAGCGGGCGGTGGTCGTGGTCTTCTGGTTGGCGTTCTTGCTCTGTTCACTCATGGACACCCGACTTGCCGCTGTCCTCCGCGGCAAACCCGCCCTTTCGCACGGGCCGTTGCCCGGCCGCAGCCGGCCAACTCCTGGTGCGGTGGGCGGGTTTCACTGTGAAGGCCGGGAGCCCGATGTCGGGGTCTCGCTCCGCGCCGTCCGTCGCGGTCTGGCGGACGGCCCGGGAGCGGACGGCATGGGCGTGTGCTCCCGGGCCGGGGCGTACTCCTTCGGGGTGGACCCCGTGCCCCTCGGCCGGGGCGCAGGGCTGACTCCGCCCGCAGGGGGTAGGCGGACTACCACAGGCATCACAGCGGACCCCCCGCGGAGAGGAGCACCCATGCCGAGCATGATGGAGCGCATCAAGCAGTTCGCCAGGAGCCCCCAGGGACGGCGTACCACCGAACAGGTGCGCAGGGCCGCGGCCGACCCCCGGCGCCGGGCCCAGGCGCAGCGTCTGCTGGGCAGGTTCCGCGGCGGTCACCGCTGAACCCCGCCCCTCCCCCGCGCACGGTCCGGCACACCTCGGCCGGGCCGTGCGACCGTGACCAGGAAGGACCACCATGACCGGATCGTCGGTCCGCGCAGTGGGATGGGCGCGCTCACTGCCGTTGGACAGCGAGGTGAAGGCGGCCCGGGACTGGGCCCGCGGGCACCTCGACGCGCTGGACTGGACCACCACCGCTCCCGAGGCGGTGGACGCCGTGCTGCTGACGGTGTCGGAGCTCGTCACCAACGCCCACCGGCACGCCCACAGCAACGCCCAGCTGATCATGACATGGGACCAGCGGTGTCTGCACATCTCGGTGCACGACACCTCGGCCACCCTGCCCGCACCCCGTGGGCCGAGCACCGAACGGGTCGGCGGACGCGGCATGTTCCTCGTCGACGCCCTGGCAGACGCCTGGGAGGCGCACCCCTGTCCCCACGGCAAGACCGTCACCGCCTGCTTCCACGGGCCCGGGTCGGCGGGACCGCGACGGCACTGAGCGGGGGCGGTGCGCGGCAGGACCACGGCCCCGCCGTACGATCGGCCGGTCCGATCCCGCAAGGAGCCCGCCCGGTGACCGCCGTCCTCCCGCCGCCCCGCACCACCGCCGTCACGCTCCCGCAACCGCGGCGTCTGACCCGGGAGGAGGACGGTGACCGGCTGCACGCGCTGCTCTGGGCGCCGGGCGAGGGCCGGAGGATGATCAGCAGCGCGGTGCTCGGCGGCGGCATCGGCGAGCGGGCCTGGGTCCTGAACGCGCAGGTCTCCCACGGCTACCGGCGCACCGACCCCGAGCGGCATCTCGCGGGCCTCGCCTCCGCCGCCGGCGTCCGGGGCCCGGGGGTGGGGCTGATGACGGCGGCGGACGTCTCGGCGTACGCCCATGGACACGACGAGGGCGCGGACGCGTTCGTCACGGCCGGGATCGACGTGCGCGGCTGGGCCGCCGTGCCCGGCGCGGGCGCGGGCGGACCGCAGCCGCCGGGCACGATCAACATCGTCGCCGCGGTACCCGTGCCGCTGACCGACTCCGCCCTGGTCAACGCGGTGGCCACGGCCACGGAGGCGAAGGTGCAGGCTCTGGTGGAGACCGGTCACGACGCTTCCGGCACCCCCACCGACGCGGTGTGCGTGACAGCCCTCACACCTGTGCACGGTGAGGAGACGCACGCCTTCGCCGGGCCCCGTTCGCTGTGGGGAGCACGGCTGGCCCGCGCCGTCCACCACGCCGTGCGGACGGCCGTCATGCTGCCCTGAGGCCGCCCGTCACGCGGACACCCGGAGGAGCGGGGATCACCTGGAGTGGGAGTCGCGTTCCGGGGTACGCAGCCGCCGGCGAGCACGCCGACGCCCGGGTCGGTTGCTTTCGCGGCGACGGATGAGGGACCGTGGCAGCTGAACCGATTTCCCGGCAGAGAGGTGGTGGGGTGCGCGCACGACGCGTGCCTGCGCTTGTGATTCCTTCCCCCGGCTCCCCCGCCCACGCGCGCGCCACGGATCTCCGTGACGGGCCCACGTGGAAGGACGCCCCCTGCCCGGCGCTGGTCCTCGACGCGGACGGCACGGTCGCGGACCTGAATCCGGCCGCCCGGCACGTGCTGGCGGGTCATGGCGGGGAAGAGGAAGGTGCGCGGCGTGACGGGGTGCCCGCCTGGCTGGCGGACGCGCACCGCGGTCTCACCGGCGGGGCCGGCGTACCGGCAACGGCACCGCCTGCCGCGGGGGAGATCGCCGGCCGGTATTTCGAGGCGCACCCCGGCCCGTTCGCCGACGGGAGCGCGACCTGGTGGCTGGTCGACGCCACCGGCCGCCGCGAGGCGGAGAGATCCCTGCTCAGCGCCCGCAGGCAGGCGGAGATCCGCGCCGTGGTCTCCAGCACCCTGCTGTCGTCGCTGAACGTGCCGCGCTGCGCCGAGGTGGCCACGCAGACGGCGTCGGAGCACCTCGCCGACGCGGCACTGCTCGTCCTCCCGCCCGTCGGGCGCCGCTACGCGGTCACCCACGCGCTGCGCGGCGAACCCGCCGTGCACACCTCGCGCCGGGTCGATCCCCGGGACGTACCGGGGCTGGCCGAGGCCCTCCAGGGGTACCCCCCGGTGCCGGCGCGCTGGATCGATCCCGCGGCCCTTCCCGAGTGGGTGGTGCCGGCGGGCTTCGACGGAGCGGTCGGCTCCGTCATCGTCGCGCCGCTTCCCGGTCACGGGGTGTCCGCGGGGGCGCTCGTCCTGCTCCGCTCCAGCACCGAGCAGGCGTTCACCCCGGACGAGGAGGAGTTCGCCCGTCTCTTCGCCGCCCGCGCCGGCGCCGCCCTGTCGGCCGCGCGCCTCTACAGCGAGCAGAGCGCGATCACGACCACGCTCATGCGGGAGCTGCTGCCGCCGACCCTGGAGAACGTGCACGGGGTGGACTACGCGGGGCGCTACCGCGCCGCCAGCGACCACGAGCGGATCGGCGGTGATTTCTACGACGTCCACCCCGGGGCCGACGCCTCACGGGAGACGTTCGTCGTGCTCGGGGACGTGGCCGGCAAGGGGCTCGAGGCGGCCGTCCTCACCGGCAAGATCCGCAACACGCTGCACGCGCTGGTGCCGCTGGCGTCCGACCACGAACAGGTCCTCACCCTGCTCAACGGCGCCCTGCTCAGCTCCCACCACACGCGCTTCGCCACCCTGGTGCTGGCCTGCGTCAAGCGCGAGGACGGCGGCCGGGTCCGGCTGCGGGTGACCAGCGCGGGGCACATGCCACCGCTCATCGTCCGCGCCGACGGACGCGTCGAGGAGGCGGCCACCCACGGCACCCTGGTCGGAGCGCTGCCGTCGATCTCGGTACGGACGGCCGAGGAATGGCTCGCCCCGGGCGAGACCTGCCTGCTCTACACCGACGGCATCACCGAGGCCCGGGGCGGCCCGCTGGGCGACGAGCTGTTCGGGGAGCACCGGCTGCGGCAGGCCCTGCGGGAGTGCGCCGGCATGCCGGGGGAAGCGGTGGTGGAGCGGGTGCAGATGCTGGCCGCGCAGTGGCTGGGCACCGGCAACCACGACGACATGGCCACCGTCGCCATCAGCGCGCCGCGCACGGCCCGCCGGTGAGGTCCGCGACCAGCGGAAGAGGCCACTCGAGGAGGACGGTGTGAGCGGGACCCCCCTGTCGGCCGCGGAGCTGCGGGACCGGCTCTGGCAGGCAGTGCTCGAAGGCGGCGAGTACGAGGCCGTCGACGCGGTGCGGGCCGGTCTCGACGCCGGGTGGGAGGAAGAGGCCCTGCTGCTCGACGTCGTCGCGGCGGTACAGGAGAGGATCGGTGCCGAATGGGCCGCCGACCGGATCACCGTGGCCCAGGAGCACGCCGCCACGGCCATCAACGAGCGCGTGATCACCGCCCTCGTCCACCGTCAGCCGGCGAGCAGACCCCCCGGCCCGTACCGCGGGCGGGTGACGGTCAGCTGCGTCGACGGTGAATGGCACGCCTTCCCGGCCCGGCTCGTCGCCGAGGTGCTGCGGCTGCGGGGCTGGCAGGTGGACTACCTGGGCGCCCAGACGCCGACCCCGCATCTCGTCGCCCACCAGCACCGCACCAACTCCGACGCCGTCCTGCTCTCCGGGTCGATCTCCACGCACCTGCCCGCCGCGCACGCGGCGATCACGGCCTGTCAGGCGGTGGGAGTACCGGTGGTGGCCGGCGGCAGGGCCTTCGGCCCGGACGGCCGGTACGCACGGGCGCTGGGCGCCGACGCATGGGCCCCGGACGCGCGCGGCGCGGCCGCCGCGCTGGAGGCCGGTCTGGCGCGCCCCACGGCGGACAGGGACACGGTCGACGACCTGCCGCACCTGGCTGACCAGGAGTACACGATGGTCGTCCGGTCCCGCAGCCGCCTGGTCAAGCAGGTGCTGGTGGACCTGGAGAGCCGGTTCCCGGCGATGGGCGCCTACAGCGACGCGCAGCGGGAGCGGACCGCCGAGGACCTGGTCCACATCATGGACTTCCTGGCCACCGCCCTGTACCTGGACGACGCGGAGGTGTTCACCGGGTTCCTCCGGTGGACCGCCGAGGTGCTCACGGCGCGCGGCGTCCCGGTGCACTCCCTGGTGTCGGGGCTCGACATCATCGGTGAGCAGTTGCACGACTTCCCGCGGGGGCTGCGTCTCGTCCGCGCGGGCGCGGCGGCCCTGCGCGAGGGGGCGGCGGCCGGCGCTTCCGGTACCGCGGTATGACCGGGGCCCGTCATGCCGGCGTTCACCCGGTGCAGGACCTGGAAGCGGCCACGCTGACGGTGCGGGTGAGCGGTGAGCTCGACGACAGCTGCGGTGCGGCGCTCACCGCCGTCGTGGTGGCGCACCTGAGCGGGCCGTCGCCGTCGCGCGCCGTGCGGCTGGACTTCCGCGAACTGGCGGGCGTCGACGCGCTGGGGCTGGCCGCGCTGCTCATGATCCGCCGTCACACCAGTGCCGCGCGCGCGGTGCTGCACCTGGACGACCGGCCCGCGGTCCTCGAACGCCTCCTGCGCCAGACCAACGTCCTGGACCATCTCACCGCCGCGGACCCCGCGGAGGCGCTGCCGGTTCCTTCGGGCTCCGGTGAGGTGCCCGGCCCCGGCGGCTGAGCCCGGCCGGCGTCACCGGCCGGGCCCGCTCTTGGTGCGGGGGCGGCGGCCGACGATGGTGTGGGTGATGCCCGCCTGCCACCCCGGCATCGGCAGGGCGCGCACCGCGTCGAAGCCCGCCGCGCGCATCCGGGCGGCGAAACGGCCCGCGGTGTCGAACTCCAGGACGCTGCGCCGCAGGTGGCGGTACAGTTCGCCGTCGCCGAGCGCGGTGGCGGCCGGCTGGACGATGCCGCGGGAGACCAGGTTCCACACCAGACGGTCCGAGCGCCGGCCGCCGAGGGTGTATTCGTGCACGCCGAGCCTCCCGCCGGGGGCCAGCAGCCGGCGCACGGTGGTGAGTACGGCGTCGGGGTCGGCCACGTTGCGCAGCAGGTAGGCGGCGAACACCGCGTCGAACGGGCCCCGCACTCCGGCCCCGTCCAGTGCCTCCGCCGGTGCCCGGAGGAAGGTCACCCGGTCCGGCCAGACTTTCGCCGCGGCCCGTTCGAGCATGCCGGCGGAGGCGTCCACGCCGACGATCAGCGCGCCGGGCAGCACGGCGGCGAGCGCGGCGGTCGACGCGCCGGTGCCGCAGCCGAGGTCCAGGACGCGCAGTCCCTCGCCCCGGCGCGGGAGCCCCAGGCGGCGTACCGAGCGGCGCAGGTGGGCGTGGTAGCCGGGGTTGGCGGCCACCAGGGCGTCATAACTGCGGGACGCGTGGTCGAACGCGGTGGCGAGACGGCCGTCGCGCAGCAGGATCATGCGGTCTCCAGGGGCGGAAGGGCGGGGCGGTCGCCGGTGGCGGGGGCCCGCGGCCGGGCGGGCGCGGCCGGGTCACCGGGCGGGGCGGGTGGCGGTGCGGTCGGCCGCGCCGCCCGCACCCAGGAGGCCGGTGTGGTGCAGAGGGTCCCGCGCCTCGAGACGGGCCAGCTTCGGGCGGGTCGCGCGCAGCACCACCGGGGGGAGCGCGGTGCGCGCCGCCTGAGCCAGGCGCAGCCACCGCGGCACGTAGACGGCCCGGCTGCGGTGTTCCACGGCCGCTGCGAGCCGTACGGCGACCTCGTCCACGGGGTGCAGCCGTCCGGCCGGGGGCGGCATCCGGCCGCGCAGCTCCCGCAGGACGGGGTGGCGGTCCGCGTCGCGGATCATGTCGGTGTCGGTCCAGCTGAGGTAGCCGATGCCGACGGCGACCCCGCGGTGCGCCACTTCCGCGCGCAGGGCGTGGGCGAAGGCCTCCACGCCCGCCTTGGAGGCGCAGTAGGCGCTCATCATCGGGGCGGCGCCGATCGAGGCCAGCGAGGCGACCTGGAGGTAGTAGCCCCTCGTCGCCAGCAGGTCGGGGAGGAAGACACGGGCCGTGGCGGCGCTGCCCGTCAGGTTGACGTCGATCACGCGTCGCCACAGCCGCGGGTCGGAGGTGACGAACGGGCCGCCCTCGGCGACGGCGGCGTTGGCGACGACGGCGGAGGGGGCGCCGAGGCGTGCCCTGACCTGTGCGGCGGCCGTCTCCAGCGCGGCGTCGTCGGTGACGTCGACCTCGTACGCGAGTGCCGCCGTGGGCAGGGCGGCGGCCACCGCCTCCAGGCGGGCCCGCTCGTGGCCGAGGAGGGCGAGGCAGGCGCCGCGCCGGGCGAGGTCGCGGGCCAGGGCCGCGCCGATGCCCCGCCCGGCACCCGTCACCACGACGGTGCGGCCGCGCAGCGGGGCGGAGTTCCTCATCAGGCGTCCCCGTCGCGGTGCTCCGGGGCGGAGCCGGGGCGGGCGGTGTGGTCGGGGTGGCCGGCCGTGCGCCGGGACTCCTTCATCTCGGCCTCGTACAAGTGGTCCCGGCCCTCGGCGAGTTCCTCGACGGCGCCCTGCTCGATCTCCTTGAACGGCCGGTAGTAGGTGGTGTCGTAGGCCTCGACGATCTGGAACGTCCAGTGGCCCGGGATGACGTTGCGGCCGAGGACCTGGGTGCGCACCGTCTCGGCCCAGTCCGGGTGCCCGGCCTTGTGCAGCAGTTCGACCGCGCGGTCGAGTTCGAGGTCGGCGGTGCCGGTGAGCTGGTGGAAGCTGTAGAGGTGTCCCCGGGCGCGCTCGGTGGTCTCCAGGGCCTTCGACAGCGACCCGAGCGCCTCCACCGTCTCGTCGCTGACGCCCTCGGGGCGCCGGTGCGCGCGGTCGGGGCCGTCGTGGTGTGCGGTCATCGTCTCGTCTCCGCCCGTTCTCGATGGTGTCCCGCGGCCGGCGCGCCGGTCATGCGCCGCCGGCCCGTCCGCCCGTGTCCGGCTGCCTGCGGCCCGTGCGGTCGCGGTGGGCGAGCAGGCGCTGTACACCGGTCAGGGCGGGCGCCAGGGACCGGCGCAGGGCGGCGCGGGCCGCGTTGGCGCCCGGCGCGCCGTGCACGCCGCCGCCCGGGTGGGCGCCGGCGGAGGCCAGGTACAGGCCCTTGACGGGGGTCTCGGGGCGCCCGGTGCCGGGGGCCGGGCGGAAGAAGAGCTGCTGGTGCATGGCCGCGGTGCCGCCGTTGATGGCGCCGCCGTGCAGATTGCGGTCGAGGGCCTGGAGGGTGGGCGGGGCCAGTACGCGCCGGGCCCGGATCCTGGTCCGGAAGCCGGGCGCGAAGCGTTCCACCTGCCGTTCGACACGGTCGGCCATGATCTCCTGCTCCCTGGCGTCCCAGGCACCCGTGAGGGAGTCCCCGCCGGCGTCGCCCGCGACGTCGTGGGGCACGTGGGTGTACGCCCACGCGGACTCGGTGCCCCGGGGGGAGCGGGAGGCGTCGGAGGTCGTCATCTGGCCGAACAGGCTGAAGGGCCGGTCCGGGACGTGGCGGGTGGCGAGCTGGGCCGCGAAGCGGGTGAGCTCGTCGAGTCCGTCCGCGAGGTGGACGGTGCCGGCGCCCGCGGCCTGCTCGCAGGTCCAGGGGACCGGCCCGTCGAGCGCCCAGTCGACCTTGAAGGTGGCGAAGTCCCACTCGAAGCGCCGCAGGTCGGCCAGCAACTGGGCGGGCAGGTGCTCGGGGGCGACGAGTTCCCCGTACAGGGCGGGCACGGCCACGTCGGCGAGGACGGCCCGGCCTGCCGCGACCGTCTCGCCGCCCGCCGTGCGCACCCCGGTGGCCCGGCCGTCGCGCACCACCACCTGCTCGACGCGCTGCCCGCAGCGCAGCACTCCGCCGAGCGTCTCCAAACGCCGTACCAGGGCCTCGGTGAGCGCTCCGGAGCCGCCGGCCGGCACCGGGAAGCCGTAGGTCTGGCCGAGCATCGACATCAGCCAGCCGAAGCCTCCGCTGCCCGCGGCCTCCGGCGCCAGGTCGGCGTGGAGCGCGTTGCCGCCCAGCAGCAGCCCTCCCCCTTCGCCGCGGAACTCCTCCTCCGCCATGCGGCGCACCGGCAGGACCAGGGTGCGCGCCATGCGCAGACCTCCCGTGCCGCGCAGCCGCAGGGCCAGCCGGGCCCCGGAGCGGACGGGCGGGAACGGGGTGAACAGGGCGTCCAGGAGGTCGGGCCGCAGGGTCTCCCACACGTCGTGCAGCCGGCGCCAGGCCGCGCCGTCACCCGGCGCGAAGGAGTCGAGCGAGTCGGCGGTGACGTCGACACGGCGGTCGAGCACCGCGCACCGGCCGTCGCTCAACGGGTGCGCGACGACGTGCGGGGCGTGGCTCCAGCGCAGCCCGTGACGCTCCAGGCGCAGCCCGGAGACGACCGGGGAGGCGGCGGCCAGCGGGTAGAAGGAGCTGCAGAGGTCGCTGACGAAGTCGGGCTCGACACCCCGGTCGTGCCGGACGGCGCCGCCGGGTTCCGGCTGCTCCTCCAGCACCTCCACGCTCCAGCCGGCGTCCGCGAGCAGGTTCGCCGCGACCAGTCCGTTGGGTCCGGCCCCGATCACCACGGCGTCAGGCACGGGCGCCTCCCGCGTCGGGCTGCGGTGCGACGACCTGGCCCATGGGGCGGCGCCGCTCCTCCTCCTCGGCCTCCGTCTCGCAGAGTTCCGCCAGGCGGGCCAGCATGGCGCGGTGGCGGATCTGGATCAGTGCTTCCACCGCCACGTTGTGCACGCGGCCACCCGCGCCCCGCAGCGGATGCTCGTCCACCTTCACCAGGCTGTGGTCCCCCCAGGTGTGCACCTCGATGGCGACCCGCGCCGTCCCGAGCGGTCCCGCCTTGGCCTCGAGTTCCAGGACCTCGCCGGGTACGCGGCGCCGGACGACGGTCTCGTTGTGGAGGGTGACCGGTCCGAGGCGGATCTCGTAGCCGATCGCGGAGCCGAGCTGCGGCCAGTGCCCGCGCACCGGCTCCGACGACGACGTCCCCACGACCCAGTCGGCGTACCGTGTGCCGTCTTCGAGCACGGCCCATACGGACCGCGGGCTCGCTTTGATCAGACGATGACGAACCGCCACTTCGACCTCCCGTGTTCCGTACCGGCGCCGGCCAGCACTGAGTGCCCCCTGCGGCCCGTCTCAACCGGCGGAGCCGCGCAGAAGGGTCCGTCCGGGTCAGGCGGAGTCGCGGGCCGGGGCCAGGGCCCAGCGGATGCCCGCGGTGACGGCGGTGCCGAGCGGGCGCACGCACACGCTCTCGGCCGCGGGCACGCGGGGCAGCCACAGGGCCCGGGACGCCCATCCGGGCAGGAGGGAGACCGCGTTGGCGGCGAGGACCCCGTAGGGCAGCCGGGCGAGCAGCGGGACGGGCGGGTTGAGCAGCAGGAAGCGGGCGGTGGCGCGCGCCTCGGCGGTGGCGCGCAGTTCGGGACGGTAGGCGGCCAGCCGCTCGTCGAGAGCGGCCCGGTCCACCGGCGGGTCGGGCACGCCGAGGGCGGTGGCGATCCGGGCCATGTCGGCGACGTACCCGTCGCAGCCCTCCGCGTCCAGGGGACGGGCGCCGTAGCGCTGGTGGGCGCGCAGGAAGCAGTCGACTTCCGCGACGTGCACCCAGCACAGCAGACGGGGGTCGGCCGCCCGGTACTCCTCCCCGTCGGGGGTGGTGCCGCGCACCGTCTCGTGGACGGCCCGCACCCGGTCGACGGCCCGCTGGGCGCTGTCGGCGGTGCCGTAGGTGGTGACGGCGAGGAAGGTGCTGGTCCGCTGGAGGCGCCCCCAGGGATCGCCGCGGAACCCGGAGTGGCCGGCGACGGCGGCCATGGCCAGGGGGTGGAGCGACTGGAGCAGCAGGGCCGACAGACCGCCGATGAACATCGACGCGTCGCCGTGCACCGTCCTCACCGGCCGCTCGGGGCCGAACCAGCGCGGGCCCGGCGTGCCGTGGATGCGCGCGCGGTTGTCAGGGCCGTCGGGGCCGGCCACCCTGGAGAAGATCGCGTGACCGATCCGGTCGCGCAGCGCGGTGCCGCCTTCCACCAGCAGTCCCATGGCTCGCTCCGCCCTCTCCGCGCCCGCGACGACCGCGGACGCCCATGGCCTACGTCTGCCCCCGCCCTCTCGGTGTGCACACGCTCAGGGGACGTCGCCCCACCAGTCGTACACCCTGCCGCCGGGGTCGCGGGGCACGTACACCGAACGTCCGCCCGCCCCGTAGCGGCCCATTTCGGTGGGCAGGCGGACTCCGCCCCCCGGTGCGGTGCCGTCGCTGCCGGTGACGTCCAGCAGCAGACCGTCCAGCGGCCCGCCGGCCAGCTCCGCGTACGACCGCCCGGCGCGCGGGCCGGGGTCCTCGTGGTCCGCCCCGTAGACCCGTCCGCGCATGAACTCCTCCTCGTCCATACCGGCAGGGTGGCATCCGCCACTGACAATCGGTCCTAGACCTCCGGGACGCAGACCTCCCGGTCGTGCGCCGGCGGGCCCGCGGTGCCCGTGTCCCACGGGGCCGGCGCCCGGCCCTCGCTCCAGGCGAGCAGGGCGTCGCGCGGGACGCAGAGGATGCCGCACTGCGCGGCGTAGTCCTCGGCCGGGGCGGTGAACTCGCTCGTGGTGACGACGAGGGCCACGTCCGCCTCGTGGACGGTGAAGCAGGTGCCGCCGAAGCGCTGGAGGTCCTGGGAGCCGACCTTGTTGTCGTCGCTGTAGCGCTTGCACTGGATGACGATGCGGCGGCCGTCGGGGGACAGCGCGAGCACGTCGGCCCCGAGGTCGCCGGCGCCGCCGACGACCTCCACGTGCGAACAGCCGTCGCGCACGCACAGGGCCGCGGTCGCCTCCTCGAACTCCTCGGGGCTCAGGGCGTCGAAGTCGTACGCGGGCAGCGGGTCGCCGGCGCGGGTCTCCGCCTCCGGCACGGGTGCCGCCGCCGGTACCGGCGGCGGTGCGTCCAGGGCGTCGAGTGCCGTGGTCGTCGCCCGGTGCAGCGCCTCGCCGGTCCGGCGGGCTATTCGGGCCGCGGACAGCCGCCTTCTGCGGCGGTGGGCCAGCAGGGCGGCGACGGCCACGCAGACCAGGATCGTGACCCACACGGGTCGCCGCTGCGCGGCCCCGGCCAGCGCGCGCACCGCGAAGCCGGCCGCGACCAGGGCCGTGGCGAGCAGTCCGAAGAACATGGCGGTGGCGCGCAGGTCGAAGCGCCGCCGGCGGTACAGCGGACGCGTACGGCGCTGTGGCATGGTCACCGTGGTGGTTCCCTTCTCTGGCAGCCGGCACGACGCGCCCCGGACTGTGCGGGGAACGCCGGAGATCACGTACGCCGTGTGCCCGGGATCGGTTGGTTCACCTGCGTGCCGCATCTGCGTGCGGGGTATGGGGTGGTGTGCCGGTGGTGGCGATCAGGGAGGCGGACGGGTGGACTGGCAGGGATTCGCTCAGCAGATGGCTTCGATGGCCCGTGATCTTCTGGCCGAGCACACTCTCGACTCGACGCTGGAGCAGATCTCGCGTTCCGCGGTGGACCTCGTCGACGGCTGCGACGCCTCCGGGATCCTCGTCCTGCGGGACGGCCGGGTGAGTTCGCTGGCCCCCACCGAACAGCTCGTCATCGACAGTGACCGGCTCCAGGGAAGCCTGGGGGAAGGGCCGTGCTTCGACGCGGCCCGGCCGGACCGGTCCGAGCGGGTCTTCCGGATCCCGGACTTCACCGAGGAGCCGGAACGGTGGCGGGCGTTCGTGCCCCGCTGCCGGGAGCTGGGGGTCGGCAGCATGATGGGGTTCCTGCTGTACACGCGGGAGGAGGAGCTGGGGGCGCTCAACATGTACTCCCGCAAGCCGGGGATGTTCACCGAGGACAGCGAGACTGCGGGCTGGCTGCTGGCCTCCCACGCGGCGGTGGCCTTCTCCACCGCCCTGACCGACGCGCAGTTGCAGGAGGCCATCGCCACCCGGCACCTGATCGGCGAGGCCATGGGCATCCTGATGGGACGGCACCACATCACCGAGGACCAGGCCTTCGACATCCTGCGCACGCAGTCCCAGCGCACCAACACCAAGCTGCGTGAGGTGGCGCGCCGGGTCTGCGAGACCGGCACCGCGCAGAAGTGAGCGCGGGCCGCGGCCGCGTGCGAGCGGGTCAGCCGCCGGCCGTCCAGGTGTGGGCCACGTCGATGACGAGACGGCCGGGCAGTTCCAGGACCCGGAACGGCAGCCGGGCGCGCACGCCGAGGCCGATCTGTGTCTCGCCCTCGAAGCTGCCGGCGAACCGGGCGTCCTTGAAGGTGCGGTACCCGGTGAGGTTCACGCCGGGCAGCGGGTGTCCGGCGCGCGCGGGGTAGGTGGGCTCCCCGGTCTCGGGGGCGTAGGACGGCGCGGCCACCCGCACCTCGAGGACGGCGCCGCCGGCGACGGGGATGTGCCGTCCCGAGCCGTCCTGGTACAGACGGTCGACGTAGCGGACGGAGTAGCCGAGGTCGCCGCTCCCGGTGCCGGGGAGGTCGACGACCATCCGGTCGAAGCAGTCGTGCCTGCCGGTCCTGATGTCACGCACCGGTGTGGAGGTGCTGTCGGTGTCGGACTTGGCGGCACTGCCCCAGCCGGTGGGGCAGGCCACCGCGGCCCGGGCGGGCGCCGCCGTGGCCGGGACCGCCGCCGTGACCAGCATCGCGCCGGCGAGTACGACCGTCGCACAGATCGTTCTTGATGTAAGCATTTTGTGCCCCCTGGGCTCGCAACCATCTGATATCGGGTGAGACGAGCGGGATGCCCCGAAGGTTGCGGCTTTTCTCCGGCCGGTCGCCGGACCGGCGGGCATGGCACATCCTGGGGGAAGCAACCGAATGGATGTCCCTTGCGTCCGCACCGGGAGGGCGCGACATGGATGACGCAGCCGCCGTACCGCGCGGGAAGCGGCCGGCGGGCAGGCACGGCCGGGGCGCCGGGGGGAGCCGGACCGCGCACCCGGAGTACCGCGTCGAGGACGCGCTCGCCGATCCGGTGGTGGCGGCGGTGCGGGACACGGGCGGGTACGGCGGGCTGGTCTACCTGCGTTCGCGCGACCGGCGCTCGCTGGTGCTGTGCGTGGTGTCCGGCGTCCCGAGGTCGCTGCTGAAGCCGTGGTGGCGGATACCGGTGGGCGGCTCGCTGCCCATAGCCGAGGCGTACCGCAGGGGTGAGGTGCTGTGGCTCCCGGACGAACGGGCGACGATGCTGCGTTTCCCGCAGTTCACCGCCGCCCTGCCGTACTCGTTCGCGCACGCCTACCGCCCGGTGCGGGTCGGCGGCGAGGAGGTGGGCGTCCTGGCCGTGCTGCGCTCGGCCAGCCGGGAGCCCGCGGACGAGCAGGCGGTGCGGTCCGCGCTGGGCGAGGCCGGACGGGACATGGAGGAGCGGCTGGCCGAGTTCGCCCGCCGGATGCCGCGCGCCGCGGACACGGTGGCCTACGGCATCGAGTACGACGGCCAGCCGGTGAACGTACGGCTGCCCACTCCCCCGGCCCTCGCCGTGGACGTGGGCATCATCGAGTGGGACCTGGACGGCGACCGCTGGTCCGGGGACGACGACGCCCTGTCCCTGCTGGGCATCACCCGGGCGGAGTTCGGCGGCACCCTGGCCGAGGTCGAGGCGCGGGTCAGCCCCGAGGACCTGTACGAACTGCGGGCGAGCCGGCGGGAGGCGGAGGAGACCGGCCAGGTCAGGGCCAGGCACTTCCGGGTCCTGGACCGGCCGGACGACGACGGCGGCGCCCGTTACCGGCCGGTGGAACTGTGGGGCCACGTCGTACGGGTGGAGGGTGCCAACCGCATCCTGGTGGGTGCGCTGATCGACGCGGCCGGCGGGGTGACCGCCGCGGAGGCCGCGGAGCGCCTGCCGGACGGTCTGTTCTCCCTCGACCAGGACGGCCGGGTCATCTATGCCAACCGCCGCTGCCAGGAACTGCTGGGAAGCGGGCTGGAACGCCTGCTCGGCCACTATCCGTGGGAGGCGCTGCCCTGGCTGCGTGATCCGGCCTACGAGGACCGCTACCGGGCGGCGATGCTGTCCCAGGAACCCGTGTCGTACCTGGTGCACGCCCCGGACGGCGCCTGGCTCGGGTTCGTGCTCTATCCCGGTGTGCACGGCCTGACGGGTCGGGTCTTCCGCACCGAGGCTCCCGCGGGCGCGTTGCCGGGGCGGGCCCTGGAGCCGCTCACCGCGAGCACCGGGGTGCCGTCGGAGCTGGTCGCGCCCACCCGGGCGGGGGCCCTCTACCACGTGGTGCAGATGGCCAGCGTGCTGACCGAGGCCGTGACCGTGAGGGATGTGTGCCGGGCCGTGGCCGAGCAGCTGCTGCCCGGGTTCGGGGCGCAGGAGATCGCCCTCTACACGATCCGTGACGGGCGGATGCACCTGCTGTGGGAATCCGGCTACCCGGAGCACTTCCTCGACCCGTTCGAGGGGGTCCCGCTCGACGCGGACCTTCCCGGCGTGCACGCGCTCACCACGCGTCTCCCGCTGTTCTTCGAGTCGTCCGAGGCGCTGCTGAGCGCCTATCCCGAGATCGCCGTGGACGCGAAGAGCGCCTGGGCGTTCCTGCCGCTGATCGCCTCCGGCCACCCGGTCGGCTCCTGCATCCTCGGCTGGGACGCGCCCCACCGGTTCACCGCGGAGGAACGCAGCGCGCTCACCGCACTGGGTGGTCTGGCCGCGCAGGCGATGGAGAGGGCCCGCCTCTACGACGCCGAGTCCGCCGTGGCACGGGGACTGCAGGAGGGTCTGCTGCCGCACCGGCTGCCCGTCATCGACCGGTTGCGCACCACCGGCCGCTACCTGCCCGGTACGCAGGGCATGGCCATCGGCGGCGACTGGTACGACGTGATCCGCACGGGGCGCGGAGTGGCCCTGGTCATCGGGGACGTCGAGGGACACAGCGTCGGCGCCGCGGCCGTCATGGGGCAGCTGCGCAGCGCGGTGCACGCCTTCGCCTCCAGCGGGCGGCCGCCGCAGGAAGTCATCACCCACACCAACCGGCTGCTGGCCGAGCTGGAGACGGAAGTCTTCGCCACCTGCTGCTACATCGAGCTGGAACCGGCCACGGGCCGCGCCCAGGCGGTCCGGGCGGGTCATCCCCCGCCCCTGCTGCGTCACCCCGACGGGCGCACGGAGAGCCTGGAGCTGCCCGGCGGTGTGCTGCTCGGGGTGCAGCCGGACGCCGTCTACCCGGTGACGACGCTGACCATGGTCCCGGGCAGTGTGCTCGTCCTGTACACGGACGGGCTGGTCGAGACGCCGGGCGGCGACATCGAGACGGCCATCGAGGAGGTGCTCGACTGCCTGGCCGACAGCCGCACCGACTCCGTCGAGGTCCTCGCCGACCGGCTGATCCGCTCGGCCCGCCGCACCGAGGACCGCCCGGACGACGTGGCGCTCCTGCTGACGGCGTACGACCCGGAGCCGGGCGGCTGAGGCCGGCGGAGCGGCCGGGGCGCGACCGCCATCGGGCGCGCCGGGACGTCAGGGCAGCCGTAGGCTCCCGGTGTGCGGGCGCGGCCTCACAGACAGTATCGGACCAGCCACTCGTCCGGATCGTAGGCGTCGCGGGCCGGGTCGGGGGCCGTGGCCGGACGTTCCTCGACCATGTCCTCGGGCCTGACCGGCTCCGGGAGACGTCCGAAACGGGCGTGCCGCGCGGCTGCCGTCCCGTCCTCGTCGTCGCTGGTGCGTACCGTCGTCCCCTGGTCCACGGCGTCTCCCCTCGGCGGCCGTCCGGCGCGTCCACTCGGACTGCGCCGCGGCCTGCACGCCCAGTGTCACACACCGCAGCCCGCCGGAACGTGGTCCGTCACACGGGTGACCGGTCCGGTGCGGCGAGCCTGTGGTGAAGGGGTTGCGGGAACGGCTCGGCCGGGCAGAGGAGGACCGGGAGGGCAGGGGACGACGTCGTGGTCAAGACGCTCGGGCTCCGCCTGGCGGTCAGCGTGCCCGTCGGCGCCACCGCCGTACGGCTGCCGACGGCGCCGGCGGTCATAACCTGCTGGGCGGCACACGTGGTGGACACCGCCCGCGGAGCGCCGGCACGCGCGAGGCGGCAGGACCCGCGGGGGGCCTGCCGCCGTGTACGTGCCGCGCAGGGGTCAGGTGTTGCGCCGCACGCTCCGCAGGACGAAGAAGCCGAAGATCACCAGCACTCCGCCGAGCGCGGCCGGCCAGAGCTGCGCTCCGGTCTCGGCCAGGCTGCCGCCCTGGGCCTGCGCCCCGGTCCGGTCCTCGGCTCCGAGCTCCGGGAGGCTGCCGGGCACTTCAGCGGCCTCGGCGGCCTGGCCGCCGTCGTTCTCACCACCCTTGTCACCCGTGTCGCCCTTGTCGCCGCCCTGGTTCCCGGCGCCGGTGTCCGCGGCCGGGGCCGAGGCCTTGACATCGGGCTGCTCGGTGGCGTCGCCGCCCGCGGGCTGCTCGGTGGCCGGGTTGTCGGCCGGGGCCTCGGACGGCTGCTCCTGGCCGCCGTCATCGCCGGGCTTGTCCCCGCCGCCGTTGCCCTGGCCGCCGTCATCGCCGGGCTTGCCCCCGCCGCCGTTGCCCTGGCCGCCGTCATCGCCGGGCTTGTCCCCGCCGCCGTCGCCCTGGCCGCCGTCGCCGCCCTGGCCCGGGTCGTCGGGCGTGGCCGTGGGCTCCGGCTGCTGGGGCTCCTCGCCCTGATCGCCACCGTCACCGCCGCCGTCACCACCGGCGCCCGCATCGCAGGTGCGGCCCTCGTTGATGCACTGGACCATCTCGTTCATCAGGTCCTCGTCGAAGACGTTGATGAAGTCGCCGTGGTCCGTGATCGGCTTGTGCAGCTGCTCCGGGAAGGAGTCCACGGCGAACAGCGGGGTGGTCTTCCCGCCGTCGTCCAGGCTCGGCGCGTCGACGTCGTAGACGATGCGCTGCACCAGCTGAGGCACGGGCTTGAAGCCGGACGGGCAGTTGCCCTGGGCGTCCACGAACGCCATGTGCGTACGGTGGTTGGCGCTGTCGGTGTTGCGGCCGTCCCAGCAGCTCTGGAAGTCGAAGGTGCGCACCACGTCGCTGCCCTGCGGGCACAGCGGGTACTTGTCCGTCAGCTGCCGGTCCTCGAAGCCGGTGCAGCTCCAGGACGCGTTGGCGTTGCCGGGGCCGTTGACGAACGACTTGGCGTCACCGGTGATGATGCGCAGCAGCCGCGGCATGGCGGTGACCTCGCCCTGCGGGTTGCCGACGAAGGTCAGCGTGACCTCCTTGGGCGTGACGATCTCACCCACGTTGCCCTCGATGCCGCCGCCCGGCGAGTCGGCGTCCTGCTCCTGGACACCGTTCTGCAGGCGCAGCACCGGCCAGTAGTACGACGACTTGTCGCCCTGATCCACGCAGCTCGTGTCCGCCTTGGCCAGGTCCTCGTCACTGGAGAAGGCGTTGGTGACCTGGTTGCCGATGTAGTCGTGGAAGTGGTGGGCGCCGTTGCTGACCCCCGGAGCGGCGATCACGTTGTCCGAGTTGAACACGCCGTTCTCGTTGACGCCGCACTCGCTGGTGAAGGTGCCCCGTGAGGCGTTGCCCGTCTGCTGCGGCCGGGAGACGTTGGGCTGGACGCCGGTGATGTCGACGTAGTCGCCGGCGACGGGCCCGTTGCCTGCCTGGCCGCCGTTCCCGCCCTGGTCCTGACCGCCCTGGTTCTGACCGCCTTGATCCTGACCGCCCTGGTCCTGGCCGTCCTGGTCCTGCCCGCCTTGGTCCTGGCCGTCCTGGTCCTGACCGTCGCCCTCGTCGCCTGCCTGATCGCCCTGCCCGGCGTCCGGCTGTGCGGGGGCGTTGCCGGACTCGCGTACGGCACAGGCCGCGAGTTCTTCGAGGCCCTCGGGGCGGTCGCCCACCCGGTCGATCGCGGTGGCGATACGGGCGAGGGTCGCGGAACGCTTCTCCTTCAGCGGTCCCGCGATCGCGTTGTCGGCGAAGCCCGGGTCCTGCCGGAGAGCGTCGGCGGACTCCCCGAGCCGCTTGTAGGCGTCGGCGATCTGTGCGTCGAGGGCGGCGAGTTCCTTGTCCACCTCCGGCCGCGCCTGCTCGGGAACCGAGGTCAGCCGGGTGGCCACGTCCGGGCAGTCGATCGTGGCGCCCGAGAGGACCCGCGCGTCCCCCGTGCCGCCTTCTTCCGTCGCGGATGCGTAGACGTTGGCCGCCATCATCCCGCCTCCGCCCAGGATCAGGGCGAATGCGGCGAGCGTCGCGCGCTGTTTGGGGCGTCTGCGTGTGTTGCGTGCCAAGGCAGTACTCCTACGCTGTGATGCGGGGGGGTCGGCATGGGATTCCCACGCCCCATACGCAGACGGGCCGCCGGGTGTTCAACGGCCCCACGTTTTCTTCCCCGGATCTCAGGAAACGCGGCCCCCGGCACCCTAGAAGTCCCCGCCGAAGTCGGCACCGCCGGGCCGGACTCGAGGGCTTGAGCAGCGAAGTGAGCGCGGCTCAGCCGAAGTTCACGTCACCGGGCGCGTACGAGCCCGTGCCGGCCACCAGTCGCAGGTCGTTCCAGCCCAGCGGCCGGGTCGCGGGGTCGAAGCCCTGCCGCCGACGTGGACACGGAAGCAGTCCGCGCCGTGGCCGGCCTGGTCGTACAGCCGGACCGTGAAGTCTTCGTCCACGTCCGTCGTCTTCCAGGCGCCCACCGTGTCCGGGGAGTTGCAGCGTCCGCCCTCGGTGCGGATGCCGCTGCACAGCCGGCCGTCCGGGGATCACGGCCTGGAGGTTGCCGCCGGAGCCGTTGCGGTAGAGACCGTTCCAGTTCCACATGGCGTTGGGTTGTCCTGCCACGCCTGCCAGCACAGGGGATCCTGCTGGGCCGTCGCGGGGTTCTGGAAGCCGCTCCCCCGGCGACTGCCAGCAGCCGTAGTCGCGGGACGCGGGGTCGACCACGGAACCGTGGGGGACGGCGGTGCCGCTCCAGGGGATCAGCGAGAGGGGCGCGGCGACCACGACGGTCAGGACGAGCGAGAGGCGGGAGCGGACCCGGCGTGTTGGATGTCCTTCGAGGCGAGGGCGACCCGGCCGCTCAGAGCCGGTCGAGGTCCCCTGTCGTACGCCCGAGGCAGACGACCGCGTCGTCCAGTGGCGCGTCGACCTCCTCGAAGCCCATGCGGTCGTAGAAGGCCCGGGCGGGTGCGTTGGCCCTCACCATGATCAGATGGACGGACGGAACCCCCGCGTCCCGCAGCGCGGTGAGGAAGGTCCGCATCAACCGCCGGCCGTGACCGCGGCCCTGCCACTCGGGCAGCAGGTCGATGTGCAGGTGGGCCGGCCATGCGGCCAGTTCGGGGACGATCATGCGCTCGGGGTGGTGCAGCAGCCGGGCGATCTCCTCGTCCGGCGTCCGCGGGGGTACGGGCGGCTCGGGGTGGCGGCCGGCGACCAGGGGGAGCCACGCGGTACGGAAGGCGCGGGCGAAGCGGGCCGTGTCGGCGGTGCCGACGATGTAGCCGACCGCCCGGCCCGCCCCGTCGTCCAGCACGAAGGCCAGTTCGGGCTCCAGGTGGACGTAGGGGGCCGCGAACGTGGCGGGGAAGACGGCGGGGTCGCGGTAATGCGGGCGGCTGTCCTGACCGATGTGCGCGGTGCGGACGCAGATGTCGTCGAGGGCGGCCCGGTCCTCGCGGCGGTACGGACGGATCCTGGGGGACTCGGTCATGTCGGCATCCTGCCCTCTTGGGAGCGCTCCCACAAGCGTGGGCGGGTGCCCGGACCGGCCGTCACGGCGGGGGCGTGACATCGCGGTCGCGGGTTACCCGTTGCCCATGAGGCTGCATATCCCGGGGCGGAACGACAGAAAGGCCCCCGACGACGCGACGGACGAGCACCGCGCGGACGACGGGGCGCGGCGCGCTGCACCGGACGAGCCCCGTCCGGGCGACGAGACGCAGCGCGCGGAGCCGGAGGGGCCGGGGCCGAGCGATCAGGTCGAGCGGGCGGCGCCGGACTCCCTGACCAAACTGCCGAAAGGGGCGTGGGGCGCGGCACTCAAGGGCAGCCTGCGCGAGTTCAAGGACGACGAACTCACCGACCGGGCCGCGGCCCTGACGTACTACGGTGTGCTGTCGCTGTTCCCGGCGCTGCTGGCCCTGGTGTCGATCCTGGGCCTCACCGGCAAGTCCACCACGGACAAGGTGGTGGAGAACCTCCAGGAGCTCACCGCCCCCGGCGCGGCCCGCGACATCATGACCCAGGCGGTGGAGCAACTGCAGGGCCGGGCGGGCATCGGCTCCCTCGTGGCGATCGTCAGTCTGGTGCTGGCCATCTGGTCGGCGTCGGGCTACGTGGCGGCGTTCATGCGCTCGTCCAACGCGGTCTACGACATGCCTGAGGGCCGCCCGGTGTGGAAGGTGCTGCCGGTACGGGTCGGCGTGACGGTCGCGCTGATGCTGATGGCCGTGATCAGCGCGCTGATCGTGGTGTTCACCGGCGGTCTCGCCCGGCAGGCGGGCGACCTGCTCGGGCTGGGCGACACCGCGCTCACGGTGTGGTCGATCGCCAAGTGGCCGGTGCTGGTGCTGCTGGTCACCATGATGATCGCGCTGTTGTACTGGGCGGCCCCGAACGCCCGGATCAGGGGCTTCCGGTGGATCACCCCGGGCAGCTTCCTGGCGCTGGTGATCTGGCTCCTCGCCTCCGCCGGGTTCGCCCTCTACGTCGCCAACTTCGGCTCGTACAACAAGACGTACGGCACGATGGCGGGTGTCATCGTGTTCCTGATCTGGCTGTGGATCTCCAACCTGGCCATCCTGCTGGGGCTGGAGTTCGACGCGGAGATCGCCCGGCAGCGGGCCATCGCCGGCGGGCATCCGCCGGAGGCGGAGCCGTACACGCAGCCGCGCGACACGCGTGCCTGGGACGAGCAGGACCGGCGTCGCCTGGACGACGACTCCTGACGGGACCAGCCGGCCTCCCCGAGGGCCGCCCCGGCGCCTGTGGCCGCCTGGGCGGCCTTCTTCATTCCATCAGGCCCGCCGCGAGCGTGGCGCCCAGTTCCCAGCAGCGCTCGACGGCGCCCTTGTCGGGCTCACCGGTGACCGTCACGGGCTCCGCAGCGCGGCGCCAGCCCAGCCCGGTCGTGATCGTCTCGACGCCCCGCAGCGCCCCCGTGACGTCGCTGCCGCCGTGCACGTAGTACCCGAAGGGGCGGCCCCGGGTGGTGTCCAGGCACGGGTAGTACACCTGGTCGAGGAAGTGCTTGAGGGCTCCCGACATGTAGCCGAGGTTGGCCGGGGTGCCGAGGAGGTAGCCGTCGGCCTCCAGCACGTCGGTGGCGGTGGCGGACAGGGCGGCCCGCCGCACCACCCGCACGTCCTCGATCTCCGGGGCGGTGGCCCCGGCCAGGACCGCTTCGAACATCGCCTGGCAGTGGGGCGAGGGGGTGTGGTGGACGATCAGCAGAGTGGGCACATGCCGACCCTGCCGTGCCGGTCGCCGCGCCCGCAAGCCGGGGCCGTTGTGAGCGGGGGGCCCGGGGTGGCACGATGCCCGGCATCGGTATGCGGAGACGGGGGTGTGTCTTGGTCGACGAGGGTCACGAGTCACCGGCGGCGGCGGTGTTCGACGCGCTGGGCAGCGAGTACGAGAAGGCGTTCGCCTCCTCGGCGGCCCACCGCGCGTCCCTGGGCCGGCTGCTCGACCGGCTGGAGCCCGGCAGCAGGGTGCTGGACGTGGGCAGCGGCACGGGCCGTCCCACGGCCGCCGTGCTCGCCGGGGCCGGGCACCGGGTCCTGGGCGTCGACGTGTCGCCGGTGATGGTGGAGATCGCCGCCCGGCAGGTTCCCGAGGCCGAGTTCCGCTGCGAGGACGTCCGCCGGATGGCTCTGGAGGACGGCTCCTTCGACGCGATCTGCGTGTACTTCGCGCTGTTGCAGATGCCCCGGGCGGAACAGGCCGGACTCGTGCGCCGGCTGGCGCGGGCGCTGAAGCCGGGTGGCCTGCTGGCGCTGGCCACCGTGCCCCTGGACGTCGAGGAGTTCGACGGGGTGTTCATGGGTCAGCCCGTACGGGTCACCAGTTTCGCGGCGGAGGACGTCATCGCCCTCGTCCGCGGGGCGGGACTGACGGTGGAGTCGCAGGACAGCGTGATGTTCACCCCGACCCACCCGGACGCGCGCCCCGAACCCCACCTCTTCCTGCACTGCCGCCGCGAGACCGCACCCCCCGCCGGCTGACGGCACGGGGCCGGGCGCGGGCAGCCCGTCGCGTCGCCCCGCCCACGCCCGCCACGGCCACCGGCTCCGGGGCCGGCGCTCCACGGCCGGGCCTCCCCCGTACTCACCCGTGTCCGCTGCGGCACCGGAGGTCACCCTGGCGGACCGCGGCGGGCACGGTGTGCCCGCGTGGGGTCACGGCCGGGGCTTGGCCTCCTTCTGGGCGGCCTGGAGGTCCGCGAGGAGTTCGGCCTGGCCGGCCAGGACGCCGGAGAGGATGGTGCGGGCCACCCGGAGCAGTTCCGCCACGTGCGGGCTGGTCAGCGAGTAGTACACGGTCGAGCCCTCCTTGCGGCCGACCACCAGGTTGGCCCGCCGCAGCACCGCGAGCTGCTGGGAGAGGTGGGCCGGCTCGATGCCGACCTCGGGGAGCATCTCCGCGACCGCGTGCTCACGCTCGCTGAGCAGTTCCAGTACGCGGATGCGGGCGGGGTGGCCCAGGGTTTTGAAGAACTCGGCCTTGAGCTGGTACAGCGGCGTGGTCATCGTGCCGTCCCCTTTCCGGCGCGGCAGCACGGCCCGGGGGGCCGGTCCTCGGTCCATCGCCTCATCTGCTCGTCGACACCCGCTGCCTCGACGCTTTCCGACATTAGCAACTTCATACATCCCCGCCGTCCGGCGGCCGGCTCCGCCGTTCTCACAGCGGCAGGGTGATCCAGACGCTCTTGCCCCCGCCGTCGTCGTCGCCCCGGACGACAGCGGTGCCGCCCAGGCCGTGGGTCAGTTCCACCACGGTGGCCAGGCCGCCCCGTCCCGCCCCCTGCGTGCCGAACAGCCGGGGCCGGTGGGGATGCCGGTCGTGCACGGCGAAGACCAGGCAGTCGGGGCTCGCCGCGTAGACCACCGTGGTCTGCGGGGAGGCCGCGGCCGCGTGCCGGACGCTGTTGGTCACCAGTTCGCTCAGGATGAGCAACGCCGGGCCCACCGCGGGGTGCCGGTCGCCGATGCCCCACTCCGCGAGGGTGCGTTCGGCGGTCTCGCGGGCGAGGCGCACCGCGCGGGGTTCCGTGGGCAGGGTGAGCACATGGCGGTGCGGCAGGGTGCTCAGGGCCGGGGTCACGATGCCTCCCGGGTAGGTGTGGGCACCGCGGCGGCCCGGGACGCTCCGGCACGCCGCAGGGTACCGTCGCGTTCCAGGAGTGACCGGGCCGCGCCGATCGCCTCGGGTGTGGTGGCGTACTCCCCGCCCTCGTGCCGCAGCAGTTCCAGGGCTCCCACGGAGGCGAGGGCGCGGCGGTGCTCCGGGCGGATGCCGGAGACCAGGACGAGGATGCCGCGCCGTCGCAGTTTCGTCACCGCGTCCTTGAGGACCAGGGCCCCCGTGGCGTCGACGACGCTCACATGGGACATGCGCAGCACGACCACGCGTACGTCGGCGAGTTCGGACAGTTCGAGCAGGAAGCGGTGGGCCGCGGCGAAGAACAGGGGGCCGTCGATGCGGTAGGCGACGATGTGCTCGGCGAGCAGCGCGTGCTCCTCCTCCGAGTGGTCGCCCCGGTCCAGCGGCAGCGGGGCGAGCCGGGCCTGGCGGGCGACCGCGCCCAGGGCGAGGACGCCCGCGACGGCCAGCCCGATGATCACCGCCTGGACGAGGTCGAGGACGAGCGTGGCGCCGGCGGTGAGGACCAGGATCAGGGCGTCGGAGCGGGTGGCGCGGGTCATCGCGCGCAGTGAGCCGACCTCGACCATGCGCACCGCGGTCGCCAGCAGGACTCCGGCGAGGGCGGCCAGCGGGATCCGCGAGACCAGCGGGGCGGCGGCGAAGACGATCACGGCGAGGACGGCGGCGTGGGTGAGCGAGGCCAGCCGGGAGGTCGCGCCGGTACGGACGTTGACGGCGGTGCGGGCGATCGCGCCGGTCGCGGGGACGCCGCCGAAGAGCGGGGCGGCGATGTTGGCGAGGCCCTGGCCGAACAGTTCCCGGTCGGGGTCGTGCCGCCGGCCGACGGTCATGCCGTCGGCGACGGAGGCGGAGAGCAGCGACTCCAGGGCGGCGAGCGCGGCCACGGCCAGGGCCGGCGCGAGCAGGCTGCCCAGGGCGGCGGTGTCGACGAAGGAGAGCGACGGGGCGGGCAGACCGGGGGGCAGGTCCCCGATCGGCCGGGCCCCGTCCAGGCCGGCGGCCTGCGCCACGACGGTGGCGGCGATCACCGCCAGGACGGAGAAGGGGACGGTGGGTTTCCAGCGCGCCCCGACGAGCATCACGGCCGCCACCGCGAGTGCCAGCGCCAGTGCCGTCCAGTTGGGGGCGCGGAGGAACTCCCGGCCCGCCCGCCAGGCCACCACCAGGACCCGCTCGCCGTCGGGTTCGGGCACGCCGAGCGCGTTCGGTATCTGCTGCAGCCCGATGACGCAGGCGATGCCGAGCGTGAATCCCTCCACCACCGGAGCGGGCACGTACCGCATGCTGCCGCCGGCCCGCAGCAGTGCCAGGCCGACGAGGATCATGCCCGCCATCAGCCCGACGGTGAGCACGCCCCCGGGCCCGTGGTCGGCGACGATCGGCACGAGCACCACCGTCATCGCCCCGGTCGGCCCGGAGACCTGCAGGTTCGAACCGCCGAACACGGCCGCGAGCGCCCCGGCGACGACCGCGGTGGCGAGTCCCGCCTCGGCGCCGAGCCCGGAGGAGACCCCGAAGCCGAGGGCGAGCGGCAGGGCGACGACCGCGACGGTGAGTCCGGCCAGCAGGTCCCGGCGGGGGTGGCGCCGCATCTCGTCCAGGTCGGCGCGGGTGGGCAGCAGCGAGATGATCCGGGACCGGACCCCGGCCGGTGACAGCGGTACGGACACGGCCCCTCGACTCCACTCGCACGAAATGATGAGACAAGCATGTAGGCAATTGCGAAAATTTGCAATTCCGCACCCCACGGGCGTCCGTCCTCGCGCACGACGGCCGGGCAGGCGCCCCCTCCCCCGGTCGGCTCAGCCCGTCATCCGTTTCCGCCACGCCGGTTCGACCCGCTGCCACTCGGCCTCCCACTCGGCCAGACGCCGCCACCGCAGCCGGTACCGGAGGAGCCCTCCGCCGAGCACGACCAGTCCTCCGGTGGCGACGGCGACCGTGGTCCCGGCCATGACGACCTGGAACCGCGCTTCCGCGCCCTGGGGCGGCGCGGTGGCGAGCCGGCCCGCGAGGTCGTTCCACACGGTGACCTCGGCGCCCGCCTTCGTGCCCGCCTCGACCTCCGCCCGGCCGGTGTTGACGGCGCCGTCGGGAGCGGTCCACCGCACCTTGGCCCAGACACCGCCGTCGCCGTCCTCCGTCACGGACGCCGGCAGCGCGTGGGCGGCGTCCTCCACAAGGACGGCGGTGACGGGGCGGGTGTCCTCGCGGCGTTCCTCGATCGACCCGTCCACGACTCCGGCCGCCGTCACGCCGGCGAACGCCCCGGCGAGCAGGGCGAGAACGAGGGTGGCGAGCAGCAGCCAGGCCTCGACCAGATCGCTGCGGCGGCGCAGCGGGTTCCTCCGCCACCGCCACAGGCGCACCCTGCGCGGCCTCGTGCCCTGCGTCCAGGCCATGGGAGGTCACCTCCTCGCGCGGGTCCCGACGGCGCCACCCCTCCAGGGTGGACCCCCGGCACCCGGTCCGGCACGGGGCCCGACGGCCCGTTCCGCGGCGCCGGGCCCGCCGGAGGGCCGGGCCCGGCCCGGGACCTTCGGCCCGTCAGGGCGTCGGGTGCACGGGGACCACTTCGTGCTGCGGCACGCCCAGCACGACCTTGAGCGCCCCGGTCTCGGCGGCGTTGCCGAAGACGTCGTACGCCTCCTGCATGTGGTCGAGCGGGAAGGTGTGGGTGACCATCCGGCGGGTGGGCAGCCGGCCGGCGGCGGCCATCCGCAGCAGGGCGGGGGTGGAGCGGGTGTCGACGAGCCCGGTGGTGATGGTGACGTTCCTGCTCCACAGCTCCTCGAGGTGCAGGGTGACGGGCGCGCCGTGCACGCCGACGTTGGCGAGGTGCCCGCCGGGGCGCACCATGCGGGCGCACAGTTCGAAGGTCTCCGGCACGCCCACCGCCTCGATGACCACGTCCGCGCCCAGTTCCCCGGTGAGGTCCCCGATCAGCTGCTCGGGAGCCTCGCTCGCGTCGGCCACGGCATCGGCGCCGAACTCCTTCGCCGCCTGGAGCCGGGAGGCGGCCAGGTCCACGGCGACGATGCGCTCGGGCGCGAACAGCCGGGCGGTGGCGATCGCGGCGAGACCGACGGGGCCCGCGCCGACCACGGCGACCGTGTCGCCGGGCCGCACGCGCCCGTTGAGCACGCCGACCTCGTAGCCGGTGGGGAAGATGTCGGCGAGCAGCACGGCGTCCTCGTTGGCCACGGCGCCGGGCAGCGGGTGCACCGAGAGGTCGGCGTGCGGGACGCGTACGTACTCGGCCTGGGTGCCGTCGACGAGGTGGCCGAGGATCCAGCCGCCGCCGCCCCGGCACTGGCTGTAGCTGGTCTCACGGCAGTAGCCGCAGCGTCCGCAGGCGGAGATGCAGGAGACGAGGACGCGGTCCCCGGGGCGTACCGTGCGGACGTCGGTGCCGGCCTCGACGATCTCCCCGACCGCTTCGTGGCCGAGGACGGTTCCCGGGCGGACCGCGGGCACGTCGCCCTTGAGGATGTGCAGGTCGGTACCGCAGATGGTGACGGCGTCGACGCGCACGATCGCGTCGCCGGGGTCCTTGATCTCCGGGTCGGGGACCTCCTCCCAGGCGGACTGCCCTGGGCCGTGGAAGACGTAGCCCTTCATGCCGATCCTCACCCTTCTCGCTGTGCGGCGGTGCGGCGGGCTGGGCGCGGGGCGTGCGCGTCGCCCGCTTGTTCGGGGGCCCGGGGGGTGTCCTGGTGCCGCCCTGCACTTCCAGTGTGAGTGGGGGGCGGGGGATGTGCGCGCGGGAGGGATGTGCTCGGGCGGAGGGGGTGGGTCTCTGGCGCGGTGGTGGGGCTCCGCGGGGGTGGCCGCACCCTTTCCGCCCCCGCCGCCCCTTCCCGGCCCTGGGGGCTTCGCCCCCAGACCCCCTCTCGCGCGGTTCCCCGCGCCCCTCAGGTCACCGCGGTTCCCCGCGCCCTTTGATCAGGCCACGGGGCGGGCGATGCCTCGGTCGAGGAGGTGGCGGGTCTGCGTCGCGGAGGCGGACAGATGCTGGAGGAAGCGGGTGGTGAGGTCGTAGAGGTGCCGTACGGTTTCCAGGCGTTCCAGGCGTGGGGCCAGCGCCGACAGGACGATGGCCAGGGCGATGCCGAGCCAGGCGACCGGGCCGAGCGGGGTGCAGCCGAAGAAGTGGCTGACGCCCGGCGTCTGGACGAGGGCGGCGAGCACGGCCGCGGAGCCCAGGGCCGTCACCCACACCAGGGTGCTGTGGCGGCGTCCGGAGAGGGTCTGCACCAACTGGGCGCCGACCACTCCGCACAGGGCCATGGTGGTGGAGCGGCGTTCGGTGCCGGGGGTGAGGCGGCCGAACAGGTACGCCGTGACCGCGCCGAGGCACGTGGTGACGCCCCGGCGGCGGATGGAACGCAGCAGGGGCGTGCCGAGCACGTCCAGACCCATCGGGCCGGTCGCGGCGTGCGCGGCCGTCGACGGGTCGTCGCTCGGCGTCACCGCCACCGCCATGGCGGGGAACATGTCGGTGAGCAGGTTGACCAGGAGCAGCTGACGGGTCGACAGGGGCGAGGCCCCGGCGAGGAGGGTGCCCAGCACGCTGAAGCCGACCTCGCCGGCGTTGCCGCCGATGAGGATGCTCACCGCGTCGGCGACGCTGCGCCACAGCGCGCGGCCCTCGCCCACGGCGTCGACCAGGACGGACAGGTCGCCGGTGGTGAGCACGATGTCGGCGGCGTTGCGGGCGGCGGCGGAGCCGCGGGACTCGATGGCGACCCCCACGTCGGCGGCGCGGATCGCGGCGGCGTCGTTGGCGCCGTCGCCGGCCATCGCCACCACCCGGCCGGCCTGCTGGAGGGCCTCCACGACGTGGAGCTTCTGTTCGGGTGCGACCCGGGCGACGACCCCGGCGCCGTGCAGGGCGCGGACCCGGTCGCTGCGGCCCATCGCGACGAGTTCGTCCCCGGTGACCACGGAGGTGCCCTCCGGCCAGCCCAGTTGCAGGGCGATGGCGCGGGCGGTCTCCGGATGGTCCCCGGTGAGCATGACGGGCAGGATGCCGGCCCGGCGCAGTTCGGTGAGCAGCTCCTGCGAGGTCTCGCGCGGGACGTCCGCCAGGGCGACCAGTCCGGCGAACTCCAGGCCGTCGAGCGCGGCGTCGAGTTCCGTTTCCGCGTCCGGCCCCCGGCACGGGCGCCGGGCCACGGCGAGGACGCGCAGTCCCTGGCCGGCGAGGGTGTGGGCCGTCCCGGCCGCCTCGTCGGGGAGGTCCCGGCAGGCGGGCAGCACCGTCTCCGGGGCGCCCTTGACGACGAGCAGCCGGGCCGTGCCCGGGCCGTCCTCCCGGCCGACCGCCGCCGCGTAACCGCGGCTGGCCTCGAAGGCCAGTTCGCCCTCGGCGGTCCAGGTCCCGTCGGGCGGGGCGGCGTCGAGGACCGCCTCGTCGGTGGCGTGCGCGACCCGCCGCCCCTCGGCCGTCTCCTCCTGCGGGCAGGCGCGCGCGGCCAGCCGGACGACCGGTACCGCGTCGGCCGCGCCCGGGGCGAGGACGGTGCCGTCGGCGGTGGCGACCCGGACCAGGCGGAGCCGGTTCTCGGTGAGGGTGCCGGTCTTGTCGAAGCAGACGGTGTCCACCCGGCCGAGCGCCTCCAGGGTGCGCGGGGTACGGACCAGGACGCCGCGCCGGGAGAGGCGGCGGGCGGCGGCCATCTGGGCGACGGTCGCGACGAGCGGCAGCCCCTCGGGGACGGCGGCGACGGCCACGGCGACCCCGCCGCTGACGGCCCGCCGGACGGCGCTCCCGCGCAGCAGGGACAGTACGGTGACCAGCGCGCCGCCGGTGAGGGTGACGGGCAGGGCCTTGCGGGTGAGTTCCTGGAGGCGTGCCTGGACTCCGGCGGGCGGCGGGGTGCGGGCGGCCAGGGCGACGGCGCGGCCCGCCTCGGTGCGGTCGCCGGTGTCCACCACGAGCGCCTCGGCCCGGCCGGCCACCACGGTGGTGCCTTCGAACACCATGCAGGTCCGGCGGGGCACGGGGGCGCCCGGGGCCGGCGCGAGGGACTTGGTCACGGGCAGCGACTCGCCGGTGAGCGACGACTCGTCGACCTCCAGTCCGTCCTCCTGGAGCAGGCGCGCGTCCGCGGGGACGACGTCACCGGCGCCGATGGTGATCCGGTCGCCGGGCCGCAGCCGGGCGGCGTCCACGGTCACACTGCGGCCGCGGCCGTCCTGGCGGCGCGCCTTGGGCTGCTGCCGGGCGGCCAGCCGGGCCAGCGCCCGTTCGGCGCGCAGCCGCTGGAGTCCGCCCGCCACCGCGTTGATGTCCATGGCACCGACGACGAGCAGCGCGTCGACGAGCGAGCCGAGCAGCGCGGAGGCGACCGCCCCGGTGGCGAGGACGGGGGTGAGCGGGTCGTCGAGTTCGCGGCGTACGGCGCCGGCCGCCTGCCAGGTCCAGCGGGCGGGGGCGAGGGCGGGCGTGCGGGTGAGGCGGGCGGCCCGCTGCCGGGCGCGGCCGGCGAGCAGGGCGAGTCCCTCGGGCTCGGCGTCGGTGTGGACGCGGTGGAGGAGTTCGCGTGCCTCGTGCGGTTCCAGGGCGTGCCAGGGCACGTGCCACCGGGGCTCGGGCGGCGCGGCGCGGGCCACGCGTACGGCTTCGGTCCAGCCGGTGAGCAGGGCGGCCGCCGCGGCGATGTTCACCGGGGCGTGCCGGGTGAGCCGCTGCCAGAACCGGCCGCCCGGGGTGCCGCCGCGGGCCACCATGAGCCCGGACAGGGCGGCGCCCGCCCGGGCCAGGGTCTGGGAGCGGCGGCCGACGCGGCGGGCCGCCGGGATCGCCGTCAGCAGGCGCCACACGTCGCCGAGTCCACCGGGGGCGAGGGCGTCGGCGCCCCAGGCGACCGCCGAGCGGTCGTCGGTGAGGGCGATCGCCACGTCGCCCGCGGGCAGCCCGTCCGCCACCTCGCCGGCGCCGTGCGCGGCCACGCGCGCGACACTCACCACGATGTGGCCGTCGTTCTGCAGGGCCCGGACGACGTCGCCGAACGGCAGGCCCGCGGGGGCGACCTCGTCGGCGAGGCGCGTGATGTCCTTCAGGTCGGAGCCGCCGGTGATCACGACGTGCAGCCCGGCCCGGCGGGCCGCGTCGAGGACGGCCTCGGCGCAGGGGTCGACGGGGTCGTGGAACACGGCGTCGCCGCCGGGCGGCGCGTGGCCGCGCAGGGCGTCGGCGTGCAGGACGAGGGAGTCGGCGATCTCCAGCTGCCACAGGCGCCTGCCGCTGCGGACCAGGACGCCGGATCCGGCGAGGCCGGCGCCGAGGAGCGAGTCGAAGGCGGCGGGGCCGTAGCGTGCCGCCTTGGGGGATCCGGCGAGGACCGCTTCGGCCGCCTCCGCCGCGTCGTGCGTGATGAGGAGGGTGGCGGCGGCGCCCGCCACGCTGCCGGTGCCGGCGTGGGCGGCGTAGGCCTGGGTGGGTGTCACGCGCAGGGGCGGGCGGACGCCGGCGGGCGGCGGGAGGCTGGTGCGCCGTTCGCCGCAGACGTCGTCGTGGAGGGCCTCGAAGGCGGCGGCCCGGGCGGCCGCCTCGGCCAGTTGGCCGGTGCGCAGCAGTCCGTCGAGCACGAGGGACACGGGGGACTGTCCGGCGCCGTGCGCGGCGGCGTTGGCGGCGGCGAGGAGGAGTTCCATGCCGCTGCGGCCGAACCGCCGGCTGAGCAGGGCGCGGAAGCGGGGGTTCTCGCGCAGCAGGGTGACGGCGGCGGTGACCGCCTTGGGGCTGCGGGGCAGGCGCAGCGACCGGCCGGCCAGGGCACCGGCCGCGCCGGCGGCGTCCAGCAGCAGCCCCGCGGCGGCGATCCGTACGTCGTGGGGGTCGCCGGGGTGCACGGTCCCGCTCTCCTCCTCGGGGCCCGCGTCCTCGGTCAGCCCGAGGCGGGCGGCGAGTTCCACGGCGTGCCCGCTCACGCGGTCACCGGCCGCGTCCGTCACGGCGGTCACGACGAGCCGGGACAGTCCGTCGTCCCAGTACGCGGTCAGCACGTCGGGGTGGTCGAGGAGTTGAGCGGCGGCCTTGCGGGCGAGCGGGGCTGCGGCGCCGCCCGGGCCGTACAGGGCCAGGTGGACGCGGTGTCCGGCCCGCCAGTGCCGGTCGCCGCCGACGGCGTTGCGCGCGACGTGGCCCAGGCGGCGGGTGGTGCGGTGGACGGAGGTGACGCCCCGGGCGGTGCTGCGGGCGGCACCGGCGGCGGCACCCGCCACGGCACCGGCGAGGGGGGCGGCGTCGAAGAGTGTGAGCATCGGAGGATCCCGTGTTCCCGGCTCAGCCCGCGTGCCGGTCGTCGCGCGGCAGCGCGGGGCCGGCCTGCGGTGTGTGGTGCGCGGTGGCCGCGGCCACCTGCTTGAGGCCCTCGGCGGTTGCGGTGTCGCCCACCTTGGCGGGCTCTTCGTGCACGCCGCGGTCGGTGCGGCCGTCGCGGTGACGGGAGGGCGCGAGCCGGTCGCCGGGGCCCGCGGGCGGCTCGGAGCCGGCGGCGCGGACGGCGCGCGCACGGTCCTGCCCCGAAGCGGCCGCCCGGTCCGTACCCGCCTCCTCGCCCTCGGGCCGCTGTGCGGAGCGCGGCCTGGTGAGCCAGGCGACGGCGGCGCCGGTCAGCGCCACCGGCCACTCGACCAGTCCGGCCACCCCGAGCACCCCCGCTCCGGCGTAGACGGCCATCCGCCGGCCGCGTGGGGACACCGCGCCGATCGTGTCGAGGGCACCGCCGGCGACCCTCTCCACCTGCTGCACGCCGGGCAGCCGGCGCAGCTGGGAGGCGACCGCCCGGAGGGGCTGCGCGAGATCCGGCGAACGAGACGTGTCCTGGTTCATGGCGACCTCCACGAGCGCGACCCTCAGGAAACCCATCCGGTTTGTCTGCCTTGACCCCATACTCGACCGTGACGGGCCCGAGCGCTTTCCCAGTACGCCCGAGCCGGGCCCTCGCGGTCCGCGGCCGCCCGCCGTCGGCGCGCGTCCGTGTCGGAACGGGCACGCCGGGTACCAGGTGCGGGCAGACAGGGCTGTCCCGGGCGGGGGAGCCGGAGACAGCGGCCGTACGGACCGTCCGGCCGCCGAAGGGAGTGGTCATGACGGAGAACGGCGAGGACACCACGCTCGCCCGGCGCCCGGTGGTCCCGGACCTCCGACTGGCCTCGGACGCCCCCGGCGAGGTGCCCCCGCTCGACGTGCGGCGCGAGGCGCAACCCCCGGGAGGGGACGACGTGCCGGAGCTGCCCCGCGACCGCAACCAGGCCATCCTGGAGGCGGCCAAGCAGGTCGGCGCGGTGCTCAAGCGGGGCGGGCACCTGTTCGCCCTGGCCGGCAGCGTCGCCGTCCGTGCCCACGGAGGCAGCGGGAACCTCCAGCACGACGTCGACTTCTGCGTCCGTCCCGAGGACGCCGACGCGGTGGCCGCCACGCTCCGCGAGGCCGGGCTGACCGTCTACGCCCCGCCCGAGGACTGGCTCATCAAGGCCACCTGTTTCGGCCAGGACGTGGACATCATCTTCGAGCTGGCGCACCGGCCCGTGTCCGCCGGGATGCTGGAGCGGGCGCAGGAGCTGCCGGTGGAGTCGGTGCGCATGCCGGTGCTGGCGCCCACCGATCTGCTGTCCGGCCTGGTGTCCGCCTTCTCGGAACACCACTGCGACTTCGGTGCGGTCCTGCCCATCGCCCGCGCCCTGCGCGAGAAGGTCGACTGGGACCGGGTACGGCGGGAGAGTGGCGACGAGCCGATGCCAGCGGCCTTCTTCTTCCTCCTGGAACGCCTGAACGTCATCTGATCCGCGGAAGGAACGCTGATGAGCACCCACGACGCCGGTCCGGCGGCCGGCACCCACGCCGCGCGGAGCCCGGAGTACCGCGTCGCCCACCTCCAGGACCGGCTCGCCTCCGGTGAGCTCGGCGAACTGGGTGTGCGGACCGAGGTCCGCGGCGCGACCGTACTGGTGACGGGGACCGTCCCCTCCGCCCACTGCCGCGAGGAGGTCCTGAGCACGGTGCGGGAGGAACTCGCGGGTCTCGAGGTGCACTGCGACATCGTGGTCAGTGAGCCCTCCTCGCCCGACCACGCGGAGGAACTGTCATGATCCGGATCGCCGCCGTCGGGGACATCCACCTGAGCCCCGAGACCCGGGGCGTGCTCCGTCCCGCGTTCGACACCCTGCCCGAGTGCGCCGACCTGCTGCTGCTGGCCGGTGACCTCACCCGCCACGGCACCGTCGAGGAGGCCCGTGTGGTGGCCGACGAGATCCGGGGCCTGGGGGTTCCGGTGGTCGCCGTGCTCGGCAACCACGACCACCACGACGACCGGCAGGACGAGGTCACGGCCGTGCTGCGGGACGCGGGGGCCACGGTCCTGGAGGGTGAGTCGACGGTGGTGCCGGTGGGGGACGCGCGGGTCGGGGTGGCCGGCACCAAGGGCTTCGGCGGCGGGTTCGTCGGCGCCAGCGCCGGGGAGTTCGGCGAGCCGGTGATGAAGGAGTTCGTGCGGGTCTCCCGGCGGTGCGCCGACGGGCTGCGGACCGCGCTGGAGGACCTGTCGGGGCAGGAGTGCGACGTCCGTATCGCCCTCACCCACTACTCCCCCGTGCCGGAGACCCTGGCCGGGGAGCCGCTGGAGATCTATCCGTTCCTCGGCAGTTATCTGCTGGCCGAGGCGATCGACACGGCGGGCGCGGACCTCGCCGTGCACGGACACGCGCACGCGGGCACCGAGCACGGGATGACCACGGGCGGGGTCAGGGTCCGCAACGTCGCCCAGCCGGTCATCGGCCGCGCCTTCCACGTCTACCACCTGCCGGTCCGCTCACGGGTCGGCGCGGAGGCCACCACCGGCTGAGACCCCGCTCACCCGGGCGGGCCGGCCCGCTCGCTCTCGCCGAGCGGACCGGTACGGCACCGCCGCAGGCCCTGCGCACGCGGCGGCCGACCGGCTGCCGCGGAACGCCGCGCCGCCGGTCGCCGGTCGCCGTAAGGGCCGGCGGGAGCACCGGGCGGCCGACCGGGTCACCGCTTGACCGCGACACCGCAGACGGAGACGTCGGCCGTGTCGTCCTCGGCCGGGTCGGCGTCCGGACGCCACGCGGCCGTCGGCACGACGCCCGGCTCCACCGGCTCCAGCCCGGCGAAGAAGGAGGCGATCTCCTGCGGTGACCGCAGGTGGTAGGTGTTGGCCGACTGCCCGTTGTAGACCCCGACCGCGGTGTTGAGCGCCTCGTTGGTGTCCGTGCCGTCGCTCAGGGCCAGGTAGCTGCCCGGGGGCAGGGCCGACATCAGTGTGCTCACCAGCTCGGCGGGGCGCTCGGCGTCGGAGATCTGCCCCATGATGCCCAGCATGGTCAGGGCGACCGGGCGGCTGAGGTCCAGGGTCTTCGCCGCCTCGGCGAGGATGCGTTCCGGGTCCCTGACGTCGGCGTCGACGTAGGCGCAGGCGCCCTCGGTACTGCTGGTGAGCAGGGCCTGGGCGTGCACGAGGACGAGGGGGTCGTTGTCGACGTACACGATGCGGCTCTCCGGCGCGATGCGCTGGGCCAGTTCGTGTGTGTTGTCGGCGGTGGGCAGTCCGGTGCCGATGTCGAGGAACTGACGGACACCGGCCTCGCCCGCCAGGAACCGCACGGCACGCGCGAGGAACCTGCGCTGCAGCCGCGCGACGGCGGCGAACTCCGGAAAGGTCTTCAGGATGACCTCGCCGGCCGCGCTGTCGACGGGGTAGTTGTCCTTGCCTCCCAGCAGGTAGTTCCAGACACGGGCGGAGTGCGGGCGATCGGTCTGCAGCCTGGCTCTGACTTCTTCACTCGGGTGAGTCATGGGGAAAGCTTCACACAGAGCTGTGCCTCCGTAGACCAACTACCGGGACACGGGGACGACTTCACGCAGGCCGGACCGAGGAGCGTCGCCCGGGACCGGAGTCGGACCATGCCGCGCGCAGCCTCACCGGGGACGCCCAGGAGCGATGGCTGATCGACGGATGGGAGAGCTCCACCGCGCTGTGGAACGTGATGCCCCGACAGGTCACCTGCTCCCAGCGCAGGATGGACGTGGGCGCCTACGCGGAAATGTCGACGGACGCCTGGGACGGCTACCGCGCCAACCGCGGCCGGCTCGTCGCGGGCGCGAAGGGGGCCGGTGCCGACAACTGGCTGGTCCTCACCGGCGATGTCCACGTGGCGTACGCCTTCGACATCAAGGACGACTTCGACGACCCCGACTCCCCCACCCTGGGCACGGAGCTGACCTGCACCTGCGTCGCCGGCGGCACGGACGGGGCGGAGCACCCGGCCAACTGGGGCACCTACCTGCGGGCCAACCCCCACCTGCGGTTCCACGACGGCCGGCGCGGCTACGTGCGCGTCGAGCCGGGCCGGGAGAACGCCCGCGCCGACTTCCGGGTCGTCCCCGCGGTGACGACCCCGGGCGCGCGCCCGTTTCGACGGCCGCCTCCTTCGTCACGGAGGGGGGCTCGCCCGGCCTCACCCCGTGTGACCCGTCCGGGTGCCCGCCGTCGCACATCCGTACTGCACATGGCGTCCGTTCGTGTCTCCAAAGCGCTAACCCCGGCGTGTCCCCACATCGCGCCGGGCGCGCCGGGAAAGGCCTAAGGCTCCTCGGCAGCCTGGCCGCCCCGATCGAAGGAGACGTACCGAATGGTCCCCAGTCATGTCCGTGCCCTGCGCCACTCGGCCCTCACGGCACTCGGCGCGCTCGTCCTCGCCGGACTCCCCTCCGTCGCGGCGGCCGATCCCACTCCCGCGGCGGGTCCGGCGCCCGGCGCGGCCCGGACCCTCGGCGCGGACCGGCCCTCGCCGCAGCTGCTCAGTGCCCTCCAGCGTGACCTGGGCCTGGAACCGCAGCAGGCATCCGAGCGGCTGGTCAACGAGGCGGAGGCGGGGGCCCGCGCGGGACGGCTGCGCATCGCCCTGGGCGAGCGGTTCGCCGGTGCCTGGGTGAGCGGCGCCACCTCCGGCGAGCTGACGGTCGCGAGCACCGACGCCAAGGACGTCGCGGCCATCGAGGCCGAGGGCGCCAGGGCCGAGGTGGTGCGGCGGACGCTGGCCGAACTCGGGGCGGCCAAGGCGAAGCTGGACGCGGCGGCCACCCGCGTCGAGACCTCCGACACGCCCGTCTGGTACGTCGACGTGACCAGGAACCGGATCATGCTGGAGGCGGCCAGTCAGGCGGCCGGCACCGCCTTCATCGAGGCCGCGGGGCTCCAGGGGGCGGACGTCGGCATCCGTATGACGACGGTGCGGCCGCGGCTGCTGCGGGACATCACCGGCGGCGACGCCTTCTACGCCGACGACACCGCGCGCTGCTCCGTCGGCTTCTCCGTGACCAGCGGCGGGCAGCCGGGCTTCGTCACCGCCGGGCACTGCGGCAGGGCGGGCGCGACGACCACCGGCTACGACCGCACCCCGCAGGGCACCTTCCACGCTTCCACCTTCCCCGGCAAGGACATGGCGTGGGTGGCGACGAACGACCAGTGGACGCCGACACCTGACGTGAAGGCACAGGACGGCCAGGAGGTGCAGGTCACCGGCTCGGCGCAGGCGCTCGTCGGGGCGTCGGTGTGCCGTTCCGGCTCGACCACGGGATGGCACTGCGGGACCGTCCAGCAGCACGACACGAGTGTCAGCTATGCCGAGGGCAGGGTCGACGGGCTCACCCGGACGACGGTGTGCGCCGAACCGGGCGACTCCGGCGGGCCGTTCGTCGCGGGCGCGCAGGCCCAGGGCGTCACCTCCGGCGGATCGGGTGACTGCACCGACGGCGGCACGACGTTCTACCAGCCGGTCAACCCGATCCTGAGCGACTTCGAGCTCACGCTGACCACGTCGGCCGCGCAGACGACGCCTGACCAGCAGGAGGGCGGCGCGCAGGCGTGGACGGTGGGCCGGGTCTACGAGGCGGGGGCGACGGTGACGCGGGACGGCGTGACGTACCGGTGTCTGCAGACCCACCAGGCGCAGGGCGCGTGGGCGCCCGCCGGCACCCCGGCGCTGTGGCAGCGGGTGTGACCTCGTGACGCCGGTGGGCGTGGCCGGGCACGGGAGCGCCGCGGTCGTCCGACGCGATCCGGGACCACGGCTGTCCGGCAGCAGCGCGTCGGTCAGCCGGCCGGCGGGCGTACGCCCGCGAGGAGAACACCGCTGTGCGGGCGGGTCGGTACGCGGTTGAGCGGGATGCTCAGATTCTGCTCCGGCAGCGTGTACTCCATGCGGGCCAGCCGCCCCGCGAGCGCCTCCAGTACGCCGATGGTCATTCCCTCACCCGGACACCGGTGGCCCGTGGCCGGGTCACCGCCCCCCTGGGGTATCAGTTCGTCGCGTCCCACCGGCCGTTCGAGGAAGCGCTGCGGGCGGAAGGCGTACGGATCGCCCCACAGCGACTCGTCGTGGTTCTGCCCGTACACGTCGAGCACCACCAGTCCCCCGGCCGGGATCCACTCCCCCCGCCAGAACAGGTCACGTGCCGCCAGACCGCCGAGGAACGGCACGAACGGGTAGAAGCGGCGCACCTCGTGCGTGAACGCGGCGGTGAACGCGGGATCGCCGTCCGCCAGGCGGGTGCGCAGTTCGGGCCGGCGGTGCAGGGCGTGCGCGGTGAAGGCGACGAACCAGGCGACCGCGGCCGTCGGGCGGACGACGTTGAGCAGTTCCACCGCGGCCGTCTTCTCGTCGAGCGGCTCGCCGTCGGCGTCACGGTGCCCCGACACCAGGCCGAGCACCGAGTCCGGCTCCGCGGGGACCTCGCCGGAGCGCACGTCCCGCACGAGCCGGCCCAGCCGCTCCTCCTGGCGGGTGCGGGCGCGCCGGGCGCGCAGATGGCGCGGACCGGCGGTCGCGAAGCCGTCGACCATCGCGATCATGTCGCGGGCCGTGGCCGCGGCCCCGGCGTCCCCCGACTGTATGCCGGCCCACCGGTGCACGCCGGTGGTCAGGACCGTGCTCGCCTCGTCGAACAGCACGACGGAGCCGCGCCGGGCCCAGCCGGGTACGGCGTCGTCCCAGGCCGCGCCGACGTGCTCGACCAGGCCGGTGACGCGGCCGGGTTCCAGCAGGGGCAGGAACAGCGACTTGCGGGCGCGGTGGGCCGGACCGTCGAGGGTGTGCACGGCCCCGTGGCCGAACAGGGTGGCGAGCACGGGTTCGGGGATGGCCCGGTGCCGGTGCACGTTGCGCTCGTCGTAGAAGAACCGGACCGCCTCGGGTCCGCGCAGCGCGAGGGCGGGGCGGCCCAGGATCCGGGTGCGGACCACCGGGCCGGGGGCGTCGCGCATCCGGTTGGGCAGCCAGGCGTACCCCTCGGCGAGCAGGGGGAGCGTGCGGTCGACCAGGGGGCGGGTGAGAAGGTCCATGGCCGTCGGGTGCCCTGCGGGTCCCCTCGGACACGCCGGGCGGCGCAAGGGCACCCGGACGGGTGTGTCCGAGGCCACGCGGCGAAGGAGGCACCGGTCACGCCGCGACGGACGGGCCGGCGGCTACCGTTTGCTCCGGTCCCCCACCCCCGACGGTTCGGACGGCCGCTGTGCCAGCAGATCTCTCCCCGGTCATCGCGGCCACCGCTCAGTGGCTGACCCGCTCCTTCCCCGCGTCCGGCGGGGCGCTGGCCTCGGCGCTGTGCGAGGCGCAGGCGCGGCAGGCGGTGACGGTCGCGGCCCGGCTCCGGTACCCCTCGGCGATGGACGCGGCCCTGCTGTCCCTGGCGGGCCCGGGCGGTTCGGCGCGGCTCGACCACGTCACCGGCGGGGGCGACGGGGGCGCCTGGCGCACCTGGGTCGACGAGGTGGTGGCCAGCTGGGCGGCCTGTCTGCTCGCCGACCCGGAACTGGCCCGCCTCGCGGTCGGCTCCCTCGACGGGGACGGACCGGGCGGGTTCCGCCGTCTGCTCACCCCCGACGCGACCCACCGCCGCTCCGCGGCCCTGCTGCGCCACCCCGATCTGCTGCTCCCGGTGGCTTCCCTCCACCGCGCCGCCCTGCTCGCCCGCCTCGGGACGGACACCACCCTCGTGGCCTGACCCCGCACGGGAGACCCCGGCGGGACCGCCACACCGGGGGCGGGTCCGGCCGCCCTCCGCTTCCCGCGGTCACCGCTGTGACCTGCGCCGACGGCACGCGCCACGCTGTGCTCACGCTCCGTCATTCACTGGATCGCAGTAGGCGACCGTGCCGTGAGGAGGGAGACGGCCCAGGCTGATCGAGGGCCGACGGCCCGGTCCAGCTGGCCGACACGCCGTGCCGGCCCGGACACCGACGCCTCCGACGGAGGGCTGAGCGACATGACCACCCCCATATCCCGGAACTGGGAGCACGTCGTCGTCACCGGCGGCGCGGGATTCGTCGGCTCCCACCTGTGCACCGCCCTGCTCGACGCGGGCTCCGCCGTCACGTGCGTCGACGACTTCAGCACCGGCCCGCCGGAGAACGTCACGCCGCTCCTCGAACGGCCAGGATTCACCCTCGTACGGGCCAATGTGGCCGAGGAGGTGCCGGTGGACCGGCGGCCCGACCTCGTCCTGCACCTCGCCTCGCCCGCCTCCCCCGCGGACTACCTGCGGCTGCCGCTGCACACCATGGAGGCGGGCAGTCTCGGCACCCGCAACGCGCTGCGGCTCGCCCAGGACTCCGAGGCCCGTCTGGTGCTGGCCTCCACCTCGGAGGTGTACGGAGACCCGCTGCAGAACCCCCAGGACGAGCGCTACTGGGGCAACGTCAACCCCGTCGGCCCGCGCAGCGTGTACGACGAGGCCAAACGCTTCGGCGAGGCGCTCACCACCGCCCACGCCGACACCCACGGCACCGACGCGTGCATCGTGCGGCTGTTCAACACCTACGGTCCCCGGATGCGCGGCCACGACGGGCGCGCCGTGCCGACCTTCGTCCGGCAGGCCCTGGCCGGCGAGCCGCTCACCGTGACCGGTGACGGCCGCCAGACCCGTTCGCTGTGCTACGTCGACGACACCGTGGCCGGGATCCTCGCAGCGGCCGCCCACGGCATGCGCGGCCCCGTCAACATCGGCAACCCCGCCGAGATCACCATGCTGGACCTGGCCCGGCTGGTCGTCCGGCTCACCGGATCGGCGTCCGACATCCGTTACATCGAACGCCCGGTGGACGACCCGGCCGTGCGCTGCCCCGACATCACGCTCGCCCGCGACAAGCTCGGCTGGGAGCCCCGGGTGGACGCCGAGGAGGGCCTGCGCCGCACGATCGCCTGGTTCCGCTCCGAGGCCGGTCACTGAGCGCGGCGCGCTCCCGCCCGCGACACGCGGCCCCGGGCCGCCCCCGATCCGCGAAAGGCGTCCGTCATGCGCATCCTCGGAATCAACGCCCTCTTCCACGACCCCGCCGCCGCCCTGGTGATCGACGGGCGGACCGTCGCCGCCGCGGAGGAGGAGAGGTTCTCCCGGCGCAAGCACGGCAAGCGCCCGCTGCCGTTCTCCGCCTGGGAACTGCCCGAGAAGGCCGCCGCCTGGTGTCTGAGGCGCGCCGGACTGCGCCCCCGGGACCTCGACGCGGTCGCCTACTCCTTCGACCCGGCGCTCGCCCGTCCCGCCGACGCGATGGGTCTGGACGACCCGTGGGACCACCTGCGGCTCACCTACGCGCGCGAGGCTCCCGGCTTCCTCGGAACCGCGCTGCCGGGCCTGGACCCGCAGGCCGTCCGCTTCGTACCGCATCACATGGCGCACGCCGCCTCGGGCGCGTTCGCCGCGCCCGGCGGCGGGGACTGCTCGGTGCTGGTCCTGGACGGCCGCGGCGAACGCGCCTCCCACCTCGCCGCCCGCCGGGTGGGCGACCGGCTCGAGTCCCTGCGCGCGCAGGACCTCCCGCACTCGCTCGGCCTCGTCTACGAGGAACTCACCGAGCACCTCGGCTTCCTGCGCTCCTCCGACGAGTTCAAGGTGATGGCCCTCGCCTCCCACGGCACCCCGCGCATGCTGGCCGAACTGCGCCGGTACGTGTATCCGACCGGCGACGGCGGCTTCCACGCCTCGGGGGTGCCCTGGCACGAGTTCTGCGCGCCGCGCGGCCCCGACGAACCGTGGACCCCGGGCCACGCCGATGTCGCCGCCAGTGCGCAGGCCGTGCTGGAGGAGACCCTGCTGGACCTGGTGCGCTGGCTGCACGGCCGTACCCACGACAGCGTGCTCACCCTCGCCGGGGGCGTCGCCCTGAACTGCGTCGCCAACTCCCGCATCGCCCGGGAGGGTCCCTTCTCCCGGGTGTGGGTGCAGCCCGCGGCCGGAGACGCGGGCACCGCGCTGGGCGGCGCCCTGCTGCTGTCCGCCGGGGCCGGTGACGGACCGGAGCCCATGACGGGCGCCGACCTCGGCCGGGACTGGTCGGACGCGGAACTGGGGGCGTGGCTGAAGACGGCCGCCGTGCCCTTCGAACGGCCGGCCGACATCGCCGCCACGGTGGCCAGGACGCTGGCCGGCAACGGCATCGTCGCCTGGTTCCAGGGACGCAGCGAGTACGGTCCCCGGGCGCTCGGACACCGCTCGCTGCTGGCCCATCCGGGGCACGCGGGCAACCTGGAGCGGCTCAACGACATCAAGGGCCGCGAGCAGTTCCGGCCGGTGGCGCCCATGGTGCTCGCCGACCGGGCCGCCGAGATCTTCGACGGGCCGCTGCCCAGCCCGTACATGCTGTTCGTGCACGACGTGGCGCCCGCCTGGCGCGAGCGCATCCCCGCCGTGGTGCACGTCGACGGCACCGCCCGCGTCCAGACCGTGGATCCGGCGCGCGAGCCCCTGGTGGCGGACATGCTGGGCGAGTTCGAGCGGCTGACCGGGCTGCCCGTGGTCGTCAACACCAGCCTCAACACGGCCGGCCGGCCCATGGTCGACGACCCGCGCGACGCCCTGGAGTGCTTCGGTTCCTCCCCCGTCGACCTGCTGGCCATCGGTCCGTTCGCGATCCGGCGCGCGGACCTGTTCCGCTCCTTGGGCGAAGGCGAGGTGCCGCGATGACCGGATCCCCCGCTCCGAGCGGCGAGTACGCCGTGGTGGTGCCGACGCTCGGCAGGCCCTCCCTGGCCCGCTGCCTGCGGGCGCTGGCTGAGGCGGACGGGCCGGGACCGGCCCGGGTCGTGGTGGTCGACGACCGTCCGGACCCGGCCGGGGCGCCGCTGACCGCCGCCGTTCCGCCGTCGCTGCGCGCACGCACCCTCGTCGTGCCCGGCGGGGGGCGGGGACCGGCCGCCGCCCGCAACACCGGATGGCGGGCGGCCGGGGACGTGCCGTGGATCGTCTTCCTCGACGACGACGTGGTCCCGGGTTCCACCTGGGCCGACGACCTGGCCCTCGACCTCGCCGGGGCGAGCGTCGCCACCGCCGGGATCACCGCCCGGATCGACGTGCCGCTGCCCGCGGACCGCCGGCCCACCGACTGGGAGCGCGGCACCGCGGGCCTCGCCACCGCCCGCTGGATCACCGCCGACATGGTGTACCGCCGCCGGGCGCTGGAGAGCACCGGTGGTTTCGACGAACGGTTCCGCAGGGCGTTCCGCGAGGACGCGGACCTGGCGCTGCGGGTGCTCGACGCCGGCTGGACGCTGGCGGAGGGCCGCCGCCTCACCACCCATCCGGTGCGGGAGGCCGGGCGCTGGGTCTCCGTACGGGCCCAGGCGGGCAACGCCGACGACGTGCTGATGTCCCGGCTGCACGGCCGCGACTGGCGGCAGCGGGCGGACGCGCCACGGGGGCGCCTGCCCGGCCACCTCGCGGTGACCGCGGCGGGGCTTGCGGGCGTGGCCTGCGCGCTGTCCGGCCGGCCGCGGGCCTCGGCGGTCTGCCTCGGTGGCTGGCTGGCCGGAACCGCCGAATTCGCCCTGGCCCGGATCCTCCCGGGACCCCGCTCCCGGGAGGAGATCGTCACCATGCTCCTCACCAGCGCGGTCATCCCGCCGGTCGCGGTCTTCCACCGGCTGCGGGGTCACCTCCGCCACCGCGCGGCGCCGGCCCGCCCGGGACGGCCCGGGGCCCCCGCGCCCGCCTACCCGCCGCCGGCCGGCGAACCGCTGCCGTCATGACCCGCCCACCGCCGGAATGGTCGGAGCGCACGGACCGAGGAGGCTCCGTATGAACATCCTGCTGTGGCATGTGCACGGATCCTGGACGACGGCGTTCGTCCAGGGCCCGCACACCTACGTCGTCCCCGTCACGCCGGACCGCGGTCCCGACGGACTCGGCCGGGCCCGCACCTTCGCCTGGCCCTCGTCGGTGCGCGAGGCCACGCCGGAGGAACTGCGGGAGACCCCCTTCGACCTGGTCGTCCTGCAACGGCCCCACGAACTCGAGCTCGCCCGGCGGTGGCTCGGCGGCCGGCGCCCGGGCCGGGACGTGCCGGCCGTGTACCTGGAGCACAACGCCCCGGACGGCGACGTCCCCGACACCCGGCACCCCCTCGCGGACCGCGCCGATCTGACGGTCGTGCACGTCACCCACTTCAACCGGCTGTTCTGGGACTGCGGCAGCACCCGCACCGAGGTGATCGAGCACGGCATCGTCGATCCGGGCCACCGCTGGACGGGCCGGCTGGAGCGCGCCGCCGTCGTCGTCAACGAACCGCTGCGCCGCGGCCGGTACACCGGTACGGACCTGCTGCCCGAGCTGGCCCGGGCGGTGCCGCTGGACGTGTTCGGCATGCGCACCGGCGGGCTGGCCGGGCACCTGGGCCTGCCGCCGGAGCGGTGCCGCACCGCCGACCTGCCGCAGCGCGACCTGCACGCGGCCATGGCCGAGCGCCGGATGTACCTGCACCCGGTGCGCTGGACCTCCCTCGGTCTGTCCCTGCTGGAGGCGATGCACCTCGGCATGCCCGTCCTGGCGCTGGCCACGACCGAGGCGGTCGAGGCGGTACCGGACGGTGCGGGCACGGTGTCCAACCGGCCCGACGTCCTCGCCCGGGCCGCCCGCCGCTACCTGGCGGACCCGGCGGCGGCCGCCGCGGACGGGGCGCGGGCCCGGCAGGCGGCGCTCGAACGGTACGGGCTCAAGCGGTTCCTGGACGACTGGGAACGCCTGATCACGGAGGTGTGCTCATGACCCCGCCCCTCGGCTCCCCGCCCGCCGGAGACCTGGCCCCCGGCGTGCTGTCCATCGCACTGGTCTCGGAGCACGCGAGCCCCCTCGCCACGCTCGGCGGGGTGGACGCCGGCGGGCAGAACGTGCACGTCGCCGCCCTCGCGGGGGCGCTCGCCGACCGCGGCCACCGTGTCACCGTGCACACCCGCCGCGACGACCCCGCCCTGCCCGACCGGGTGCCGCTGCGCGACGGCGTCGAGGTCCACCACGTGCCGGCGGGCCCCGCGCGGCCGCTTCCCAAGGACCGGCTGCTGCCCCACATGGAGGAGTTCGGGCAGCACCTGGCCCGGGCGTGGCGGGCCCGCACTCCGGACGTGGCGCACTCGCACTACTGGATGTCGGGGCTCGCCTCCCTGCGGGCGGCCCGGGAGCTGGGGCTGCCGCTGCTGCACACCTATCACGCGCTGGGCACGGTGAAGCGGCGGCACCAGGGACTCGCCGACACCAGCCCGCCCGAGCGGATCGGCTGCGAGACCGAGGTGGGGCTCGGCTGCGACCGTGTCGTCGCCACCTGCCGGGACGAGGTGGCCGAACTGCTCGGGATGGGGGTGCCGGCGGAACGGATCGGCGTCGTGCCGTGCGGGGTGGACACCGACCGGTTCACCCCGCTGGGACCGGTCGCACCGCGCGGACCCTTCCGGTACCGGCTGCTCCAGCTGGGCCGGCTGGTGCCCCGCAAGGGCGCCGCGGTCTCGGTGGCTGCGCTGGCCCGGCTGCCGGACACCGAGCTCGTGGTGGTCGGCGGGCCGCCGCGGAACCGGCTGGACGACGACCCGGAGGTGTGCCGGCTTCGCGGGCTCGCGCGGGACGCCGGGGTGGCCGACCGGGTCCGGTTCACCGGCGGGGTGAACGCGGCCCGGGTGCCGGCACTGCTGCGCTCCGCCGACGTGGTGCTGTGCCCCGCCGACTACGAGCCGTTCGGGATCGTCCCGCTGGAAGCCATGGCCTGCGGCCGTCCGGTGGTGGCCAGCGCGGTCGGCGGTCAGCTCGACACGGTCGCGGACCCGGGCACCGGACGGCTGGTGCCGGCCCGTGACCCGGAGGCGCTGGCCCGGGCGGTCGCCGCGCTGCTCGCCGACCCGGCGGCCCGCACCGCCTGCGGTGCGGCCGGCCGCCGCCGGGTGCTCAGCCGTTATGGCTGGCCGCGGATCGCCGCCGCCACCGAGGCGGCCTACTGCGAGGTCCTCGACGCGGAACCCGCCGCGACCCGGGCCGGCTGACCGGCCGGCACGGACGACCGCCGACGTTGCGACAGCTGGAAGGAGGTGCGGGTCCCACCGCCGTCCTCACCGAGGTGGTGCGCCCGGAACAGGATGACCGAACACTCCGCGCTCGACGCCGCGCGACTGCACTGCCGGTCGCTCCAGGAGGCCCTCGACGGCCTCCGCGTGAACGGCCTGCCCCGGATCGCCGACTGGGGCGGACACCTCGCCTCCGTCCTGACCGAGGGGGGACGGCTGCTGGCGGCCGGCAACGGCGGCAGCGCCGCCCAGGCCCAGCACCTGACCGCCGAACTGGTCGGACGGTACCGCAGGGAGCGGCGCGCCTTCTCGGCGCTCGCCCTGCACGCGGAGACCTCCAGCGTCACCGCGATCGGCAACGACTACGGGTTCGACCACGTGTACGCCCGCCAGGTGATCGCCCACGGGCGTCCCGGCGACGTGCTCATGCTCCTGTCCACCTCGGGCCGCAGCGCCAACCTGATCGCGGCGGCCGTGGCGGGCCGGCAGGCCGGGCTGCGGGTCTGGGCGCTCACCGGGCCCGGACCCAATCCGCTGGCGGAGGCCGCCCACGAGGCGCTGTGCGTGGAGGCGGGCAGCACCGCGACCGTGCAGGAGACGCACCTCGTGGCCGTGCACCTGCTCTGCGAGTCGTTCGACACCGTCGTGTCCACGCCCCTCGCGCGGCGGGCGGCGGCCGTCCCCGGGAGGATGCCATGACCTCGCTCAAGCCCCTCGTGGTGGTGGGGGACGTGCTGCTGGACGAGGACATCGAGGGGGTGGCCACCCGGCTCGCCCCGGACGCCCCGGCCCCGGTCGTCGACGTCACCGGTGACCGCGCGCATCCGGGCGGGGCCGGTCTCGCCGCCGCGCTCGCCGCCCGGGGCGGCCGGGACGTGGTGCTGGTGACCGCCCTCGGTGACGACCCCGCCAGCGAGGCCGTCCGCCGGGGACTCAGCGGCCGGGTCCGGCTGCTGGAGCTGCCGCTGCACGGCACGCTGCCGGTGAAGACGAGGGTCCTGGCGGGCGGACGGCCCGTGGTCCGCATCGACCGGGGCGGCGGGACGCCCGGGGAGCCGGACGCCGCGGTGTGCGAGGCGCTCGCGGGTGCGCACGCGGTGCTCGTCGCTGACTACGGACGGCACACCGCGGGCGCGGTGCGCGAGCACCTGCAGGACGCGGCCCGGCGTACGCCCCTGGTGTGGGATCCGCACCCCCGGGGCGAACCGCCGGTGCCGGGGGCGCGGATCGTCACGCCCAACGCGGCGGAGGCCGTCGCCCTGTGCGCCGGTACGCCGGGGGTGTCGGGGCCGTCGCTGGGCGCCTTCGCCGAGCGGGGGGCGGCACTGGCGGAGCGCTGGCGGGCGGCGGGCGTGGCCGTGACGCTCGGCGACCGGGGTGTACTGCTGACCCGGCCGGGAGGAGGTACGCCGATGCTGATCCCGGCGCCCTTCCGGGCCGAGGGCGACCCGTGCGGGGCGGGTGACTGCTTCGCCGCCACCACCGTCGCGGCGCTGGCCGACGGGCTGCTGCCGGAGGAGGCGCTGCAACGGGCGGTGGCGGCGGCCGCCGCGTTCGTCGCCGCGGGCGGGGCGGGCAATCCGGATCTGTGGGAGACGCCGGCGGTGCCCGCCCCGGGTCGCGGCCCCGGGGCCGACGCGGCCGACGCGTTCGGGCTGGCGGAGAGCGTGCGGGCGCGCGGCGGGACGGTGGTCGCCACCGGTGGCTGCTTCGACCTGGTGCACGCCGGGCACGTCGGGCTGCTGGAGAGCGCCCGGCGGATCGGGGACTGTCTGATCGTGTGCCTCAACTCCGACGCGTCCGTCACCCGCCGCAAGGGGGCGGGGAGGCCGCTCAATCCGGCGGCGGACCGGGCGCGGGTGCTGGCGGCGCTGGGCAGCGTGGACGCGGTGCTGGTGTTCGAGGAGGACACGCCCGCGGCGGTGCTGGAGCGGCTGCGGCCGGACGTGTGGGTGAAGGGCGGGGACTACTCGGTGCAGGACCTGCCGGAGGCGGAGGTGCTGCGGGGGTGGGGCGGACAGGCGGTGGTGCTGCCGTACCTGGACGGACGGTCGACCACCTCGCTGGCGCGGCGGGCCGCCGACGCGGCGGCGGTGGCCGTGAGGTCCGGTAAGGGGTGAGGGGACGGCGGAGGCGGGGTGTTTCCGCCTCCGCCACCACCGCACGGTCCTCCCCGCGGCCGGTCACCGGCCCGCCCGCCGGCCCTCGACGGACCGGCGTCCTCGGACGGCCGGCGGCCGGGGTCAGGCCGCCGTCTCCAGGGCGGGGCGGGGGGCCTTCCGCGCGGGGAGCTCGAGGGGGACGTCCGTCCGGCGGGAGAGGAGGTGGCCGGCGGCGATGGACGTCACGATGATCAGACCGCCGGCGATCAGGGCTCCGCGGGGGCCGGCGAGTTCCATGAGGACGCCGAGGGCGGGCGGGCCGCCCAGGCTCCACACGGTGCCGACGCTGCCCCAGACCCCGAGGACGCGGCCGCGCAGATGGGCGGGCGGGTCGGTCTGCAGGACGGCCGTGCCGGCGGTGTCGGAGACGGACTCGACGACCGCCATGGGCAGGACCAGCACCAGCAGCACCGCGAGCGACGGTGACATCCCCGCCACCACCTGCAGCAGCGCGCCCGTCGCCGCGAGCGCGCCGACCAGCCGCACCGACGGCCTGCGCAGTCGCGCGCCGAGCACCGCGCCGAGGATCCCGCCGACGGCGAGGACCGTGGACACCGTGCCGAAGGCGCCCGCGCCGCCCGCGAGCGGCCCGGTGACCAGGACGGCGAGTGTCAGCCCGTAGTTGCGTCCGAAGACCGCGCTGACGCCGGTGACCCCGGCGAGGGCCATCAGCCGTGGCCGGCGGGCGAAGAACGCGATCCCCTCGCGGACGGTCAGGGCGGCCCGCGGCCGTTCGCCCTTCGTCACGACGTGGCGCACCGCGCCCGCCGCCGGGCGCAGGAACGGGATGACCGCGGTCACGAAGAGGAACGAGAAGCCGTTGGCGAAGTAGGCGGCTGCCGTGCCGAGGAACCCGACCGTCACCCCGGCGAGCGCGGCGCCCGCGAGCCGGCCGGCGTTGAAGACCAGCGCGCCCACCCCGATCGCGGAGGGCACGTCCTCGGCCGGCACGAGATCGTTGCCCAGCAGGGCGCAGGCCGGGTTGTCGACGGTGGCGACCATGCCGGTGACGGCTGCGAGCACCATCAGGGAGGTCATGTCCAGCCGGTCGAGCGCCACCAGGACAGCCGTGGTGAACGCGATCGCCGACAGCAGTGCCTGACTGACGGCGGCCGTCAGCTTCCGCGGCCAGCGGTCGACCGCCGCACCGCCGAGGACGCTCATGAGCAGGGCGGGTGCCGCCTGCACGGACATGGACAGGCCGGTGGCCGCGGCGGAACCGGTGATCTGCAGGACCAGCAGGTTCTGCACCGTGAGCTGCATCCACGTACCGGCGTTGGACACGAAGTTCGCGACGGACCACCAGCGCATGCTGCGGTGCCGCAGGGACCGCCAGGGCGAGCGGGACCCGGGCCGGGCGGAATGAGGGGGCGAGGAAGACACAGGAGCGCTACTCGGACGGACGAGCCGGGGGCTCGGAGCGAGGGGCGCGGGAAGCGGATGGCCGGCGGCGCTGCGCGGCGGTTCCCGTCGCCCGGACTGGGCGCGGACCATCGTGGCAGAAGGAGGCGCCGAGTCGGTTCCGGCAGCCGGGTGACCGGCCGGCCGGGTGCGTCAAGCGCGCTGGGACCGCGGGGAGTTGGGTCGGTGAGTGCGGTTGCTCACAGGAGCGGGCACGCGGAAGGGCCCGTCGCTGCCGCGACGGGCCCTCACCCGCGCTTCTCAGCCGAGCTTGCCGCGCCCGCTCAGCGCGTCGCGGAGCCGGTCGACCATTCCGGCACCCGGGGCCAGCAGCTTGTTCGCGGGGGGCGTGTCCGGGGCGGCGGGGTGCGGCCGGGTCGGGGCGGTCTTCTTCGCCTGCCGGACCTTCTCACCGAGCCGGTCGAGTTGCGCCGTGGAACAGGCGGCGCGCAGCTGCGGGAAGAGGTTCTGCTCCTCGTCGGCGATGTGCTCCCGGATCTCGCTCATCAGCGATCCGATGAGGCGGTCGAACTCCGCGTCGTCCGCGTCGCAGCCCTCCAGGTCCTTCATGGTCCGCTCGGCCGTGGCGTGGTCCTCGAGTTCCCGGTCGGCGATCGCGTCCCCGTCCGGCACGTGCTCGCGCACCGCCGGGTAGAGGTAGGCCTCCTCGGCGACCGAGTGCCGGACCAGTTCGATCGTGGCCTGGTCGGCGTACACCTTGCGGTCCTTGTGGCCGGGCGGCAGTGCCTCGATCTTGCCGAACAGCTCCTCGACCTCCCGGTGGTCGGTCACCAGTTCGTCGATGACGTTGCCTCCGTGTCCCATGTCCTTCACCTTCCGGTCCGTGGTGGCGCCCGGCCGGGCCCACTCGGCTCACCGGGTCCCCTCGCCGACGGGGTGCTAACGCGGCCGGCCGGTCAACAGGACAGCCGGTCAACCGGTCAACCGGTCAACCGGTCAACCGGTCAACCGGTCAGCAGGACAGCTTGGCCCGGACACGCCCGGCCACCGCCGCGGGGCCGGCTCCGGCCCGGACGGAGTGGCGTACGAGGTGGGCGTCGCGCCGCAGGTCATGGGCGGCGTGCCGGCCGCGCCACAGCAGGGAGGGGGCGGAGCCGGTGTCGTCGGCGGCGATCAGCAGGCCGCCGAGCATGGCGAGGTTCTTCAGGAAGTGGATGCGCTGCTGGGTCTTCCGCTCGGGGTCCTCCTCCTCCCAGAAGCGGTGCGCGGCCAGGGTGGTGGGCACCAGCGAGACGGCGAGGGCGAGCGCGGCCGGGCGGGACAGGCGTCCGGTGGCCAGCATCAGCCCGCCCACGACCTGGACGGCGCCGTTGAGGCGTACGCAGTCCTCGGTGCTGTCGGGCAGCGGCGCGACCCGGTCGGTGAGGGGCCGTACGACGGGCTCCGCGAGACCCGCGACGTTCTGCGGGTTGCGGACGGAATCCAGCCCGCCCGCGACGAACATCGACGCGAGCATCGGCCGGCCGAGGACACGCAACAGACTCATGGGCTACTCCTGGAAAGTCGGTGGTGCGGACGTGCGCCGGGTTCCCTCGGGCGAGGGGCGCAATCGGCGCGCGCCGTCACCAGAACCGGGTGGTGAGCGCGGGCTGGTGGACCGCCTCGACGGCGTCGCGCAGGCGCAGGGCGACGCCGATGGTGGTGCGCAGGACGGACGGGCGAACGGTCTGCGCGGTCTCCGTGGCCAGGACCAGCAGGCAGCCCGCCGCCTGTTCGACGACGGAGACCGGGAGGGTGTAGTCGTTCTCGGCGGCCGCGCGGAACGCCTTGAGCGGGACACCGGCCCCGTCGACCGTCCGCCCGGCGGCCTGCTCCAGGTGCTGGGCGGCGTTCTCGCAGAGCGAGGCGGGCAGGGTGAGGGTGCGCTGGAACGGTGAACTCGTCATGGTCCCAGTGCTCCCCCGCCCCGGCCGTGTTCCATCGGTACGCGCCGGGAGTTCACCGTCCCGCGTGAGCTTTCGGCGGCGGTCGGGCCCGTACGCTGGGCACCTCCGCGCACATGAGGAGTCGCGGGCATGAGCGTCCCTTCGGATCCGGCCGCCCGGGACGGCGACGGGGCCGTGGCGGCCCGGCTCACCGGGCGGACGGTCACCGGGGCGCGGGCCCTGTCCGGTTCACTCACCGAGGCCGTGCTGGACGACGGCCGGGTGGTGGTCGTCAAACGGACCCCGGGCCCGGAGGCCGCCCGTGCCGAGGCGGCGGGGCTGCGCTGGCTGGCCGGGGCGGGGACGGTCCGGGTGCCCGTCGTGCACGGTCACGAGGCGGGGCGTCGTCATGGACCGGGTGGTGCCGGGCCGGCCGGACCGGCAGGCCGCCGTCCGGTTCGGCCGGGAGCCGGCAGGTCTGCACGCGGCCGGCGCGCCCGCGTTCGGGGCGCCGCCGCCGGGCGGTCCGGTGGAGGCGTTCATCGGGCTCGCCCCGATGCGCAACATCACGTGCGGCGACTGGCCGGCCTGGTACGCCGGGCACCGGGTCCTGCCGGATCTGCGCCGGGCGGTCGACGACGGCATCGTCAGCCAGGACGAGGCGGGCGTGGTGGAGCGGGTCTGCGAGCGGCTGCCGGAGCTCTCCGGGCCGGCCGAGCCGCCGGCCCGGCTGACGGCGACCTGTGGAACGGCAATGAGCTGTGGGGCTCCGACGGACACGTCCGGCTGATCGACCCGGCGGCCCACGGCGGGCACCGGGAGACCGATCCGGCGATGCTCGCCCTCTTCGACTGCCCCCGTCTTCGGGCGGTCCTCGACGGCTACCGGCAGGCGGCGCCGCTCGCCGACGGGTGGGAGGAACGCGTCGGCGTGCACCAGCTGTTCCCGCTGCTGGTGCACGCCGTGCTGTTCGGCCGCGGCTACGCCGAGCAGGCGCTCTCCGCGGCGCGGGCCGCCGCTGCCGGACGACCGCTCAGCGGGTGACCACGTGCCGTTCGTTGGGGACGCAGTGGGTCATGGTGAGGCCCTCCACGTCGCGCGGCGGGTTGTCGCCGAGGTTGGCCAGCCGCTTGCGCTCCTCGTCCGAGAGTGTCTGGCCCGGGAGCAGTTCGAGGTGGGCGACGTCCTCCGGCATGATGCCGAGGCCCTCGCCCACCCGGCGGCCGAGGTCGGTCTCGGCGAGGAGGCAGTGCCAGACCATGCGTTCCTGCACCTCGCGGTCGCACTGCGCGAACAGGTCGGTGAAGTTCTTCACCAGGTCGTCGCGCTCCCACTCCTCCATCAGGCAGTAGCGCTGGCCCGCCTGGAGGTAGTCGTTGGTGCGCGGGATGCGCTTGCGGGTGAGCCGGCCCACGATCTCCGGGCCCTGGTCGTCGTGCGTCGGGTACTCGCCCTCGTGCAGCCCGCCGGTGATCGACGGCTCGTAGTTGACGTGCGGGTTCTGCCCGCCGTCGTCCACGAAGTACGTCATCTGCCCGTCGCGCTGGTTGGTGTGCACCTCGGCGTTCTTGGCCTGGTTGACGGGGAGCTGCAGGTAGTTCGGGCCGACCCGGTGGCGCTGGGTGTCGCTGTAGGAGAAGGTCCGGCCGACGAGCATCTTGTCGTCGGAGAAGTCCAGGCCGTCGACGAGGACACCGGTGCCGAAGGAGATCTGTTCGTTCTCGGCGAAGTAGTTGTCCGGCATCCGGTTGAGCACCATGCGGCCGACCGGCTTCGGCGGGAAGTCCTGCTCGGGCCAAGTCTTGGTGTCGTCCAGCGGGTCGAAGTCGAGCTCCGGGTGGTCGTGGTCGTCCATCATCTGGACGAGCAGTTCCCACTCGGGGTGGTCGCCGCGCGCGACCGCCTCGTACAGGTCCTTGGTGGCGTGGCCGAGGGAGTCCGCCTGGACGTTGGCGGCGTCCTCCTCGGTCATGGAGCGCACGCCCTGCTTGGGCATCCAGTGGTACTTGACCAGCTTGGTGTCGCCCGTGGCGTTGACCCACTTGTACGTGTTCACGCCGAAGCCCTGCATGTGGCGGTAGTCCGCCGGGATGCCACGCGGGCTGAACAGGTTGACCAGCATGTGCATGGATTCGGGCGTCTGCGACATGAAGTCGAAGATGCGCCGCGGCTGCTGTTCGAAGGTGACCGGGTCGGGCTTGAGGGCGTGGATGACGTCGGGGAACTTGATGGCGTCCCGGATGAAGAAGACGCCCAGGTTGTTGCCGACGAGGTCCCAGTTGCCGTCCTCGGTGTAGAACTTCACGGCGAAGCCGCGCGGGTCACGGGCGGCCTCGGAGGAGTCGCGTCCGCCGATGACGGTGGAGAAGCGCACGGCCACGTCGGTGCGCTTGCCCTGCTCCTGGAAGAGCTTGGCCCTGGTGTACGGGGAGATGGGCTCGTCGCCCCACTTCCCGTACGCCTCGAAGTAGCCGTAGGCGGTGACGCCGCGCGCGTGGACCACGCGCTCGGGGATGCGCTCCCGGTCGAAGTGGCTGATCTTCTCCAGGAACTGGTAGTTCTCCAGCGTGGCCGGGCCCCGGGCGCCGACCGTGCGCTGGTTCTGGTTGTCGTAGACCGGATGGCCCTGGCGGTTGGTGAGTACCTTGCGCTTTTCACCCGGAACGGGACCCCGGCTGGAAACGTCCGTCATGGTCGTGGGCTCCTTGCACTGCTCGTCGTCCCCCCGATCGCGTGCGTACGGGGGTCATGCTGCCGCGCATCACGGCGGGCTGCGACTCGGCGGCGCCGGCGGATGCGCCGGCTCGCCCCCGTGCACACCGCCCGGGTGCGGGCATCGCCGCCGGAAGTGCCCGTGACCGGCCGTACGCCATCCGGCCGACGGGGTCGGGCGGCACCGGTGTGCGGGCGTGGGCGGGGCGTCGGTGCGGCTGTCGGCCGGGGAGGCGCGGGCCGGCCGGGACACGGTGCGGGTCCGGTCACCGTGCCGCGCACGGTGACCGGGCCCGGTGAGGTCACTTGCTCAGCCCTGGCCGAGGCGTGCGCGCAGCAGCCCCTTGCCCAGTTCCGCGCCCTTGCGGCTGTCCGCCTGGGCCTTGCGGAACAGGTCGGCGACCTCGGTGTCCTTGGCGCGCTCGGCGTCCTGGATGTAGCCCTCCAGGCGCAGGGCGTTGCTCAGGCACGCCTCGACGTACCAGATCAGGTTGTAGTCCTTGTCCTGCGTGCCGGTGGCGCCGCCGGTCTCCGTCTCGCTGGTCATCGGCTCTCCTCTTCGCGGTGCTCGATCACCGCCCGCCCGGTCACGGGTGCCGGAGGGGCGGACCTTGACAGCCGCGGCCGGGTACCCGCCCGGGGTGCGGGCACACGGCGACGCGGGCGGGAGCGCGCGGGGATTGAGGAGAAGGGGCTCACGGCGCGACCGTGCGCGGAGCGAGGGGCGGGGGCGCGACCGGTCCCCCGTTCCGGTCGTGCCCCCGCCGTGGCTCGAAACTAGACGGAGCGGGGCGCGCCTGTGTACCGCGCCGGTGCCCGCTGCGGCGCCCGGAGGGCTCATCCGTGCACAACTGAGTCCGGAAAGCCCGTTTCACTCCGCCGCGAGCACCGGCTGTTCCAGGTCGCCCACCGCGATGTGGGCCAGCACGACCTCGTAGAGATCGGTGCCGGTGGCCAGCAGCTGGCGTTCCAGGACCGGTTCGGCGCTGCGTACGTGTTCGCGAACGGTCTGGGCGTGGACGCCCAGACTCTGCGCCGCCCGCTCGGCGTTGCCCCCGGAGTCGATCCAGGTGCGCAGGGTGCGGCGCACGTTGCGGGTGTCGCGGTCCAGGCGCCCCAGCAGTTCCCGCGCCCAGGTACCGACGGCGGGCCCGGACAGCAGGTCGGAGAGGCCGGGGGAGGGCGCGCCCCGTTCAGGGTCCGTCTGTCCGTCGAGGAGGTTGATCTGGGTGTGGAGCGCCAGGTGGACGACGGCGCGGGCGGTGATGTCGTCGAAGTCGACGCCGAGCATGGTCTCGACACGCTCCATGCGGGCGCGCACGGTGTTGCGGCTGACGCCGAGGATCTTGGCGGTGTTGACCGCCGTGAACTCCAGGCCGAGCCGTGTGGTGGCGAGGAGTTCGGCGCGCGTGTGGTGCGGCAGCGCGTCCAGCGGCCGCAGCACCCTGCCCGTCCAGCCGCGCAGGACGGCGGGGTCCATCAGCCGCTCGGGACGGGTGCGTTCGGCGTACACGGCCGTCCTGTCCGCGCGGAAGCGCGCCACCGCCAGAGCGCTGACGGCCTGCCCGTACGCGGTCGCGGTGCGGGCGAGGCTCTGCCACACGCTGCCGCCGAGGAACGTCTCGGGGTGCCGTCCGACCAGCGACCGCAGTGCGGACGCCGTACTCTCGCGGGGGCTGACGACGATCACATGCCCGTCCATGGCGGGGCACCGCACGACCAGCGCCTCGTCCCGCGTGCTGTCCAGGCACTCCGCCACCAGTCGTTCGCGCCGCTCGGGCGCCGACTCGACGACGTACACGCACGCCGTGTCGGCGTCCAGCAGGCCCGGCCAGAGCCCGGCCGCGACCCGGCGGGCCGCCACGGTGTCCTCCACCATCAGCAGCTGCAGGATCGCGAGGCGCAGATCGGCCGTGGCCCGCTGGAGCCGGCGCCCCGCAGCGGTGGTCTCGTGGGCGGCCAGCAGGAGTCCGATCACCTGGGCGGTGTGCGTGACGACGTCGGCGGTGTGCCGGTCGAAGGGCGTCTCGCGGGAGACGGCCAGCACGCAGGTGCCCGACGGGCGACCGATCCGTACCAGCCGCTGGTGGTGCCCCTCCCCCTCCCAGGCGGCGGAGGCGACGCGGCCGGAGCCGAGGTCGGCGACGAGGGACTCCTCCAGCGGCAGCCGGGTGCCGGCGAGGAGTGTGCCGTCGGCGTCCTGGAGGGCCACCTCCGCCCGCACGGTCGCGGCCAGCCAGTCGACGACCCTGCGGGCGTCCCGCCCGCCCGGCCGCAGATGCCCGAGCAGTTCCCGCGCCCAGCCGGGGGGCTCCCCGGCCGCTCCCGGCGTCCGCCGGATCCCGTCCCTACGGCCTGCCACCCCGGTGTTCCTCTCGTCTCCTCGTCGCCTCGGCCCAGGGCGGGGACGTTACCCCACCCGTGCGCGCGGCTCACCCCGGCGCGGCGGGGCGCCCGTGCCGGGCGGGCGGCGCGGACCCGGGTGCGCGGGGCTTCCGCACGGGCGGCTTAAGCTCGGTGAATGGCGAAGTACTTCGACGTGCACCCCGACAACCCCCAGTCCCGCACCATCGGCCAGGTCGCCGACAGCATCCGCTCCGGCGCCCTGATCGCTTACCCCACCGACTCCTGCTACGCGCTCGGCTGCCGGCTGGGCAGCCGCGACGGCATCGACCGGATCCGCTCCATCCGCAAGCTGGACGACCGGCACCACTTCACCCTGATGTGCCGGGACTTCGCGCAGCTCGGTCAGTTCGTACGGATCGACAACGACGTGTTCCGGGCGGTCAAGGCGTCGACCCCGGGCAGCTACACCTTCATCCTGCCCGCGACGAAGGAGGTGCCGCGCATGCTGCAGCACCCCAGGAAGAAGACCGTCGGCGTGCGCATCCCCGACCATGTCGTCACCCAGGCGCTGCTGGCGGAACTGGGTGAGCCCCTGCTGTCCAGCACGCTGCTGCTGCCCGGCGAGGACGAGCCGATGACCCAGGGGTGGGAGATCAAGGACCGGCTCGACCACCAGGTGGACGCGGTGCTCGACTCCGGCGACTGCGGCACCGAACCCACCACGGTGATCGACTTCTCCGGCGGCGAGGCGGAGATCGTGCGGCGGGGCGCGGGCGACGTCGCGCGGTTCGAGTGACCCGGGGTCCGGTCGGGGGCGCCGTGGAGGGGACGGGCGTCGAGGTCCCCACCGGGGACGGGACGGCCGACGCCTATCTGACGCGTCCCGCCGACGGGGCTCCCCGGCCCGCGGTGCTGTTCTACATGGACGCCTTCGGACTGCGTCCGGCGCTGCGGGCGATGGCCGACCGGCTGGCGGCGGCCGGCTACACCGTCCTGGTGCCGAACGTGTTCTACCGGCGGGGTCCCGCCCCGGTGGCCGAGCTGCCCGCGTTCATCGACGACGCGTCGCGGGGCCGGCTGCTGCGGCGCCTGATGCCGGTGATGCGGCAGCTCACGCCCGCGCGGGCGGAGCGTGACGCCGGAGCGTATCTGCGGTGGCTGGCCGACTGTCCGGTGGCGGCCGGCGGCCCGGTGGCGGTGACCGGCTACTGCATGGGTGCGGCGCTGTCCCTGCGCACGGCCGCCACCCATCCGGAGCGGGTGGCCGCCGCGGCCGGCTTCCACGGAGGCCGGCTGGCGTCGGACGCGCCGGACAGTCCGCACCTCCTCGCCGGCCGGATCACCGCCGAGGTCTGCTTCGGGCACGCCGACCGGGACCCGTCGCTGCCCCCGGAGCAGATCGAGCGCCTGGAGCGGGCCCTGACGGACGCCGGTGTCCGGCACCGCTGTGAGGTGTACACCGGGGCGGGGCACGGTTTCACCCAGTCCGACACGTCCGCCTACGACGAGGAGGCGGACGAGCGCCACTGGGCGGCGCTGCTCGGCCTGCTGGAGCGCACCTTCTGACCTGCCGGAAGGTGTCCGGGCCGGCGCTGGTACCCGCTCCCGGCGAACGCGGAGCCCGTCCGGCACAACCGCCAACCCGGCTGCTCACGGCGGGAGTTCCCCGCCCCCGCCGCGGGCACCCGGCCACCGGCCGGTCCGTGCGCCGTTGTTACGGTGCACCGGTGTCCGACTCTTCACGCGATACCTCAGAGGGTGCCGGCTGGGGCGCCGCCGAACCCGGCGCGTACCGGCGGCTGATGCCGCACAGGGCCGGGGGGAGGATCTCCTGGCTCGATCCGAGGATGCTGTGGGCGGCCCGCAACGGCGTGCTGGCCACGCTGTTCGGGGACCCGACGGGAGAGGTCCGCTCCCGCTGGGTGGCCCAGCGGGCGGCGGCCGGCGCGCCGCCCGACAAGGTGATCCGGCGCGACGACCCGGACCGCTTCTCGTTCCTGGTGATCGGCGACACCGGCGAGGGCGGCGAGCCGCAGTACGCGGTCGTGCCCGGCCTGTTGAACGAGGGCCGGGACACCGCCTTCGCCGTGCTCGCCAGCGACGTGATCTACCCGGTGGGCAGCGCCGACGACTACGGCCCCAAGTTCTTCCGCCCGTACCGGGACTACCGGGCCCCGATCTACGCGATACCCGGCAACCACGACTGGTACGAGGACCTGGGCGGGTTCATGCGCGTCTTCTGCGACGACGCCCCGCCGCTGCCACCCGGGCCCGCGCCGCGCATCCTCACCCGGGCCTGGCTGCGCGGTCTGCTGTGGCACCGGCCGCGCCCCGGGGACGGAGGGCGTCTCGACGAGGCGCGCGGGCTGCGCTCCGAGCCGGGGCAGAGGACGGTGCAGCCGGGGCCGTACTGGGCGATCGACGCCGGCCCGGTGCGCGTCGTCGGCATCGACACCGGGCTGCGGGGCACGCTCGACGCCGAGCAGGGCGCCTGGCTGCGGGAGGTGTCCCGGGGGCCGCGCCCGAAGATCCTGGTCACGGGTTCACCGCTGTACGTCGACGGCAAGCACCGGCCGTGCCCGGTCGAGGGCGGCGGAACCGTCGACGACATCGTCCGCGACCCCGGTCACCACTACGTGGCCGCGATAGGCGGCGACATCCACAACTACCAGCGCTATCCGGTGCGGTTGGACGACGGCCGCACCCTGCAGTACGTGGTGGCGGGCGGCTCGGGCGCCTTCACCCACGCCACCCACACCATCCCCAGGGTCGACGTCGCCGGCGTCACCGAGCGGGACTTCCGCTGCTACCCGCTGCGCGGCGACTCCCTCGCCTTCTACAGCGCCCTCTACGGGCGGCGGCTGCGGCTGCGGCGCTTCTTCGCCCTGACCGACGCCGAGGCGATGGCCGTGATCGCCGAGCGCCTCGGCATCGGCCCCACCCGTGCGCCGGGCTCCGCTCCCCGGGTGACCCGCCGGATGCGGCTGGTGGCGGGGCTGCTGGGCACCGGCCGGCGTCCGGACCGGGGCAAGCGGCTGCGGCTGCCGGTGCGCAAGGCGTACACGTCGCTGTTCTCGCCGGGTTCGGCGACGTACAGCCCGCCGTTCTTCAAGAGCTTCCTGCGCCTCGACGTGAGCCCGGAGGCGGTCCGGCTGCGCTGCCACGCGGCCACCGGACTGCGCGCGCAGGAGGTCGCCCCGCCCGTCGAGGACGAGGTGACCATCCCGCTGACGTGAGCGCGGGCCGCTGCTACCAGCGGCCCGGCGCGGTACCGGTGAGGGGCGTGGACGGTCTGCCGTCCACGCCCACCGGGACGTCGCCCGTGAGCATCACGCGGTGCATGATCCTCGGGTGGTCGAGGTGGGCCGTGTCGCCCGGCGCCAGGTGGATGGTGGCCCGGTTGTCCCAGAACGCCACGGTGCCCGGTTCCCACCGCAGGCGCACCGTGTACTCGGGGCGGGTGGCCTGGTCGAGGAGCAGCTGGAGGACGGCCGCGCTCTCGGGGCGGGACAGGCCGGTGATCTGCTCGACGTAGTAGCCGTTGACGAACAGCACGCGCTCTCCGGTCTCCGGATGGACGCGCACCAGGGGGTGCTCGGAGGCGGTCTGCCGGTCCAGCAGGTGCCGCAGATAGGCGTCGTCGCCGGGGCGGGGCTGGTAGCCGACCCCGAGCCGGTGCTCGGCGCGCAGCCGGTCGGCGAACGCGCGCAGCGGCGCGGACAGTCCGGCGTACGCGGCGGCGAGATTCGACCAGGTGGTGTCGCCTCCGTAGGGCGGGACGGTGTCGGCACGCAGGATCGTCGCGGCCGGCGGGTCGACGCGGGCGCCGTGGTCGCAGTGCCAGCCGCGCAGCAGGGTGTGGCGGCGCCGCCGCAGCCACTCCTCGTGCTCCATGCCGAACCGGCCGCCCAGTTCCAGCCGGTCGGCGGTCGTCTCGATCTCGGGGTGGTCCGGCGGGGAGGCCTTTCCGCGCCGGGGCAGCACGACGGGCTCGCCGAACCGGCGGGCCAGTGCCACATGGGAGGCGTGGTCGAGGCGCTGACCGTGGAAGAACACCACCTTCCAGCGCAGCAGCGCCGCCCTGATCCCGGCGACCACGGCCTCGTCGAGGTCCCCGGCGAGGTCGACGCCGGTGATGTCCGCCCCGATGTGCCCGGTGACGGGACGCACCTCCATGGACCCGGTCCGCTCCCCGTCCGCCGCGCCGTCCCTGTCCGTCGTCATGCTCTCCCTCTCCGCCGGTCGTCCCCGCCGGCCGGGTGGCGGCCGGCTCCCGGGAAGATCGTGGCAGCGCGGCGCGGGCCTGGCGACAGGGCCTTTCGCGTACGGGCCCGCCGCTCCGGTTGATCACTGCCCCCGTCGTCACCGACGCTGGAGGGACGACACTGTCAACGGGAAGGCGCCCTCGTGATCAGCATCCCGAGCCACACCCTCAACGACGGCACCACCGTCCCGGCCCTGGGCCTGGGCACCTGGCCGATGGACGACGCCGAGGCGGAGCGGGCGGTCGGCACGGCCCTGGAGACGGGGTACCGCCTGGTCGACACGGCGGTGAACTACCGCAACGAGACCGGCGTCGGCCGTGCCGTGGCCGCCTCCGGTGTGCCCCGTGAGGAGATCGTCGTGACGACGAAACTCCCGGGCAGGCACCACGGCTACGAGGAGACCCTCGCCTCCTTCGAGGAGTCCCGGGCCCGGCTCGGCCTGGAGTACGTCGACCTCTACCTCATCCACTGGCCGCTCCCCCGCGTCGACCGGTACGTCGACTCCTGGAAGGCCATGATCAGACTGCGCGCGGACGGGCTGGTCCGGTCGGTCGGCGTCTCCAACTTCACGCCCGCCCACATCGAGCGGCTGGAGGAGGAGACCGGGGTGCTGCCCTCGGTCAACCAGATCGAGCTGCACCCCTTCTTCCCCCAGGAGGAGCTGCGTTCCTACCACGCGGACAAGGGCGTGCTCGTCGAGAGCTGGAGCCCGCTGGGCCGCGGTTCGCGGCTGCTGGACGATCCCGCCGTCGCCGCCGTCGCCGAGGCGCACGGCGTCACCCCGGCCCAGGCGGTCCTGCGCTGGCACGTCCAACTGGGTGTACTGCCCGTCCCCAAGTCGTCCGACCCGGCGCGGCAGCGCGCCAACCTCGACGTGTTCGGCTTCGAGCTGGACGCCGCCCAGATGCGGGCCATCGCCGAACGCGCGCACCGGCGGATCGGCGGTGACCCGGAGGCGCACGAGGAGTTCTGAGCGGGTCCCGGCGCCCCGCAGGGCGGACGCGGGGCGCGGGCGCCGACGGCGGATCAGCGGCGCGGCAGCGCTTGTTCCGCCCAGATCGTCTTGCCGTGGTCCGTCTGCCGGCTGCCCCAGCGCTGGGTGAGCTGGGCCACCAGAAGCAGTCCTCGGCCGCCCTCGTCGTAGACGTGGGCGCGTCGCAGATGCGGTGAGGTGGAACTGGCGTCGGAGACCTCGCAGATGAGGGTGCGGTCGCGGATCAGCCGCAGCTGGACGGGGGGCACGCCGTACCGGATCGCGTTGGTGACCAGCTCGCTGACGACCAGTTCGGTGACGAAGGCGATCTCGTCCAGTTCCCAGGTGGTCAGCATGGCGGTGGTCCACTCACGGGCGGCGGCCACCTCCTCGGGGTCGGGCCGCACCTCTCGCGTGGCGACCCGGTCCGCGCCGAGGGCCCGGGTGCGGGCCAGCAGCAGGGCCACGTCGTCGTCGGGTTCCTCCGGCATCACGGCCTTCAGCACGCTGTCGCAGAGGGCGTCCAGCGAGTCGGCGGGCACCGTCAGGGCGCGGCGCAGCTCGTCGGTGGCACGGTCGACGTCCCGGTCGCGGCGCCCGACCAGGCCGTCGGTGTAGAGGGCGACGAGGGAGCCCTCGGGCAGCTGGATCCCCGTCGCCTCGAACGGCAGCCCTCCGACGCCGAGCGGAGGACCCGTGTTCACGGGCAGGAGCCGGCTCGTCCCGTCGGGCAGCACGACTGCGGGCGGCGGATGTCCGGCGGCCGCCACGGTCAGGAACCGGGACACCGGGTCGTAGACGGCGTAGAGGCAGGTGGCTCCCAGTTCGGCGACGTCGTCGCCGCTCTCGTCGGTGGCGAGGTGGAGGACCAGGTCGTCCAGATGGGTGATGAGTTCGTCGGGCGGGAGGTCGACGTCGGCGAGCGTGCGCACGGCGGTGAACAGCCGCCCCATGGCCGCGGTGGAGGGGATGCCGTGGCCGACGACGTCGCCCACGACGAGGCCCACCCGGCTGCCGGCCAGCGGGATGACGTCGAACCAGTCGCCGCCGATGCCGGCCGCGGACCCGGAGGGCAGATAGCGGTGGGCGACCTCCACGGCCGCCTGGCCGGGGAGCTCCTTCGGCAGCAGGCTCCGCTGGAGCGCCAGCGCGATGGTGCGCTCGCGGACGAAGCGGCGGGCGTTGTCGACGCAGACGGCGGCCCGGCTGGCGAGTTCCTCGGCGAGGAGGGTGTCGTCGGCGGTGTACGCGTCGGGGTGGGTGGTGCGCGCGGCGACCACGACGCCGAGCGTCGTCCCGCGGGCGCGCAGCGGCACGCTCAGCAGCGAGTGGGTGTCGGCGGGGACCGTGGGGCCCTCACCCTGTGGGGACGGGCCCCGATCGCCCAGCCACCGGTCGAAGTCCGGATCGCCGGCGCCCCGGAGCACCGCCCGGCCTTGCCGCAGGGCCCGCGCGGGCGACGAGTCGGCGAGGTGTCCGTCGATCTCGCCGATGCGGACGATCGACTCGGGTGTGCCCTCGGTGGCGGAGCGGTGCGCCACGCGGCGCAGCGAGGAGCCGTCCGGCCGGCGGTCCGGTGGTGCGCCGGCCGCAATGACCTCGTCGAGCAGGTCGACGGCGGCGAAGTCGGCGAATCCCGGAGCCAGGAGTTCCACGAGCTCCTCGGCGGTGCGCACCACGTCGAGGGTGGTGCCGATCCGTGCGGCCGCCTCGTTCAGCATCACCAGGCGTTCGCGGGCGCGCAGCTGCGTGTTGCTGTCGAGCGCCGCGACGGCGGTACCGATCACCGTGCCGGAGGTGTCGCGGACCGGCCACATCTCGACGTGCCAGGCGTGCATCCGGGTGCCGGTGGGGAGCCGGGTGAAGTCCTCCAGGTGTGCCGGTTCACCCGTTTCGACGACCCGGCGCAGGTGCCGGCTGAAGCTGCGGCTCGCCTCGGACTCCCCCATGGTGTCCAGGTAGCTGCGTCCGACCAGGTCCGCCTCGGGTACGCCCAGCATCCGGCAGGCGAGGTCGTTGAGCCGCAGGTAGCGCTGTTCGGTGTCGAGGACCGACATGCCCAGGGGCGCCTGCCGGAGGACCTGTCCCGCCAGGGAGGTGTCCCCGGCCGCGGACGGCTCGACGGTGATCACGTGTCCGGCGGGTGCGCCCCGCACGTCCAGCAGGGGCTGCGCGGTCAGTCGCAGCAGGACGGGGTGACCGTCGCGGTGGCGCACCTCGACGGTCCTCGGCGGCAGCGGCCCGGGGCCTGCGGGCACGTGGTCGGCGAGCAGTTCCCGCACGGGCCGCCCCACGGCGTCCTCGGCCGGGTGACCAGTCAGGCGCCGGGCACCTTCGCTCCAGCAGGTCACGATGGAGCGGGTGTCGACGATCACCGCGGCGGAGGCTTCCTCCATTGGTCCAGCATCGACCCGGGGCAGCGCCCTCTCAACCGCGGCGGGGCCCCCGGGGCGCCGTCACGCCCGGTGGTCGCGCAGGGCGGCGAGCGCGCGGTCGGCGTGGGTGTTCATCCGCAGCTCGCTGCGGACGGCCTCCAGGACGGTGCGGTCCTGCCCGATGACGAAGGTGGCTCGTCTGGTGGGCGCCAGGGCGATCCCCCGCTTCACGCCGAAGCGCTCGCGGACGGTGCCGTCGGGATCGGACAGCAGGGGCATGCCGAGGGTGTGCCGTCCGGCGAATTCCGCCTGCCGCTCGACCGCATCCCCGCTGATGCCGACCGGGCGGGCGCCGACGGCGGCGAACTCGGCGGCCAGGTCGCGGAAGTGACAGGCCTGGGCGGTGCAGCCGGGGCTGAGGGCGGCCGGGTAGAAGAACAGCACCACCGGCCCTTCGGAGAGCAGGTCGGAGAGCCTGCGGACGGTTCCGGTCTCGTCCGGCAGCGCGAAGTCCTCGACCGTGTCGCCCTTGTCCGGGCGCCCGCTCACGACCGGCCCTCCGCGTTCCTGGCGATGCCGCGCGCCCAGAGGACGAGGGGCAGCTGCAGCGGCAGCCGGCCGAGGGCCGCGGCCTTCTGCGGCGCGGGGCGGTGCCGCCAGTCGACGGCCATCTTGACGTTGGCGGGGAAGACCCCGACGAAGAACGCCGCCGAGGCCAGGGCCGCGGTCCTGCGGGTGCGGGGCAGCGCCAGGCCGGCGGCCAGCGCGAGTTCGACGGCGCCGCTGGCGTAGGTCCAGGTCCGGGGCGAGCCGGGCAGGGAGCGCGGCACGATGTGGTCGAACTGGCGTGGGGCGGCGAAGTGGGCGGTGCCCGCGGCGGCCAGCAGGCCGGCGAGCAGCAGGGGCGAGCGTTCGGACCGTGACACGGTTCCTCCTCCGGTGGCCTGCCGCGCGATATTACCGGACGGTAAGTAACTGGAGGACGCCGGGGCTCCCGGCGGGGGTCAGCGGGTGGCCCCGGGTTCCGCGTCCTCGTCGTCGGCGTGGGCGAGGAAGTCGTCGACCATGCGGTGGAAGAGGGTGGCGAGCTGCCGCAGGTCGTCGGGCGACCAGTGGCCGAGAGCGGCCTGCATGCCCCGGACGCCGGTCTCGCGGAGGCGGGCGATGGCCTCGCGCCCGGCGTCGGTGAGCTCGATGCGCTGCGCGCGCCGGTCGTCGGGGTCCGGAACCCGGACGGCGTGGCCGGACTTCTCCAGCTGCTGCACCGTGCGGGTGACGTGGGAGGCCTCCACGCCCAGCTGCGCGGCCAGCTCCCCCGGCCGCATCGGCTCGGTGTCGGCCATCTTCCGCAGCAGCGCGACCGCGGCCCGGTCCAGCGGCACCCCCGCCAGGGCGGTCAGCCGCTCGTGACGGCGCGCCCGGGAGCTCAGATACGTGATGCGGTGCAGCGCACGCTCGATCTCGGCCACTTCCGGGGAAGCGGGAGCGTCGGGGAGTGGGGGCGTGGCCATACCGGAACTTTACCATCTCATTGCGTAACTCAATCAATCGCCCCCGTACCTCCGCGAGACGGGCGGCGGCCGTTCGGGCGAAAGCCCCGCGGCGGGCGCGTGGCGGCCGGTCCGGGCGTCCACACCTCCCCCGTGACGACCCTGCCGCTGATCCCGCCCATGCTCGCCACGTCCGGCTCGCTTCCCCCTCCCGCGGCGGACGCCCGCTGGGCCTACGAGACCAAGCAGGACGGGCAGCGGGCGGTGGTCTACCTCCCCGGGGACGGCACCCTCGTCCTGCGGGCCCGTTCCGGGCAGGAGATCACCGGCGCGTACCCGGAGCTCCGCCCGCTGGCCACCGCCCTCGGCACCAGGCCCGCGGTCCTGGACGGGGAGGTGCTCGCCCTCGACGAGGACGGCCGCGCGAGCTTCCAGCTGCTGCAGTCCCGGATGGGCCTGGCGCACGCCCCCGCCAGGGCGGCGCGGCGCGCGGCGGAGGTGCCGGTCCATCTGGTGCTGTTCGACGTGATGCACCTGGACGGGCGTCCCCTGATCCGTCTCCCCTACGTCCGGCGCCGCGAGACGCTGCTGGACCTCGCCCTCGACGGGCCCGCCTGGTCGACTCCGTCCGCGATCGTCGGCCACGGCAGGCAGGCCCTGCGGGCCACCCTGGAGCACGGGCTGGAGGGCCTGGTCTGCAAGCGGCTGGACTCCGTGTACGAGCCGGGAGTGCGCTCCCGCGCCTGGATCAAGATCCGCAACATGCGCAGCGAGGACGTCCTGGTCGGCGGCTGGCTGCCCGGCAGGGGCAGGCTGAGCGGGCTGCCGGGCGCCGTGCTGGCCGGACAGCGGGCGGGGGGCCGGCTGCGCTACGTCGGCAGCGTGGGCACCGGCTGGAGCGAGGCCGAACGGACCGAACTCGCCGCGCTGCTGCGGGCCGCAGCGGCCGACGCCTGCCCCTTCGACCCCGTACCGGCCGTCCCGGGCGCGCACTGGGTGGTGCCCCGGCTGGTGGGCGAGGTGCGCTACAGCACCCGCACCCGGAACGGCATGCTGCGCCAGCCGTCCTGGCTGCGCCTGCGGCCGGACCTCGCCCCCGGGGAGGCGGCGGCCGACATTCCGGACGACATGGTGTGATCCGGTCCTCGGCGCCCTGAGTGTCGCGCCGCGCTTCACCAGCGGTACACCTGACCCCTCTTGGCATGTATGCGTCCAGCCGGGATGCTGAACTCCCCCATCCCCCACAGCCGTTGGGCTGCGCCCGGACCAAGAGGAGGACGCAGTGTCGTCGAGCACGCCCCGAACACACCGCAGGAGGTGGCTGACCGGCCTGGCCGGCGCGGCCGCCCTCGTCATCGCCTTCCCCGCCACCGCCTTCGCCGCTCCCCCGCCCGCCCTGCCGGCCAGTGCCGACACCCTGGAGCAGACCTTCCAGCCCGCCTACGACTACGACACCGACGGCTGCTACCCCACGGCCGCGATCGGCCCGGACGGCACGGTCAACCCGGGCCTCAAGCCGACGGGCGCGCTCAACGGCAACTGCCGCGACGCCTCGGACCTGGCGGACACCAACGGCTACGCACGCTCCACGTGCAACAACGGATGGTGCGCCATCGTCTACGCCCTGTACTTCGAGAAGGACCAGGCCCTGCCGGGCATCGGCCTCGGGGGCCACCGCCACGACTGGGAGCACGTCGTGGTGTGGGTGCAGAACGACACGGTCCGGTACGTCGCGACGTCCAACCACGGGTCGTTCACCGTCCACTCACGGTCGGCGGTCCGCTTCGAGGGCACGCACCCGAAGATCGTCTACCACAAGGACGGCATCGGCACCCACTGCTTCCGTCTCGCGGGCGCGGGCGACGAACCGCCGGAGAACCACCGGGGCAGCTGGCAGTACCCGGCCCTGGTCGGGTGGAACGGCTATCCGGCGGGACTGCGCGACAAGCTGGCCTCGCACGACTTCGGCAGCGCCCACTTCGGCCTGAAGGACGGCAGTTTCGCCTCCCACCTCGCGGCGGCCAGACCCGCGGGCATCCCGTTCGACCCGAACGGCTGACCGGGGCGGCTCCGTTGACGCCGGGGACGCCGTACGGCGTTCCCGGCACCCCGGGTGCCGCGAGGGTCTATCGTGTCGCCATGCCCGTTCCCGGAACGATCCGCATCGTGTCCCGCGACTCGCCCATGGCGCTCGCCCAAGTGGAGCGGGTACGTGAGGAGTTGGCCGCCGTCCGGCCCGGCGTGCGCACCGAGGTCGTCCCGGTGAGGACGACCGGTGACAAGTGGCTGGGCGATCTGTCGCAGGTGGACGGCAAGGGCGCCTTCACCAAGGAGGTGGACGCCGCACTGCTGGCGGGTGAGGCCGATCTCGCCGTGCACTGCGTCAAGGACGTGCCCGCCGACCGGCCGCTCCCGGCGGGCACCGTGTTCGCCGCGTTCCTGAAGCGGGACGACATCCGTGACGCCCTGGTGCATCCCGGCGGACTCACCCTGGACCAACTCGCCCCGGGGACACGGATCGGCACCTCCTCGGTGCGCCGGGTCGCCCAGCTCGCCGCCACCCACCCGCACCTGCGGTGCGTACCGATGCGCGGCAACGCCAACCGGCGGCTGCGCAAGCTCGCGGACGGCGAGGCGGACGCACTGCTGCTCGCGGTCTCCGGGCTGGAACGCATCGGCCGCACCGATGTGATCAGCGAGGTGCTCTCCCCCGAGGTGATGATGCCGCCCATCGGCGCGGGGATCCTCGCCCTGCAGTGCCGCGAGGGCGACAGCGGACTCATCGAGGCGGTCGGCGTCCTCGGCCACCCGGACACCCATCGCGAGGCCGACGCCGAGCGCATGTTCCTTCATGTGCTGCAAGGGCACTGCAACAGCCCGATCGCCGGGTACGCGCGCGTGGACCGGGGCGGGGAACTCTCCCTCAGCGCCTGCGTCTTCACGCCGGACGGCAAGACGCGGCTGAACGCCCACGAGTGGGCGGGACGGCTCGACCCGGCCACGCTCGGCACCTCGGTCGCCGTGGCCCTGCTGCGTCAGGGCGCCCGCGAGATCATCGACGGCATCCCGCACTGACCCCGGTCAGGACGTGCCTTCCTCCGCCTGCTCCTGGAGGAAGACGCTCACCTGCTGGGCGAGGCTGTCCCGGCCGGCGCCGACGGGCGTGCCCGCGGAGCCCTCGCGCACCCCGACGCCGCCGGTCCACAGCCGGCGGCCGGCCCACTCCTCGTCGGCGCGCAGCTGCACCTGGACGTCGACCTGTCCCAGGGCCGCCTCGGGTCCCGCGGCGTAGATCACGGCGGTGGCACGGCGCAGCGGGTAGATGTCGAATCCCTCGATGAACTGCGAGTTGCGCCAGTCGATGAACGCGCTCTCACCGTCGGGACCGGTCCGCACGTCGATCTGACCGTCCTCGAGATGAACGCAGAAAGGCCGGTTCCCGCGATTCTCGACGCTCACGCGGACACTGAAGTACGCCAGCCCGTCGGCGGCGTCGTCCCGTCCGCGGGGCGGCTCGCCCGGTTCCAGACGGTGGACGCGGACCCGCAGACCGGCATGCTCGTCGTACTCCTGCCAGTCCCCGACCACGTTCGGCTCGTACACAGTGCACCTCTCGACTTCTGTCCGCTGTTTCCTATCTGTGGGCTCAGTGCACTGTCAAATGAGCGGAATGCGCTGCGGTCAGGCGGTTCGCCCGATCTGATCGATGATCAAGCGCTGCGCTGGAGAAATCCCCCGGCCGGCCCGCCGGCCCACCGCGGCGGCGTGCCGCACATCACGTCCGCCGCGGTGATCACCCGCGCACCACGGCGGCGGGCCGCGCCACCGGTCGCATCGCGGCCCCGGGCCGTCCTCCGCTCCGGCCCGCATTTCACGCACTGAATTCCTTCGATTCCAGAACGTACTCCTCCGGGAATGCGGACCCCGTGAATGACCGTGAATTCCGGGAGCCGTTTTGAAAGGACGGCGTACGGGGAATGGAATGCTCAGTGCTTCGGACAGGAGGCACGTCCGTGGGAACCGGCTCGCCGGCCCCGGGCCCGCCCGGTCCGATCCGCCGTTTCCCACGGGGTCCGTCCCATCCGGCATCCCGCTCAGGGAGGTGCGCTGATGCGTACCGTCAGTCCCAGGAAGCCGCACTCCCACGACGACGCCCCCGACACGGCGGGGGACTTCGCGCGTCTGGCCGGGCTGCCCGAAGGGCCCGAGCGCCGGACGCTGCGCGACGAACTGGTCACCGCCTGGCTGCCCATGGCCGAGCGGATCGCCGTCCGGTTCCGCGGGCGCGGTGAGGCACTGGAGGATCTGTACCAGGTGGCGGCCCTCGGCCTGGTGAAGGCCGTCGACCACTACGACCCGGCGCGCGGCAACGCCTTCGAGGCGTACGCCGTGCCGACCATCACCGGTGAGATCAAGCGGCACTTCCGCGATCACATGTGGACGCTGCACGTACCGCGCCGGGTGCAGGACCTGCGCAACCGTGTGCGGCACGCGGCGAAGGAGCTGGCGCAGACGACGCCGGGCCGGTCCCCCACCGTCCCCGAGATCGCCGCGTACGCCCGGCTGACCGAGGACGAGGTGCGCACCGGGACGGAGGCCCTGGAGTGCTTCTCCGCGCTGTCGCTGGAGGCGGAGATGCCGGGCACCGACGGGTACGCGCTCGGGGACGCGATCGGCGGCCCGGACCCGGCCTACGACACGGTCGTCGACCGGGTGGCGGTGCGGCCCTGTCTGGAGGCGCTGCCGGAGCGCGAGCGGCTCATCCTCTATCTGCGCTTCTTCAAGGGGATGACGCAGAGCGGGATCGCCGAACAGCTCGGCATCTCGCAGATGCACGTCTCCCGGCTGCTCAGCAGCTGCTTCGCCCGGCTGCGCGAGGAGCTGCGGACCGAGGCGGGCTGAACTGCCCCGGCCGGGCGGGGGCCCGCTCAGGGCTCCGGCGGCGCGCCGGGGAGCCGGGTGGGGCCGAGCCGGTCCAGGGCCTCCTCCAGCACCGTGCGCACCTCCGCCGGCAGCAGGCCGGTGCGGCCCCAGACGAGGATCATGTCGGCGATGGTGCGGAGTTTGATGTTCGTGCGCTGGGAGACCTCCTTGAGGACCGTCCAGCCCTGGTCGGGCGAGACCCGTCCCAGTGCGACGATCATGCCTATCGCCTGGTCCACCACCGCGTGCGAGACGACCGCGTCCTTCAGCTGCTGTACTTCTTCCTCCAGCTGGAGAATCCGGTCCGCGCCCCCGTCCGTGGGCATGGTCACCTCCGGGTCCGGTGTGCCGCTCTCGTCGTGCCGTCGCAGGGTGCTTGAGTGCCTTCACCCAGTGTCGGATTCCTCCATCGTCGCTACTGGGGCCGCCCTGTGCCACCGGGGTGGTCCGGGGGCGTTCGGGGGCACCGTTTCGGGCCCGCCGCCGGGGTACTCGGCAGGCGCCCGGGCCGGTGTCCGGCCGACACTGGTGCCATCCGGGTGGCTGCCAGGCCGAAGAGATCAGGACACGACTGCCATGAACCACGACACGCCCTCCTCCGCCGCGACGGAGGTCTTCTCCACGCACTCCGTCTACGGCGCGCCCTGCTGGGTGAGCCTGACCAGCCGGGACGTGCGGACGACCGAGGAGTTCTACGGGGCGGTGCTGGGCTGGGAGTGGCGTCCGATGCGCCTGGGCGACCGCTTCCGGGTCGCGCTGGCCGACGGCCGGCCGGTCGCCGGGATCGCCGCCGTCGCCGGAATGTGGCAGATGGCGGTGGCGTGGACCCCGTACTTCGCGGTGCGCAGTGCCGACGAGGCCGCGGCGCGGGTGCAGGAGCGCGGCGGAACGACGGCGGTCGGGCCCCTTTCGCTGCCGCCCGGCCGCGCGGCGCTGCTCGCCGACCGGGACGGGGCGACCTTCGGGGTGTGGGAGGGGGAACTCTTCAGTGACTGGGCCGCCTGGCACCGGGCGCAGCCCGCTTTCATCCGGCTGCACACCCGGGACGCCTTCGACGCCGCGATCTTCTACGGCGAGGTCTTCGACTGGGCGTCCTCGCAACCCGGTTACTGCCAGGTCGACTACGAGGGCGAGGAAGTGGTGCTGCGCAGCGACGGGAACGTGGTGGCGCGCATCGAGTCGGGGGCACTGGGATCGGCCCCCGATCCGGCCATCCGGCCCCACTGGCAGGTGCATTTCGCGGTGAAGGACGTGGCGGCCTGTGCCCGTGCCGCCGAACGGCACGGCGGCAGCGTGCTGTCCGAGGATCCCGGGGAGGCCGTGCTCCGTGACAACGACGGCGCCCAGTTCACGGTGACCTCGCGCCGCGGGCGCTGACCTCCCCGGGCCCGCCCGTCACCGCGGGGTGCGGGACGGGCGGGACAGCAGCACCAGGCTGCGGGCGTCGACGGTGAGGGTGGTGCCGGCCTTGCGTTCCGACTCGTCGGGGGTGCCGTCCGGGTCAGCGGTGTCGATCAGGGCCGTCCAGCGTTCGCCGTAGGAGGCGTCCGGCAGCCGGAAGTCGACCGGCTCCCAGTGGCTGTTGAGGAGCAGCAGGAACGAGTCGTCGACCAGGCGCCGGCCGCGCGGGCCGGGTTCGGCGATGGCGTCGCCGTTGAGGAACACGCCGACGGAGTGGGCGTCGGAGCGCTGCCAGTCGCCGTCGGTCATCTCCTCGGCGTTCGGCAGCAGCCACACCAGATCGGGCAGCGGCTGGCCGGCGTGGCGTACGGTCTCGCCCCGGAAGAAGCGGCGGCGGCGCAGTACCGGGTGGGTGACGCGCAGCGAGATGAGGGTGCGCGTGAAGTCCAGCAGGCCGCGTTGTTCGTCGGTGAGCCGCCAGTCGATCCAGCTGGTCTCGTTGTCCTGGCAGTAGGCGTTGTTGTTGCCGCGCTGGGTACGGCCGAGTTCGTCGCCGTGGGAGAGCATCGGGATGCCCTGGGACAGCAGCAGTGTGGCGAGGAAGTTGCGCTGCTGGCGGGCGCGCAGTTCCAGCACGGCCGGGTCGCGGGTGGGGCCCTCGGCGCCGCAGTTCCAGGAGCGGTTGTTGCTCTCGCCGTCCCGGTTGCCCTCACCGTTGGCGTCGTTGCGCTTGTCGTTGTACGAGACGAGGTCGCGCAGAGTGAAACCGTCGTGCGCGGTGACGAAGTTGACGCTGGCGCGGGGCCTGCGCCGGTTGTGCGCGTACAGGTCGGAGGAGCCGGTCAGCCGGGAGGCGAACTCGCCGAGGGTGTGCTCCTCCCCGCGCCAGAAGTCCCGCACGGCGTCCCGGTAGAGGCCGTTCCACTCCGACCACAGGGGCGGGAAGTTGCCCACCTGGTAACCGCCCTCGCCGACGTCCCAGGGTTCGGCGATCAGTTTGACGCGGCTGATCACCGGGTCCTGCTGGATGAGGTCGAAGAACGCCGACAGCCGGTCCACCTCGTGGAACTGCCGGGCCAGGGTGGCCGCGAGGTCGAAGCGGAAGCCGTCGACGTGCATCTCGGTCACCCAGTACCGCAGCGAGTCCATGATCAGCTGGAGCACGTAGGGGTGGCGCATCAGCAGGCTGTTGCCGGTGCCGGTGGTGTCGTAGTAGTGGCGCCAGTCGCCGTCCACCAGGCGGTAGTAGGAGGAGTTGTCGATGCCCCGGAAGGAGAGGGTGGGGCCCTTCTCGTTGCCCTCGGCGGTGTGGTTGTAGACGACGTCGAGGATCACCTCGAGTCCGGCGGCGTGGAGGGTCTTGACCATGTTCTTGAACTCGGTGACCTGCTGCCCCCGGGTGCCGCCGGCGGCGTAGGCGTTGTGCGGGGCGAAGAAGCCGATGGTGTTGTAGCCCCAGTAGTTGGCCAGGCCGCGGCCCTGCAGAACGCCGTCCTGGACGAACTGGTGCACCGGCATCAGTTCGACGGCGGTGACGCCCAGCGAGGTCAGGTGCTCGACCACGGCGGGGTGCGCCAGTCCGGCGTAGGTGCCCCGGTGTTCGTCGGGGACGTCGGGGTGGGTGCGGGTCATGCCCTTGACGTGGGCCTCGTAGATCACCGTGTCGGAGTAGGGGCGGCCGGGCCGGGTGTCGTCGCCCCAGTCGAACGCCGGGTCGGTCACCACGCCGAGCATGGTGTGGCCGGCGCTGTCGGCCGGGTCGGGGCCGTACGGGTCGCGTTCGTACAGCGAGGGGTGGTTGTCGATCTGTCCGTCCACCGCGGTGGCGTAGGGGTCGAGGAGCAGTTTGGCCGGGTTGCAGCGGTGGCCGGCCGACGGGGCCCAGGGGCCGTGCACCCGATAGCCGTAGCGCTGCCCGGGACCGATGCCGGGGAGGTAGCCGTGCCAGACGAATCCGTCGGCCTCGGTGAGCCGTACGGTCCGGTGCCGGCCGTCGTCGTCCACCAGGACCAGTTCGACGCGTTCGGCGACCTCGCTGAAGAGGGCGAAGTTGGTGCCCTGGCCGTCGTAGGCCGCACCCAGTGGATAGGGGCGCCCGCTCCACGCGGGCGCCCCTTTCCGGCTCTGTCGCCGGGTCACCGGACCTCCTCCAGGAGGCCGCCGGGCGTTCGTACCCGGCCCGCGAGCAGGGTGACGCTCAGCTCGCGGGGCAGGTCGAGACCCTCGCTCTCGCGCGGGTCGGGTGTGGTGGGCACGAGCGGGACGCGTTCGCCGGCGCGGGCGCGCTGGGAGAACCAGATGACCTTGGCTCCGCTCTCGGTGGCGCAGCAGCCCCAGCCGTCGCTGCACGCGGCGATGTGCTGCAGGCAGTCGCGCAGTTCCTGGTCCGGGCGCAGGGCGCGGTTGTTCTCTCCGATGGCCGTGATGAGGTGCTGGCCGTTCCACCACATCTCGATCGATGTGTTCCGGTCGGTGGCGTGCTCGGCGATGGCGCGCAGCAGCATCTCGGCGCCGCCGCAGACGGGTTCCATCAGGTTCTCGAGGTCCCAGAACCGGAGGTGTGCGGCCAGTATGCGGCTGACCTGTCCCACTTTCTCCGGGCACACTTCCACGTCGAGGTGGTAGTAGCAGGGCACTGCGGTCTTCATCGTCGTCGGCTCCTCACCGCGAAGCTCTCGCTCCTCCTCGCCCCCGTGGGGCGAGCCCCCGAACACGGAACGTGAGCGGGTGTCGCTTCTGAGTCACCTTCAGGGTGAGGGGGTTGGTCCATTCGTGCAACACGAGCGCACGAGTGGGGCTCATGGGGCGACAGCCGGGTGCGAGCGGGTGGACATCGCACGCCGGGCGGTCGCGAGCCCGCACCAGTGATGGTTGAAATTCCAACAAGACGCTGGGTCATCACCCGTGCACCATGTGTGAAGACCTCGATCGCCGTTACGGGTCCGTGCATCGGTGCGCACGGTCTCGCCCGACCGTCGGGACAACGCGTCTCCATCGAGCCCCGGAAAGGTGAACGGCGCATGCTGCTACCCGCAAAAGCCGAAGTTGCCCGGCACTTGCGTCGCTACCGGGCCTGGGAACGCGTGATGCTGGCCGCCCCCACCGACCGTACGGTGCGGGCCACCTTCGAGGACTCCGGCTACACCCTCTGTGTGCTGATGGGGAAGCGCTGTGCCCGGGAGGCCGCCGACGCCGCCGAACGATATCTGCGCACCACCGTCGTCACCTACTTGCAGGAACAGGACGACAGGCCCCGTCCGGCCGCCACGGCCCGGCGGGGCCCGCCGGCCGTCGAGCGGCGCTCCCCGGCGGGAAGGCAATGACCTTCCCGCCGCTGTTTGGTCCCACGCCCGGGCGCCCGCCCGGGCGTCGAGCACGGCGGAGGTGCGAAGACCCATGAAGACGACCCGGACCATCGGTCGTGTCCCGGTACGGGACGTCCGGCCGTCCGTCGACTGCGGAAGGCGGCCGGCCAAGGCCGTCGTGGGCGAGACGTTCCAGGTCACGGCCACGGTGTTCCGGGAGGGGCACGACGCGGTGGCCGCCAACGTGGTGCTGAAGGATCCCGAGGGGCGTCCGGGGCCGTTCACGCCGATGCGGGAGCTGGCACCCGGCACGGACCGGTGGGGCGCCGAGGTCGTCGCGCACGGCACGGGCCGGTGGACCTACCGGGTCGAGGCCTGGAGCGACCCCGTGACCACCTGGCGCAGGACCGCCGGCATCAAGGTTCCGGCAGGAATCGACGCGGGCCTGGTCCTGGAGGAGGGCGCCGATCTCCACGAGCGTGCGGCCGCCGGGGTGCCGCGGGACGACGGACGGGACGTGGTGCTGGCCGCGGCACGGACGCTGCGCGACGACTCCCTGCCCTGCGCCACCCGGCTGGCGGCGGCGTTGACGCCGGAGGTGGAGGCGGTGCTGGCGGGGTATCCGCTGCGGGAGCTGGTCACCAGCAGTGACCCGCTGCCGCTG
>NZ_JBVIYR010000013.1:0-184964 GCF_055592385.1 Streptomyces sp. NPDC041124
CGGCTTCGCCGTCGCGTTCGTGATCACCACGCCGGTCAACAAGTGGATGATCGGCCGCGGCAAGGGCCACGCCGTCGTCCACGCCCACCACTGACGCACCCAGGCGAAGGCCGGCCGGGGTCAGCCGTGCTCGGGGACCGGAACGGCGTACACCAGCAGATTCCGCTGGTAGCCGCCATGGTCGTGGTCGTAGGGGGGCGCGCAGGTGACCAGGGTCAGGACGGGCCGCCCGTGACGCCGGAAGACCTCGTCGGGGAGCCTGTCCTTGTCGACCACCTCACGGGCCGTCACCTCGTACCGGACAGGGGGCGCGTCCGCGCGGGAGACGGCGATGTCGTCGCCCTTTCGGACCTCGTACAGCTTGGCGAAGGCGCCCAGGTCGCCGGTGCGGTCGTCCACATGGCCGATGAGGACGGCGGATCCGGTGGGGGCGCCCGGCGCGGGGCCGTGGCGGTACCAGCCGATCCGCCCCGCGTCACCGGGGATCTCCACCGTGCCGTCGTCCTCGACGCCGACGTCATGGATGCGGACGTCCAGGGAGAGCCGTGGGATGCGCAGCGCCGTCGGCTCGGGTCCGGGGACGGACGGGTCCTCCGCCTCGCCCGGTCCGCCGTCGTGGACCCCCTTCGACGGTCCGACCGCGGGCTCCAGGGCCCGCGGCCGGTCGCCGAAGTCCGACGGAGCCGAGGCTTTGGCCGGCCACAGCGACCAGGCCAGCACAGCCGCCAGGACGGCGGCGACGACCGCGGCGACCCCGATGGCCGCCGCGGACGTTCGCCCGCCCCCGGTGGAGAGGCGCATGGCCGTCAGCCGCTCCGGTGGTACCTGCGGTGGGCGGCCAGCAGCCCGGCGACCGCGACGGCGCCCGCGGTGCCCCAGGCGAGCCAGACGGTGGCTGACTCGTTGTCGGCGGCCATCGCGCCGTTCCCACCGGCGTTCACACCGTTCGGCGCGGAGTCCATGCCGCTGATCGTCTGCGTCTTCAGCGCGAGGTTGTCGTCCTCGGCACTGCCCCAGGCGTAGACGATCGTGCCGGTGCCCTCGGCGAGGTCGAGGTCGGCGGGGCCGATGGCCACGGTGTCGGTCCCGGCCAGGACGACGTCGGCGTTCACCGTGCCGGCGGGCACCTCGAGCGACTTCTCGTTCGGGTTGGTCAGGTCCTCGACGACCGGCTCGCCGCCCGCGCGGACGTCCACGGCGGGCGCCGCGGCTACGTGACGGACGGTCAGCCGCGATTGGCCGGCCGGCACCTCGGAGGTGTCGTTGACGAACGCGGTGAGCGTGGGGTCGCCCTGCGCGTCGAGGTGGGCCGCGAGCGTGGCGTTGGCCCCGGCCGGTACCTCGACGCTCTTCTGGACGGCGGGATCGCCGTCGGGGCCCTGGCCGTCGGCGAAGATCTCGATGTCGTAGGTGCCCGGGTCCAGGGACTGGGGCTCGGTCAGGGTGCCGGGCTCGAAGTCGGGGATCAACTCGTTGCCGTTGGCGTACACGTCGACGGTGAGGCCCGGAACGCCGTGGAAGACGGACACGGATGCCTTGCCGTCCTCCTGCGCCGTACTGCCGGCGGAGGCGGGGGCTGCCACGGCGAGGGACAGGACGCAGGCCCCGGCGGTGGCGGTGGCGATCTTCCTGCTGCGTGAGTTCATCGTCGGAACTCCCTTCATGAGGGCCCCGGTCATGCGTGGGGCCCGGCTTCCCGAGTGCGGCTTCCCAGATGTGTCACGCGACGGGTTCTTCGGTCGGTGGTACGGGTGCCGTCGGGAGGGGGTCACTGGTGACGTCACGTGTGTGGTCGTAAAGCGAGGGCGGACCGGACCGGCCCGGGCGTGCCTTTGAAGGGCCCAGCACGTGGATTCCGGCCGCCGTGGGACGGAGCGGGCGCTCGCCGTTGAGCGGTCCGCTTCCCGTGACACGTGAACCAGTGTGGGCCGCCGTGCGGCCATCCGCCACTTGTCAGAACCGCTGCGGTCTCCGCAGGCCGGCGGTGCCGCAGGCTGTCGGGCGGGTGGTCACGAGGCGGCGCTTCCGGTGTCCTCGGCGGGGCTGTCCTCGCGGTGCAGGAAGGTGGCCAGCAGGTCACCGACGGGGTGGTCGGCTTCGGACGGGTGACGCAGGGCCACGGTGGGGTCGATGGTGTAGCGGTTGCGGCGGCCTACGCGAGTGCGGGTGAGATATCCGGCGGCCTCCAGGTCGGCGACGATCAGTTGCACGGCCCGTTCGGTGATGCCGATGAGCTCGGCGACGTCGCGTCCCCGTGCTTCCGGGTCACGGGCGAGGGCGATCAGGACACGGGCGTGGTTGGTCAGGAACGTCCACTGGCCACCGCGCGTGGCGGAGGGCTGACTCATGAACTCCATCATACGAAGCCCGTTTCGCTTGATCAAAGAAATTTCGCGAAAGTAGATTGACGAAAAACTTTTCGCGCAATTCTTGACGTAGGTCGGAGGCCGGGTGACGCTGGACATGTCTCCACCTCCCCTTCGACCTCGCCGGAAGGGATCCCGATGTCCCCTCGGACCCCGCCCCGCATCAGCGTCATCGGCGCTGCTCGCCCGCGTCCTTCTCGCTCCCGCCCGAGGAAGCCCAGCAACCATGAATGAACTGTCGTTCGCCGTCCCGCTGTGGGTGTGGGCCGCGGTCACCGCCGGTATCGGCGTGATGCTCGCCGTCGACCTGATCGCCCACCGCGACAACCACGTGATCGGCTTCCGCGAGGCCGCGCTGTGGAGCGCGCTGTGGATCGCCGTCGGCCTGGGTTTCGGCCTGGTCCTGCTGGCATGGCAGGGCGGCGAAACCGCCTCCACCTACTACGCCGGCTACCTGATCGAGAAGGCTCTGTCGATCGACAACGTCTTCGTCTTCGCGCTGGTCTTCTCGTTCTTCGCCGTTCCCGACGCCTACCAGCACAAGGTGCTGTTCTGGGGCGTCATCGGGGCGCTGGCGGCCCGGCTGGTCTTCATCTTCGTCGGCGCCGAGCTGCTGCAGGTGTTCTTCTGGACCGCCTACCTCTTCGGTGCGTTCCTGATCTGGACCGGCTGGAAGATGGCCGTCTCCAAGGACGAGGAGGTCCACCCCGACCGCAACCCCGTCGTCCGCCTGGTCAAGAAGCTCATCCCCACCGATCCGAGGTTCCACGGCGACAAGTTCTTCATCCGCGTCAGCGGCAAGCGCATCGCGACGCTGCTGTTCGTGGTACTGGTCGCCATCGAGGCCACCGACCTGATCTTCGCCGTCGACTCCGTCGCCGCGGTCCTCGCGATCACCACCAACACCTTCCTGGTGTGGACCGCCAACGCCTTCGCCGTCCTGGGCCTGCGCAGTCTGTACTTCTGCCTCGCCGGACTGCTGCGCCGCTTCCAGTACTTGCACTACGGCCTCGCGGTCCTGCTCGCCTTCGCCGGGGTCAAGCTCATCCTGTCCGAGACACCCGTGGGCAAGCTGCCCATCCCCCTCACCCTCGGCGTCATCGTCACCACCATCACCGTGTCCATCGGGTGGTCGCTGATCGCCACCCGCGGCCGGCCGCCGTCCGCCGTTCAGGACCGTCCGGCGGGGACGGCGGCGGACGAGGCCCGTCGCGCCGCAGCGCACACTCCTGCGGCCCACCGGCCCGCACCCCCGCAGGCCACCGAGCACGACAAGGAATCGCCATGACCACACCCTCCTTCTTCCTTCGACCGGAAGGCGTGACGGCCATGACCTCCTCTCGTCCGCACCCCGCGCCCGCGTCACCCGTTTGTGGACCGGATCGCTCAGGCACACGGTTTCCGGTGGCCGCGGTGCTGGCCGACCGCCTCGACGACGTCCCCGTGGTGGAGGCCGCCGTCCGGCTGGCCGACGCACGTGGCGCCCCACTGCTGCTGATCGCGGTGATGCCGCCGTTGCCGCCGAGGGCCGCGGCGCGCCACCCGGCCAGTCCGGCAGTCCGAGCGGTGGTGGGGCGGGCCCTGCCCCGTCTGGCCCGGGCCGGTATCACCCACACGCCCGCCGTCTACCATCGCCCTGCCGGCCGTGCCGGACGCCTGGGGACGGCCAGGGGCCTGCTGGACGTGGCGGTCGCGCACGGCAGCTCGGTGCTGGTCGTCTCGCGCAGCGGGCCGGCCGAACTCGATGCGGGCACCGTGATGGAGGCGGCCGCCATCCGTGGCGGTCCGCTCGTCCGGGCAGCGCCACCGGTGCCCTGGGTGCCGCTGGTCGCGCCCTGCCCTGACGGCTGACCGGCATTCCGGGCAGCCGACGGGAGGGGGCTGCCTTCGAACGGCGGATCAGCGCACACCGCCGGCCCCGGGGCTCATTGGGTCTCAGGAGAGGGAGAGGAAGAGCCTCTCCATCTTCTGGGTGTCGAGGCTGTCGGCGCCGCCCTCCTGGCTCAGGCACTCCTTGAGGCCGCTGGCGACGATGGCGAAGCCGGCGCGGTCCAGCGCGCGGTTGACCGCGGCGAGCTGGGTGATGACGTCCTCGCAGTCGCGTCCTTCCTCCAGCATGCGAACGACGCCGGCGAGCTGGCCCTGGGCGCGCTTGAGCCGGTTGGCGGCCGACCGCACCTGGTCGGCGGGGAGCTGGACCATGGGGTGTCCTCTCGAAGGGCCGGCCGGGGGACCGGCGGTGGTCACTGGCCGGGGCTCGAGGTCGCGAGGGAGGCACGCACCTCGTCCATGTCCAGCCCGCGGACGGCGGTGATCAGCTGGTCCAGGGCCTGCGGGGGCAGGGCGCCGGGCTGGGAGAAGACCAGGACGCCCTCGCGGAAGGCCATCAGCGTGGGGATCGAGGTGATGTCCGCAGCGCTGGCGAGGGCCTGTTCGGCCTCGGTGTCGACCTTGCCGAAGACGATGTCCGAGTGGGCCTCGGAGGCCTTCTCGTAGACGGGGGCGAACATCCGGCACGGTCCGCACCACGCGGCCCAGAAGTCCACCAGGACGATGTCGTTGGCGGTGACGGTCTTCTCGAAGTCCGCGGCGGTCAGGGCGACGGTGCTCATGGGATGTTCCTTCCGTTTCGCGGGAGTGTGGGCGTTTGATACCCCCTGGGGTAAAGAACGCGGGAGTGAGGCGGGACATTCCCCGGACGGCACGGCATGCCGCTGCCCCGGCGCTCCGAGGGGACGGGACGACGGGGCAGCGGTGGCCGGGCCGGTGGGCGCTAGGTCCGGTGGACGACCCGGCGCAGCGGACAGCGGGCGACGAAGCCGTAGCAGACACCCGCACCGGCGCCCAGCGAGGCGAGGGCCGCCAGGATCGGGACCGCTATGTGGGCGGGGGCCTGCTGGATCAGGACGAAGGTGCCCATGGCCAGCACGAACCAGGCGAAGAGCCGGGAGAGGACGTGCGCGGGGACGCGCCCGGCCAGCCGCGCCCCGGCCAGGCTGCCGGCGACCGCGAATCCGGTGACGGCCAGGGTCAGGGTCCAGTCGATCTGGACGCTCGACAGGTAGCCGGCGAAGCCGGCCGCGGACTTCATCGCGATGACCAGCAGGGAGGTGCCGACGGCCACCGGCATGGGCAGGCCGCCCAGCAGGGCCAGGGCGGGGACGACGAGGAAGCCGCCGCCCGCGCCGACCAGGCCGGTGGCCAGACCCACGGCCGCGCCGTCCAGCAGGACCCGTCCTACGGGGAGTTGCTGGTGGGCCCGGCCGGGATCGGCACCTCGGCGGCCGCGGAGCATGGCGGCGGCGGTGACGATCATCATGACCGCGAAGGCGATCAGCAGGACGACGTCGGGGATGTGGCCGCCGACCAGTCCGCCGGTGTAGGCGCCGGCCATGCCGGCCGCTCCGAACAGGACACCGGTGCGCCAGCGGACCCGCCCGCCGCGGGCGTGGTTGATCACGCCCACGGCGGAGGTGACGCCGACGACGAACAAGGAGGTGGCGATGGCCTCCTTGGCGTCCATGCCCGCGACGTAGACCAGCAGCGGCACGGTCAGGATCGACCCGCCTCCCCCGAGCAGCCCGAGGGAGACGCCGACCAGCAGCGCGAGAACCAGGACGAGCGTCAGCGTCATGGTGGTCACCTGCCGTCGGCGAGCCGGGCGACGGCCTTGCGCGGGTCGAAGGAGGGGGTGCGGTTCCACGGCATCCTCGACAGCAGGACGCCCATGGCGCAGGTGTTGCTGATGGCCGCGAAGGCCAGTCCACCGCCCACGAACGCGGACAGCGCCTGAAGGCCGGGTACGGCGAAGCTGCCGAGGGCGCCGACCAGCACCAGGGAGCCGGCGACCAGGCGGACCTGGCGTTCCATGTCCCAGCGCTCCTGTCCGTAGTTGGTCGGTGCGCCGGACTTCTCCCAGGCGGACATGCCGCCCGACAGGACCGCCAGGCCGGGCAGTCCGGCCTCGGCGAGGGCGCGTTCGGCCTGGCCGGCGCGCTGGCCGGAGCGGCACACCAGCACCACGTCGGTGTCCAGGTGCCGGGTCAGTTCCTCGCGGTGCTCGCGCAGGGTGTCCAGGGGGACGTTGTAGGAGCCGGGGATGTGCGCTCCCTCGAACTCGGCGGGGGAGCGGACGTCGAGCAGGCGCGGCGGGCCGGCGGAGGCCAGCCGGGTGCGCAGTTCGTCGATGGTCAGGCTGCGGGGTGCGGTGGGGGCGGTCACGCGTTGATCTCCTGTCGGTCGTCGGAGGATGCGGGGGTTCGGGAGGGGAGGGAGCACAGCCCCAGGTCGAGGGCGTTGTCGAAGCTGTCGTCGACGGCGACGACGTCGCGGCCGCGGGCGTGGAGCAGTGCGGCGACGACTCCGGCGCGGTAGCCGCCGGCGCAGTGCACCCAGACGGGGCCCGCGGGGATCTCCTCGAGACGGTCAGGCACCTCGTGGATGGGGATGTGCACCGTGCCGGGGATGTGCGCCTCGGCGCGCTCCTGGTCGCGGCGTACGTCCAGGACGACGAAGTCGTCGTCGCCGTCCAGGGCGGCCTTCAGGTCGCCGAAGGTGGCGCGCTCGTAGGCGGCCAGCGGCTCGCCGCCGGCCCAGTCCCCGGGGCCGCCGGTGGCCATGGCGGCCGGGCGGTCGATGCCGATGCGGACCAGCTCGCGCTGGGCCTCGGCCACGTCCTCGGCACTCTCCCCGAGCAGGGTGAGCGGGGTGCCCCACGGGATCAGCCAGCCCAGGTAGGTGACGAACTGGCCGTCCAGGCCGAAGTTGAGGCTGCCGGCCAGGTGCCCGGCGGCGAAGGCGGTGCGGTCGCGCAGGTCCACCACCCACTCGCCGGCCTCGATCCTGCGGCGCAGCTCGGCCGGGTCCGCCACGGACGGGGCCGACAGGTCGGGATCGCCGGGTCCTTCGGAGTTGGCCGGCCCCATGTGGGCGTAGTAGGCGGGGTAGGCGTCCAGGCCCGCCAGGAGCTGCTCGACGTAGGCCTCCTCGTCCGCGGTCAGCGCGGTGTTGGTCCGCTTCTCCTGGCCGATGGTGCTGGCCAGGCCGGTGGCCTGGGTCGCGGAGCAGAACGAGCCGAACCCATGGGTGGGGTAGACGGCCGTCTCGTCCGGCAGTTCCTCCGCCAGCCGTCGCGCCGAGTGCCACTGGGCGCGCACCAGGGTGTCGGTGTGGTCAGGGCCCAGGAGGTCGGGGCGCCCGGTGGTGCCGTACAGCAGCGAGCCGCCGGTGAACACCGCGAGCTGCTCCCCGTCGGCCTCCAGGGCGTAGGAGAGGTGGGTGTGGGTGTGGCCGGGGGTGTGGATCGCCCGCACTCGCAGCGTGTCGCCGACCTCGATCACCTGGCCGTCGCGCACCGGGGTCCGCTCGTAGGAGACCTCGTCGTCGGCGTTCACCAGGTAGCGCGCGCCCACCTCGCGGGCCAGGGCCAGGCCGCCGGTGACGTAGTCGTTGTGGATGTGCGTCTCGAACACGTGGGTGATCCGCACTCCGGCGGCGTCGGCCAGCGCGGTCACGCGGTCGTAGTCGCGCTGGGGGTCGACCACCAGGCCCACGGAACCGTCGTGGGCGAGGTAGGTGCGGTCGCCGAGGCCGGGGGTCTCGACGGGCAGAACGGTGATCATCGTGTCTCCTCGGAAGTGGCGGGGGTGGTGGGCGTGCCGGGCTCGTCACCCGTGACCGAGGGGTGGCCCGCGTCGATCCAGGCGGCGGTGCCGCCGCTGACGCTGTGGGCGTCGTAGCCCAGGTCGCGGAGCAGGGACGTCGCCTGCGTGCTGCGGCCGCCGCTCTGACAGATCACGTGGACCGGCCGGTCCTTGGGCAGTGCGGCGAGGGCCAGGGGGAGGTCGGGCAGCGGCGCCGACCGGGCGCCGGGGACATGGCCGGCGCGGTACTCGCCGCGGTTGCGGACGTCGATGACGAGTGCGCCCGCGGCGTGCGCCTCGGCGAACGTGTGCTGATCGATCTCGGGAACCATGCGGGGAACTCCTGCTCACTCGGCCTTCGCTGATACCCGGGGGGGTATGCATGGCTCAACCGTAACAGGATGCGGTTTATGCCCCGGGGGGTATCCGGAAGTGAGGTGTTTCACATACCCGCCGCTCCGCCCCCGCCGGGCGCGGCACGCGCCCGGGAACGCCGAAGCCGCCGTGCGGGAGCCCGTCAGCTCCCGCACGGCGGCCTCGGACCGGTGACCACCGGCCCCGTGGTCAGCCGTGGTAGGCGGTGCGCATGAGCGCCTGCATGTCGTCCAGCATGGGCATCCGCGGGTTGGCGGGTGCGCACTGGTCCTCGAAGGCGTTCAGTGCCTGCTGGGGCAGGGCGTCGAGGAAGGCCCTCTCGTCCACGCCCAGGGCCCGGAACGACGGCTCTATGCCCACGGCGTCGCGCAGCCGCTCCACGGCGCCGGCGAGGGACTCCACGCCCTCCCGCGGGGTCGCGGCTGCCAGTCCGAGAGTGCGGGCGATGTCCTGGAAGCGTTCCGGGGCCCGGTAGTTCTCGTACTTGGGCCAGCCGGTGAGCTTCGTGGGGACGGTGCCGTTGTAGCGGATGACGTGGGGGAGCAGGACCGCGTTGGTGCGGCCGTGCGCGACGTGGAAGGTGGCGCCGAGGGTGTGGGACATGGCGTGGACGATGCCGAGGAAGGCGTTGCCGAAGGCCATGCCCGCGATGGTCCCGGCGTTGTGCATCCTCTCCCGGGCCTCCGCCGCACCGTCGCGCTCGTTCACCGCCCCCTCCAGGTTGCCGAAGATCAGGCGGATCGCGTGCAGCGCCAGGCCGTCGGTGAAGTCGTTGGCGTAGACGGACACATACGCCTCGATGGCGTGGGTGAGGGCGTCGAAGCCGCTGTCGGCCGCCAGCGCCGGCGGCAGGGCGGCGGTGAGGAGGGGATCGACGATGGCCACGCTCGGGGTGAGCGCGTAGTCGGCCAGCGGGTACTTCTTGCCGGTGGCCGGGTCGGAGATGACGGCGAAGGGGGTGACCTCCGCACCGGTCCCCGACGTGGTGGGCACGCACACCAGGCGGGCCAGCCTGCCCAGGGTCGGGAAACGGAAGGCACGCTTGCGGATGTCGGAGAACTTCTGCCGCATGTCCGCGAAGTCGATGCCGGGCTGCTCGTACAGCAGCCACATCACCTTGGCCGCGTCCATGGGCGAGCCTCCGCCCAGCGCGATGATCGTGTCGGGGCGGAAGTCCCGCATGAGGTCGGCGCCGCGCCGCACCGAGTCGATGCTGGGCTCCGGTTCGACGTTGTCGATGACCTGGAGGGTGACCGGGTCGCGGCGCCGCCGCAGGACGCGCGAGATCCGGTCGACGAAGCCGAGACGGGTCATCGTGGCGTCGGTGACGACGGTGACGCGGTGGACGTCCGGCATGGAGGTCAGGTAGCGGATGGCCTGCGGTTCGAAGTAGATCTTCGGCGGGACCTTGAACCACTGCAGGTTGTTGCGCCGGGTACCGACCCGCTTGATGTTCAGCAGCTGGGCGGCGGAGACGTTGTTGGACACCGAGGTGCTCCCCCAGGAGCCGCAGCCGAGGGTCAGCGACGGCAGCAGACCGTTGTAGACGCCGCCGATCGCGCCCTGCGAGGACGGGGCGTTGACGATGACGCGCACGGTCTTCATGCGGGTGCCGTAGGCCTCGGCCAGGTCACGGTCCTCGGTGTGGATGACGGCGCTGTGGCCCTGGCCGTGGAAGGCGACCATGTCGGCGGCCAGCGTGAAGCCCTGCTGTTCGTCCTCCGCCCGGAGCACGGCCAGCACGGGGCAGAGCTTCTCCCGGGTCAGCGGCTCGTCCGGGCCGACGTGTGCGGTCTCGACGAGGATGACCGAGGTGTCCTCCGGTACGGAGAATCCGGCCTGCCCGGCGATCCAGGCGGGGCTCTGTCCGACGGCGGCCGCGTTGACCTTGGGTTCGCAGCCGGCGCCCGAGCCGCCGGAGGCGGGGAAGAGGAAGGACTCCAGCTTCGCCTTCTCCTCGGCGGTCGCCAGGTGGGCGTGGAGGGTGCGGAACTCGGCGAGCGCCGCGTCGTAGATGCCGGTGTCCAGGATGACGGCCTGCTCGGAGGCGCAGATCATGCCGTGGTCGAAGGACTTGGACAGCACCAGGTCGTTGACGGCGCGGCGCAGCTTCGCGCTCTTGTGGACGTACGCGGGGACGTTGCCGGCGCCGACACCGAGGGCGGGCTTTCCGGCCGAGTAGGCGGCCTTGACCATGGCGTTGCCACCGGTGGCGAGGATCAGCGAGACGCCCGGGTGCCGCATCAGCGTGTCGGTGGCCTCGACCGACGGCTGCTCGATCCACTGCACGCAGTGCTCCGGCGCCCCCGCGGCGACGGCCGCGTCGCGCACCACGCGGGCGGCCTCGGCGCTGCACCGCTGAGCGGAGGGGTGGAAGGCGAACACGACCGGGTTGCGGGTCTTCAGCGCCATCAGCGCCTTGAAGACCGTCGTGGAGGTCGGGTTGGTGACCGGGGTGATCGCGCACACCACGCCCACCGGTTCGGCGATCTCGACCATGTCCTCGATGTCGTCACGGGCGACGACCCCGACCGTCTTCATGTGACCCATGCTGTGCGTGACGTGCTCGCAGGCGAACATGTTCTTGGCCGCCTTGTCCTCGAACACACCCCGACCGGTCTCCTCCACCGCCAGCAGGGCCAGCGCGGTGTGCTGGTCCAGGGCGGCGACCGACGCCTTCTTCACGATGTGGTCGACCTGCTCCTGCGTGAGGGACTCGTAGTCGGCGAGTGCCTTGAGGCCGGCCGTGACCAGACGGTCCACGGCGACCGCGGTGTCGGACGGGGCGTCGGTCGCGACGCGGTCTTCGGTCCGCACGTCCTGTCGGGTCATGATGTGTGCCTCCGTCGTCGGGGGCCGCCGTGGTGTCCGGCGGCGCCGCTGTCTGCCTTCACCGTCCTCCCGGACCGCCCGCCCGAGGAGACGCCGAAGGGCCCCTCCCGCGCCCTTGCGTCCCGGCTCTGCAGGGACCGTCGGCCCCGGCCCCTCGGCCCGCGCCGCGCCGCCGCCCGCCGCTGCGCTCACGGGTTCCCCGCCGGGGCGAGCCGGGTGGGCGCCGCACAGTCGTCGGTGCGGAAGCCGAGCCGGTTCATCACCCCGACCACGCCTTCGAGGCGCCAGACGGCGTGTACGAGCTCCGGCACCTGACTGCGCCGTTCGACCCGGCCGGACAGGGTGACGACCCCGTCGCGCACGGAGACGAGGACGGCGTCGGACGGCAGGTCCAGCGCGCCGACGACGATGTCCCCGGTCACCTGCCGGCGGATGTCGTCGTCGGCGCGCAGGAAGACCCGGAGGAGGTCGCGGCGGGTGGCGATGCCGATGAGCCGGTCGGCCTCGTCGACCACGGGCAGCCGCTCGACGCCCCGGCGCTCCATCAGCCGGGCCGCGTCCGCCACGGTCTGCTCCGGGTGCACGGTGATCGCGGGAGTCGACATCACGTCCCCCGCCCGCAGGGCGGAGGGCGGTGCGCAGCCGTCCCGGTGAGCCTGGATGCGTACCAGGTCGCTCCCTGACAGGACGCCGAGGACCTTGTCGTCGGCGTCCACCACCGGCAGCCCGCTGATCCGGTGGTGGTCGAGCAGCCGCACGACCTCCTTGAACGGTGTCGTCCGGTGCGCCTGCACGACGTCCCTGGTCATCACTGCACCGACGGTGTGAGTGGTCATGGCGGAATCTCCTTCGCGGACGCGACGGGGAGGGCCGGAGGCCGGCTCCGGCCCCCCGCCGGGTCGGGCGGCGCCGTGCGGGCGCCTACTTCATCGGGCCGCCGCGCCACGGAGGCGGCGCGGCCGTCCGGCGGACGGCGCCGTCCCGGTGGGCGACGCGTTCGACGCCGGCACGCAACCGGTCGTGGAGCCGGTCGGCGAGTTCGCGGGCGGTCGCCTCGCGGGCGTGGACGACGACGAGGCCGCCGCCGACGCGGATCTCGGCCCCCGCGGACCAGGGCAGCGCGAGGTGGTGGGCCGAGGCCCTCGAGACGCGTACCTCACCGCTCACCGGCGGCAGTCCGGGCCGGTCCAGTGCGGTACCGACCTTCTCGCGGAGGTAGGTGAGGGATTCCTCGTCCACCTCGCCGTCGGCGCGCACCCGGACGGTGTCGGTGGTCTCACGGGTACCGATGTCCTTGGCGGTCATGTGCTCCACTCCCTGTGATCGTTCCGTGACACCTCAAGACTGCTGCGCTTTTCGCCCGGATCCCAGAGGCGGCCGGCCCCGCCCGCAGGGGCGGTCGGCCCCCGGCCCCGGGGCCGAGGGGCCCCGGGCCTCACCTGCTGTCGCTCCCCTCGGTCCCCTCGAGCGCGGCCCGGCCCGCCTCCAGGCGCGCCACCGGCACCCGGAACGGAGAGCAGGAGACGTAGTCCAGCCCCGCGGTGTGGAAGAAATGCACCGAGTCGGGGTCGCCACCGTGCTCGCCGCACACACCGATCTTCAGGTCCGGGCGGGTGGCGCGGCCCTCGGCGACGGCGATGCCCACCAGCCGGCCGACCCCGTCGCGGTCGAGCGTCTCGAACGGCGAGACGGGGAAGACACCCTTGTCGAGGTAGGCGGAGAAGAACTCCGCCTCGACGTCGTCGCGCGAAAAGCCCCAGGTGGTCTGCGTCAGGTCGTTGGTGCCGAAGGAGAAGAACTCGGCCTCCTCGGCGATCCGGCCCGCCGTCAGGGCCGCCCTGGGCAGCTCGATCATGGTGCCGACGGGGCAGTCGACGGTGATGCCCGACGCCTGCGAGACGTCCGCCAGCACCCGTCGCACCTCCTCGCGTACGAGGCGCAGCTCCCGCACGTCACCGACGAGCGGGACCATGATCTCCGCCTGGGGGGCGCCGCCGGCCAGGATGCGCTCGGCGACGGCCTCACCGATCGCCCGGACCTGCATGGCGACCAGGCCGGGAACGACCAGCCCCAGCCGCACGCCGCGCAGCCCCAGCATCGGGTTCTCCTCGTGCATGCGGCGCACGGCGGTCAGCAGTTCGACGTCGTGGGCGTCCGCTTCCTCGCCCCGGGCCTCGGCGGCGGCGATCCGCACCGCCAGGTCGGTGTGGTCGGGCAGGAACTCGTGCAGCGGCGGGTCCAGCAGCCGGATGGTGACCGGCAGCCCGTCCATCGCCGCCAGGATGCCGGCGAAGTCCTGCCGCTGAAGGGGCAGCAGCTCCGCCAGGGCCCGGTCGCGCTCGGCGTCCGTGCCGGCCAGGATCATCCGCTCGACCAGCTTGCGGCGCTCACCGAGGAACATGTGCTCGGTTCGGCACAAGCCGACGCCCTGCGCGCCGAACCGGCGGGCCAGGGCGGCGTCCTGAGGGGTGTCGGCGTTGGCCCGCACCTCCAGGCGCCGGACGGTGTCCGCGCGGGACAGCGCCCGGGCCACCGCGCCGACCACGCCCCGTGCGCCCTCGTCGCCCCGGCCGTCCTCCAGGAACCGGATGACCGCCGAGTCCACCAGCGGCACCGAGCCCGCGTACACCGCTCCGGCCGAGCCGTCCACCGAGACGACGGTGCCCTCCTCGACGACGGTGCCGTCCGCGGTGGTGAAGCGGCGGTCCCCGGTGTCCACGGTGAGCTCCTCGGCGCCGCACACGCAGACCTTGCCCATGCCGCGGGCGACGACGGCCGCGTGGCTGGTCTTGCCGCCCCGGCTGGTGAGGACCGCCTGGGCGGCGATCATGCCGGGCAGGTCGTCGGGGGTGGTCTCCTGCCGGACGAGGACGACCTTCTCACCGGCGGCGGCGCGGCGCACGGCCCGGGCGGTGTCGAAGACCACGGCGCCGACCGCCGCGCCGGGGGAGGCCGGGACACCGCGGGCCAGTGCCGTGCCGGCCGCCGAGGCGTCGAACCGCGGGAACATCAGCCGGGCCAGGCCCTCGCCGCTCACCCGGGCCAGCGCCTCGTCCCGGGTGATGAGCCCCTCGTCGGCCAGCTCGGCGGCGAGGACGAACGCGGCCTCGGCGGTGCGCTTGCCGACCCGCGTCTGGAGCATCCACAGCGTGCCGCGCTCGATGGTGAACTCGATGTCGCACAGGTCGCGGTAGTGCCGCTCCAGGGTCTCCATGTGCGTCCGCAGCCGGGCGTACGACTCGGAATCCAGGCGCTCCAGCTCGCTCAGGGGCACGGTGTTGCGGATCCCGGCGACGACGTCCTCGCCCTGGGCGTCGGGCAGGTAGTCGCCGTACAGGCCGGGGCGTCCGGTCGCGGGGTCCCGGGTGAAGGCGACGCCGCTGCCGGAGTCGGACCCCAGGTTGCCGAAGACCATGCGCTGCACGTTGACGGCGGTGCCGAGGTCGTCGGCGATGTGCTCGCGCCGCCGGTACAGCCTGGCGCGTTCGCCGTTCCAGGACTCGAACACGGCCAGCACCGCCCGGCGCAGCTGCTCGGCGGGGGACTGCGGGAAGTGCTCCCCGCTCTCCCGGTGGATCAGGTCCTTGTACGTCTCGACCAGCTCGGCCAGGTCGGTCGCCGTCAGGTGCACGTCGTCCCGCACGCCGCGCGAGCCCTTCAGGAGGGCGAGGGCGTGCTCGAAGGAGGAGGAGTCGACGCCCATGACCGTGCTGCCGAACATCTGGACGAGGCGGCGGTAGGAGTCCCAGGCGAAGCGTTCGCTGCCGGAGGTCTTGGCCAGCCCGAGGACGGAGTCGTCGTTCAGGCCGATGTCGAGGATCGTCTCCATCATGCCGGGCATGGAGAACCGCGCGCCGGAGCGGACGGACACCAGCAGCGGGTCGTCCGGCTGACCCAGCAGCCGGTCGGCGGACGCTTCGAGGGCGGAGAGGTACGCGGAGACCTCCTCCCACAGGCCCGCGGGCTCGCTGCCCGTGGCCAGGAAGGCGCGGCACGCCTCGGTGGTGAGGGTGAATCCCGGCGGTACGGGGAGTCCCAGGCGGGTCATTTCGGCCAGGTTCGATCCCTTGCCGCCGAGGAGGTCGGCCATGTCACGGCCGCCCTCGGTGAAGTCGTACACGTAATGGACCATGACGCTGCGCTCCTCAGCCTTGGGCGTGACGGTTCCAGCGTCGGACGGGAGCGTGCCCGGCGCGAGGTGCCGGCCGTCCCGTCCGGGGGACCGGGCGGCCCCGGTCGACGCCGTTCGTCCCGGAAGGACCTTCGGGCCCCTGCCGGGGCGGTACGGCCCGTGGACCACCGGTGCCGCCGGGAGGACGCTCGACGGCACCGGACGCCACCGACTCGGGAGGGGACACGTCATGCCGCACGACATCGTGGTGGGGGTCGACGGATCGGCCGCGGGCCTGGCCGCCGCGCACTGGGCGGCGCAGGAGGCCCAGCGGCGAGGGGCGGGACTCCTCGTGGTCCACGCCTGGCACCGCCACCCCCGCCCCGCCCCGGACATCCCCGCGGACGGCAACGAGCACGACTGGGCCGAGCGGGTGCTGGGAGAGGCCGTACGCAGCGTCCGTGCCGCCCACCCGGGTCTGCGGATCACCGACCGACTCGTGTGTGACGCGACGGTCACCACTGTGCTGGCCGCATCCGCCGACGCCGGCCTGCTGGTGCTCGGTTCCCTCGGCCTCGGAGCCCTGGGCGGATTCGTGACGGGCTCCGTGTCCCAGCGTGTCGTCGGCCGGTCCGCGTGCCCGGTCGTTCTGGTGCGTGCCGGACGGGGAGCCGCCGACGAGCACCTGCCGGCCACGGACGGCGTCGCCCCGGAGGAGGTCCCCGCGACGCCCTACCGCCGGGTGGTGCTGGGGCTGCGGACGGACCGTCCCTGCGACGAACTGATCGAGTTCGCCTTCGACGCCGCCCGCCGGCGTGACACCGGCCTGCTGGTGGTCCACGCCGTCCGGACGCCGTTCCGGCCCGCGCCGGCTCCCTCGGTGCTCCTGTCCGCCGCCCCGGAAAGCCCGGCTTTTGCCCCGCAGCCGCAGGCCTGGGCGCGGGCGGACGAGGAGCGGACTCTGGCGGCGGTGCTGCGCCCCTGGCGGGAGAAGTACCCGGCCGTCCCCGTGACCGAGACAGTCAGCGAAGGACGGGCCACCGTCGCACTGGTGCGGGCCACCCGGGAAGCGGGCCTCCTCGTGGTGGGCCGCCGCGCCACCGATCACCGGGTCGGTGTCCACACGGGCCCGGTCACGCACGCCGTCCTGCACCACGTGGGATGCCCCGTCGCCGTGGTCCCGCACGACTGAGGCGGCGCGGAACACCGGCCGGCCACCGGTCCGCCGGGGCCGGCCGGTCAGGGCCGGCCCCGGCGGACACCAGGGGACACCGGCACCACGACCTGCCGCTCGGGCACGCGCACCGCGCCTCTCCCGTGTGCCGCTCGGGCGTTCCGTCCCGTCGCTCTGAGGACGTCCGCCGCTCGGGTGTTCCTTCCCGTCGCTCTCGGCACGGAAGGCCGAAGGTCCCGGCCGGCAGGGGACGGAGGGGACCCGTCCGGTGCCCTGTCCGGCACTCCCCGCCGGGGGCCCGCGCGACGAACATCGACAGTGACAAGACCGTCCGACGAGAGGACCTGCGATGACCGCGACGGTGACAGCCGGCCCCCGAACCGCCGACGCCTGGCGTCAGTTCGCCGGAAGCGGATGGCGTGAGCGCATCGACGTGCGCGACTTCATCCAGGCCAACTACACCCCGTACGAAGGTGACGCCACCTTCCTGACCGGCCCCACCGACCGCACCCGCGCGGTCTGGGAGAAGGTCAGCGCGCTCTTCCCCGAGGAGCGGCGCCGGGGCATCCTCGACGTCGACACCGCCACCCCTTCCACGATCACCTCGCACGCGCCGGGCTACATCGACCGCGACCGCGAGCTGATCGTGGGTCTGCAGACCGACGCACCGCTCAAGCGGGCGATCATGCCCAACGGCGGGCTGCGCATGGTGGAGAACGGTCTGAAGGCGTACGGCTACGAGGCCGACCCCTTCGTCTCGGAGGTGTTCGGCACCTACCGCAAGACCCACAACGACGGCGTCTTCGACGCCTACACCCCGACGATGCGCGCCGCCCGCAAGGCCGGCATCATCACCGGCCTGCCGGACGCCTACGGCCGCGGCCGCATCATCGGCGACTACCGGCGCGTCGCGCTGTACGGCACGGACCGGCTGGTCGGGGCAAAGCGCGCCGAGCGGGCCCTGCTGGACGCCCGGCCCTCCACCGAGGACGTCGTCCGCGACCGTGAGGAACTGGCCGAACAGATCCGGGCCCTGGGTGAGCTCACCCGCATGGCGGCCACCTACGGCTGCGACGTCACCCGCCCCGCGGCCACCGCCCACGAGGCCGTGCAGTGGCTCTACCTCGGCTTCCTCGCCGCGGTGAAGGAACAGAACGGCGCCGCGATGTCGCTGGGCCGCACCTCCACCTTCCTGGACGTCTACCTCCAGCGGGACCTGGACGAAGGCATCCTCGACGAGTCCCGCGCCCAGGAACTGATCGACGACTTCGTGATCAAGCTGCGGATCGTGCGGTTCCTGCGCACCCCCGAGTACGACGCGCTGTTCTCCGGCGACCCGACCTGGGTGACGGAGTCCATCGGCGGCATCGGCGCGGACGGCCGACCGCTGGTCACCCGCACCTCCTTCCGCTTCCTGCAGACCCTCTACAACCTCGGTCCGGCCCCCGAGCCCAACCTGACCGTGCTGTGGTCGCCCCGGCTCCCGGACGGCTTCAAGCAGTTCTGCGCCCAGGTGTCCATCGACACCAGCGCCGTCCAGTACGAGTCGGACGAGCTGCTGCGCCCGCGCACCGGCGACGACACCGCGATCGCCTGCTGCGTCTCGGCGATGGCGGTCGGCAGGCAGATGCAGTTCTTCGGCGCCCGCGTCAACCTCGCCAAGGCCCTGCTGTACGCCGTCAACGGCGGCCGGGACGAGATGACGGGCGACCAGGTGGCCCCTCGGATGTCGCCGCTCACGGGGGAGTACCTGGACTACGACGAGTTGTCGGCGGCGTACGACCGCGTCCTGGACTGGCTCGCCGGGACGTACGTGGACGCGCTGAACGTCATCCACTACATGCACGACAAGTACGCCTACGAGCGCATCGAGATGGCGCTGCACGACCATCCGGTGCACCGCTTCATGGCGTGCGGCATCGCCGGCCTGTCGGTCGCCGTGGACAGTCTGTCCGCCGTCAAGCACGCCCGCGTCAAGGTGTTCCGCGACGCGACGGGACTGGCCGTGGACTTCAAGACCGAGGGGGAGTTCCCGGCGTACGGCAACAACGACGACCGTGTCGACGCGCTCGCCGTCGACCTGGTGGAGACGTTCATGGCGAAGGTGCGCGCGCACCCGACCTACCGGGACGCCGAGCACACGCAGTCGGTGCTGACCATCACCTCCAACGTCGTCTACGGCAAGCACACCGGCAACACCCCCGACGGCCGCCGCGCCGGTCAGCCCTTCGCCCCCGGAGCCAACCCGATGAACGGCCGCGACCGGCACGGCGTCGCCGCCTCGGCCCTGTCGGTCGCCAAGCTGCCCTACGAGGCGGCGCGCGACGGCATCTCCCTGACCACCACCATCACCCCGGAGGGACTGGGGCACGTCCCCGGGGAACGCGCCGGCCACCTGGTCGGCATCCTCGACGCCTACATGTCCTCGGGCGGCTTCCACATGAACATCAACGTCCTGGACCGGGCGACCCTGGAGGACGCCATGGAGCACCCGGAGAAGTATCCCGAGCTGACGGTCCGCGTCTCCGGGTACGCCGTGAACTTCGTCCGCCTGACCCGCGAGCAGCAACTCGACGTGATCAGCCGCACCTTCCACGGCTCGCTGTGAGCACCACCGTCGAGCCGGTCACGGGCCGGATCCACTCCTGGGACCTGTCCACGGGAGTGGACGGTCCCGGGACCCGGTTCGTGCTGTTCCTCAGCGGCTGCCCGCTGCGCTGCCTGTACTGCGCCAACCCGGACACCTGGCGCATGCGGGACGGCGAACCGGCCACCGTCGACGAGGTGATGGCCGAGATCGAGAAGTACCGGGCCTTCCTCACCACCGCCGGCGGGGGAGTGACCCTCACCGGCGGCGAGGCCCTCCTCCAGCCGGCCTTCACCGCCGCGGTGTTCCGCCGCTGCAAGGAAATCGGCCTGCACACCGCCCTCGACACCTCCGGCTTCCTCGGCGCCCGCGCGAGCGACGCCCTCCTCGCCGACACCGACCTGGTGCTGCTGGACGTCAAGTCCTTCGACGTCCGTACGTACCGCAGGCTGACCGGCGGTGACCTCGCCCCCACCCTCAACTTCGCCACCCGCCTCGACCGGCTCGGCAAGCGCATGTGGATCCGGTACGTCCTGGTGCCCGGCTGGACCGACGACCCGGAGGCGATCGACGGACTCGCCGGCTTCCTCGCGGGCCTCGGCAGTGTCGAGCGGGTCGACATCCTGCCGTTCCACAAGCTCGGTGCCGCCAAGTACGACGCCCTGGGCATCCCGTTCCCCCTGCGCGACACCCCGGTCCCCGACACGGCGCTCGTGGAGCGGGTACGGGGCCGGTTCCGCCGACGCGGCCTCGCGGCCCACTGAGGCGGGCAAGAACGGGCCAACCGCCCCGGGACCTCGGCCTTCCTGGAAAGATGAGGAGTTCTACGGAGACCGAGGCACACGAGGAGCGTTGCGATGGCGCACAGCGAGCAGGACGGCAGCACGGGAGACCCGATCAAGGTGTTCCTCCTGGACGACCACGAGGTGGTACGGCGGGGGGTGCACGACCTGCTGAACGACGAACCGGACATCACGGTGGTCGGAGAAGCGGCGACGGTGGAGCAGGCCCTGATCCGGGTTCCCGCGCTGCGCCCCGACGTGGCCGTGCTGGACGTGCGCCTGCCCGACGGGGACGGAGTGACCGTCTGCCGTGAGCTGCGGTCCCAGATGCCCGACCTGGCCTGCCTGATGCTCACCTCCTTCGACGACGAGGAGGCGCTCCTGGACTCGATCATGGCGGGCGCCGCCGGGTACGTGCTGAAGCAGATCCAGGGCTCGGACCTGGTCTCGGCCGTGCGGACCGTGTCCCGCGGCCAGTCGCTGCTGGACGCCAGCGCCACCGCCAAGCTGATGGCACGGCTGCGCGGAGCCGGACAGCAGCCGGTCGAGGAGCCGGACGGCCTGCCCGGCGGCCTGACCGAGAGGGAACGCGAGATCCTCGACCTCATCGGCGAGGGGCTGACCAACCGGCAGATCGGTCAGCGGCTGTACCTGGCCGAGAAGACGGTCAAGAACCACATCTCCCGTCTGCTCGCCAAGCTCGGCGTGGAACGCCGCGTCCAGGCCGCCGTCATCGCCACCCAGGCACGTGACCGCAAGCGGCCGGCAGGCCAGTAGCTCGGGCGGGCCGGCCGGTTCGGCCGCCGGGTGGGCGGGCACCGCCCGCCCGGCCGTGATCGCGTATGTGCTGATCCTCTGTCATCCTCCCTGTTGGAGCCGCTACCGTGGCGGCCGGACAATACGGCCGCCGACACGAGGTGGGGGCGTTGGAGGAGCAGCGTTGAAGAACGCCGAGGAAGCCCACGAGGCGCGGATACGACTGCCGCAGCTGCGGCTGGACGAGCTGCTGGAGGAGCTTCAGGCCCGGCTGGACGCGGCGCGCGGCACCCGGGACCGGGTGCACAGCCTCCTGGAGGCCGTGCTGTCGGTCGGCCGGGAGCTGGACCTGGAGCAGGCACTGCGCAGCATCGTGGAGGCTGCGGCGGTCCTCGTCGACGCGGAGTACGCGGCGCTCGGGGTGATCGGCCCCGACGGCGAGCGGCTGTCGGCCTTCCACACGGTGGGCGTCGACGAGGAGCAGATCGCACGGATCGGCCCCTACCCGGAAGGCCACGGCATCCTCGGCGAGCTGATCCGCCATCCCGAGCCACTGCGCCTGGCCAAACTCTCCGACCACCCCGCTTCCTACGGCTTCCCGGCCCACCATCCGCCGATGAACAGCTTCCTCGGTGTTCCGATCCGGGTGCGGGACCACGTCTTCGGCAATCTGTACCTGACCGAGAAGCACGGCGGGCAGCAGTTCGACGAGGACGACGAGTCGGTGCTGGCCACCCTCGCCGTGGCGGCCGGCGTGGCGATCGACAACGCCCGCCTGTACGAGGAGTCGCGGCTGCGCGAACGCTGGCTGCGGGCGAACGCGGAGATCACGCACACCCTCATGTCGGGCGCGGACCAGGGCGGCGTACTGCCGCTGATCGCCGAACGGGCCAGGGAGATCACCGCCTCCGCCCTGAGCGTGGTGGCCATGCCGGTGAGCGGGACGGACCGGCTCGCCGTGGAACTCGCGGTGGGCCGGGAGGCCGACGGGTGGCGCGGGATCGTCCTGCCCGTGGAGGGGAACCTCATCGGCGAGGCGTTCGTCCAGCGGGTGTCCGTTCACAGTCCGGACGTCTCCCGTGACTCCCGGACCGCGGCGGGACCTGCGGGTTCAGACCGGCTCGGACCGGCCGTCGCCGTGCCGATCGGCTCGGGCGACGAGGCCCGTGGCGTCGTTCTGCTGGTCCGGCAGGCGGGCGGCCGTGAGTTCTCCGAGACGGAGACCGAGCCGATCGAGGTCTTCGCCGCCCAGGCCGCCGTCGCCATGGAGCTGGCGGAGCGCCGCGAGGACGCCGGACAGATCGCCCTGCTGGAGGACCGGGACCGGATCGCGCGCGACCTGCACGACCTGGCGATCCAGCGGCTCTTCGCCACCGGCATGACGCTGCAGAGCGCCGACCGGTTCATCCAGCACGAAGGGGCCTCGGACCGGGTCCAGCGGGCCGTGAACGACCTCGACGAAACCATCAAGATCATCAGGTCCACGATCTTCGGTCTGCGTTCCCGCGAGGAGGACGCGGCTCCCGGCCTGCGTTCCCGCGCGGTGCGCGCGGTCGGTGAGGCCACCGCGCTGCTCGGCTTCGCCCCCAGTGTCCGTATGGAGGGCCTGCTCGACACGCACGTCCCCGCGGAGACCGCCGACCACGTCCTGGCCGTCCTCACCGAGTCCCTTTCCAACATCGCCCGGCACGCCCGCGCGGACCGCGCCGACGTGGTGCTGGAGACCGACGGCCAGCACGTCCGTCTGACGGTCACGGACAACGGCGTCGGCATCCCGCCCGGAGGCCGGCGCAGCGGCCTGACCAACATGGCCGAGCGGGCACGCACGCTCGGCGGTGACATGGAGCTGGAGAGTCCGAAGGAGAAGGGGACACGGCTGGTGTGGCACGCACCGCTGGGGCAGTCCTCGGACGACGCGGGGCACGGCCGGCCCGCCTCGTGACACACGGCGTCAGCGGACGAGCCTGCGGGCGTAGAGCTCAACAGGGTGATTTCGCGGCTGTGTTCGGCTCCCGGACGGCGCCGTCCCGCCTCGCGGTACCGGATGTGGCCGAAGGTCCCCGCCGATCAGGGCTGTTGAGTCCCCGGCTGCGGACCTTCGGCGTCGGGCGCCGGCCGGCGCGAGCCGGGAGAGTGAGTGGTGTCAGGAACCAACCGGACTCTCCCTGAAGGGACCACCGTCATGGCCGTTCACCAGCCCACGCACCGCACTTCGGGTCTCCACCTGCCGTCGTTCCGCAGGAACCGGGCCGCTTCCGCACCGGGGTCGGCCGAGTCGGCGGAGGCCGGCACGCGTACCGCACAGGCCTACGTCTGGGCATCGGCACGGGTGTTGATGGGGTTCGTCTTCCTCTGGGCGTTCCTCGACAAGACGTTCGGCTTCGGCTACGCGACCGCTTCCGGAAAGGGCTGGGTCGACGGTGGTTCGCCGACCGAGGGTTTCCTGGGACACGTCGCGGTCGGTCCGATGGAGTCGACGTTCCACTCCTGGGCCGGGGCGGCCTGGGCCGACTGGCTGTTCATGCTGGGTCTGCTGGGCATCGGACTGGCGTTGGTTGCGGGGGTGGCGCTACGCCTGGCGGCGCTGGCGGGGACGGTGATGATGGCGTTGATGTGGGTGGCGGAGTGGCCGCCCGCGCAGCACCTGTCGGACGGCTCGGCGAGCATGTCGACCAACCCGTTCATCGACTACCACCTGATCTACGCGGTGGTGTTGATCGCCCTGGCCGCTGTCTCGGCCGGTGACACGTTCGGACTGGGCCGGCTGTGGGCCCGGCTCCCGCTGGTCCGTGACCACGGATGGCTGCGCTGAACGCACCGGGTGGGGCAGGCCCTTGTGGACCCGCCCCACCAGCCCGCCGGCAGGAGCCGGCGGAAGAGACACCGGGAACGGACCGAACGACACAGGAGGTGGGCAGCATGGCCCGCACGATCACCGTGGGACTCGACGGCTCGCCCGAGAGCCGGGCGGCCGCCGACTGGGCGGCCCGCGAAGCGGCGCTGCGCCGGATACCGGTACGGCTGCTCCACGTGTGGCAGCCGGTTCCGGAGCCCATGGCACTGGCCCCGCTCCTCGGTGCGGACACGCACCGATACGAAACGGAGCGGATCCTCGCAGAGGCCGTCAAGGGCCTGAGACAGCGTCACCCCGGCGTCGAGGTGACCGGCGAACAGCAGGTCGGAGCCCCGGCCGAGATCCTGCTCGACGCCGCCCGCGACACGGAACTGCTGGTGCTGGGCTCGCGCGCCCTCGGCGGACTGGCGGGCTTCCTGGTCGGGTCCGTCGGCCAGTCGGTCGTCGCCCGGGCCGAGGTGCCCGTGGTCCTCGTGCGAGCGGGCGGGCAGGCCGCCGGCGAACACGTCGAGGACACCGCCGGCCTTTCCTCCGCCGCCACCGGCTTCCGGCCCGTGGTCCTGGGCCTGGACACCGACGGTCCCGACGAGACGGTGATCACCTTCGCGTTCGAGGAGGCCCGGCGTCGCGGGACCACGCTGACCGTCGTCCAGGGCTGGAACCTGCCGCCCTCCTACGTCCACAGCCTGGCCGCCGGCATGGACCCCCGCGAGGACATCGCCCGAGGGCAGGCCGCCGTGCTCACCGAGGCCCTGCTGCCGTGGCGCGAGAAGTACCCGGACGTCGAGGTGACCGAGAAGTCACGGCTCGGCAGCCCCGCCGACCACCTCGTCGACGCGGCCCGCGACGCCTCCCTCCTGGTCGTCGGCCGCCGTGTACGCCGCAACCCGTTCGGCGTGCACATCGGCGCCGTCGCCCACGCGGTCATGCACCACGCCACCACCCCCGTCGCCGTCGTCGCGCACCACTGACGCGCCGTCCGGCCCACACCGAAGGAGCAGACACCATGAAGGCAGCAGTCGTCCGGGAGTTCGGAGAACCCCTGGTCATCGAGGACCGTCCCGACCCCGAACCCGGCCCCGGCCAGGTCCGCGTGCGCGTCGAGGCGTCCGGCCTGTGCCACACCGACATCCACGCCGCGCACGGCGACTGGCCGGTCAGGCCCACCCCGCCGTTCGTCCCCGGCCACGAGGGCGTCGGCCTCGTCGAGAAGCTCGGCGACGGCGTGACCCACCTCGCCGTGGGGCAGCGTGTCGCGGTGCCCTGGCTCGGCAAGGCGTGCGGACGGTGCGAGCACTGCCTCTCCGGCTGGGAGACCCTCTGCGAGAGCCAGGTCAACACCGGGTACGGCTGTGACGGCGGGTACGCCGAGAAGATGCTCGCCTGGGCCGACTTCGCCCAGCCGGTGCCCGACGGCGTGAGCGCCCTCGACGCCGCCCCGCTGACCTGCGCGGGCGTCACCACCTACAAGGCCCTGAAGGTCGCGGACGTCCGGCCCGCCCAGCTCGTGGCGATCTCGGGCGTCGGTGGGCTCGGTCACCTGGCGGTGCAGTACGCGAAGATCGCGGGTGCCACCGTCGCCGCCATCGACGTCACCGACGACAAGCTGCGACTCGCCCGGGAACTCGGCGCCGACATCGTCATCGACGCCCGTACCCAGGACGTCGGCGCCGAGCTGAAGCGGCACGGCGGCGCGCACGCGGCCCTCGCCCTCGCGGTGAACCCGTCCGCCTTCGCGGCCGTCAACTCCGGTCTGCGCCGCGGCGGGAAGCTCGTCATGGTGGCCCTGCCGGCGCACGGCACCCTCCAGGTCCCGATCTTCGACACCGTGCTCAACGGTACCTCGGTGATCGGCTCCATCGTCGGCACCCGGCAGGACCTCGCCGAGGTCTTTCGGCTGCACGCCGAGGGCCGTACGAAGGTCATCCGCGAGACCCGCCCGCTGGCCGCCGTCAACGACTGCATGGAGGAGGTCCTGCACGGTCACGTCAAGGCCCGGATCGTGTTCGACCTCGACGCGGGAGCCTGAGGACGACGCCCCGTGCCGGGGCGGCGGCAACCGGTGGATCCGAGCTCGTCCCGGGCCGTCGCTCACGGGGCGAGGGAGAAGAAGTTCTCCTCTTCCTGGGCGAAGTGCAGCCGCAGCACGGTGTTCAGGCCGTAGAGGCACGCGCGCAGGTCGTCAAGCTGTTCGGGGGAGAGGCCCCCGTCCGCGTGGGCCAGCCGCACGTGGGTGGCGACGCGGCGGGAGAGACGTTCGATCTCGGTGTGGGCGCGGCTCATGGTGGCGGTCGCCTCGGGGCCGCCGAGCGTCGGCGCGAGGGCGGGATAGAGCTCCTGCTCCTCGGCGTGCTCGTGCGGCAGCAGCCGCTCGGTCAGCAGCCGCTGGGTCTCCTCGACGGCCGTCAGGGCCTCGGGTCCGGGGCCGGCGGAGAGGCGGTCGGCGGCGTCGCGTACGGATTCGAGGACGTCCTGGAGATCGTCGTGCTCGGCGGCGAAGCGGTGGACGAGGGCTTCCGCGGCGGGGGTGAGGGCCGGACGTGCGGCCGGGCCCCCGGCGAGGGCGCGCAGGGCGTTGAGGATGACGGCGACGTCGATGCCCTCCTGCAGCAGGGCGCCGACGGCGGGCGGGAGGAGGCCGGCGGCGGCCGCGGCCATGGCGGCAAGGGACAGCAGCATGCCGCCGAGGGCGCTCTGGACGGCGATGCGCCGGGTGCGCTGGGCGATGACGACGGCGTCGGCGAGACGGTCGACGCGATCGGTGGTCAGGACGATGTCGGCGGCCTCGGAGGAGGCGGTGGAGCCGCGGGCGCCCATGGCGACGCCGACGTCGGCGGCGGCGAGGGCGGGGGCGTCGTTGACTCCGTCACCGACCATGACGGTGACGGCGTGCTCGCCTTCGGCGCGTACGGCGGCGACCTTGTCGGCCGGATCGAGTTCGGCCCGTACGCCGTCGAGTCCGAGGACGGCGGCGACCTCACCGGCGGACGCGGCGCGGTCGCCGGTCAGCATCAGCAGTCGTTCGATGCCCGCCGCGCGCAGGTGCCGCAGGGTCCGCGGCGCGTCGTGGCGGACGGGGTCGCGCAGCAGGACGGCGCCGGCCAGGTCGTCGTCCACGGTGAGCCAGGCGACGGCCGCGCCGTCGAGCAGGGCACGGTTGTCGACCGCCCCGGCCCACGCCGGCCGCGCGTCCGCGGGGTCCGTACGGCCGATGAAGACCCGGTGCCCGTCCACGGTGCCGGTGGCGCCCCGGCCGGGTTCCTCGGTGACGCCGGCGGGGACCGACAGAGCCAGTCCGCGTTCCAGGGCGGCCTCGACGACGGCCCGGGCCAGGACGTGCGGCGAGTACTGGTCGAGCGAGGCCGCCAGACGGAGGACTTCGGCGGGGTGGGCCCCGGGAGCGGCGACGACGTCGACGACGCGGGGGCGCCCTCCGGTGAGGGTGCCGGTCTTGTCCAGCAGGAGGGTGCGGGCCCGGCCGAGGTTCTCCAGCGCGCCGCCGTCGCGGATGACGACGCCGAGGCGTGAGGCGCGGGAGAGCCCGGAGACGACGGCGACCGGGGCCGCCAGGAGCAGCGGGCAGGGGGTGGCGACCACCAGGACGGCGACCGCGCGCACCGCGGAGCCGCTGATCAGCCAGGCCAGTCCGGCCACGGCGAGCGACAGGGGCAGGAACCAGGCGGCATAGCGGTCCGCCAGGCGCACCACGGGCGCGGACTCGGCGCCGGCCTGTCGCGCCAGCCGCACGATTCCGGCGTACGTGCTGTCCCGCTCGGTGGCCGTGGCGCGCAGTTCGAACGCGCCCGAGGCGTTGACGGCGCCGCTGCGCACCGTCTCGCCCCGGCCCCGCTCGACCTGGAGGGCCTCGCCGGTGAGCACCGACTCGTCGACAACGGCGGCGGCGCTCTCCACCCGGCCGTCGACGGGAACCACCTCGCCCGGACCGACGACCAGAAGATCGCCGGCAGCGACCTCGGCCAGCGGCACCGTGGCCACTTCGGTGCCGGTACGGCGCCGTGCGGAACGCGGCGCGTGCTCCAGCAGGGCACGCAGATCGTGGGAGGCCCGCCGCTGTGCCGCCGACTCCAGGGTGCGGCCGGTGGCGAGCATGAACGCGATCAGGGCACCGGCCAGGTACTCGTGCACGGCCAGGGTGCCGCCCAGCGCGAGGACGGCGATGAGATCCACACCCGCGCGCCCCTGACGCAGCGCGGCGAGCACCCACACCAGCGCGGGGACGACGGCGGACAGCGTGCCCAGGGCCCACAGGAGGTCGGAGAACGGTGCCGCACCGGCGAGCCGGGCGATGCCACCGGCGGCCAGGGCAGCCGCGGTGACGGCCAGGAGGACGGGCTCGAGCCGTGGCCGAACCACCGCCGCGGTCATGCGCCGCAGCCGCGGGAGGAACGGGCGTCGGGTCATGGCACACCTCGGTCCGTCCGGCGCGGAGGTCAGGGGCCGGACCTTCTTCCATCACACCTCACCACCGGGCAGGGTGCAGGACGGCCCTCCGCACCATCACACCCCCGCTCGCAGTTCCCCGGAGATGCCCGCCGCCCAGGCGTCGACGGCCTCCCCGTCCCGGAAGTCGCCGAACCGTCCGCCCACCAGGCGGAACAGCAACCGTCCGGTGACCGGCAGGTGGTTCCGTCCGACGACGCCGGAGAACAGACGGTGGCTCCGGTACACCAGGCGCGGCGGCAGGCCCTTCTCGATCACCGGTACCTCTCGGGGAGCCATGCGCCGCCACGGTCCGCGCAGCGCCGCCGGCATCCCGACGCTGAAGAGCCACACCGGGCGCGCCACGAGGAGGTCCAGGTGCTCCTCCGCGAAGTCCCGGGCCGGTCGCAGCCAGCTCTGCCCGTGCACGGCGCTGCCGAGAACGAACGCCCCGTACGCTGCGGCGTCCTCGACCTCGACCACGGGCCTGGCCTCCGCCGTCAGCCCCGACCGGCGCAGGACGGCGGCCGTCCTCTCGGCGATCGCCCGGGTGGAACCGTGGGCGGTCGCGTATCCGACGAGCACGTTCACGGCGTCACCTCGCTGGTCGAGCCACGGCGTGGGGAATCCCGGCAGCAGCCACTTCACCGGCCCGCTCCCAGTGTCCGTCGGACGGCGTGCCCGGCCCGGGGCCGAACGGTGCACGGAGCCGGTCGTGCCGGACGCTTCCGGGCGGCCACCCGCCTGCCCCGAACCACGGGCGGACGCGAATCCGGCCACGTTCCCGGCAAGCCGTGGCGTGGCGTCACCGGGTGGCGGAGGCGAGGCTGGAATGACAGGCAACGCGCAGTGCGAGAACCTGGAGGTGCCATGACTGGTGCGGACGGGCGTCGGCCGATCGTGGTGGGCGTCGATCCCGATCCTGCGAAGCGGCTGGCTCTGTCCTGGGCCGCCGAAGAGGCGGACCGGCGCGGTCTGCCGCTGCGGCTCGTCCACGCCCAGGGCACGCCGACCGGCGGATACCGGTCGGGGGAGGTCCGGCCGTCCTGGGAGGAATGGAACCGGGCGCTGCACGGCATGGGCGATCAGGTGCTCGAGGATGCCGCCTCCTTCGTGAGGTCCCGGTGGCCGGGGGTGGAACTGTCGACGCTGCTGGCGGAAGGGGAGCCGGCCTATGTCCTGCACGAGGAGTCGCGGAGCGCTGCCCTCGCCGTGGTGGGTTCCTGGCATCTGAGCCGGCGGCGCGGGACGTTCTCCTCCGCCTCCGTGGCGCTTCCCCTCGTCGCCCACGCTCCCTGCCCCGTCGTGGCCGTACGGGAACCGGAGCACACCGCTCAGCAGCCCCCCTACTTCGTGGTCGGCGTCGACGGCAGTGAGCATGCGGCCGCGGCGGTGGACGTGGCGTTCGAGGAGGCGTCCCTGCGCGGAGCGCTCCTGCGGGCGCTGTACGTGTGGCATCCGCCCCTCCTCGGTGTCCTGGACGAGCACGCGGCGGTGCAGGAGTGCCGGCGGGTGCTGTCGGAGACGGTCGCGGGCCGCACCGCGGCGCACCCGGACGTGGAGCTCCACCACGAAGTCGTCCGTGGCCACCCGGTGCAGGTTCTGACGGAAGCCTCGCGACACGCACTGGGTCTGGTGGTGGGAACCCGGGGGCACGGAGGTTTCACGGGCATGCTGCTCGGCTCGGTGAGTCAGGGGGTGCTCCACCACGCCCACTGCCCCGTCATCACGGTCCCGACATGAGGCACCGGACGGCCCCGTACCCGGGCGACCCGGCCCGTGCCCGTCGCGGGGGCGGGTGATGGGCGCCGGTACGAACGCGCCGGTACCCGGCGGGGGCAGGCAGGAGACGTCCGGTTCCGGCCCAACTCCTCCCGTACCGCAGCTCCCCGCCGGTGAGGTCTTCGCCGCGCTGGGCACGACACGCCGCGGGCTGCCGGGAGAACAGGCCCGGGCCAGGCTGCAGAAGTACGGGGCCAACGAACTGCCCCACGCGGCACGCAGCACCGTGTGGCGGCAGCTGGGGGCGCAGTTCACGGACCTCTTCGCGGTGGTGCTGATGGTCGCGTCGGCCATCACCTTCCTGGCGTACGCCCTGGAGGAGCCGCGGGACGCGGGCACCGCGCAGCTGGCGATGGCCATCCTGGCAGTCGTGGTGCTCAACGCCGCGATCGGCTTCGCCCAGGAGTACTCCGCCGAGCGGACGGCACAGGCGCTGGAGGCGATGGTGCCACACGCCTGCCGGGTCCTGCGCGACGGTGAGCGGCTGGAGCTGCCGGCCCGGGACGTGGTGCCGGGAGACGTGGTGACGCTGGAGGCCGGCGACGCCGTGCCGGCGGACTGCCGGGTCGTCGAAGCGCACGAACTGGCCGTGAACAACGCGCCGCTGACCGGCGAGAGCAACGCCGTGGGCCGCACCGCCGACCCGGTGGCGGCGGGACCACCGCTGGAGGCGCGCAACTGCGTCTTCATGGGCACCGACGTCGTCACCGGATCCGGCCGGGCCGTGGTGTTCGCCTCCGGCGCTACGACCGAGTTCGGACGGATCTACCGGCTGGCCGCGGCCGCCCCGCGGCAGAGGACCCCCCTGCAGATCCAGGTCGCCTCCATGGCCCGACGGGTGGCGGGGGCCGCCCTGGCGACCGGCGCCCTGATGTTCGCCGTGCGGCTGCCCACCGGGGAGTCCGCGGTACCCCTGTTCGTGTTCGCCCTGGGGGTGATGGTGGCGCTGGTGCCGGAAGGGCTGCCCGCCACCCTCTCGGTGTCCCTGTCGATCGGGGTGCGGCGGATGGCACGCCGCCACGCCCTGATCAAACAGCTGCTGGCGGTGGAAGCACTCGGGTCCACCACCGTGGTGTGCACGGACAAGACCGGAACCCTCACCCAGGCGGAGATGACGGTCACCCAGGTGTGGGCGGGAGGCGCGCCCCACCCCGTGAGCGGTGTGGGGTACGAGCCGGGCGGCGAGGTCGCCGACGCCGCTCCGGTGCGCGAGCCGCTGCGGGTGGCGGCCCTGTGCTGCAACGCCCGGCTCGCCCCGCCCACGAGCCCCCGGGAGCGCTGGCGGGTGCTCGGCGACACCACGGAGGGAGCGCTGCTCGTCGTCGCGGCCAAGGCCGGTCTGGACCCGGGCGCGGAGGAGGCGGCCGCGCCACGGGTGACGGAGTTCCCCTTCGACTCGGACCGCAAGCTGATGACCACGGTGCACAGGACGGACGCCGGCTACCGGGCCTACGTCAAAGGAGCGCCCGGAGAGCTGCTGGCGCGGTGCACCGACGTGGAGTGGGACGGGCGGCGCGGACCGCTGACCGGGCCGGACCGGGCGGCGGCCGTCGCGGCGGGTGACGAGCTGGCGTCGCAGGGGCTGCGGGTGCTGGCCGTCGCGCGGCGGGCACTGGACGGGCCCCGCCCGGCGCAGCAGGAGGCCGAGTCGGCGCTGACGCTGCTGGGCCTGGTCGGCATGCTGGACCCGCCGCGCCCCGAGGTCACCGACGCGGTAGCCGCCTGCCGCCGGGCCGGCATCCGGGTCGTCATGGTGACCGGTGACCACCCGCTGACCGGGGAGGCCGTGGCCCGCCGGGTGGGCATCGTGCGGCGGCCGGATCCGGTCGTGGTCACGGGCGCCCGGCTCGACGCGATGGACGACGAAGGGCTCGACTCGCTCCTCGCCGAGCCGTCCGAGCTGCTCCTGTGCCGGGTCGGTCCTGAGCACAAGATGCGCGTGGTCACCGCCTTCCAGAGGCGTGGCGAGGTGGTGGCGGTCACCGGGGACGGGGCGAACGACGCCCCGGCGCTCAAGCACGCGGACATCGGCGTCGCGATGGGGGCGTCGGGCACCGACGTGGCCCGGGAAGCGGCCTCGATGGTGCTGCTGGACGACTCGTTCGCCTCCATCGCCGCCGCGGTGCGGCTCGGACGGGCGGTCTACCAGAACATCCGCAAGTTCCTCGTCTACCTCTTCAGCAGCAACATCGGGGAGCTGGTCCCGATCCTGGTGGCGACGTTCGCCGGGTTCCCGCTGGTGCCCATCAGCGCGGTGCAGATCCTGGCGATCGATCTGGGATCCGATGTGCTGCCCGCCCTGGCCCTGGGGGCGGAGCCACCCGAACCCGACGTGATGGACCGCCCGCCGCGCTCCCGTCACGAGCGACTGTTCTCCGCCGCCGTGGTGGGGCGGATCCTGTTCCTCGGGGGCGTCCAGGCGGCCTGCGTGAGCGCCGTGTTCTTCTGGCACATCGCATCATCGGGCATCCCGTTCGACGACTTCACCGAGGACACCCTCGTCTACCAGGAGGCGGTCACGATGGTCCAGGCGGGGATCGTGCTCAGCCAGTTCTTCAACGCGCTCGCCGTGCGCACCGACCGCCAGAGCATCCTGACCGTGGGACTGACGACCAATCCCGCCATGCTGGCGGCGGGCGGCTTCGGCATCGCCCTCATGGCCGCGATCAGCTACCTCCCGCCCCTTCAGGCCGTCTTCAACACCGCCCCGCTCGACGCCGGCCACTGGGCGGTCCTGGCCGGGCTCGGCACCCTGCCCCTCCTCGCGGACGAGGCCCGCAAGGGGTGGCTGCGCCGCGCCGACCGCCGGAAAGGAGGCCCACTGTGAAGGTGATCGTCGTCGGCTGCGGACGGGTGGGCTCCGCCCTCGCCGGTCTGCTCGCCGCCGAAGGGCACGACGTGGCGGTCGTCGACCGGCGTCCACGAGCGGCCCGCCGGCTGCCCGACAGCCCGCACATCCGCTTCCACGAGGGCAACGGCTACGGCCGAGCGGTGCTGCGGGCCGCCGGGATCGAGCACGCGGACGCCTTCGTCGCCGTCACATCGAGCGACAACAGCAACATCGTCAGCACGCGGATCGCGAAGGAGACCTACCGGGTGCCCATCGTCCTCGCGCGCGTTCACGACCCCCGGAGTGCCGACATCTACCGGGAACTCGGCATCCCCACCATCGCCGGCATCCACTGGACGGTGCACCAGATCCACCGGATGCTGCTGCACCGTCACCTGAGTCCCGAGGTGAGCTTCGGCAACGGGGAGACCCTGCTCGTCCGCTCCGATCTGCCCGGCTACCTCGTCGGCCGGCGGCTGACCGAGTTCGACGTCGACGGCGAGATCCGCGTCGTCGAGGTCACCCGGGCGGGCCGCTCCTTCATCCCCGCGCACGGCACGCCCGCACACGACGGAGACCTGGTCACCTTCGCCGTCGCCGCCACCGCCCTCGGCAGGCTGCGCGGCTTCCTCGACAAGGAGCTGGGGACGTGAACGTCATCGTCGCCGGCGCGGGACGCCTCGGCACCCAGATAGCCCAGGTGCTCTCCGCGGCCCACAACGAGGTCACGCTGATCGACAGCGACGACGACCGCGTGGCCGAACTCCGGGGCCGCCTCACGGGCGTGCTGCTCCTCGTCGGGGACGCGTGCGAACCGGCCCTCCTCGAACACGCCGGCGCGCTGACCGCAGACCTGGTCGTCGCCACCACCGGTGACGACGAGGACAACCTCGTCATCGGCCTGCTCGCCAAACGGCGGTTCGCGGTGCCCCGCGTGGCCGCCCGCGTCAACGACGCCGACAACGCATGGCTCTTCGACGCGCGCTGGGGCGTCGACGTGGCCGTACCCGCCGCCACCCCGCTGATCTCCCTCATCGAGGAGGCCACCGGAGCCACCGACACGGTCGCCCTGCTGCGTCTCAGCAAGGCCGGCGTCGACGTCATCGAAACGGCCATCACGCCGCGGTCCAGAGCGGTGGGCCGGGCCCTGGGCGACATCGTGCTGCCCGAAGGGACGGTCGTCGCGACGATCGTCCGTGACGGGCAGCCCACGGTGCCGGATCCGGCCGTCCGCCTGCGGGCCGGCGACGAGCTCCTGCTCGTCTCGCACTCCGCGACCGAACACGAGATCCACGCGGCGTTCCAGTGAACCGCGCCCCCGCGCAGCGAACGGTGCGCGGCTCACCGGTGCCCGGGCACGTCCCACACGGTCGGGCGGATCGCGGTGACGAGCCCCGACCGCCGCGTACGGAGCGGTCAGCGCCGGGCGGCCCAGCGCCGCCGGACCCCGTCCTCGTGCTCGGCCTGTTCCAGGGCGAGGTCGCTGCGGTCCAGGGCCTGGCGCAGACAGGGGATCCTTTGGCGCCGCAGGGCACGGACCCGGTGCCGGGTGCCGCTGACCTCCGCGCCCACCAACGGGGCGGCGGCGTGGACCGCCGCGTACTCGGCGGCCGCGCGCACGGCACGGCCGTAGGCCAGGCCGGCCGCTCAGCGGACTGCGGGGCTCGTCGCCCGGCGTTCACGGCCGGACACGCGGGGACGGCGCCGCGCCGACCAGGGAGAGCCATCCGGTCAGCCTCACAGGGTCGGCGGCCCCGCAGCGGAAGCCGACATGCCCGTCCGGACGGACGGCCACCAGACCACGGCCGCGACTGTTGGACAGCCGCAGGACGGTCACGAGCGGCCCGCCCGGCAGTGGGGCGGCATCACGCTGCAGCAGCAGGTGCACACCCGGGCGGGCCAACAGTGCGTGCAGCCGCTCAGCAGCTCCACCGACGCCGACGGTCGCGTCGGGCAGGCGGTCTCCTGGACGGGGAGCCCCGTGCAGGGGCGGTGTCCCCTCCACCGACAGGGGACTGCGCCGGTAGTTCACGCGGAGCTGGGAGATGACGCGAACGGCCTCGGCGACCAGTCGCCGCCGGCCGAGGAGGACGGGGACGGCGGGGGCCGCGCGCGGAGCGGCCACCGCGCGCAGCCATCCCGGGAGCCGGCCCGTCGACGCCTCCGCCCAGAACGCGGTGTGCGTGAGGATCAGGCGTCTGAGGGCAGCCGCCCTGCGCTCACCTTCGTAGGAGTCGAGCAGCACTTCGGCATCGAACCCCTCCGCGGGCCCACCTTGTGGACCGCTCGTCGCGAAGCCCAGCTTCCAGCCGAGGTTCACCGCGTCCTGGATACCGGCATTCATGCCCTGTCCGGTGGCCGGCGAGTAGGTGTGCGCCGCGTCCCCGGCGAGGAAGAGCCGTCCCTGGCGGAATCGCCGGGCACGGCCGCACTGCAGCGGAACCCGCGCCGACCACGCGAGACGCTCGATCCGTGCCCCCGCCCCCGAGTCGTCCACGAGCTGCTGAAGCTCGGCCCCGGGGACGGCGGGGCCGGGCTGGCCGAAGCCCTGTCCGGCCCCGCCGTCCGACGCGCGCGTGGCCAGCAGCCGCCACGTGGCCCGCTCCCCGAGCGGGAAGAGGAACAGCAGCCCCTGGCGCCCCGCGAACACCTCGGCGTCGGCACCGGGGGACCTACCGCCGAGGTCCAGGTCGGCCAGGACCACCTCTTCGGCGTAGGGCCTGCCGTGCCAGCCGATGCCGGCACAGGCCCGCACCACACTGGCCGGGCCGTCGCAGCCGACGACGAAGGGGCAGCGGACCTCCTCCACGCCGTGCCGCGAGCGCAGCACGGCTCGTGCGCCGTCTCCGTCGTCCCGGGCGGTGAGCAGTTCGGTGCCGCGTTCGACCGTCACCCCCCGGTCGGCCAGCGCCTGCGTCAGCACCGTCTCGACATCCGTCTGCCGCAGGAGGGACAGATGGGGGAACGCGGTGTCGGGCAGCGCGAGGTCCGCGAGTCCGGCGTCGACGACGCGGGAGCCGAGACGCAAGTGGACCCGGGGGGCGGTGTCCGCGAGCTCCAGCAGGGCGTCCGTGACACCGAGCGGTCGCAGGACCTCCAGGGTCCGCGGGTGCAGGATGAGCGCACGGGAGGGCCGGAACGCTTCGGGACGCCGCTCGACGACCCGGACCCGCGCCCCGTGGGCACGGGCCTCGAGAGCCAGGCTGAGGCCGGTCGTGCCGGCCCCCACGACCAGGACGTCCACCGCCGGGGTCACGTCCCCGCCGTGGGGCGCCACCACGCGGCGGCCTCCGGCTCCGGACTCCCGGCGGGCCGGAGGCCGGCGATCACGTCGTCGGGGCGCACCCCCGGCAGGACGGCGTACCGGATCGAACCCGGGACGCTGACCAGCGCGAGGACCCGCCACAGGGAGCGTGCGTAGTGTTCGGCGCGTCGCGGACCGTCCCACTCGTACATGCCGCGGTAGCGGTCGCGCTCGTCGTGGGCCAGCCACAGCTTCGAGGTGAAACCGGGGAAGCCGACGAACAGCGCGGTGTTCAGAAGGCTTTCTCGGCGGAACAGCGCGTGCGCGGGTCCGCGCACCCGGCGCAGCCGGAAGGTGACCACCAGCGTGCACGGGTCCTTCGCCAGACCGCTGCCGAGGCGGGTCTCCCGGTAGACCCGGGCCGTGGTGCCGTCGGCGAAGCTCATCCGCCTGCCCACCCGCTCCTCCGACAGGTGGACCCGGCGCCGCGAGAGCAGGGCGAAGGTGGTGAGGAAGCACGCGGCGACGGCCCGCCACGCCTCACCGGGGGCAAGTGGTTCCTGTTCACCCATGGCGGCCTCCTCCGCAGAGCCCCGCCGGCCACCGCGCGCCGCGCCCGCCACGCCGGACGCGCCGGAGTCGCCCTACCACCAGCATGAGGCAGTGCGCCGCGCCCCGCGAGACCTGCCAGTGCGGACCCGCCGTCGACGATCGGACCCGAAGAGCACAGAGGAGCAACCGCTCGCTCTAGTCGGGCTCCATGTAGGGGCGGCGGAAGACCGGTGCCTGGCCCGTACCCCACGGACGCACGGCGGCCAGCGCCCGGGCGACCGCTGCCTCCAGGGGGCCGCCGGTGTCGACCGCGACGGCCTCCGGCCACGGCTGTTCCCCGGCCGCCATCGCGGCCGCGATGCCGGCGTCGGCGTCGGACGCTCCGGGGGCCCGCGTGCCCAGGCGGGCCGCCGACACGTCGCCCGGCACATGGCAGTGCAGGGCCACCAGGTCGGCGCTGGTGCGTTCCGCCAGGCGCACGGCCGCCTTCCGCTGTGCCGCATCGGACCACGTGGCGTCCAGGACGACGGATTCCCCCGAGGACAGCAGGACGGACGCGCGGTCGAGCAGCGCGGAGTAGGTCCTGGCCGTCCACTCCGGCGTGTAGATCCCCTCGCCGTAACCGGCCGCCGCGGACTGTTCCACGGGGATCCCCGCCAGCTCCTTGCGGAGGCGGTCGCTGCTGAGCAGCGTGACCCCCAGCCGGTCCGCCAGCGCTCCGGAGAGGGTGGACTTCCCGCTGCCCGGCAGCCCTCCGACGAGCGTCAGGCCGACGGCGGAGGTGCGCAGATGACCGAGCGCCGCCGAGACCAGCCGCCGGAACGCAGCCTCGGCGCCCGGGGCGCCCTGGCGTGCCTGGATCAAGGAGACCTTGGCGCGGACGAACGCGCGGTAGGCGACGTAGTGGTGCCACAGGGAGGAGGGCGCCGGGTCGCCCGAGTACTCGCCGTACCGGGCGAGGAAGTACTCCGCGGACCGAGGGGCGCCGAGCTGTTCCAGGTCCATGGCGAGGAAGGCGGCGTCGTCGAGCCCGTCGACGTGGCGCAGGTGGTCGTCGAACTCCAGGCAGTCCAGGACGCGGGGACCGTCGTCGAGGCAGAAGACGTCCTCGGCGAGCAGGTCGCCGTGGCCGTCGACCACCCGCCCCTGCTCGATGCGGGAGTCGAACAGACGCTCGCGGCCGGCGAGATAACGGCGCACCAGCCGCTCCACCTCCGCCACCCCGTCCGGCACGATGCCGTCCCCGGCCAGCGCACGGACCTGCCGGAAGCTCGCCTCCCAGCGCGACGACAGGGCGTCCCGTGTCCCCTGCTCGTCCACTTCCCGGCCCCGGGGCGCGTCCGCGTGCCACGCCGCGAGCTGCCGGGCGACGGCGCGCAGGGCGTCGTCGACGCCGACACCTTCCCGCACCAGGCGGGAAAGGCGGCGGTCCGCAGGCATCCGGCGCATCACCACGAGTGGTTCCGGCTCCTGCGCGCCGGGGGTGCGGAACTCGCCCAGACCCAGATAGACATCGGGGGCGAAGCGGCGATTGAGAGCGACTTCGCGCTCGCACGCCGCCCGGCGGGCCGTCACCGTCGTGTAGTCCAGGAAGCCCAGGTCCACCGGCTTCTTCACCTTGTAGGCACGGTCACCGGCGAAGAACACGATCGCGGTGTGCGTCTCGCACACCTGCGCGCGCGGCGGCGCATCGCCGTGCCGGCCGGCGGCCCGGAGCGGGGACGTGCCGGCCGCGGGCACCGGGGGGGCCATGCTCCGGCCGGGGTCCTGCTCAGTCATGAGGGCCCGCACCTGCGTGGTCGGCACGGCAGGCGGCGGCGGGACTCGCGGGTGAGCCGTCGAGGCCGACTGGTTGCATGGCGGTGCCCTCCGTCTCGTCACACACTGGGAAGAGGGACGGGCGACGGTGCCCGGGTCCGCCGGCACGGACGACCGGGAGGCCGTCGGCAGGCGCATAGCGGTTTCCCTCGTTCGAGGAGTACCCCAATCCCCTCGGCGGCGCATGTGCAGGACATGCCGGTCCCGCGAAGACCGACCACCTCGGCGGCGGTCCCCGCGGACCCGTGAACCGCCCCGTACAGGGACGTTCGGCCCTGGGACCGCAGCCGGCGCCGTCCCACGACGGAAACAGGAGGGTTGGGTGGGGGGAACGACCGGCGACCTGTTGGAGGCCGAGTCATGAGCACACGGAACCCGCCGTACGCGTCCGGTCCGCTCCCGCCGCACCGGGAGCCGGAGGGGGCGAACCCCCTGCGCCGCAGGTCCGACCGGTTCGAGGCCTGGTTCCGCGGATTCCTGATGCTGGTCCTCCTGCTCGGTCTGCCGGCAGCCGCGCTCGGTGCGGGCGTGTCGGTGTACGAGTCGTCGATGCGGACCGTGCAGACCCAGTCGGTCGAGCGGTACCGGGTCGACGCCCGGGTGACGTCGATCACCGAGGAAGCCGGTGAGAACGCCCAACAGCAGGCGCGGGTCCGCTGGACCGACGACGACGGGACGGTGCGGACGGGGACCACCTCCGTCACGCCGGACACGCCCGGGGGCGCCACGCTGCGGGTGTGGGTGACCGGCGACGGGGCGGTCACCGGTCCGCCGATGACCGACCAGCAGGCCGTCACCACCGGTTGGTTCGCGGGCGGTGCGGCGGCGGTCGGTGTGGCGGCCGGGGTCTTCGCGGCGCGGGTGGCCGCGCGCCACGTGCTGGACCGGAGAAGGTACGCGCAGTGGGACGCCGAGTGGGCCCGGGTGGAGCCCCTGTGGGCCGGCCGGTTCCGCCGGTGACGTGAGGACGAGCCGTAGACGACCCAGGAGGCGACGCTGAATGTCCGACGCGACGACCACAGACCTGTACGAGGTCACTATGGCCACGTCCTACCTCCGGGAGGGGATGACCGGGTCCGCGACGTTCAGCCTCTTCGTCCGTGACCTGCCCGCCGGGCGCGGCTTCCTGGTCGCGGCGGGGCTGGAGTCGGCCCTCGACTACCTGTCCGGCCTCCACGTCGGCCCGGAGGACGTCGACGCCTTCGCCTCCGCCATGCACCGCCCACCCAGTGATCTGCGGCCCCTGCTCGGCCTGGAGTTCACCGGTGACGTGAGGGCGGTGCCGGAAGGACGGATCGTCCTGGCGGGAGAGCCCCTCCTGGAGGTGACCGCGCCGCTCCCACAGGCGCAGCTGGCCGAGACGTACGTACTCAACCGGCTCAGCCACCAGACCGCCGTCGCCTCCAAGGCCGCACGGTGCGTCCTCGCCGCGGCCGGGCATCCGGTCGTGGACTTCTCCCTGCGGCGCACCCACGGCCCGGAGGCCGGGTTCCAGGCCGCCCGCCTGGGCGCGATGGTCGGCTTCGCCGGAACCAGCAATGTGGCCGCGGCCACCGCTCTGGGCCTGCCGGCCGTCGGCACGATGGCCCACTCCTTCGTCGAGGCGTTCCCCACGGAGGAGGACGCCTTCCGCGCCTTCGCACGGTCCCACCCGGGGCCGGTGACCCTGCTGGTGGACACCTACGACACCGAGGAGGGCGTACGCGTCGCGGCACGTGTCCTGCACGACCTGGGCGGCGCGGCCCGTGGGCCTGGCTCGGCGGTACGGCTGGACAGCGGCGACCTCGGGGCCCTGGCGGTACGGGCCCGGTCCCTCCTCGACGGCGCGGGCCTGCCCGACGTACGGATCATCGCGAGCGGCGGTCTCGACGAGTACGAGGTGGACGACCTGGTCCGCTCCGGGGCGCCGATCGACACGTACGCCGTCGGCACCCGCGTCGGTGTCTCGGCCGACGCCCCGTATCTGGACTCGGCCTACAAGCTGGTGGAGTACGACGGCCGGCCGGTGATGAAGCTGTCGTCGGCGAAGGTGACGGCACCCGGGCCCAAGCAGGTGTTCCGGCGCCCCGGCTGCGTCGACGTGATCGCCCTGGCCGGCGAGCCGCCCCCCGACGGCGGCCGGCCGTTGCTGGAGACAGTGATGCGGGGCGGACGGCGCAGCGGCCCCCGGCCCACGCTCGACGAGTGCCGGGAGAGGTTCAGGGCGGACCTGGACGGCCTGCCGCCGGCGGCCCGCCGGATCCGGGAGCCGGTCGCTCCCCGGGCGGCGGTCTCCGAGCCGCTGGGCGCACTCGCCGCCCGCGTCCGGCGCCGCATCGGGGAACGCACGACTGCGGCTGCCGCCCGGTTCACATGAGCGGTGGCCGGCGCAGCAAGGCAAGGAGGAGCAGCCATGACACATCCCGTACGACACAGCAGGGGCGGGCTCTCGGCAGCCGTGCACGAACTGGACGATCTCCGTACCCGGATGGACCAGCTCATGCACGCCGTCTTCCCCGTCGGCGGCTATCCCGAATTCGGCACGGGCGAACCGTGGGCGCCGCCGGTCGACGTCGTCGACACCGAGGACGCCTACCTGGTGGAACTGGAGCTGCCCGGCGTGGGCAAGGACCAGGTCACCGTCGAGATCGCCGAGGGCGAGCTCGGTATCCACGGTGAGATCAGGGAGAGGGAGCACCCCGGGGTGGTGCGCAGGCACACCCGCCGCCTCGGACAGTTCGACTACCGCACGACCCTCCCGCCGGACTCCGACACCGGGCACGTCAGCGCGGACCTGACGAACGGAGTCCTCACGGTGCGCGTCCCGAAGAGCGAGACCGGAAAGGCGCACCGCATCGAGATCACCGGCTGAGCCGGGACGGGCGCCGTCGACACTCCGGCACTTCGGTGTTGCAAGAGACCTCCCCGTACGGGTTGCGACCGTCCGGCAGCCACCCGCCCGGCCCGCTTCCGCGGACAAGGCCGGCCGTGCCCGTGCGGCGGTGTACCGCGCGTGACACGCCGCCGCACGGCACCATTCCGATGAGAGGGCGGCGACCGTGCACGGTCACCCGGACGTTCCGGACCCGTCCCGGCCTGCCGTCTCGCCGGTGAGCTGCGGCTCGACGTCCACGACGCCCTCCACGGCACGCACGAGACGTACGGCGACCGATATGAGTGAGGTGTCGTGAATGCGCCCGCGGAGGGTGACGACTCCCTCGTGGACGTCGACGTGGAGGGTGTGGCCGTGGGTGGGGAAGAGGTAGGACACCACAATGCGGCGGACCTCCTCCTCGATCTCCTCGTCCGGCCGCAGGAAGACCTTCAGCAGGTCGGCGCGGCTCACGAGGCCCTGGAGCATGCCGACGTCGTCGACCACGGGCAGCCGTTTGACATGCCGGACGGCCATGATCCTGGCCGCCTGGGCCAGGGTGGCGCCGGGGTGGACCGTGCTGTGGGACACCCGCGCCTTCCACGATCTCTCCGCCCTCACCGACCAGGCGTGCACGATCGCGGGCCGGTCTCTGACCCAGCAGGAATGGCACCGCTACCTCCCTGACGGAGTTCCCCATCAGCGGATCTGTCCCTGAGCTGGCTGTCTCCACGAGCGAGAACGGACGGCGGGTGTGTCAGCACTGCGGGAGGCACCGAGATGGTCCCCTGTTCGATACTCATGGGCATGAGCCGCGATGGCTGACAGCCGGATCCAAGAACGGCAGCAGATGGGGGATCAAGATCAGATGTCAGCCTCTTCTGCCAGCATGCTGCCGTGACGACCACACCTGATCAGCGTCCTGTTGAGGCAACTCTCGACTTCCTGCGTTCCGCGTTCGCGCCGGAGTGGCGCGAGCCTCCTCTCGGCCATGAAGCCGTAGCAACGTGGGAGACCGAGAACCGGGTGACGCTCCCGGAGCCGTACAGAACCTTCGTCGTGGACATCAGCAACGGATGCAGCCTTGGTCCGGCGGAAGACGGCGGTCTGCAGCCGCTCGGGTGGCTGCCCGAGAGCTGGCCGGACCTCGGTCCGCGGCAGCCAGGGGAACTGTTCCCCTTGGAGGCAGCCTGGCCGTGGGAGGACGACGAGACGGTCGACCCTGAAGACGATCCACGCACCGACGCCGTGTACACCAGGGGGTCGATCGTTCTCGGTTCAGAGGACGGGCAGTCGTTCTGGGTGCTGGTGACCACGGGACCTCGCCGAGGCGAGGTCTGGATGGTGTCCGACGTAGGAGCCGGCCCGGTGCCCGGGGATGACGCCTGGGGTTTCGAGCAGTGGGTGCGGCATTGGTACTCCGGCGGCAACGACTAGATGATCGATTCCAAGGGCTTCAGTGGTCGTAGGCGGTCTGTGCGCGCATGACCGGCTGGCCGGTGTGGTCGTTGTGCCAGATGGCGGCGGTAAGGGCGAGGATGCGCTGCAGGACGCGGACGACCACGCCTCCGGGCGTCCGACCGCGGTGGCGTTCGAGGTCGAGCTGGCCCTTGAAGGTCTCGTTGATGGACTCGATGACCTGCCGCAGCGGCTTGAACAGCTGTGATCCGGCCCGTTCGGCCTCACCCCTGCGGGCCGGCCGCAGCAGCCGGATGCCCAGCTCCGCGAGTTGTTGCTCGAATTCGCGGCCGAAGTAGTTCTTGTCGCCGATCAGCGTCTGGCCGGGACGCTCGTTGATGAGTTGGGGCTCGACGGCGAGCAGGTCCAGCAGCGTCTCGCGTTCGTCGGCCTTGGCCCCGGTCAGGGCGAAGGTCACAGGCAGGCCCCGCAGGGTGCACACCAGGTGCAGCCGCAACCCCAGAAGAAGCGCGAGCGGCTGGCGCAGTACCCGTACTGGGCCCATCCGGCCAGGTGGGAGCGTTTGACGGTTTCGCGGGACCGTCCGCATTCGACCGGCGTGGAGTCCACGACCCACACGTCATCGGTCCACGACATGGTGTCGACGGCCAGTGCGCGGGTGACGCGCCGGATGAGCTCGGCGGCCTTGCGCAGCCGCTTGTTGTGGCCGGGCTGCTGCGGCAAGTAGGGGAAAAGGTGCTGCAGATGGGTGCGGGCGTGCCGCAGCCACCGGGCCTCGGAGGTAAACCCGAGCGTGGCCTGCATCATCGCCAGGGTCACCAGTTCGGCATCGCTGAGCCGGGGCGCGATGCCCACCGCTGGCCGCCACGGCCCGCACTGCGGCGAGTCCTTCAGCAAGTCGTCGGTCTTCACGTAGAGTGCGATCGCGAGGGTGTCCAGGTCGTTCGTCACACAATGACTTTGGATGCCCTCGTATCGTCTGTGCGGCTGAACCAGGGAATCCGATCATGGTCCGGAGCTGGAGACAACACTCGGATTGGTCGTGTCGAAGTAGACCCAGTCCGCACGCGGGTCGAAGTAGAACGCGCCGGAGTACGTCCCGCCCGTCACCTGACGGTCGAAGGACTCGCTCCGGACCCACCTGGCGCTCTTGGGCATGAACTGCACGAGTGTTTCCGGCAGCCGGCTCGGCACCGCGGGCTGAAAACCCCACTGTGGTGCCCCCACAATGGCGGCGACGCCACCCGTTCTCAGCCGGGCGAAGCCCACCACACGAACATCAGTGGGACCCGGAACGGGGCCCCTCGAATCGGTGCCCAGCACGACGCCGAGCCAATGTGTGTCGGAGAGCGGGCCGAGCGCGGCGAACCGACGTTCCAGCGGTTCAGAGTCCGTACGGACTTCGTTGCCGTCTGCGCGGTTCGCAGTCGACCCACACGCCGCGAGTACCGTCGCCGCGCCCAGCGCGAGCGCGCCCCGACGCCCCAGACCCGCCAAGCCGCCCATAACACGCTCTCCCCCGCCACCCCACGCCCAAGACCCTGAGCGTAGCGGTCCACTCAAAGCCGCTACCCCTTGGAATCGATCATCTAGCTCGACGGCCTGATCACTGCTGTCGGCTGTCAGCGCTTCCGAGGCCCATGGACAGTCTGGTTCGCGTCAGACAACCAGGTGTCCCGTTCCCACGGACGTCTCTCGGTGCGTGGTTGTCGACCCATCCACACTCGATCGTGGTCCGTCCCTGGCTTCCGCTTGGCTGTCCGACGCGACTGTCGGCCGGTCCGTCGGGACAGGGCGCCGCTGTGCTCTCTCCGCGCCTTGGTTCGGCCTGGCACCGTTGACTCAAGATCAAAAGAATGGACAAAGGCACGTCCCCTACGGGAACGGACGCGGCCGTTGGCCATCAAGGTCGAGGGGAGGGGGCGGCAGTCGATGGCCTGGGTGACCGGGATCGTGGATGACGGGCAGGTCGAGTACCGTCTCACCGGTCAGGCTGGCTGCTACGTCCAGCACGACGGCGAGGGCCTCGCCGGGCACGCCCGGCCGACCGTCGGCGACCAGATCGGCTCTGGCACGGACGCCACCGCCGACGGTCCGCTCGTGTGGATCGGCGAAGAAGGTCTCACCGAGGTGGGCCAAACCCCTGGCACACCGCTCGACGGGGCGGGCCGGCAGGTCGCACGCACCCTGGCCAAGGGCGTCCACCCCCTCACCGCCGAGCACCTGGTGCGCCCCGAGCTTCGTGCCCATCCGCGTGCCAAACTGACCGGCGCCCGGCTCGCCGGCGCAGTCCTGAGGCGGACACCTGGAGTCTGCAGATCCTGGAGTAGCACCACGTCGACCGCATATGTCTCATACCTGCCGCTACCTGCCTCGACGGTCCACTGCCCTGACGGGCAGTGGACCGTCCCGCGTTCGCTGACTCGACAGCGCCGTCATTTCTCGTCGACATTCACGAGCCGGCGGATCGACAACTGACTCCGGAACCGGGCGACAATCGCTGTTCCTTGAGATGAACGAAGCCAGCCTTTTTGCGTTTGCGGGAGATCTTCCTCAGAAGAGCCCGGCGACCTCGTCGGCGGCCTCCTCGATGGCCGCTTCGTAGTCGTCGTCGTCGAGGATCGGGGTGCGTGAGGTGACGCGGTGACGGAGCTCGGCCAGGTGGCGGAGCACCTCCTCGTCGGAGAAGGTCTGGTCGTACCCGTCCACGTCCAGTTCGGCGTCGTGCTTCATCGCATACCTCCCTCGCGGAAGTCGTAACCCAGTGAGTCCTTGAGGTCCTTGCGGGCCGCGCTGAGCCTGCTCTTGACCGTTCCCGAAGGGAGATGCAGGAGCTCGGCGATCTCGCTGACGGAGTAGCCGTCCATGTAGTGCATGACAAGACACTCGCGCTTGTCGCGCGTCAGATTGCCCATCGCGGTGTGCAGCGCGATCTTGTCGACCGTCGCGGACGCCACATCCTGCCCGTCGCAGGGCACGCCCGCATCCGACTCGTTCAAGGGACGCACGCGGCGGGCCGCCAGCTTCTGGTACGCCCGCATCATGATGCGCCGACCCGTGAGGACCACCCAGGCGACCGGATTGGGATGCTCACTGACCTCCGCCCAATTGCGGTAGGCGATCTCGAAGGCCCGGCTGGCTGCCTCCTGCGCCATCTCCCAGTTGTTGCACCTGGCGTTGAGGATGCGGCAGACCTGTAGATAGTGGGCCTTGAAGAAGTCCTCAAAGGGCCTGACCTGCGGAACGGAGGGGACTGGGACCATGGCATTGGCATGGGCCAGAAGCTTGTTGGCGCGTGCCTGCACGGGCCAGATGGACTCCGGCCTCAGCACGGAAGGGGCGCAGCGATCCCCGAAGAGCACCACCAGCTGGTCCCCGGGGCTCCAGCGGGAGGGCCACAGGAGTCCGTCGGCCCAGGGATTGTTCCGGCGGAGCACCGAGGCCCAGGCGCGTGCCCGCACGAGGTCGTCGGAAAGGACGAGGTCGGATGTAGCACCGACGGCATGGAGAGATTTTGCCGTCGTCAGGTCGATGAGATGGAGCGGGGTAGTGACGCGCAGCTGAGTGAGCTGACGGTTCACCACCGCGGCCCACGGCAGGAGTCGTGGGTCATCAGGGGTGAACACCGACCCCTTCAGCAGGGTCTCGGCGACCGCTGCCTTAGGACTGAGAGCCGCGTAGAGGAAGGGGTACGGATCCTCCGCGCTGCTGTCGAAGCGCCCGCCGCCGAGTGCGCCCGGTACGTGAGGGAGGAACATGGTCGGAGAGAAGCGCTTGTTGTGAACCCTGTACAGCACGTGGTCCTTGGGAAGCGAAGCGCCGTGAGCCGTCAACGGCTGCGCCGGCGGAGGCGAGACAGGCACGGGCTTGATCACCTCTCCTCAGCCCGGGGGAGGGCAGCCGAACGGGCAGCAAGCAGTTCCGCAGGCTCCGATGCGGCGCGATCGCGGACGGGCGGCTCGCCGACGATGAAGCCCATTCGCCCCTTCACGGGGACGGTGATCTCCAAGATGCTGCCGTCGCTCCGCTGGTCGTAGATCCTGCCGCCCTGCTGCAGTGCCGACGGCGCCGTGAGCAATGTCGTACGCCGCTCTCGCTCGAACGTCGTTGCGTTCTTGCCCTCGATCCAGGTCCGGATCGTGTGCCACATGCCGCCCTCCCGTCCCTGCCCGCTGCCGTCGGCGCGCGACAACGCCGCTCGAATCATCGCAACCACCATGCCTGCTCCATCGGCTCGTCGTGTCTGCCTTTACCCCGGTAAGACCGCCGACGGAGCCCCGGTTCACACGAATTTCTGGAAATCCTCGATCCTCCTCCGAGGCCCAGCAGCTCGGCGCTATTACATGCGGCACCCAAGTCCCTTGGGTCACGGCACTCGCCAGTACAGTGACCAGTCACACCAAGATCGAAAGCCGAAGTACCAAGGTATGGCTGCGCCATACGCCAACACGCTTGAAGATCATCGACGCGGGAGGGGGTGAGTAGCGATGGCGTGGGTGACACCGCTGGGGCCGGACATGCAGCAGGTCGAGTACCAGCTGACCGGGCAGTGCGGATGCGACCTGGAGCGCCAGGAGCAGCGCGAGCAGGAGGCCGACGCGCAGGTCGACTACCGCCTCGGCGACGCGCGTGATCTGGAGTGGATCGGCGGCGGGCTCGCCGACGTCGGCCTGGTCGCCGGACAGAGCGTCGACAAGGACCAGGCGCGGCTGCTGATGGACGGCCGGCACCCGCTGACGGGCGAGTTGCTGGTGACGCCGAAGGTCGCCGTCGACCCGCGCGGCAAGCTGCAGGCGCGGCCGCTCGCCGAGGCGATCGAGACGTCGGCCGCCGAGCTCAGCGTGGACGTCGACGAGCTGCTCGGCGACGACAAGCTGAGCAAGAGGTTCGCCCGCCTGCAGCGCGACATCCTGCGTGAGGGCGACCGGCACCGCCTCCCCATTCCGCGCGGTGGAGGATCTCGCCGAGGCGTCCGGCGTCGACCTGGTGCAGCTGTACGGGCGCTCAGATGTGGCGGAGGCCCGCGCGTGGGCCGACGCCCGGGTCCGGGTCGGCAACCGCGGCTACGACGTGACGCTGGATCTGTCGAAGTCCTACAGCGCCGCCGTCGCGCTCGCGGGCGAGGAGATGTCCGAGGCGCTGCGCGAGACCTTCCTCGAGGTGGCCCGCGAGACGTTCGGCGCGCTGGAGGGCTGGGCCGCGTACGCGATGGCCGGCGAGCACGGAGGCGGCAAGACCGCCGACCGTGTTGACACCAGCGGCTTCCTCGGCTGGATGACCGTGCACTACTCCGCCCGCCCGCCCGGTCGGCGGCGAGGTCGGCGACCCGCACCTGCACGTCCACGGCAACCTGGCGAACTTGGCGTACGCCGCCGACGGCAAGTGGCGCACCGTCGGGGCCGGCGGCCGCGACATCCTGCGTCACGCGCACGTCGCCGACGCGTTCGTGAAGGCCCGCCTGCGGCAGGTGACCGGTGAGTGGTTTGGGATGCGCTGGGAGCGGCACGCCGAGACCGGTGCGTGGGAGGTCGTCGGCATCGACGAGGACCTGCGCCGCCACTTCTCCCGCCGCAACGCGCAGATCGTCGCGGCGGCCGCCGACGGCGCGACGACCGGCGAGCAGAAGCTGATCGCCCGCCAGCTCGCCGAGGACATGGACACCACCAGGGCGGACGTACGGGCCGCCTGGAGGGCGCGCGCCGAGGAGGTCGTCGACGACGTCGAGGCGATGATCCGCCGCGCGATTCCCGGCCCCGAAGGCCCCGACGGGCCGTCCGTGGCAGGCCCCGGCGGCGGCCCGGTCATGCCCTCCCCGGAGCAGATCGCCGCGTTCATCTGGCGGCGCGAGGGCGGCCTGACGGAGTCGCGGAAGTCCGTCACCCGCGCCGACGTCCTGGCCCTCGTCATCGACGCCTGCCCGTTCGGCGTGCCTGACCTGGCGGCCGCCGAGGCCCTGACCGACGCCGTGCTCGCCGTCGACGGCGAGGCCGTCGCCCTGCCGACCGGCGGCATGACGCACCTGACCAACCCCCAGCGCTACACGCACTCATCGATCCTGACCGCCGAGCAGACGATCGTCGGGTCGGTCGCCGAGCGGCTGAACGAGGGCGCCGCCCAGCTCACGACGGAGGCCGCCGAGCTGGCCATCACCACGTTCGAGATCTCCCGCACCACCGACCCGCTGCGCCCGTTCGTCATGTCCGACGAGCAGCGCGCCGCCACCCTGCGCTTCCTCACGGCCGGGCACGGCGTCGACGTGCTGCGCGGCAAGGCCGGCACCGGCAAGACGACCATCATGTCGGCGGCCCGCATCGGCTGGGAGGCCGCCGGGCTGCGCGTGGTCGGCGCCGCCACCGCGGCGGTCGCCGCGTCCAAGCTGCAGGCCGAATCCGGCATCACCAGCGCCACGGTGGCGACCTGGCTGATGGACGTCCGCGACGGCGGCCGCCGCATGGCCGACACCGACGTCCTGGTCCTCGAAGAGGCCGCCATGGTCGACGACCGCGACGTCGCCGACCTGCTCACGGCGGCCGCCGAGCACGGCGTGGAGGTCGTCCAGATCGGCGACTGGGCACAGCTGAAAGCGATCGGTGTCGGCGGCGGCTTCAAGCGGGCCCACGAGATCGTGGACGGCCTGGAGCTGAGCGAGAACCGCCGCCAGAAGGACGCCGTGGAGCGGGCCGCCCTGGAGGCGTGGCTGGACGGCGGCTGCCGCACCGCGCTGTCGATGCTCGCCGAGCACGGACGCATCCACGCCGTGCGCACGCCCGACGAGGCGTACGCCGCGATGCTCGGCGCGTGGAAGGACACCGTCGACCGCCTGGAGGGCGACGTCCACGACCAGATCGAGGACCTGGTCGTGCTCGCCGCCCGCAACGCGGACGTCGAGGTCCTCAACCTCGGCGCGTCGACGCCGACCTCCACCACCAACTCCGGCACGACGAGATTGACGTGCAGACTCTCGCGCGAGCCCCATCCCGCGCTGAAGGTCCAGCCCCTCCACGGATGGTCTCCGGCCGGGGTAAGGAACCCGGCGACCACCCGGCCCGAGGCCTGCGGGAGCGTCGTGCTGCGCCCGACGTAGCGCAGGCGCCCGTCGGTGTCGTACCTGCCCAGCAGCAGCGTGCGCGGAGCCGCCAGAGCCGGTAAACGCCCCGACGATGGCGTCCTCGGTATGCCGGACCTTGTACTTCCTCCAGGCCCTCACGGGCAGGTAAATGCTCTCCAGCCTCTTGTAGACCACGCCTTTGACACCTGGATCGCTGACGAGGAACGGCGCGAGACCGAACCGGAATCGCCGACGACCACCAGACCGCCGCGGCTGAGACCTGCCAGGACTCCGCTTCCAGTGCTGAACGTGTTCCTCTACCCACGTTCAGCAAACTGCCCCCCGCGCCGAACCCTGGCGCCCGACCGGGCTGTGGCACCGGCCCTGACAGCCGGGGACGGCCGGTAGAAGCCCCTCCCCGGCCCAGGAACCCCCGCCACGGCGGGGGTTCCTGCGTTCCTCCCCCAGGTGTAGGGGTTTGGCCAAGGTGAGCCCAAAGGGGGCAGTGGGATGATCTTGGCCGGACCCCTATCGGGAGGCACGGCATCGCCTGCGGCCGTAGAGCACGGCCGCAGGGAGTCTCTTCGTTCCCTCATTGCGGTCGCATGAGCTCAAGGTCCTCGCCCCATGCATCCAGTACCTCGCCGTGTCCGGCCTCTCGGGCCGCCGTCTCGACGAGGGTGAACAGGTGCCGCTGCAGGGGTACGTCGCCTGTTGCCGAGATGCCGTCCACGGCACGGAGCAACACGTCGGTGTCCCAGCCCGGAAGCGGGTGCCGGTCAAGCTCCCACTCGAGGTACTTGTTGTAGGGGCGGGGACGACGGTCGAGAGCGAAGAGCAGCTCAAGCAGGAACCGAATGCTGTCGGCGGCGTCGAGGCGAGCGGCGAGAGCCTGGCCGTCCCGGTGATTCTTGACGGAGCGGTAGAGCGAGTTGGCGTAGGCGTCGAGCCAGCCACTGGCGTTTTGGAATGCCTCATCAGCGCCCAGGCGAGCCTTGTCGGCGAGGATCCGGGAGATGCCTCCGTCGAGCCGGTCGAGCACGATCTGGGCCCGGGCGAGAGCGTAGCGTTCGAAACCCGGCATTCCGGCTGCACGGAACTCGGCGAGAGAGACGATGACGAGGTCCAGCTCGGCGGTGCGGTGGCCCGCAAGCCGGGTGAGATCGGTAGTGGCGTCATCGGCGAGGACCACGTACAGATCACGGTCGGAATGCTGGGTGATCATGCCGTCGTGGGCTCGGGAACCTTTGAGGACGAGGCCGACGACGGCTGGATCAGCGGTGGCGAGTTCGACGAGCGCGTCGTAGGTGAGAGGCTGCTGAGCAGTCATGGTGTGGATCTCCGCTGGGGTGATGACGGGTATGCCTGCTGGGGCGGCCCCTTCTTCGAGAGGCGCCCTGCACCGTCTGCGGCTGCACGGGGCCGCCGCCCGGAAGATCAACGCACGTCCGGACCCTACCTCCGGCCGGGACGTGGGTCAGGGCATCCGGGGAGACGTCCCGGCCAGCCCCCCTTGGCCACAGCCACTCGCCGAGGCTGCGACCGGCACGGTCGCCTGACAGCGACCGTGCGCGGCCGGTTGATCAGGCGTCCGCGCGGCGCAGCCGCTCAGGTGCTTCGTTGCCCAGCCGGGCGGCGGCGGAGCCGTTGGGCGCCTCCCAAACTCATTGAGAAGCGACATCGCTACTGCTCGATAAAGCCAACCCCACCAACTGCGACCGCGGCCAGACTGCTGCACTGGTCCATCTGGCGCAGACGCCACCAGGCAACCGCCCGGCGCAGCCACTACCGACGACGGTCTGACCATGAACCTGCTGGATAGGCCACGAAACCAGACCGGAGTACTAACCGTTCCGAAGATCTGCCTTCTGCTCGCCACCCTCTTCGACCCACCGACCGTGTCCGCGGCCCGAGTGACGCACTGGTCGACCTGGCGCCGACACCGCCAAGCAACAGCCCGCCGCAGCCACTACCAACGGCGGTCCGCCCACGAACCTCCCGCGTAGATCACGAAACTGCACTGGAGTATTAGTTCCCGGAGTCCTCACCTCCGGCACTGTCACCAGGGTTTCGATCGATCACGATCATCGGGTCGTTCCCCTTCATCTGCTGCCAGATGGTCACCAGCGCCACGAGCTGGCCGACGAGGAAAGCCATCTGGACCGAGGCCGTGCGCCACTGGTAGACGGACAACAACAGGCTCGCTTTGGTGGGCCAGTAACGCTTCTCCCCGTGGAAGGTGTCGATGTCCATCGCGACTCCGGTCAGAGTCAGGACAAGCAGCGTGAGACTGAGATCCAGCGGCCACGTACCGAAGGACTGGTCGATGATCCAGTCGCCGGCCCACTGCGCCACTACCGGCGCCGCGTAAACGAGGGCCAGCCCGGACGCGCGCGTCGGACCGCGTCGGCCGGGCAGCACACGCCAGAGTGCGCCCAGCGTGAAGCCGGCACCCACCCAGAGGAGTTCCGTGGAGACCGCGGACGTCACCGTCTCGACGAGTCCGAAGCGCTGCAGGAACTTGTCGGTCCACCGGACGCCGCGGAGATGATCGGACCAGGTCAGTATGGCTACCGCGGGCACCGAGATCAACGCGGCGAAGTACGCGCCCCGGCAGGCGTTGCCCCACCAGGTGGTCCGCGGACCCCAGGCCAGGGCCAGCTCCACCGGGCCGATCGAAGGCGGCAGCCGCACCCACGTGTGCGGCAGGCCGGGTGGCGGGGAAGGGTGAGGCACCCGGTGCAGCCGGTCGAGCTTGTGCTCCATGTCGGAGCGATCTCCGTCCTGCTGTCCCTGCTCCACTCGGCGTAGCTGGGCGTGCAGTTCACGATGGCTCCGGGCCGCCTTGAGCAGGTGCCGCCGGTCGGACTCCTTGGCCACTTCGTGCAGCCGGTGGCCCGGGAGCAGCTTCTGGTACAGGACGGCGCGCCTGGTTCCCAGTGCGAGCAGGCCGGTCAGGGTGAGCCAGAGGGCGAGCAGCGGCAGTAGGGGCAGGGGGACCCCGGCGTACCAGCCGGCGACCGGCGCGACGCAGACGACGAAGAACACCTTCAGGGTCCGCAGCTCCGCCGGTGAGGGGAGGGCGGCAGCCGGAACGTCTGCCGTGCCGCGGGCACGCAGGACGGCCAGGATCGCCAGAGAGGGGGCTGACCACCAGAGATAGGTCCCGTGGAACCAGTCCAGCCAGTCCGAGGGGAACCAGCGTATTTCGTTGAACAGGGTTGCCACATGCCACACGCCGTAGACCTCGTGCGCGTTGCGCCTGCTCAGCCAGCTCTGGTGCTCCCACAGGTTCTCTGCGGCCCACACGCTGACCGCGGAGACCGTCACCGATACGAGCACCATCGCGACCAGCAGCACGTGCGGGAAGCGACCTCGTGCCCTCCCTGCCGTCGGGGCATCACTGGAGCGCCACAGCCGCAGCATGGATGCCAGGGCACCCACCAGCCAGACGAAGACGACACACGCGCACGCCCCGGCGAAGGCGACCATGGCCCCGTTCTCCCGGAACCAACGCACCTCGTGCGGGGCATTTTCCCAGTCGAGCCACATCTGAGAGGGCAGTGCGAACCACTCGGGGCTGCATGCCACGGCGATCACGTATCCGGCGGCGGCGGTGACGAGACCGACGGCAGTCCTTCCCGGCATGCCGAAGACGCACAGGGCCAACCCAGTCAGGAGGGTGAGCCCGAAGTGGACGGCGGTGCGGTGCTGGTCCGTCCAGAACAGGGCCATCTCCTGACCCGCGAAGTGAGCGAGCAGCGCGTCGTCGAGTAATTGAACAACGGTGACCGCGAACGCCAGCCAACTCATGACCAGCAGATTGCGGGCCGTGCGTGTCTCGGCGTCGGTGCGTGGCGCGGAGACAGGCGCGCGCCGCACCGTACGCGTCGTGACCAGAAGCAGGGCGAGGAGGACTCCGTGCAACGGCAGCCAGCCCAGCCAGCCGACGACGAACCAAGGCTGGTCGTTCAGCCGTGACGCGAATGCCTTGGCTGCCGGCGGTTGCAGGGTGATCCGCACCTCGGGAGGCTTGCTTCCTGCCTTCTCCCTGGTCCAGGTCAGTTTCGTCGTGGCACCCGTGGTGGGCGTCGAGGAGAGGCTCCGGGCGGCCCGCCCGCCCAGATCGACGGTGATCTTCTGCCACCAGGCCCCGTCCAGGGCAGGCGGACGCATGAGTTCCAGGCGCCACAGCCGGTGGCCCACGGTGAGACTCCAGGGACCGAAGTGCCGGGTCTGAAGATTGACGACCCAGGTCGTCACACGCTGGTCGACCCTCACCCCATCCTCTTCGACCGTCACCGTCGGCGGCTTCGTGCGCCCCTCCGTGTCCCGGTACGGAAAGGGATCGTCGGGGTAGCGCAGCAGACACCGCATGGCCGTCCGGAACCGCTCCGTGTCCCCGTTCAGCAGGAGATCCGCCGACCGCCCCCAGGACTTGGGCACCTTCACCGTGAGGCGCCCCTCGGCCTTCGTGAAGTCCTCGCCCTCGTGCTCGAAACGCACCGACGCGGTGACACGCGCCGACTTCAGCTGTTCGACATGGCAAGCGTCGTCCGCTGCATGGGCGGTCGTGCCGGGCACCATGCACAGCAGCACTGTCGCGACCAGCAGAAGGAGAACGTGCCGCAGCCCCCGCCCCAACGAGCCCCCACTCGTCTTGCACCACCTGGACCACAGATCCCTACCCTGCGCGGTGGACAATGCCACCTGCTCCCGGGAAAGCGCGTGCCCGGGCAGGGTCGATCCGGCCCAGCGGGTGCCTTGGCGAAGGACCGGCCACCGAAGTGACGAGCGCCCAACGATCATGGCGTGCCTCCGGCGGGGGACCGGTCGGCCCCGGGAGGGAGGGGGCGCCGTCGCCGACTGCGGGTACGTCGTGGCGTGCGCGGGCTGCTCCCATCCCGTCCACCGCCGACCCAGGCAGAGCCGAGCAGACGTGGCTCCTGGCGTCCAGGTCGTTCGTACAGTGGTGCGCTCCACCTGGACACCAGGAGCCACGCCCGCTCCACGGTGTGTGAATCGGCGGCGGACGGGATGGGAGCCGGGGACAGTGGTGGTGGAGGGAGCCGGGAGCGCTGACGCGGGACGCGAGCGCGTCCGGACGGTACAGCTGGTGCGGCCCTCTTGCGATCGCTTCAGGAGCCGCGCGCCGGGGTAGACAGACACGTCGGGCACCTGGTGCACGACCAGGGCGGCGTCCCGGCCGGGAAGCCGGGCCCGCGTCGTGGCGTCCTCGCCCGCGTCGCCGGCGAGGATCTTCTCCAGGGCGCGCAGCTCCCGGTCCGCGGTCGTGGCCGGCAGGTGCGCGTCCTGCGTCATGGTGTGGGGTCCGTACCCCTTGCACTGTCCATCCGGCACATCCGCTCCCTAGCTCTCGCCAGCCCCGGCGGGCCCCGTTTCGCCCTTGCGCTCCATAGGTCGTAGGCGCGGCTCGCGGCTCTCCCCCCTCCCCAGCCCCATAAAAAGGATGTGATGTGAGTCACGCGGGGGGAGTGGGTCGGACGGTCCCTACACCCTCAACAACCGGCCACCCCAGTGGTGACCTTCCGTCAGGGAAAGGAATCCCATGAGCACCAGCCACGTCCCCGGCCAGGGCCACCCCGACAGCCTTACGACCACTCCGGCCCCCGCCACGGGTGAGCCGCAGGCGCACCACGCCGGTTACGCCCCGCAGGCCATACCGCACCCCCAGCCCCCGCAAAGCCCTCACCCGCCACAACCCCCTGCCGCGGGCGCCAGTGCCCTGCTGGGGCTGCGCAGCGCCATCATCCTGATGCTCGGCGTCCTCGTCGGCACCGGCGCCGGCGTCCTCACCTGCCTCGCCCAGCACGACGCCGCCACCGCCGTTCTCGCGGGCGGCGCGGCCTTCGCCGGCGCGGTGCTGTTCTTCCACACCATCATCGCCGTCTGATCCCGGGCCGTGGCGTCCCACACGGGACCCCACGGCCCGTCGAGAGCAGATGGCGAGTGCGTGACCGCGTCAGGGAAACCCCGCCGGCCCACTTCGTCCGGCCGCGTGGGACCGAAGCGCACGGGTGGTGGGCCGTGCGGCCCCCTCTTCCTTCTTCAGCACAGGGGGCCGCACGTGGTGCGGCGTCGAGTGGCGCCTTGTGAGCATCCATGATGAGGGATCGCGTGCAATTGCAGAGCAGAAGTGCTGTTTTTCTCCTCAAAGGGATGAACCCGCGCGCTGTGAGGCCCGCGAGGCGGGTGGCGGGGCGTAGCGGGAGGTGGCGGATTTTCTTATTGTTCCGTAATCCCATGATCACATGGCGTTGGGCGGCTGTGTGCGGCCATTCTGGCGGTCCCTTCCTGATGGCGCTTCAGCACCGTCTGACGGAGGGCTCGTTGGTGCCGTTCGCTCACAGAAACAGAGTGCGATGTCGAGTAAGAAGGTGGTGGCCGCTGTCGTCCTGGCGGCGGCCCTCACGTGGAGCACGGTGATGACCGTGCTGGGACACGCGGCCGCCGCGGCGGTCCTGCTGCCCTCCTTGGGCCTGCTCGCGCAGCAGGTCGTCCATGCGCTCACGGCGTCCGACGGACGCTCCCGTCCCGCGGACGCCGCACCGTCCTCCGCCGACGGCCCGACCGGGCGGCGGCGGGACGGCCAGGAGGCGCCGTGATGATGCCGTCGTCCGATGCCGCCCAGCCCCCACCACACAGCGTCAGACGGGGCCGCCCGCCGGCCCCCATCTCCCCGGAGGCGGGCCCGTTGCACCGCGCCTGGCTCGAACCCGTCCGCGGCGTGCTCTCCGTCAGCGGCCTGACCCTGGACGATCTCGCCGACCGCTCCGGCTACTCCAAGACCCGGATCAGCGAACTCCTCCGCGGAAACGGCTACTACCCCGCCTGGGAGATCACCTTCAGCGTGATCAGAGTCCTGGAGATACCCGCGGCACCCATGTGCCGACTGTGGACGGCCGCCGCCCGCGAAGCCCACAAGGGCACGGAGTGGATCCGCCAGTGCATCGAGCAGGTCGCCCACGAGGCCGAAGGGCCCCCGCTGCCCTACCAGGCGTTCACCGACACCATGTACCACCCCTACCTGGAATACGCCCGCGCCTTCCTCCTGACCGACCGGCGGGCCCGGGGCGTCGTCGCGGAAGCCAACGACATCCTGTGGCTCTCCTGGACCGAAGCCACCGCCAGCGAGAACCTCAACCGCTACGCCTGGCTCCTGCTGCGCTCCCGGGTCATGCTCCGCACCCCCCGCCACGAAGGCCATCCCGATCTGCGCGCCGCCGTCTTCTCCACCCGCGAGATCCGCGCCGGCCAGGACCCCGGGCACATGATCGCCCTGTCCGAACTGGTCGATCTCTTCGACGCCATCAGCCGCCTGCCCGACGACCAGATGGACGTCGCCGTCCTGCACTACCTGTGCGGCATCCCCGACCAGCGCATCCCCCACGTCCTCGGGCTGAGCCCCGCCATCGCCCACGCCGTCGACCACCACGCCCGCGCCACCGTCGAGGCCCTCCTCGACGCCCCCGACACCCGGGAGTGACCCCGCCCGCCATGTCTGCCATCGACCAGCTCCTCGCCCGAGCCCGCCTGCACCACCATCCCGACGTCCCCGACGACACCGTCCCCCACGACGACGGCACCTGCCCCGACCACCTCCCGGCCGCCCCCCTGCCCGCCGGCCCCGACCACACCGACCGGGCCGCGGCCCGGCAACTCCACACGCTGTGCGAAACTGCGGTCACCGCTCTCACCCCCGACGTCCTGGCCTTCCTCACCGACCAGGTCCCCGACCACCACAGCGCCTGGCTCCTGGGCTGTGCCCTCCACCTCGCGGGCATCGAGGACGGCGCCCGCTTCTGGTGGCAGTACGCCGCCGGCGACGGCCACCCCCCGGCCTGCTACACCCTCTCCCTGCACCACCGCGTCCGCGGCGAACAGCACGCCGCCGCCTTCTACGCCCAGCAGACCGGCCTCGACCTCACCCCGGAGGCCGGGGCGTCGGAACCCCTCACCGTCGCCGGCACATGCCCGCCCGCGGACATCCGCTTCGACGCCGGACTCCCCACCGTGCTCCGCATCCTCAGCGAACTCGCCGCCCCGGGCCGCCGCCACCGGCCCCACCGCATCGACGCCCTGACCAACTACGTCGCCGACGCCGTCACCCCCCACTACGACCGCCACCCGAACATCGAACTGCCCGTCCCCGAACCCCGGTTCGCCGACAGGATCGACTTCCTCCTCAACACCAAACCACCGTGGAAGGCCCGCACCCGCGCCCCTCGCGCCACCGCACCCGCCCTGCCCGTCCGCACGGACCACGACCGGAACGAAGACTCCCGGGCATGGCCGTCCTGCGCACATCGAGGCGCAGCCGAGTCCTGACCCGGGACACCGGCCGCGCGGCAGCGGGACGATCGCGCTCCGCCGTGCAGTCAGGCCAGGTCAAAGGGCTGATCGGGACTGTGAAGGCATGGCGCGCAATCCGCACGGACGATGTACCTCGACCCTCGCGTCCGGTACCGGGTCCGGCGCGGCCTTCGACGGACCCGATGGACGGAGGGATAATGCCGGGCATGGACCCGTTGCACCACCGCTCGCTCGAACCCTCCGCCGCAGAGGTGCCGCGTGCCCGGTAAGCGGGCCGTCTGCCCGGCCGCCTGGACGAGCTGACCGGACCGGCGCACGGGTGGGCGGGTCGAGCTCCCGCTGCATGTGGCCTGGTCCGGCCTGCGCGCGTACGACCTCGACCGGCCGCGTCAGCGGATGAGCTACCGGACCGTCCTGGCCGAGGGACGGCGCCAGGACCTCCTCGCCTTCCTGAACCGGGACCTGCTCGCCTCCCAGTGGCCCGCGCTGCGCACCCTGATCAGCAGGCACATCCGTGATGTGTGGGAGGACGCCTTCCCCGAGCTCGCCCGTGAGGCGTCCGCCGCCGCGTGAACCTCAGCGACCTGCACCGCCGTCTCCTGTCCGACGTCCTCGCCGTCGGCACGGCCTACCCGCTGGTCAATCACCGGCGGATACGCCGTCCGGGCGCACGGGCTGGTAGACCGGCTCAGCCAGGACCTCGAAGTCGCCACGGAGAACCCCGTCCCCATGGCGGACATCGCCGAGCATCTGCGCCGGGCACTGACCGAACGAGGCTGGCGCGTGACGGTGATCGACGTCGACCCGCTGTCGGCACGCCTCGTGGCGGCCGACCCGGACACCGGCGAGGACTGCGAGGTGGACGTCCTCAAGGAGAACCTGTGGGCCACACCGCTCACCACCGAGTACGGACCGGTCCTCGCCCTCGACGACGTGATCGGCACCAAGGTCCGCGCCCTCGCCGACCGCGGCGCGGTCCGCGACCTGATCGACGTCCACGCCGCCTCCGCCCACCACACGGCCACCGAGCTCGAGCGGCTGGGCGAAAGGCACGGCCGCGACGAGTTCCGCCGCCAGGACCTGCGTGACCGCCTGGCCGGCGCCGAGTGGTACGACGACGAGGAGTTCGCCTCCTACGGCCTCACCGGGGAGCCGATCACGAAGCTCAGGGCATGGGCCCAGCAGTGGACGAGCGACCTCGACCAGCGGCTGGGCGAGGACGAGGACGAAGACCTTCAGGACACCTGAAGGCGGCAGAAGGGTCTGCTCGTGATCGTCACGGACTCATGGCAGGCCGAGCCCTCCGTGATCCGTGCACGCGTGGAACTTGTCCACGGTCAGCGTCGGATGCGCAGGGCTCGGCGGCATGGGGGAGGGTGGTCCGGCCCCGCGTACCTCGATGATCTTTGGGGTGGGGTCTCGTCGCAGCCGTGTGTCTCGTGGAGGCGGGCCCGGAGAACGTCACTCCATGTGGGTCGTTGCCCTACCTGCCGGCCAGGGCTGCTGATACTCGATGAGTCGGCCTGCCGGGTCGTGTCGGCGGTTGGGTGCGAACAACAACTTTGTTCAAGAAGCAGCGCCGGGTATGCGGCCCGAAGAAGGGAGTGTCTTGTCGCATACTCGGCGCTGACCGGCAGAGTTACGCCGTCGTGGCTGCTGTCTCGGTGGCTTCGACTGCGGACTTGAAGTCAGGGTGAACCCCGATTTGATCAAGCCACACGCTCATCGAGTTGTAGCAATTGAACCTTTCGATCTTTCCGTCACGGAGGTACCAGAGGTCCGCCGCCGGCACGTCGATCCGGTTGCCGGTCGGTGGGATCTCGCCGACCGGAGTCGGAAACCCTCCGAGATGCGTGCCCTGGATTCGCAACTCGACGGCGACGACATCACCGAACGCATGTACCTCGAGCAGCTCACGGTGTACATCGGGGAACGAGCGGGCGAGGCCCGCGATCACCTGAGGGATCTGCTCTCCGCGGAAACTCTGCGAGGTCGACATGTCGTTGAACGACCCGTCCTCGGTGAACAAGGCCAGGAAACCGTCACCGTCGAGAACGTTCCCCTCCGCGAGCCGGTAAGCCTCGCGAATGGTCTTTTCGTTACTTTCCATTCCTGTTCTCCTTCGAGTTCGCAACACGCTCACGATCCGCGCTTGTCTTTGATCGACCTCCTGCTGTCGTAACGATAGCCGTTACGACAACGCAGTCGCAACCTTCACTGTTGCGACTGCGCTGTCGTAACATGGAGCGTTGCGACCGGAGGAGGGATCATGAGCGCCAACAGCAGGCTGACCATTGCCGCCCATGCGCTGGCCTGGATCGGTCTCTATCAGCGCCAGGGCCATGAGGTCGCCACCTCCGAGCAGATCGCGACCAGCGCGAACACCAACCCCGTGGTGATCAGACGGCTGCTCGGCGAGCTGCGCAGGGCAGGGCTCGTGGAGTCCCGGCGGGGCGCGGGCGCGGGATGGTCGCTGGCGCGCGAGCTCGGGTCGATCACCCTGCTCGACGTGTACGAGGCAGTGGAACCCGGCCCGCTGTTCGCGATGCACCGCACCACCCCGGACCAGGGATGCGTGGTGGGTCACGGCATCCAGCCGGCAATGCGGGGCATCTACCAGGACATCGAGGAGACCCTGAGACACGAACTGGCCCGCGTCACGCTCGAGAAGGTACTCAGGGACGTACTCGCGGCACCTCGCCAGCCTCTCTGATCAGCTGGCGACCCCGTGCGAACCGCAGGGTTCGGCGTGGGTCCTGCCCACCGGGGCGGAGTGACGTGAGCGTGGAGATGGAACCCCGCGCCGAACGCGTTGGATCCGCCGCCGGAACAGACGGCGGGCGCAGGCGAGCTCACCGCGGACCAGGCCGTGCTCGTCCAGCGGCTCTACGACGACGAGCGGGAGAAGACCGTCCAGCAGATCCCCGACAGATTCGGCGTGCCCCGTTTCACGGTGCACGGACACCTCGACAAGCCCAGACCGTCCCCCGTCAGGCCCAGAAGGCTGCGACCGCCCACCCAGCCGGACAGCCGGACAGACCATCAGCTGCCGCACTTCCTCAGGCCCCGGGTTCCTCCGGTGACGTCGAGTTGAGAACAAGAGCCCAGTTCGTTTCCCCCAAGAGCATGGTCAACGCCTGGTCTCGGAACGAGGATGCAGGCATGTCATCTGAACTGCTGACTGGGGCCGTGGGCCTTCTTGGAGCGGCCCTCGGCGCCGCCGGTGCAGTGTGGGCCGGATCGGTGACCGCCAAGTCGCAACGCCAACAGACGCGGGACCAACTCGAGGCAACCCAAACGCGGTGGGTGTTGGACAACAAGCGCGACGCTTACATGCAGCTTCTGACGCGAGCCTCCATGTGGCAGTCCGCCTCCTGGGAGCTCTTCAACAGCCTCTGCAACGGTATCGGCGAGGAGGAGAAGGCCGAGATCCATCGCCGAAAGCATGGATGCTGGCAGGAGTTTGCCGCAACGTCGACAGCAGCCAAGGTGTTCACGACAGACACAGACGTCCAGGCGGCAACGCGTCGGATGCAAGACGCTCTCCTCGCCCTTGACCGGGTGTCTGAGGATTGGTACCGCGGGACGGGGCACGGCGGGCGGGATAGCCGCGCAGAAGCCTTCCGTGCCAGAAGTCACGAGTGCGAAGTCGTGACCGCCTCTCTCGCGGAGAGAATCGAGGCCGCCCTGAATCTGTCAACGACCAGGCCAAGATCCGGGGCGCCGAACACCCGATGAGTAACTCACCCCATCAGGCGAGGCAAGCACATCACCTACGTCCGCCCAGGCCGGAGGCACCTGGAGGCGGTACCCCTCCGGAGATCACCTGCAGTCACCAGTGGCGACATGATCACCCTCGGCCCGATCGCCCGCACGGCCGCAGACCTGGACGTCCCCCTGGACGTGATCGCCGCCCCGGCCCCCGCCGACGCCGCCGCCTGGAGGATCGACCTCCCGGCCCCGAAGTTCACCAGCCTGCGCCAGTACCGCATCGGCATCTGGGCAGATGACGACTAAGGGTTGTCCCGTAAACCCGAGGAGTTGCGCCACGGCCCTCTGGGCAGGGGGTCTCAGGCTTGGTCGTGGCTCGCTGAGGCACTGTGATCACGCTGCTGGGTGCTGGACGACTTCCGCCACTGGTCCACCACGTCGTCCACTTCGTCCAGGGCAGGATCGCGGCTTCCGCTGGGCGCGTAGGCCGGTGACCGGTCAGCGCGTAGTGGCAGATGTGCGCAGTACCAGGCCCGGCGGGCACCGGCTATCTCTGCGGGCGTGCCCGTGCGGAGGTAGCCGAGCAGTGCTGTCATGACCTTGCGGCGCCCGAATGCGTAGAGCGCCGGCTCGACGAACCAGCGGCAGAAGCTTGGGTCCGGGTCGTAGACAGCAGCGGCCATCAGCGGATCGAAGAACTCCTCGGGCAGGGTGGCGCGTTCCAGCAGTGGCCTTCGTGCGGCTCCGGCCAGGTGCCGGGCACGTCGGTCTTCAGGCACGTCGGCCGCAGCCTCAAGGTGCAGCAAACGGGCCACTTCGGCTGCGCATGCAAGAAATGTACGTGTGGATGCCTCGTGGCGGTCACCTTCGCTCATGGCAGGATTCTCGACCACGGGCCTGAGCAGAAGTGGTCGCATGGGGCGAGATGATCTCGATGTGGCTGGTGTGATTACGGCGTCGGAGCCGTCTTGGATAGCCGCGTTCTCCGGGCTGAGTCCGCGTGCCTTCGGGAAGCTGGTGACGGTGCTGCGCCGCGCAGGTGCGGACACGGCCCGCAAGGGCCGGCCGTGGAGCCTTCCGCTGGAAGACCGGACCCTGCTGGTCACCGCCTACTGGCGTACGAACCTGACCATGCAGCAGCTCGCTCCGCTGTTCGGGGTCTCGAAGTCGGCGGCGGACCGGATCATCGACGACCTGGGGCCGATGCTCGCGCTCCAGCCCCGTAAGCGGTTCGCGAAGGACACCGTGCTCATCGTGGACGGCACCCTGGTCCCCACCCGGGATCACAGCGTCGCCGAGCGGTCGAAGAACTACCGGTACTCCACCAATCACCAGGTCGTCATCGATGCCGACACCCGCCTGATCGTCGTGGTCGGCCGGTCGCTCGCCGGGAACCGCAATGACTGCAAAGCGTGGGAGGAATCCGGCGCCAAGGCCGCCGTCGGCAAGACCACCACGATCGCCGACGGCGGATACCCGGGTACCGGCCTGGTCATCCCGCACCGCCGCAAGCGCGGCCAGAGCGAACTTTCCGACTGGAAGGAAGAACACAACAAGTCCCACAAGCAGGTTCGGGCCCGGGTCGAGCACGTCTTCGCCCGCATGAAGACCTGGAAGATCCTCCGCGACTGCCGTCTCAAAGGCGACGGCGTCCACAACGCCATGCTCGGCATCGCCCGGATGCACAACCTTGCCCTCGCCGGGTAGGCCGGCGGGCCACGGCGACCGAGCATGCCCGAGGTGACTCGAAGATCATTTACGGGACAGCCCTTACTGCCGCGTCGACTCCGCGACCCGCGGCCTTCTCGGCCAGTCGCCCGGCTCGTCCGCGACGCCGGCGCCACCGTCGACGACAACTCCCCGCCCGTCGACCTCGCCACCAGCGACCACCTGTCCCAGCGGCTGATGTACGCCACCGCGGCCGCATCCGCCGGCGACGAGGCCTTCGCCGCCGACTGCGAGGCCGCCGACGCGCTCCCGACGAGACCCCAGCGTCCTCTACCTCAAGTCATGCACCAAGCGGCATCGCGACTGGGCGCGCGCCGACGAGGACCGCCAGAAGCTCCGCGGTCAGTGGGGGTGGTCTCGGTGCGCGGAGTGGACGCCACGCACCTGTTCCTGACCGACACCGTGCGCTGATCATGCCACGGCCCCGTCGGAGCGGGGCCAGCCTTGCAGAGAGTCGCAAATATGGATGATCTTTCACATAAAGGCATGACCAGACGTGACGTTGACGCTCCGGGGTGATGGATCATGCAGAACAGGCCCGAGGCAGCCGCACGCGCCGCCGCTTAGGGCGTGTGGAAGTGCCGACCGCGCGGCACAACGATGTCTGATTGCCGCCAGCAAGGTCCTGCTGTGGTGCTCATGCTGGCGGCATGACGATGTCATCCACTACGGAGTCAGCAACAGTTCTCACCGGCATGTATGCGGCTGAGGCGGAGTACCTGGCGGCGGGAGGCCCTGGCGAGGCTTCGTTCGACCTGCTCGCTCCCTTCTTTGCGCCGGATGTCGAGCTGCATCAAGCAGATGCTCTGCCCTATGGAGGCATTTGGCGTGGGCACAAGGGCATGGCGCAGTTCTTCCTCATGATGGGAGAGGTGTGGGAGTCGTTCGACATGGTGGAGCAGGAGTTCCTTGCCACCGGTGAGACCGCGGTCGTGCTCACACAGGTCCGTGCTCGCGCTCGCGCGACCGGCCGTGAACTCAGCTTCCCGATTCTGCAGGCGATCACGGTCAAGGACGGGCGGATCACCGAGGTCCGTCCGTTCTACTGGGACACGCGGGCTATCGCCGACGCCTGCGCGGTGCCGACACCGACAGACTGAGGTCGACGGCAAACGCTGGTCACAGCCACTCGATGAGGACTGCCACCAGCACGGTCGCCTCGTAACGGACGGCAAGCTTGTCATGGTCGCCTTGATGCCGCGTCTTCGCAGGTAGGCCCGGTTACGGTGGGAGTCGTACGCCTTGTCGGCCCGCACCCGGTCCGGTCGCCTACGGGGCCGACCGGAACCGATGCGCGGGACCCGGATCGCGTCCAGGACCGACTCGAACTGCGGAAAGTCGCCTCGCTGCCCGGCCGTGATCAGCACCGACAGAGGCTTCTGCCCCTGCTCGACGGCAATGCCGCCGGGCGGCTCCCTTTGCAGATCCCCCGCGAAGGTCGACAACGGCATCGCCGCCACCCGCGACGACGGCATCCGGGGCACCCTCCACCTCGACTCCTACGACGGGAAGCCCGAACTGCGCGCCGAGGGCACGTGTATGCGCTACCGGCACAACTACGGCGACGCATACGACTACATGGACGACGACAACGGAGACGGAACGATCGACGCGTACGAGCAGCCGAACTGGCCAGTGACGGGCGTTCTAAACTGCCGGATGTTCGAGCTCTGAATGGCATCGATCCCGGGGGGCCAGGGTGGACGGGGGACAGCCGCAGCCACATGAGGCTGCGGACGCTGCGCAGTTCGTCGCGGCAATGCGGCAGTTACGGCAGTGGGCGCACGTGAGTTACCGCGAGCTGGAACGGCGGGCCGAGGCTGCTGGAGATGTGCTCCCGCGCGCCACACTCGCCGGTGCGTTGAGCCGGGAGGAGCTCCCCCGGGAGGAGTTGCTGGCTGCCTTCGTCCGGGCCTGCGGCGGGGACCGAAGCACCGTCGAGGCGTGGGTGGGTGTCCGCAAGCGGCTGGCTGTCGACTCCGAGCGGCGTACTTCCGTGGTCGAGGCGTCCGGACTTCCGGCCGTGGCTGAGCCTTCTGCCCGCAGGCGGCCCGCAGGCGGCCTGGAGCCGCACGCTGTGCGGCGACAGGCTCCGCACGACGGCTCGCTCGATGGCCCGGGTGAGCCGGGTGGGGCGAGTACCGGCATACCGGGGACAGAAGACGGGGAGCCCCGTCCCGGCGGGACGGGCACGGAGGCTGCACAACCGGCTGCCGCCGACCGGGCGGAGACGGTGGTCTCGGCAGAGGCCGAGACCGAGGCGGACACCGGCACTGCTGAAACAAGTACGGCTGTGTCGCAGGAGGAGACGGCGGCTGCAGGGGCAGAAGCGGACACCTCGTCGGTGGGGCCGGAGGGTGCTGAGCGCCACCCCGCCCGCCGGCGCGGTCCGATCCTCGTCGCCGCCCTGGCTGTTCTCCTTTCGGCCGGCGTGACCGGGATCGTCCTGGCTCCCGATGACGGCTCCGGTGATCCGCACACGCCCCCGGCCGGCCCGACTGTCGTCGTCACGGTCTCTCCGTCGGAAACGTCCGGCCGGAACCCGGACAGCACCGCCTCCGGCCCGGCGGCCGAGCCCGTCGGCAAGGACACGTCCGCACCAGGGGCCACCCGGCAGGCCCCGCTGCCCACTCCGTCCAGGAGCACGGCCCGGCCCGGTGAGCCCGAGCCGCAGCGGACCTCGCGGCAGCGGGAGTCGACGCCGTACGAACCATCGTCTCCCTACGAACCGCCTCCGCCTCCCTACGATCCCTACGAACCGCCTCCGTCGTCGACCCCGCCCGCCCAGGGCGGTGATCCCTTCCCCGAAGAGACCTGCTGGGACGTCACCAACGACTGTGTCTGACCGGACCGTCATGGGCCGGTCCTACGCTGCGATGTGGCGGTAGCCGACGACCTGTGAGGCCGGCGGCAGCGGTGCGACGGTGACCGTGCTGCCGGAGCGAGGGGCGTGGATGACCTTGCCGTCACCGATGTAGAGGGCGACGTGGCCGCCGCCGTAGCTGATCACCAGGTCGCCGGGGACGAGGTGCGGGCGGGTGGTGGCGTTGCCGGCGTGGATCTGCCGCCAGGTGGTCCGCGGGATGCTCACACCGGCGGCTTTCCACGACTGCATGATCAGGCCGGAGCAGTCGTAACCGTTCGGGCCGGTCGCACCCCAGATGTAGGGCTTTCCGATCTGCGCCTTGGCGAAGGCGACCGCCGCCGCGGCGCGTCCCTTCGCGGCGGGTCGTTGGCTCTTGGGGGGCGTCTTCTTGCCCGATGAGTTCTCGCGGGAGGTGTCCTTGCCGGACCTGTCGGGCGAAGGACGCTTCGCGGGGGCGGGCCCGGACCGCTTTGGGGACGTGATGCCGGCGGCCGCGGCTCCGGGCGCCAGGTGCAGGGTGTCACCGGCGTAGATGAGGGTCGACTGGCCCAGGTCGTTGAGGCGTTGCAGTTCCTTGACCGTGGTGTCGTGACGCTCGGCCAGGGCGAAGAGTGTGTCGCCGGGCCGCAGTACCACTGCCTTGGGCGCAGCGGATCCGGGGCTGGGCTCAGTCTGAGCGGGTGCCGGCGGCGGCGGTTCCGGCGCCTCCTCCACCAGCACCGATCGGTCGGGCGGCGAGGCAGTGGGAGAGGCCCCCTGCAGGCTGAGGACCGCGCCCAGGAGCACGCAGACGATCCCGGTCACGCCCAGGGCCAGCGCGGTCTGCGTGACCCGTACGGCCTTGCGCACTCCTGCCTGGGTGCGTGAGGGGCGGGCGTGTCTGCCGCGGGCCGGGCGAAGTGCCTTGCCGGCCCGGCGGAGGGCCGGCCGTATCTGCAGTGTCATCTCAAACTCCGTTCGCAGGTCACCGTGAGGGCTGGAACGGAGCCTTTTCCGGCTGTGGCTGTCCGGCAAGATCTCATGCCCTCCGGGACAGTCCGAGACGCGCCGGGACACCTCAAGACGCTGCTCCGGCGCCCTCGTGCGAGGCGCTCGGACGTGGGCTGACCTGGGCGGACACACCCGGACTGTCCGGGCCGCCTCCAGCCGTTGCCCACGGGGGCACCGCACCGGGACGCTCTTCACAGCCGACCGGCACAGGCTTGGCGCCCGGGTCGCAGACGACACGGTCATGCGCCCGCACCCCGCGGCCGTCCGCCGCGGAGGACTCCAGCCGGCCACGGCATCCGCCGGAGAGACCAGGGGGGCTCACCGCCCCTGTCTTCTCCCGCCTCTTCATCCAAGCGATCCAAGGAGCACTGGTGTGAACACTCCACGCGTCACCAAGGTCCGCGCTCTCGCCATCACCGCCGTCGGCGGACTGCTGGCCGGCGCCGTAGCCGTCCTCAGCCCCGCGCAGGCCACCGAAGACGCTCCGAGCTGCAAGCCCAAGCGCGTCACCGTCTACCCCGGGGAGAAGGTCCCCCCGCGCCTGCGCCTGGGCGAAGTGAACTTCGACGTGACCGTCTGCCCCACGGAAGACGCGGCCGGCTGGAGCACACAGGCCAGCGCCGCCACGAACGGGACGGGGAACACCGTCGGCTACCTCCTCGAGTCGGCCGCACTGCGGGTCAATTCCACGGCCGAGAACAGCAAGCGCCAGACCGCCACGTACACCGGCAGCTTCACCGTGAAGGACTGTGTTCCCGTCACCCTGTGGCCCTGCACCCGCACGCACAGGGTCGACGTGGGATTCGCCCTCATCGCCTACAAGAAGAGCGGCAAGGTCAGCATCGTCTACGGCGGCGGCATCAAGAGCACGATGCCGCTCGGCATGGCCCTGTACCGCACCCCGTGAACCTGCGCACACCTCACCCGGACACACTTCCGCCCTGCTCACCTCGGAGGACATTCGTGCGAATCAAACGCCTTGCCACCGCCACCGCAGCCTGCGGCCTCATCGTCGGCGCGATCGCCACCGCGACCAGCACCCAGGGGACCGCGGCCCCCACCCACAGCACCGCCGCCTGCGAGAACGCGCAGGTCACCCTCTACCCCGGCTCGCTGCTCTCGCCCCGCTACGGCGAATGGAACATGAACGTCCTGGCCTGCCCCACCAAGAGCCCGAGCACCTGGACGAAGACCTCGAGCATCGAACTCAACGCCACCGCGTCCAACCTCGGCCTGACCGTCGCCGAGGACTCCAAGCTCCGCATCACCGAAACCGGACAGAACAAGTGGAACCGGTTCGCCCGCTACGAAGCCACCTTCCAGTCACGCGCCTGCGTGCCCAAGGTGGGATGGCCGTGCAAGAGCCCCGGCACCTGGAAGGCCCGATTCACCGTCACCGTGGACAAGAGGAGCCACCAGGTGAAGGTCCACACACACCGAGGCAGCACGCCCGCCCACACCTACGTCCTGTGGCCCACCCCATAGCCTGGACAGGCCCGCAGAGCCGGCCGAAACAATAGCCGAGCAGGGCGCTGCCCCGGGCGCACATCGTCCGGGGCAGCGCCCTGCTGCGGCCGATGCTCCCTACAGCACGCCGAGCAGGGCGTTGTCCTCCTCGGCCCCGCGCCCGGTCCGGTCCAGCGGAAGGGCCCCGCGTCGGACGGCCGATGCGAGGGCCCTTGCGTTCCTCTGAGGTGTGGATTTTTACACCCGCGCGTCTCAGCGCCCCGGCCGATGGGGCAGCCACCTGGCCGGGCGCGTGCCAGCGTCGGGAAAGTGGTGCGGGGCCCTCACGCGTCGCCGCCCTTGTCGGCGAGCCAACGTTCGGCGGCCTCACCCGTGCCCACCGCGGCGATGGCGGTCACTTCGAGCTGCTCGGCCTCGCTCCACTTCCGCACTGCCACGCGGGCCATCTCCTCGTAGCCGGGTGTGAGTAGTTGCGGAACAGGATGTAGCGCTGAGAATGATCATGGCTGCTACCACAGGGAACGCCGCTGGTAGGGACCTTCGGGGAAAGATCGTTGAGCGGGTGCGGGGGCAAGGACGGTGCGCTGACCGGCCCGGACAAGGAGCACGCCGAGACCTCGATACTCGCCCTGCATCTGCTCCAGTCCGCGCTCGTGCACGTCAACACGCTTCTGGTCCAGCAGATCCTCGCCGAACCGGCCTGGGCGAAGAAGCTCTCGGCCGAGGACCGGCGCGGGCTGACCACGCTGTTCTGGTCGAACACCAAACCGTACGGCACCTTCCGCCTGGAGATGGACAAGCGGCTCGACCTCGCGCCCTCGCTGTCCGTGCCCCGCCTCCGCACCTCAGCGGACGCCGTCGGCCAGGTCCTGGCGGAGCCGCGGTAAACCCCATGCTGACGGGCCGGCGCATCTACAGCGCCGAGCGCGCCGACGTCGACGGAGCGGGGCGTCGGCCACGAGGTCTTGCACATGTACGCCACCGGCCACACCACCACCCGCACGCCGATGGATGAGGGGGACTGGCCCGAAGGGCTCGATCTGTGGCACCCGGTGTTCGACTTCGACGAGTATGGCCGTGCCGTTGTCGGCCCCGGTGTCCTATTTCCCTGACCCACGGTGCAAAGTAGCGGCCCCTCCTGCTGACGCCCCGTTTCCTTGTAGTCGAGCCCTTCATGTTGGGCAGCGCGAGCGAATGGCGGGGGGCCGGGGGAACAGACATGCGCGGGAGTGGGCGCCGGAAGATGTGGTGGTGTGCTGGACGCCGGCGGGCTGTGACTTGGACCTGGTGGCGAACAAGTCCGGACGGACCCGACCCGGCTTCGTGCTGATGCTGATGTTTTTTGAGCCGGAGAGCAGGTTCCCCCAGTTCGTCGAGGAGTTCCCGCAGGCAGTTGGCCCTCTCTCTTTGAACATGGTGAAGCCCCCGCCTGCTGAATCGCGGACGGGGGCGCTGCGGTAGTAAGCCGAGGACTGGGCGCGGCCCGCAGCTCGTGCCGGGGCCTCAGCAGTCGGCGCGGAGGCTGTAGACGGGATTCCAGTCGCCCCTGACAGGACCGTAGTTGGCTGGCGTCGTGTAAATCAGGGTGCCGCTCGAGCCGAACATTTTGACCCTGCCGTTCCCGGGAAGGCGGTTGTTCCAGTATCCGCCCCCGCTCCAGGGCATGCTCGCGGACATACCGCAGTACAGGACGAGGCTGCCGCCACTATCGCTGGTCGCGCAGAACGCGCCGGACACGGTGCACGATGCCGCCACCGCGCGGCTGGTGTTGGGGTTGTCGGTCGCGATGGCGCTGGTGGCGGTGCCCGCCAGCACAGCGGCCGAGGCGGCGAGGATTGAGACTGCATTGCGTATCTTACGCATGTATGCCTACTTTCACGTTGGTCCGGATGCCGGTCCTGGCCTTGCTTTGAGGTTGCGTGCTCAGCTACGGGGCGGACGGTCAGCGGATCGCCCCACAGCGCCCGCCCCCCTTCAGTCAGCCAGTGCCTTGGCCAGGGGCGTTGTCGAGTTCTGGCTGACATCCCGGCCTGATCTTGTCTTCACCGGCCGGTTGTTCGGCAACAGACTGCTGGCGGGACTAGTCGGGCGGCTTGTACGAATGCGCACCGACACGCAACGAGGTGTGTCCGAGCGCAATGCTGGTGACGGGAGCCGAGTTGGCGGGAACGAGGAGTGAACGGGTGGTCCGGCTGGCGCCGGACTGGCTGCGTGCCCACGTCGTGAGCTATATGGGCTTTGAAATCCCGAAAGTCCAAGGGTGGCCCAGGGTCTCGTTGCCCGCAGCGACCGTGACACTTGTCCTGGGGTGGGGCGATCCACTGACCGTACTGGCCGGACGCGGCCAGGGAACACAGGCGAGCACCTGGCGCGCGCTACTCGCCGGACTGCACACCACGGCCACTCTGAGCTCATACTCCGGGTCGGCACACACCGCGCTGGTGGAGCTCACCCCACTGGGGGCATACCGCTTCCTCGGCGTCCCCCTCCACCACCTGACCGACGTCCTGGTCGACCCCGACGCGGTCCTCGGCTCCGGCTGGTCCGCCCGCATCACCGGCCGGCTGGCTGCCGCCGAGGATTGGGCCGGACGCTGGACGGTACTCGACGACGCCCTCACCCGACGATTAGCCGCCGGTCCTCTGCCCTCATCGGTCGTCGCACACGCCTGGAAACATCTGCGCACCTCCCACGGCACCGTCACCATGCGCGAACTCGCACAAACCACCGGCCGCGGCAACCGAAGACTCCAGATGCTCTTTCGCGAGCAGATCGGCCTCCCGCCCAAAACAGCCGCCCGGATCCTGCGCTTCCAGCACGCCCTCACCCTGCCTACCGGCGAAGGAGAATCGTTCGCCCACACTGCCGCCCAGTGCGGCTACCACGACCAAGCCCACCTCATCCGCGACTTCCGCGCATTCGCCGGCCTCACCCCCACCCAGCTCCGCGCATTGACCGCTCACGCTGCCCCCGGCGGAGATCCCATCGCCCACGGACGTCTCACCGGCATCATCGCAACCGACACCATCGAACCAGGCCAAGGACTAGCCTCGGTCCCTTCGTAACGACCCGCCAGCGAACCAGCGGACGGCTACCTGGACCTGACCGACGAGGTCACCGCGGAGCTGACCATGACGGTCGGCTTCGACCAGGACCTCGCCGGCGAGGCCAACCGCACCTCCAACCGCATCCGCGGCCTGCTCACCCAGTTCCACCCCAGCCTGGAACGCGTCCTCGGCCCGCGCCGGGACCATCCGGCAGTGACCAGGCTCCTCGAGCGGACCCACACCCGGTACTCCACCGCCTCCACCCCGCCGTCCTCGAGGTCCCGGTACGACGGCAGCCCCACCAGGTACAGCCAGCCTGTCTCGGTCTGCTGCCGTCTCCACAGCCGCGCGACGACCTCTTGCTCCGGATGACTGAGCACCGGGTCGGCGGGCAGCACGACCCCCACTGGCACCGGGTCGGCTGCGTCGTCGGAGGGTGTGGTCACGGCTCCACGGTAAGCGCCTGCCACCCCTCGAAGGCCCGGTTACGCGTCGGGTCAGTCGGTTGTGGGCGGGCCGATGTGTAAGGACCAGTCGCCGGTGTATTCGTCCAGGTCGATCCGCAAGGGCTCCAGAGCGTCGGCGTCGTGGACGTCGGCCCGGATGATGCGGCCGGTGCCCAGGTGCAGGGAGACCCGAAGCTGTCGGCCTATCCGGTTGGGCACCTCCAGCCCGATGAGCGGCAGCGACACCATGGAGCCGGCCTTGAGGACCAACGGCAGCTCAATGCGCTCAGCCTCGCTCCCGACCTGCACCGGCGCCCCGAAGTGCACCGCCGGGTTGAACAGCACCTGGATACGCCGGGCCCGCTTCCACCCCACGCGCCGGACGGCTCGCAGCTTCCACACCGCCCGCTTCAGGCGATGCCCGGGGATGTCACGCCATACGGAGTAGCCGACGATCGTCACGTCCAGGCGGCCGACGTTCGAGACGTCGGTGCGCACCCACCACCGGCCTTCCCGCTTGAGTCGGGTGGAGAAGACCTCCACCCGGCCGCCTGTGAGGCGGTGGCTCCACATCTGCCAGCCCAGGCCGCTGGCCCCGGTGATGGCACCGAAGATCGCCAGCGCATTCGTCCAGTTCATGATCGGAGCGTAGGAACCCTCACCACAGCCGTCCGGCGGTCAGCCGAATCAGGCCCGTTCCCGGCGAAATCTGTCCGCGCCCCGCATAAATGCCGCCACCAGCGCTGTCTGCCTGGTCCGGCAAAACTGGATCGGCCGGAGCTCCTCGAGGCCGGAGATCTTGACGGCCGCGGTGGTCAGTCCGTCCAGGAGGACGGGCACCACGAGCAGGGGCGCGCCGAGGGCCCTGCGCCACATGAGGATGTTGACCTCGCGCCGCACCCAGGAGGACTTCAGCGCCTTCTCGTTGAGAAGGACGACGGCTGCGTCACAGCGCGCGAGCCAGTGCCCGATCTCCGGGCGCCACTCATTGCCCGGCGGGATGGCGGACTGGTCCACCAACGGGGCGTGATTCTCCCCTACGCGCTCCTCCTCCGACGATGACGCTGCCACCGTGAGGCCGCCGCCGCGCTGCTGGATGAGCTGTTGCCGCCCGGGGACGACGAGGCGGAAGCCGAGATGCGGCGCCTGCTGGCCACCCGCTTCAACACGGTCCGCCCGTCCTGTCCCTGCTCGGCGAGTCCTCCGCGCTCGGCGCGGCCTCCGGCGGGGCGCGGGTGCTGGCGGCGGTGGAGCGGCTGCCCGCCTTGGCCCGGCGGAAGGTGAAGGTCAAGCCGCTGCTGCCGCGTGAGATCGACGGCAAGCTCGTGCCGCCGGCGTGGAAGCGGGCGGTGTTCTCCAACCTCGACCTGCCCGAAGGGGCGGTGGACCGCGACGCGTACGTGGTCTGTGTGCTGGAGCAGCTGTACCGAGCGCTGAACCGTCGGGACGTGTTCGCCTCGCCGTCGAACCGCTGGTCCGACCCGCGGGCGCAGCTGCTGGACGGCAAGGAATGGGAGGCCGTCGCCGAGGACGTCCTGCACGGCCTGAGCCTGGACGAGCCGGTCACCGAACACCTCGCCGGGCGGGTGCGGGCGCTGGACTGCGTGGCAGCTGATGGCCGAACGCCGAACTCGAAGTCCGCACCCCCGCCGAACGCGGCCCCGGCCACGCCTGTGAGATGGGGACGACCATCGACGCCGCCGTACCCGAGGCCACCACGAAGCCCACGAGAGCGGGGTACGCCCGGTGCAGCACCGCCCAGCAGGAACTCGGTGGTGTCAGGCCTGGCCGGGATCGAGGCCGAGGGCGGTTTCGGTGTCCTGTCCGCCCCAGCCCTGCGGGGTGCGCCACAGGGCGTGGACGCCGAAGACGTCGTGGACGGTGGCGGCCGACCAGTCCTCGGCGGGCGGCTGGGACAGCACCAGGTAGAGGCGGTCGGCGGTCGCCGGCAGGGTGTGGTTGACCTCGTGGAGGCGGGCCGCTCCCGAGCGCAGGTCGGTGTACGTGGACAGGCCGGCGCCCAGGACCTCGTAGAGGAAGCGGCCGTGCTCGGTGGTGCAGCTGACGTCGACGACCGGTGAGTCGGCCTTCGGCTGCCGGTCGGCTCGCAGCAGGGCCGCCATCAGCTCGAAGCGCACCGCCTCATGGGTCTTGCAGGTGCGGTCCGCCGCGGCTGAGGTCTCCAGGAACCGGAGCAGGTCCGTGTTCTGCCCGGCCGTTGGTTCTGACGTCGGTGCGATGGTGCCGACGGGGGTGCTGGGCATGGGGTGGTTCTCCTCCGGTTCGAGCTGCTCGGGCTGCTCGGGCTGCTGTGGCGGTGCGGACGGTTCGGTCCGCTCGGACGGTGCGGGCTCGAGGGACTGCGCGGCGGGTTCGGTGTCCCGGACTTCCTCCACCCGACGTGCCGCGAGGCGCTGTTCCAGAGTCCGGCGCGCCTCGGCCAGGGCCTCGGCCCAGCCGCTGCGCTGCAGCTCCGCCCGGAACCGGTCCAGGTCGGGGGCGTTCGAGGCGAGTGCGCGGTTGGTGTTCGCGGCGAGGTCCCGCAACAGGCCCAGGCGGCTGCGGTCCGGGGAGCCGAGGACCCGCCAGACGTCCAGCCAGTCGTGCTGGTCCAGACGCAGGCAGCGGTTGGCCATGCCCTTGAGTTCCGACAGCCGGACCCGGGCATCGTCCGGGACGTCGCCGTCGGCCAGGTCCCCGACGACGGTGAGCGCGTCCACGTACCGCTCTGCCATGGTGGGCGAGATGGGCCTGCGCCCGCGCTCGTCGACGGTGACGAAGGTGACGTTGGAGGCGTGGCGCAGGACCCAGGCGTCCACCTCCGCCCCGCTCCGGGGAGGTGTGGAGCCGTGGCGCACGGCCAGAAGCAGCGGGCGGTCCGTGGCGGGCGAGACCGCCTCGACCTTGTAGTTGCCGCCGGTGGTGTGGCCGACCACGCGGACCTTGATGTCGGTGCCGACTTCGGGGACGTTCCCCGCCGCCGTGGCCGCTCCGGCGGCACTGCCGGTCACCTCGCCGGTGCCGGCGGACGGCTGTTCCGCGCAGCCCGCGGTGTCGGTGTTCGTGAGGGCCTCCGGGAGCGGTGCGGTGTGCAGGACGGTCAAGGTCTGGGTGCTGCGGGTCAGCGCGATGTAGAGCTGGCGCAGGCCGGCCGGGCCGCGAGCGGCGATGATGGCGGGTTCCACCACGAGGACGTGGTCGTACTCCATGCCCTTGGCCTGGGCGGCGGCCAGCACGGACACCGCCTCGCGTTCTGGCTGCGTGAGGCCGTCCGCCTCGTCGAGGTGGCGGGCGATCTCGTCGAGCCAGCCGGAGTCGTCGGGGACGATGACGGCCACCGAGCGCAGGGTCTGCCCGTCGCTGCTGCCGAGGAGGCGGACGGCCTGGGTGACGGTGTCGTCCAGGAGCCGCCACGGTTCGGTCGCGATGGTCCGGACAGCACCGTCGCCGGCCTCGCGCACCGCCTGCGGGTACGGCAGTGAGGGGGCGACCGTGCGGGCCAGCGGCGCGACGAACTCCATGATCTCGGCGGGCACACGGTAGCTGGTGGTCAGTTCGGCCACGCGCCAGTCACCGTGGTCGGACAGCAGAGTGCCCAGTTCCTCCCAGTCCGTATGCTCACGCGGGCCGGTGGCCTGGGCGAGGTCGCCGAGGACGGTCATGGAACCGCCCCGCGCGACGCGCCGGCGCAGGGTGCGGGCCTGCATGGGGGTCAGGTCCTGGGCCTCGTCGACGACGATGTGGCCGTAGCGGCGCGGGGTCTCGCCGGCGATGAGGTACCGCAGCTCCTCGAGCAGGACGAGATCGTCCAGGGTCCACGGGTCGTCGTCGGCGGTGGCGGCGCGAGGGCGGTGCAGGGCGGCCCGCTCCTCGTCGTCGAGGTGGTCCTCGGCGCAGGCGCGCAGCAGGTCGGACGAGTCGTAGAGACTGCGCAGGGCCTCCAGGGCACCGGGCGAGGGCCAGACGCGGTCGAGGAGGCGTTCGACCTTGCGGTTGCGTTCCAGGCTGCGGCGGATCGTGCCGTCCGCGCCGCGGCGCGGGGCGACGGCGACGAGCTCGGCCAGAAGGCGGTCGACGAGCAGGCTGCGGAAACGGTCGCGGCGCTCGCGGTGAGCACCGTCGCCGCCGCGTGCCTGCTCGAACAGGGCGAGGACCTGGGAGCGCGGCACGCGCAGGGTGGTGCTGCCGGCGGTGACGGTGAACGTCGACTCGTCGCCCTCGAAGGAGGGAGCGGTGAGGAGGGCGTCGAGAGCCTCGGGACGGCACTCGCGCTCGACCCGCCGTCGCAGGACGGCCGCCATGCGCTCGTCGGACTTCACCAGCCGTGCTCGCGGGGTGTCGGTGCCGAGGACCTCGCCCTCCCACAGGCGGGTCAGCTGGACGGTGTTGACGTCGCGGGTGCCAAGGGTGGGCAGCAACTGACCGACGTAGTCGAGGAATCGCTGGTGGGGGCCGATGACGAGGATGTCCGAGGCCGTGAAGTGCTCGTTGTTGACCAGCCAGGTCACGCGATGCAGGCCGACCGCGGACTTGCCGGTGCCCGGTCCGCCCTGCACGACGAGGATGTCGGTCGGTGAACCCGTGACCAGAACCATCTGGTCACGGCGGATCGTCTCCACGATGTCCCGCATCCGGCCACTGCGCGAACGCTGCAGTTCGCGCAGGAGGAAGTCGTCCGGCTGCAGGGGCTTGCGGCGCTGCGTACGGGCGATGCCGGCAGGAGTGCGGGCCGGCGGGCGCCCCCCGCGCTTCGCGGTGCCCGGCCGCCCAGCGGTGGCGGCGTCGTCGGCGGCCGGCCGCGGCGCGGGAACGAGCCCGGCGCCGGGGGCGGCTTCGGAAACGGCGCCGGCGAGTGCTCCGGGCACGGCGATCTCGTCGGAGTAGTCCTCGACGACACGTTCCGCGCAGCGCAGCCGCCGCCGCAGGACGACGTCGCCCGGCGTCTCCTGCTGTGCCTCGAGCCACTTGGTGGCCATGTCGCTGGTCCAGAGCACGACGACGGTGTCGCGGGTTCGGACGTCGGAGACGGACCGCCGGCCCACGTACCAGGGCCGGGGCTCGCCGCCGGGCTCCTCCGGCGCGTCGACGCGGGCGAAGACCAGCGACTCGCCCCGGAGGTTGCCGTAGGCCGCTGCCCGCTGCTCCGTGTCCTTCCGGTTGGCGATGCCGTCCTTGCCACTGGCCGACGCCGTGGCGGCCGCTGTCCCGTTCATCTCGGCCAGCCGCGCCTCGTAACAGGCGTACGCGTGGTCCACCGCCTTCTGCTCGAGGGCGATGACGTCGTCGCGTGTGATGGTGCCCATGTGCTTCCCCTCCCTTGCGGCGCCCCGCAGGACGCCGCCACGGGCATACGCCCGTCCCCGACGACATGCCTATCAGAGATCGGAGGGTGACAAATGGTCCTGGCCCCATCGAGGGGCCAGTTTCCGCACCAGCTCCCCGACGTCCACCCGCCGGACGCGGACCTGGTCGTAGGCGGGACCGCTCTCGTATTGGTCGTGGGGGCATCCCAGGCACAGGTGCGGTCAGGCCGGCGGTGACGGCGGTCCGGGTGGGTCAGAATCCACCCGGCGACGGTCCGCGGCGACGGCGGTCGGGCTGCCGGTGCGGTCGGGGAGGCACCGCTCCGCGGCTTCGCCGAGGTTGCGCCAGAGGTGGGAACGGCCGGCATTCTGGACGGCGGTGGGTGCCCCGATGCTGGCGCCCTCTGTGAAGAACGGAGCACGGTCACGGCAGCGACCTCGATCCCCGGGCGTTCGGCCAGCCAGGCCGCGACCGTGGCCGCCTCGCGATCCGGCAGCAAGTCAACCGGTCGGCGTCTCCCGACATCGACCAGGACGGTCCCGTGGACACGCCCCTTGCGCATCGCGTACTCGTCGACGCCGACCACCCTCGGAGTCCGCGGCTGAGGCTCCGGGAGCGCATCGACCCGTCGCAGGACTTGTTCCGGCTGGCTCTCGCCCAGAGGACGTCGGCCAACCGGGCACCGGCGCGGCCGGCTACCGCGAGGCCGACCTCGGCCGGCGCCGACCGCATTCGTTCGGTCCGCTGGCTGTGTCGGCGGGTCAGGCTGTGACCTGCTCGACGAACGTCCGCCGCTCGCATGAGGTGTCCTCGCACGTGAACCGGCGGACCCGCAGCCGCAGCACCACCCGCCGCCCTGCCACGGGAAGATCGGCGGGAAACCGCGGGTAGGAACGGTAGGAACCGTGTACCCGCGGCGGTGGCAGCGTCATCGTCGGGGGAGGAGCGCGTAGGGGCGCAGGGGGACGCCGATCACCTGGAGGACGAGCGTGCGGTGTGCGGCGTGCAGGGTGCCGCCTCGTCTCGCCTCCTCAGGGCACCTCGCCGGCGCCGTGAGGTGCGTACAGGTCGAGCAGTCGCACCCGGGCGGACCTGAGCCGGCGCGCGATCACGCCGACGACATAGGTGAGCAGCGCGTGATCCAGCTCCGGGTCGTCCTCGCACAGCGCACGGACCGCGGCCGCGTCGTACTCGTAGGCGCGTACCGGGCTGGCGGCCCGGGCCCCCAGGTGCCAGTCATAAGGAGGGATCAGCCAGGACCAGCCCAGCAGTTCCCCGGCGCCGATGGTTCCGACGACCGCCGCGCGGCGGCCGGGCACGTGCACGTCGAGGGCGACGGTGCCCGTGTGCACGATCCAGAAGCGGTCGGCCCTTCCGCCCTCGTCGAAGATGCGCTCGTCGGTGGCGAACGACACCTCGCGGGCGAGGGGCATGAGTCGGTCACGGTGTTCCTTGGTCAGTGCGCCGAAGACGCCGCTTCTGGCAACCACGATCGCCTTCCCTTCACCAGGACCTCCGAAGCGCCCCGTTCCTCGTCGGCCGTACCACTCCACGATCGTCGCAAATCGGTACAGTGCAACCCGGGCCGGGCTCCTTGACGTGTCCCTGTGTCGCGACGCGACCCGTGCGGTGCGACGGTATGGACAGGGACGTCGAGGCAGTGGCCGGGCAGGAAGGTGGTGGAGACCGTGGAACTCCCGCTGATCGTGGGTGTCGACGGATCGGATTCCAGCCTGGAGGCCGTCGACTGGGCCGTGGACGAGGCTGCCCGCCGCGGGCTGCCCCTGCGGCTGGTCCACGCCTCCTTGTGGGAGCGGTACGAGGGAGGTCTCCCGTCCTTCCGGACGGACCGTCCGGCCGAAGAGGTCATGGCCGAACACATCGCCGCGTCCTGCGCGGAACGCGCCCGGCTGCGCAACCCGGAGCTGAAGGTGTCGAGCGACGTACTGCCCGACGACGCCGTGTCCGCGCTCCTGCACGCGGCTCACGAAGCCTCCGCCCTGGTCACCGGCTCCCGCGGCCGCGGAGGCATCGCCGGCATGCTGCTGGGATCGGTGAGCCTCACGGTGGCCGCCCGTGCCGAGTGCCCGGTGGTCGTGGTGCGCGGCGGAAAGCCGAACCGGGAGGGGTCCTTCGGCCGGGTGGTGGTCGGCGTCGGCGACTCCGCGGAAGGTACGGCCGCCATGCGGTTCGCCATCCGCGAGGCGCAGGCACGCGGCTGCGGCCTGCACGCCGTCAGGGCCTGGCGCCGCCCCGCCCACGAGCACGCGGACCACCCCTTGCTCGCGGACGACGCCGCCGGTTCCGGGCAGGAGCGCGCCTCCGCCCTCCTCACCGACGCGCTGCGCGACGCCGCAGGGAACCACCCGCCGGTCGAAGTGCGCCGTCAGGTGGTCGAAGGCCCCGCCCACAAGGCGCTCCTGGACGCCTCCTCCGAGGCCGACCTGGTGGTCGTGGGGGCGCGCGGGCGCCACGGTCACGTCGGTCTGCAACTCGGCAGGGTGGCTCACGCCCTGCTGCATCACGCCGAGTGCCCGGTGGCGGTCGTCCCCCGACGGGACTGAACCGACGTGCGCCCCGTGCCGACGTGCGCCGCTGCCGGGCATCGCGGACAGTGGAAGAGTCAGGGAGCGTTCCCGCGTGCCTCACCGGGCTCGCACGGGACGTGGACGAGCTGAGGTGCCGGTCCGGCGAGCCGGAGCTGTGACCGCTCACGGTGGTGGCGTGACATGTCGCCCCGGAGGGCCGCTACCGCGGCGACCGGTCCGCACGACACCTCGAGAGAAAGCAGGCCCCCTCATGGCAGCCACACCCGTCATGCAACTGCCGGTCATCAGCGAATGCGCGGCCGAGGGCTGCGCCTACAACCACGACCACACCTGCCACGCCGTGGCGATCACCGTGGGAGACCTCAGCAGTCCCGTCTGCGACACGTTCATGGGCTCCGACCTGGAGGGCGGCGAGCCGTCCGTCACCGGCCGGGTCGGCGCGTGCAAGATGGCCGACTGCCGGCACAACACCGGGCTGGAGTGCCACGCCCCGTCCATCACCGTCGGTTACGAGCAGGAGCAGGTCGACTGCCTGACCTACGCGCGGACCTGAGGGAGCGTCCGGCGTTCCCGGTCGACCGCCGCGGCACGGTCGGCCGCCTCGTCACGACGCGGCCACTCGGACCGCCGTGACCTTGTACTCCGGGCAGGACGTGACGGTGTCCGTGACGTCGGACGTCAGGCGGTTCACCCCGCTCGCGGGGAAGTGGAAGGAGCAGAAGACCTGCCCGGGGGCCGTCTGCTCACTGACGCGGACCACCAGCCGGGCCCGGCCGTGCCGGCTCTCCACGGTGACGCCCTGGCCGTCCCGCAGTCCGTACCGGCCCGCGTCGTCGGCGTGAAGGTCCAGGAAGTCGACCGGATCGAGCGCCAGGTTGCCGCCGCGCCGCGTCATGCTCCCGGAGTTGTAGTGCGCCCAGCGCCGCCCGGTCACCAGGACCAGCGGGTAGGCGTCGTCGGGCTGTTCGCCGGGCGGGAGGTAGGGGGCGGCGGCCAGGTGGGCCCGCCCGTCCGGTGTCACGAAGCGCTCCGCATACAGCTTGGCCTCTCCGGGCCCGTGCGGGGAGGGGCAGGGCCACGGCACGGAGCCTTCCCGGTCCAGGCGCTCGTGGGAGAGCCCGGCGAAGACGGGCGCGACCCGGCCGCACTCGGCGAGGGCGTCGGCGGGAGTCGGGCAGCCCAGGCCGACTCCCATGGCCCCGGCGACGGAGTGGAGGATGTCGAAGTCGGTGCGGGCCTGCCCCGGCGGGGGCACGGCGGGGCGGACCCGCTGGAACCGGCGGTCGAAGTTGACGAAGGTGCCGTCCTTCTCCAGCCAGGACGCGGCGGGCAGGACGACATCGGCGTGCCGGGCGGTTGCGGACAGGAACAGTTCGCTGCAGACGACGAGCGGGCAGGCGTCCAGGGCCCGGGCCACCTGGGTGGCGTCGGGGTCGGTCGCGCAGACGTCCTCGCCCACGATCCACAGGGCGCGCAGCCCGCCGGCCCGCGCGGCGGCGAACATGTCCGGGATGCGCAGCCCGGGCCGCGCCGGGACCGGTACGCCCCACACGGCCTCGGCCCGCGAGCGGGCGGCGGCGTCGGTGACCTTGCCGTACCCGGGCAGGAGATCCGGCAGGGCACCCATGTCCGAGGCGCCCTGGACGTTGTTCTGGCCGCGCAGCGGGTTGACGCCGTAGCCGCGGTCGGTGCCCACCGCGCCCCGCAGGATCGCCAGGTTCGACAGGGACCGCACCCCGTCCGTGCCGTGGAGGTGCTCGGTCACGCCGAGGCCGTAGACGATGGCCGGCCGCCCGGCCCTGCCGTAGAGGCGGGCGGCGGCGACCAGGTCCGCGGCCGGCACACCGGTGAGCTCCGCGACCCGGTCGGGCGGGTAGTCGGCCAGCAGCCCGGTGAGTTCCGGCAGCCCGGTGGCCCGCTCGCGCAGGAACTCCTCGTCGGTGAGCCCTTCGGCGAGCAGGACGTGGGCGAGGCCGTGGAAGAGCGCCACGTTGGTGCCGGGACGCGGTCGCAGGTGCACGTCGGCGTGCAGGGCGAGGCCCACGGCACGTGGATCGGCGACGACCAGCCGGGCTCCGCGCAGGACCTGCCGCAGCAGCCGGGCTCCGACCACCGGGTGGGCCTCGACGGGATTGGCCCCCACCACCAGCAGGCAGTCGGAGCGCTCCACGTCGTCGAAGGTGTCGGTGCCGCCGGAGAGCCCGAAGGAAGCGGTGAGGCCGGCGGCGGAGGGAGAGTGGCAGACGCGGGAGCAGTTGTCGACGTTGTTCGTCCCGACGGCGACCCGCAGGAACTTCTGTACGAGGTAGTTCTCCTCGTTGGTGGCGCGGGCCGAGGAGATCACCGCCACGGAGTCCGGGCCGCCCGCCTCGACGGCGGCCCGCAGGCCCCGGGCGACGTGGGCCAGCGCCTCGTCCCAGCCGACCGGCTCCAGCACACCGTCGCGTCGCAGCAGGGGCCGGGTGAGCCGTTCCGGGGAGGTGCGGAAACCGTGGGAGAAGCGGCCCTTCACACACGCGTGGCCGCGATTGACCGGGCCGTCCCGGGCGGGCAGCACCGCCGTGACCTCACCGTCCCGCGCGATCACGTCGAGGGCGCAGCCCACGCCGCAGTAGCCGCACGTGGTACGCGTCCGGCCCTCCGCCGGGAGGTACGCGGAGGTGAGCCCGCGCGCCGGTCCCGGCTGGCTGATCGCCCCCGTGGGGCAGGTGTCCACGCAGCCGCCGCAGGCCACGCAGTCCGACTCGGCCCAGGGCCCGCCGGTGCCCGGGGCCACGACCGTGCCACCACCCCGGCCGACCAGGGTGAGGGCGAAGGTGCCCTGCACCTCGGAGCACATCCGTACGCACCGGCCGCAGGCGATGCACAGATCCCGGTCCAGGTGGACGTACGGGTGGGAGTCGTCCCCACCCCGGCCCCCGGCACCGTGTGCCGCCTCCGGGCCGATGCCCAGGGACCGGCAGACACGGGCCAGTTCGCCGGGGCCGCCGTCGGCGAGGGCCCGGGGCGGCAGCGCGGAGACGATGACCTCCACCGCGTCCCGGCGCAGCCGGACCACGTCGTCGTCGCCGGTGTCCACACGCATGCCGGGTGCGGCCGGAGTGACACAGGCTGCCACGACGCGCCCCTCGGCCCGCACCACACACGTACGGCACGACCCGGCGGGACTGAGCCGGTCGTCGGAGCAGAGCGCGGGCAACTCGATGCCGACCGCCCGCACCGCCGTGAGCAGGGACGACTCCTCGGGCACCGTGACGCCGGAGCCGTCGACCTCGATCACGATGCCGTTCATGGCCGCCACCCCGGGAGCCGGTCCCCGTAGGCGCGGGCCAGGCTGTGCACGGCGGGCGGGATCCGCCGCCCGAAGGCACACAGGCTCGCCCCGGTGAGGACCCGCGCCAGCCGCTCCCACTCCTGGCCCGGCGGGGCGCCGGCGCGGGCCCACTCCAGACCCCGGTGCGAGCCGACGCGGCACGGCGAGCACGCGCCGCAGCTCTCGGCGGCGGCGAACTCCCACACGTGACGCAGCACGTCCTGCGGCGCCACCCGTTCGTCGAAGGCGACGAGCCCGGCGTGTCCGAGGGCGGTGCCCCGGGCCGACAGCGCCGTCTCCGACAGCGGCACGTCCAGCGCGTCGGCGCTGAGGAAGCCGCCCAGCGGCCCGCCGACCTGGAGCGCCGTCAGTTCGGCGCCGTCCCGCAGACCGCCTCCCAGCCCGGTGACGATCCGCCGCACCGGTGTGCCCAGCTCGACCTCGTAGCAACCCGGCCGGGCGAAGCGCTCCGAGAGGCAGACCAGCTTGGTTCCCGTCTCGCCGGACGTACCGCGCCGGGCGTATGTCCGGCCGCCGCGCCGGACGATCCAGGGGACGGCCGCCAGGGTCTCGACGTTGTTGACCACGGTCGGCGCGTTCCACAGGCCGTGCTCGGTCGGGTACGGCGGGCGGGGCCGGGCGCATCCGCGACCGCCCTCCAGCCCCGCGACGAGAGCGGTCTCCTCACCGGCGACGTAGGAGCCGGCGCCCTCGACGACGTCGATGTCCAGCGAGGTGGCCGTCCCGTGCACCGACGTCCCGAGATGCCCGTCCGCGTACGCCCGGCGCACCGCCTCCCGCATCCGCGCCAGGGCGGCCGGGTACTCGGAGCGCACCAGCACGAGACCCCGGCCTGCCCCGCACGCGAAACAGGCCAGGGCCAGGCCCTCCAGGACACGGCCCGGGTCGGCCTCCATCAGCAGCCGGTCGGCGTACGAACCCGGATCGCCTTCGTCGCCGTTGGCGACCACCACGGTCCCGGGTGCGCGGCCCGCCGCCTCCCATTTCGCCGCCACGCGGAATCCGGCACCGCCCCGCCCTCGCAGTCCGGACGCCGCCACCTCCCGGTGAACCTCCTCCGGAGTACCCGACGACACCGTCCCCGGCCACACCTGCCACGCCGGGTCACCGGAGAGCACACCGCCCAGCAGGACCGGGTCACCGGTGTCGTCGACCGCCGGGATGTCCGGCGCGCGCGGTGGCTCCCGCCCGGCGATCTGAGCCGGGAGGCTCCCCCCGGTGCACGGCGCGTCGCCGTCGAGCGCCGCGGGTCCCGCCTAGCAGTAGCCCAGACAGCGGACGGTCTGCAGCGACACGTCGCCGCGCGGTGAGGCGGTGTGCGCGGCGACACCCAGCTCACGCTCCACCTCCGCGAGGTGCCCTCCGCCCCCTGCGGCGAAGCACGCCGTCGCGGTGCACACCCGCACGTGGCGGTCGCCGTGCGGGGCGGAGAGGTCCGCGTAGTAGGTGGCGGGGCCCAGCGCGGCGGCAGCAGGCAGTCCGACCCGGGAAGCGACAGCCGGTGCCCAGTCCTCGGGGCCGTCCCGCGTTCCGGCCCTGGTCTCGGCCAGCGACTCGAGCAACCGGTCGCCCGGCCGCCCACGCCGGCCCGCCAGCGCCCGGAAGGCGTCGTACGGACGGGCGGAGCGGATGAACGCCATGCCTTCATCGTGGGGGAGGGCGCACGGGACCGCAGCCGGAGGGACCGGTACGGGCGGGCATCGGCGTCGACGGCCTCCCGGCCGGCGGGAAGTCACCGCGGCGACGACACCCCCGCGACCTGCGAGCTGAGGGCCGGGCGTCCCTCGGTGACCGGTCACGCTGACGGCGGTCGGAGGCGACCGATCCGTCCGGGACGGACCTCGCCCTCCTCGCCTCCGCGGGCCGGGGTCGTGGGCGGGATCTGCGGAATCGGCGGCGACACACCGCGGACAGGCGCCCCGGGAACCTGCGGCTGACCAGCGGGCCTGCTCACCGGCGAGCCCGAGGGGCGGAACGCCCCGTGTGCGTCACACGGCCGGCGGTCTCCTCAACTCCGCAGTGAGGAGACCGCGGTCTCCACGTCGGCGTGGAAGGTGAAGACCTGATCGAGGCCGACCACCTGGAAGAGCCGCTCCAGATCGGAGTTGGCACCCGCCAGGACGAAGGGCGCGCCCGTGGCCTGGGACCGCTGGTACGCGGTGATGAACACCGTGATGCCCGTGGAGTCGCAGTACGTCATCGCGGACAGATCGAGGATCAGGCCGCGGTCGTCGGACTGCGCCTCACCGACGGCCCCCGCCAGGACGGGGGCGGAGTGGTGGTCGAGCTCGCCCGCCACTGCCAGGACGTGTGGACCGGAGGTAGCCTGGCGGGGCGTCACGGTCAGAAGGTCGTCCGAGTCGGTCACTGGTTCTCCTCGATGCGGTGCTGGCGGTGCGCGGCTACACACAGGGCGGAAGGTGCGGCGTCCTCGCCGGCACCTGCCGGACGACGACGGGGACCCGGACAGTCCGTAGCGGCTCGGCCGCCGATCCCCCGACAGCCCCGAGCCGGGCGTCGGCGGGAGCATCCGCCCGGGCGCCGGGGGCGCCCGGCGACGCGGAGCGGCTGATGCGGTCCTGCCGGGTCCCCCCGCCGCGCGGCAAAGACGCGGAAGGTCGCCCGAGGCGTGCCGTCATCCCTTGTCCCCGCTCGTGGTGCTCGCAATCCGCTCCGCCCGCGCAGTGGTGCCCGACCGGTTGGCCGTATCCTACGGAATCGGCACCATGGACGGGACGGTGCCCCCGGGCGCCGTCGACGATGCCGACACCGGCCGGCCTGGCGTCCCTGCCCGTGCACCGCCCCCGGACGGCGGTGCCGGTCCGCCGGCCGACACCGAACCGGCCGGCCCCGGGGCGCGGCGGCCGGACGGACGCGAGTGAAAGGGTGACCATTGGGGCGTTCGGGAGACGCTGCGCACGAGTGCGCCGCAGTGGCCGGCGCGGACGTGTTCGCGGCCGACGATGAGGTCGGCGGACATCTGGGACTGGTCGACTGGTCGGCCACTCCGCTGGGACCGCCGCGGGAGTGGCCGCAGAGCCTGCGGACCGCGGTGAGCATCCTGCTGTCGTCGCGGTTCTCCATGTGGATGGCGTGGGGCCCGGAACTGACGTTCTTCTGCAACGCCGCCTACCGGCGCGACACGCTGGGTGCCAAGTACCCGTGGGCGCTGGGACGGCCGGCGAGCGAGGTGTGGCGGGAGATCTGGGACGACATCGGTCCCCGGATCGACACCGTCATGACCACCGGAAGGGCCACCTGGGACGAAGGGCTGCTGCTGTTCCTGGAACGGTCCGGTTACACGGAGGAGACCTACCACACCTTCAGCTACAGCCCGCTGCGTGACGACTCCGGCACGGTGGTCGGCATGCTCTGTGTGGTCAGCGAGGAGACCGAGCGCGTCATCGGCGAACGGCGCATGGCGACCCTGCGCGACCTCGGCTCCGACCCCAGCGTGGTGCGCACCGAGCAGGAGGTGCTGGCGTTCACCGACAGGCAGCTGGACCGCAACAGGCGGGACCTGCCCTTCACGCTGACCTACCTGCTCCAGCCCGACGGCTCCGCACGCCTGGCGGGTACCACCGGCCTCCCCGCGGGGCACCCAGCGGCTCCCGGGACGTCACCGGCCGACGGCTCCGGTGTCTGGCCGGCCGCGGCGCCGGCGAACGGCGAGTCCGTGCTGGTGCCGCTCGACCGCCCTCCCTTCACCGCGCTGCCGCCTGGAGACCGGTCCGAGTCGCCCACTCAGGCCCTGGTGCTGCCCTTGCTGCGGCAGGGTGGCGCGCCGTACGGGTTCCTCGTCGCCGGACTGAACCGGTACCGGGAGCTGGACGACGCCTACCGCGGCTTCCTCGAACTCGCGGCCGGTCATCTCGCGGCAGGTATCGCCAGCGCTCGCAGCTACCAGACCCAACAGCGGCGAGCCGAGGAACTGGCTGAACTGGACCGGGCCAAGACCACGTTCTTCTCCAACATCAGCCACGAGCTGCGCACCCCCCTCGCCCTGATCATGGGACCGACCGAAGAACTGCTCGCCCGGTTCCCGCAGTCCGGTTCACCCGTGCGCGGGGAACTCGAGGTCATCCACCGCAACGGACTGCGGCTGGGCAAGCTCGTCAACTCCCTGCTGGACTTCTCCCGCATCGAGGCGGGCCGGATGCAGGCCCGCTACGAGTCCTCGGACCTGTCCCGGGTCACGGCCGACCTGGCCAGCGTCTTCAGATCCGCCGTCGAGAAAGCCGGCCTCGAGTTCCGCGTCGACTGTCCCGCGCTCCCCGAGGCGGTGTACATCGACCGCGGCATGTGGGAGAAGGTGATCCTCAACCTGCTGAGCAACGCGCTCAAGTTCACCTTCGACGGCTTCATCTCCGTCAGCGCGCGCGCCGAGGACGGGCATGCCGTGATCACCCTCGCCGACACCGGCATCGGCGTGGCGCGCGAAGAGATGCCGCGGCTGTTCGAACGATTCCACCGCATCGAGAACGCACGATCCCGCTCCCACGAGGGCAGCGGCATCGGGCTGGCCCTGGTGAAGGAACTCATCGACCTCCACGGCGGCACGATCACCGCCCACAGCACCCAGGGGGAGGGCACCTCCTTCACCATCCGCCTGCCGTTCGGCGCCGACCACCTGGACCCCGACGCCCTGGTGCCCGCCGGGGAGAGCCGGGGACCGTCGGCCGCGGAGCCGTATGTGCAGGAGGCGCTGCGCTGGCTGCCGGACGAGGCCCCCGGCGACGTACGCCCCGTGACGACGGCCGCCGACGCGTCGGGGTACCCCGACGGGCCCGCCCGCGTGCTGGTCGCCGACGACAACGCCGACATGCGTGCCTACCTGGCACGCCTCCTGGGCGGCACCGGATACCGGGTGGAGACCGTCGAGGACGGGCTCGAGGCGTTGCGGGCGGTTCGTGCCGACGCACCCGACCTGGTGATCAGCGACGTGATGATGCCCGGCCTCGACGGCCTCGGGTTCGTGACCGCCCTGCGCTCCGATCCGCGGACCGCTTCGATTCCGGTGGTGCTGCTGTCCGCCCGGGCCGGGGAGGAGGCGTCCATTCAAGGACTGCAGGCCGGAGCCGACGACTATCTCGTCAAGCCCTTCGCCGCGGCCGAACTGCTCGCCCGGGTACGGGCCAACGTCGAGCTGGCCCGTCTCCGCAACCACCAGGCGCGCTGGCGCACCGCGCTGGTCGACTCGTTGCAGGAGGCGTTCTTCGTCTGTGACGAGGCGGGGGCCGTCATCGAGATCAACGCGGCTTTCACCGACATCCTCGGCTACGCCCCCGACGGCCTGCCCTACGAGCCGGTCCACCCGTGGTGGCCCGACGCCGCCACCGACCCCGACGCCCACGGTCAGGTCTCCGAAGCCTTCGCCCTGCTGGTGGGCAACCCCAAGGGTTCCTACACCATCCCCGTCACCCACCAGGAAGGGCACCGGCTGTGGGTGACGGCCAACTTCAACCAGGCGCAGGACCCGGACACCGGACGTCGAGTGACCGTCGGCACCTTCCGTGACGTCACCGCCGAGCACTACGCCATCCAGCGGGAGAGCGCCCAGGCGGCCCTGGGCATGTGGCTCACCCGGGCGTCCAGCCTGTCCGACGCGCTGGAGGGCACCCTGACGGAACTGAAGAACCTCTGGCGTGCCGACCGCGTGCTCGCCGTCGTGTCGACGCCGGACGGCGTGCCGCTCCTGAGGTCCACCGACGCCGGCCTCAAGTGGGAGGACCTGTCGGCGGAAGAGCGGGGCAAGGTCACCGGCTGGTTCGACCGGCCGTCGCTCACTCCGCTGCAGGACGCCGCCGGAGCGGGCATCACGCTCGACCACCCGGACGGTCCGATGGTGGTCTGGATCGATTTCGGGACGCGGCGTCCGTTCACCGGCGAGGATCAGCTGCTGCTGTCCCTGCTGGCCGGGCAGCTCTCCCAGGGACTGGCCCGCGCGCACCAGATCGACCAGCAGCGTGAGACCGCCCTCGCCCTGCAGCGCGCCATCCTCGGCCCGGCCGGTCTCCCCGAGGGCTTCGCCGTCCGCTACGAACCCGCGACCCCGCCCCTGGAGGTCGGCGGCGACTGGTACGACACCGTCGCCCTTCCCGACGGCCGGATCGGCATCGTGGTCGGCGACTGCGTCGGGCGAGGTCTGGGAGCGGCCACCGTCATGGGACAACTGCGCAGCGCGTGCCGTGCCCTGCTGCTGCAGGACTCGGGTCCCGCCCAGACCCTGATGGCCCTGGACCACTTCGCGGACGGGATCTCCGGAGCGAGGTGCACCACCGTCTTCTGCGGCGTCCTCGACCCCGGTACCGGCCTGCTGACCTACTCCAGTGCGGGACACCCGCCTGGAGTCCTCGCCCTCGCCGACGGCACCACCCGCCTGCTCGACGAAGGACGGTCCGTACCGCTGGCGGTGCGGCCGGGCGCGACCCGCCCCGAGGGCAGCTGCACCGTCCCGGCCCGGGCCACGCTCCTGCTCTACACCGACGGGCTCGTGGAGCGCAGGCGGCGCCCGCTGACGGCCGGCATCGACCAGGCGGGCGAAGCCGTCCACGCCGGCCGCGATGCCGCCGTCGACGACCTCGCCGACCAAGTCATGATCCGGCTGACCCCTCCCGACGGCTACGACGACGATGTGGCGTTGCTCCTCTATCGGCGCCCGGCGCCACTGGACGTGGCCTTCCCCGCCGAATCCGCTCAGCTCGCTCCGGTACGCAAGGCCCTGCGCAACTGGCTGGACCAGTGCGAACTCCCTCGGCACACCCTGCAGAACATCCTGGTGGCGGCGGGCGAAGCCTGCGCCAACGCCATCGAGCACGGTCATCGGGAAGCTCCCGGTGCTCCCGTCCGGCTGCGTGCCGAGGCCCGGGCCGGCGGTCTGCGCCTGACCGTCGCCGACTCCGGACGGTGGAAGACGCCCCAGCCCGGGGTCGGCACCCACCGAGGCCGTGGGGTGGCGTTGATGCGCGCTCTGATGCAACAGGTCACCATCACTTCCGGTGCGACCGGCACCACCGTCGACATGCACACGAGGATCGCCTGATGACCACACCGCTCACCCTCACGTCCGGTCGACGGGCCGACGGCACGGCTCTGTTGACGGTGGCCGGCGAGATCGACATGAGCAACGTCGAGGAGCTGGCCACGGCCATCGACACCACCGAGGGGCCACTGGTGCTCGATCTGACCGCCGTCGAGTACCTCGACAGCGCCGGTCTGAGCGTTCTCTTCCGGTACACCGACCGCATAGAACTCGTCGTCACGCCGCTGCTGGCGCCGGTGCTGGAGATCACCGGACTAGCCGACCTGACGACGGTGCACGGCCTGTGATGACCCTGTCCCGGACCGGCCCACCCGGTGGGGTCTGCCCGCGCACCGTCGTCGGTGCCTGCCGTCGACCCGGACCGGGCCTCTCATCCCGACCCGGGGCATGTGATGATCTGATCGGTGCTCCTTCCATGGCTTCTTCGAGATCGGCCGGGCGTCCGGGGCGATGAACTCCTTCGGCGGGCTATCGTCCCGACCGAGGGGTGAGGAGAAGGCATGGCGGTCGACAGCACTGACTCAGGCGATGAACAAGGCCTCGCGGCGCCCGGCACGGCGATCGGGGAGATGCTGGGCCTTCTCGGCACGGGCGCCTACGCCGTCGACGCACGCGGCTGCATCGTGGCCGTCAACGCGGAGGGCGAGCGGTCCCTGGGCCGGCCCGCCGCGGAACTCCTCGGGCAGGACGCGCACGACGTGCTGCACCGCAACGCCCGCGGCGAAGCGTTTCCCCGGGCGCAGTGCCGCATGCGCCCGGCCTTCATGGCCGGCCGTCCCGCCCAGGCCGCCGCGGAATGGTTCGAACGGGGAGACGGGACACTGCTCCCCGTCTCCTGGACGATCGTTCCCTGCGGCGTCGGTGACGGCGACACCACTCTCGTCCTGTTCATCCCCAGGGACGACCCCGCCGGGCTCGCCGATCAGCCACCGAGCGACGGCACTCTGAACGAGCTGGAGAGACTCGCGCTGCTGGCCGAGGTGACCACACAACTGACCTCGACCCTGTCCGTCGACGAGGCGCTGCAGCGCCTGTTGTCGCTCCTCCTGCCCCGGCTGGCGGACTGGGCGGTGATCGACCTGATCAACGAGCACGGCGAGGTGTGGCGCACCAAGGTCGTCCACGCCGAGAACGAAACCCTGACGCACCATCGGGGGCTCGAGGGCCCGATGACGCCCGTGTCGCCCGCGTCGCAGATGCCGCTGTCACGGGCCCTGCGCGGCGTGGCCTCCACGATCACCGAAGCACGGGTGTACGAGGGGGCGCTCGACACCGGTATCGCCGTCGAGCAGCACCGGCTGTTCGAGGCGACGAACATGCACTCGGCGGCCATCGCGCCGATCCGGGGCCTGCGTGACGTCCTCGGTGCCCTGACGCTGGGCCGCTCCGAACGACCCGAGAAGTTCAGCGCCACCGATCTGGCGCTCGTGGAGGACATCACGCGGCGCGCCGGCCTGGCGCTGGACAACGCCCGCCTCTACCAACGGCAGCGCAAAGTGGCGGAAACCATGCAGCGGTACCTGTTGCCGCAGCTTCCGCGCGTGGCGGGGCTGGAGATGACGGCCCGCTACCTGCCCGCGCCGGACGCCTCCCACGTGGGCGGCGACTGGTACGACGCCTTCCCGCTCACCGACCATGCCACCGCCCTGGCCATCGGTGACGTCTCGGGGCACGACCTCGACGCCGCGGCGGGCATGGCCCAGGTGCGCAACGTACTGCGCGCCTACGCCTGGTCGCAGAAGGAACCCCCCAGCCGTGTCGTCGAACGCGTGGACCGGGCGGTGCTGAGCATCACGGACGTCCCCATGGCCACGCTTGTGTTCGGCACCCTCGCCCGGCGCGACGACGGAGCCTGGGAGCTCGAGTGGACCAACGCGGGCCACCCTCCGCCGTTGTTGATCACTCGCGAGGGTGTGACCCGGTACCTCGCGGGAGGCAACAGCATGCTCCTGGGCACCGGCACCCATCCACCGCGCTCGGACACCTCGGACGTGCTCCCGCCCGGCTCCACCCTGCTGCTGTACACCGACGGCCTCATCGAGTCCCCCCGCCACTCCATCGACGACGGCCTGGAGCGGTTGCGCCGGCAAGCCGCCGCCCTGGTGCACCGCCCGCTGGAGGTCTTCACCGACGAACTGCTCAGCAGGGTCCGGCCGGCCGAGAACGACGACGACATCGCCCTTCTCGCCCTGCGCCTGGGCACACCTTCCTGAGTCCGGACGGTGAACGCGGCGGGTGGCCCTCCGCCGCGCAACCCGGCCGATCACCGGACCGGCTGAGGGGTGTGAACGGCGGGAGAGGGGTTAGGCGGCTGGAATGAGCACCTACTCCGGAACGCCGAGCGAGCGGGGCTTCCCCGCCCCGGCCGCCGCACGCGACCCGTCCGCCCGCGCGACGCCCGCTGTGGCGGCCGCGCCCATGCAGCCGCGGCGCGACGGCGACGGCAGCCTCGCGCACGTCGTGGAGACACTGCTGGACAAGGGCCTGGTGTTGAACGCCGACATCATGGTCTCGGTGGCCGGGGTCGAACTGCTGGGCATCCGGCTGCGCGCGGCGCTCGCCTCGTTCGAGACGGCGGCCCGCTACGGGCTTGAGTTCCCGTCCGGCACGGACACGGAAACCGCCGCGTGGCGCGAGACCAGGGAGGAGAAGGACACCTGCCCGGCGTGCGGGAAGCGCGCTCCCGTCGAGCAGTTGCTCAACCAGTGGTGTCCTTGGTGCGGCTGGCGCAGCGCACAGGCGCGGTTGCGGGACGGCTCCGGCGAGACCGAGCTGACGGGCCGTCGGGCCGACGGCGCGGGCGGTGGCGCGGATGCCGAACTGCCGGCCGGGCGCGAGCGGGAGACCGGGCGACGTGGCGACTGACAGACCCCCGATGCGGCCCACCCGGGAGCCGAGAGTGACCCTGGACGACCTGGTGGAGGTCGTCCTCAACAAGGGCGCGGTGCTGCACCTGGACCTCATCGTCGCCGTGGCCGACATCCCGCTGATCGGCGTCTCGATCCGGGCGGCCGTGGCCGGAATGGAGACGATGCTGGAGTACGGCATGATGCGTGACTGGGACGAGGCCACCCGCGCCTGGGCCGAGCGTTCGGTCGTCCGCCGCGCCCTCGACCTGCGCGAGGACGAGGGTGTCGTCCGCCGCATGAGCGGCGGTCACCTGCTGACCGAGGGTGTCTACCACGGCTGGCGGCCCGGCACCGTCTACCTCACCGATCAGCGCCTTGTCGTCCTGCGCGCGGAACCGCGGGAGATCCTCTGGCAGACCGAGCTGTCCGGCGTGCGCGGCGTGCGTCTGAAGCCGGAGCGGACGGTGGGGGGCGAGGAGCGCTCGCGTCTGGAGCTGACCCTGGCGGACGGTCGGAGGGAACTGCTCTCCGCCAAGGAACCCGAGACCCTGTGCGACCTGATCACCCGGGCCTGCGCCGGGCGGCTCGCGCCCGCGCTCGCGCCCGGGCGCGTCACCGACGAGGAGCCCCCGCTCGCCGAGGGGCACCTGTGGTATCAGGAGCCGCGCAGATCGGGCCCGGTGTGGCGTGGTGGGAACGCGCGCCTGACGGCCGGCGGACTGACCTGGAAGTCCCCGCTGGACGCCCGGCCCGCACTGGTGCTGGCGACGGACGACCTGGCCGAGGTGCGGCGGGTGCCCGGACACGGACCCGCCGGGGAAGGCAGCGTCCTGGTGGTGACCACCACCGCCGGTGAGGAGGTGCGGCTCGCCGCCGACGACCCCGGCCTGTGGGTGCGGCGGCTGGAAGCCGCCCGACCGGTGGTGGTGGCCGGATGAACCGCGTGCGGACGAGCCCGGCGGACCGCCGGGAGAGGGGAGACGCGACATGCCGCTGACCGTGGACGAGAAGAGCCTCAAGCACGGAGTGCTGTCCCTGGTGGTCACCTTGGTGGAGGTCATCCAGGAGGCCCTGGACCGTCAGGCGATGCGCCGCATCGACGGCGGTGACCTGAACCCGGAGGAGGCCGAGCGTCTGGCCGACGCCCTGCTGGAACTGGACGAGGCGATGGAACAGATCAAGGAGGACCACGGCATCGTCGGCTCCGTCGCCGACCTGCACCGCGGTCTGGACGACGTGGTCGACGACGTGGTCGACAAGCTGGTCAACCCCCGGCGCTGGGCGGAGGAGGCCGGTCGATGAGCGAGCACAGCGCGCTGTACGTGTACGCCCTGCTGCCGCACCGTGAGGGCGCGGCCGACGGCGTCACGGGGCTCGACGGGCGCCCGGTGCGCCTGATCGGCGTCCCCGGCACCGGCGTCGCCGCGCTCGTGCACGACGCCGCGCCGGCCCCCTTCCAGGGCGGTGACGAGCAGGTGCGCCGCTGGGTGGCGGAACAGAGCAGTGCGGTCACCACCGTCTGGGAACGCGTCGGCGGCCTCCTGCCGATGACCTTCAACGTCCTGGTCGCCGCCGACACCGAGTCCGGCCGGAGTGCCGAGCAGAGCCTGGAGGACTGGATCAGGGAAGAGCGGGACGACATCACCGGCCGGCTCGAGGCGCTGGCGGGACGCTGCGAACTGAGGGTCGAGATCACCCTGGACCGAGCGGCCGTCGCCGGTGGCGACCCGGTGGCCGGCACAGCGGCCGACGACGGTGACAACAGGTCCCCCGGCATGCGCAGACTGCTCGCCAAGCAGCGGGAGCAGCGCGCGCGGAACGCGGCCGGCGAGGTCGCCGACGCGCTGCACGCCTGGATCCGCCGCCGCCTGCTGGCCGTCGCCGACGACCTCCTCGACCGCGACTTCAACCAGCGCACCGCCGACGAGACGGGTGTCCTGTCCGCGGCCCTGCTCGTCCGCCACGAGGACATCGACGCCGTCGGCGCCGTCCTGAGCGACGTGCAGACGGGACGGCCGGAACTGCGCATCCGCTTCCTGGGCCCCTGGCCTCCGTACTCCTTCGCCGACACCCGGCAGGAGGAGCCCGCGGAGCACGTCTGAACCGGCGCGGCGCGCGGTGGAGCACAGGTGGACCGCCGCCTGCCCGGGCCAGGGGCCGGGCCCGAGACCTCCGTGGCGGCCTGCGGACTGCCGAAGAGGAACACGCGGCGGGAGCGGCGGCGCTACGCCTGCAGGAATTCCAGGATGTCCCGGTTGAGGACGTCCGGATGGGTCGCCGGCATGCCGTGCGGAAATCCTTCGTACGTCTTGAGGGTGCCGTGCTTCAGCAGGTCGGCCGACAGCGGCGCCGAGTTGGCGTAGGGCACGATCTGGTCGTCGGTGCCGTGCGCCACGAGGACCGGGACGTCGATGACCTTCAGGTCCTCGGTGAAGTCGGTCTCGGAGAAGGCCTTGACGCACTCGTAGTGGGCGTTGGCCGCCCCTGCCATCCCCTGCCGCCACCAGTTGTCGATCAGCCCTTGGGAGACGTCCGCGCCGGGCCGGTTGAAACCGTAGAACGGGCCCGACGGCAAGTCCAGGTAGAACTGCGAACGGTTGGCGGCGAGGGCGGCCCGGAGCTCGTCGAACACCTCGATCGGCACACCGCCCGGATTGCTGTCCGACTGGACCATGACGGGCGGAACCGCGCCCAGGAGGACCGCCTTGCCGACCCTGCCCCGCCCGGCGCGCGCCACGTAACGCGTGACCTCGCCGCCGCCCGTCGAGTGCCCGATGTGCACGGCGTCGCGCAGATCGAGGGCGTCCGTCAACACGGCCACGTCGGCGGCGTAGGTGTCCATCTCGTGGCCGGTGGGTGACTGGCCGGAGCGGCCGTGCCCGCGCCGGTCGTGGGCGATCACCCGGTACCCCTGGGCGAGGAAGAACAGCATCTGGTTGTCCCAGTCGTCGCTGCTCAGTGGCCAGCCGTGGTGGAAGACGACGGGCGTGGCGTCGCGTGGACCCCAGTCCTTGTAGAAGATGGCCGTGCCGTCAGGAGTGGTGACCGTGCCCATGGTTGATCCTTCCGCGTGAAGGGCTGAAGGTCTCGCACGCGCGCCCCGCAGACCACGGCAAACGCACCCACATCACCCTACGCTCCCGTCGGCCATGCCTCATCTCGGATCAGGTCCGGACGTATGTGTGCGGAATCTGAGAACACGCGGGGCGTTCTATGGTGGTTCGATGCCGATTGTTCCCCGATGGGTCCTGCTCTCGTCCGGGTGTGCGCCGGCGCTGCTGATCGCGGGATGGGTGATCGCGGCGTCGCTGGAGGGTCCCGCGTACGACCCCGTCACTCAGACGATCAGCGTCCTGGCGGCGTACGGGGCCGCGGGATTCTGGATCATGACCGGCGCGCTCTTCGCCCTGGGTGTCTGCCATCTGCTCACCGCATGGGGACTGCGGGCGGCGGCGGCCGCCGGACGCCTGGCCCTGGCCGGCGGGGGAGTGGCGGCACTGGTGGTGGCGCTCGTCCCGGTACCGAGCAGCGGTGGCTCCCTGCGGCACGGTTCGGTGGCCGTCGTCGGATTCGTACTCCTGGCCGTGTGGCCGGTGCTGGCCGTCGACGGCGGGAGTGCCGCCCCGTGGGCGCTCAGGCCCGCCCCCGCGTGCGCGGCGACCGCCGTGATGGCCGCCGGCGCGGTCTGGTTCCTGATCGAGATGCACCTCGACGGTGCGGCCGGTGTGGCGGAACGGGTGGTGACGGCCGTTCAGTCCGTCTGGCCCTTCGTGGTCGTCACCTCCTGCGTGCGCCACTGCCGGGGCCGCGACAGGTCGCCGGGATGAGGTGGGCGGGTGCGACAGCGGGCACGGGTTCCGACCCGTCCCGCCGCGCGACCCTGGCGGCTGACGCGCGCTCAGAGGAACCGTGAGCCGGCCACCGGACCGGCGGAGCGCAGGCGGGCCCGTTCCCCGCGCAGCCAGGTGCCGCATACCGCCGAGACGAAGTCCGTGAGGCCTTCGACGGGGTCCGCGGGAGTTCGCCCGTCGCCCTCGTCCGGCGTCGGGTCCGCGCCCACGATCTCTGCGGCGATCACCCCCTCGGGGCGCACGTCGGGCTCCCCGCGCTCCACACCCCCATCGGCGCTCCGCCGCAGGCCGGCCGCCCACGGGGCCACCGCCGACTGGTGCAGCAGCGTGACACTGTCGGCCGTGACGCCCGGCGGGTCGGTCCAGCAGCTGGCGTGCTCGTGCAGCACCTGACCCGGCGTCCGGTCCCGGAGTTCTTCCAGGATCCGCGGGCCCTCCGCCTCGCGGGCGGTCGCTTTGAGGTCGTGGGCGACGACGACGGTGTGTTCCCGGCCGGGCTCGTAGGGCTCGGCCGGGAGATCCAGTACGCCGGCGGCCGCCAGGCCCAGGATCCTGCTGCCGCGGTCCGGCAGCAGCGACACCGAACGGGGACGTACGTCCGCGGCCCCCAGTACGGACCACAGCCGCAGCAGACCGAGCAGGCACTGGCCGTGCGTGTCTTGGATCCAGCCGTACCGGCCGTTCATCCCCGCGTCGTACCCGTACGGGGAGAGGGTGCCGAGCACCGTGCCGCCCATCACGTACTGCCAGCCCCGCAGGTCCGTGGGGTCCAGAGGGCCGGCCTCTCCGGCGCTCGCGGCGCGCCGCAGGACGCGGTCCTGCCGGTCGCGCGCGCCGAGCCAGACGGCGTCCCGCGGGTCGGGCAGCAGCGCGTGCTGACGCCGTGCCAGCGCCAGATCACCGGCCAGGACGGCGTTGTGGACCAGCAGGTAACGGTCGGGCCAGTCGTCGAGGCCGCTCTCGTGCGCCAGCAGCGCGTCGGCGGCTTCACGGTGCCGGCCCTCGTCCTCGTAGGCGGAGACCAGTTCCCGCAGTACCGCGGGGGAGCCCTGCGACAGGCGCAGGGCCTCGCTGAGGGCGGGTATCGCCAGGTAGGACACGCCGCGCTCCACACAGGCGTACCCGTAGTCGTACAGCGCGCCGGGCCGGCCCGGGTGCGCGGCCAGCGCCCCGGCCGCCTTGTCCAGGTCGTCGAACCCGGCGGTCCTCGCGGCACGGCCGACGACGAGGGCGACCTCCGCGAGGGGCGCCGTGGCGGCCTGCCGCAGCCGGCGCAGCGCGCCGGGTACGTCGTCGGTGTCGAGGCACTCCCATGCTTCGGCCAGTTCCGGGGAGGCGGGGCGGCGGTTTGTGCGCGAGAACATGAGCCGCATCCTCTCCGCCGGCCGGCGGAGCCCTCAACCGGTTTCTCCGCCGCGCCGCCGCCGGGCGCCACCGCGGGTGAGGACGCCCGGTCTCCCAGGGAAGGACCCGAAAGGGGAATATACCCCCCAGGGGTATAGGTTTACGGCCGTGACCCGATGCGTACCCGCCAAGCGAAGGGGATGACGGGAATGACCCAGCACCACGGCGCGTCCTGGCCGACGGCGGTGAAGGCGACGCTGCACTGCCTGACCGGCTGTGCCATCGGCGAGATCCTGGGCATGGTCATCGGCACCGCACTGCTGTGGGGCAACGTGCCGACCATGGTCCTCGCGATCTCCCTCGCCTTCCTCTTCGGCTATTCCTTCACCCTCTTCGCCGTCCTGCGCTCGGGTCTGTCCCTCAAGGCCGCGATCAAGGTGGCGCTGGCCGCGGACACGGTCTCCATCGCGGTGATGGAACTGGTCGACAACGCGATCATCGCGCTGACCCCGGGCGCGATGGACGCGCACCTGTCCGACGGACTGTTCTGGTCGGCGCTGCTCGGCGGCTTCGCCGTCGCGTTCGTGATCACCACGCCGGTCAACAAGTGGATGATCGGCCGCGGCAAGGGCCACGCCGTCGTCCACGCCCACCACTGACCACCAGGGACTAATCCTGCGTGCCGCCCGCACCGCCCTCACTGCCGATGACACGGCGGGCCGCCTCCGCCTCGGCAGCGGGCGGTGACAGCTCGTCCAGGGAGTCGAGCGCGGTGTCGGCCTCCAGTTCCCGCTCCCACGCGGCAGCGAGCCGCTCCTGCTCCGCACGCGGTCTGCCGCTGACGGCCTCCCGGTGCTCCGGGTCCAGAGCCGTCAGGAATCGTCCGACCGGGTCCGTGGGCATGCCGTGCTCCTCGTCGCTGGGAAGGGGCCGTCGTCACCCAGGATGGCCAGGGCACCGGTGAACGGCCTCCCGACACGGCGCCCGACCACCCCGATGGCCCTGCCCGCCCGGCCGGGGAACCGGGACGTCCGCACCCGCGTCCGTCAGGGCCGGGACCCGATGTCAGAGCCCTGTTCTAAGGTTCCCGTCACTTGATCATTGTGAATGCGGGAGGCACACATGGGGTGGGTGTCGGCCGGCGGCTACGAAGTCGCCCTCGACGACGGCAAGGTGGTGTGCCGCAACGCGGCCGGACGGCGGCTGAAGTCCGTACCGGCGAAGATCGCCGACGATCCCGCGGTGGTGGGGCTGCGGCAGCTCGTCGAGTGGCTCGAGCGGCACGAGCGGCAGTGCCTCGCCGACGTGGAGCGGTGGATGGTGCGCTCCCTGCCGGTGCCCTTCGCCGTCCTGGCCCGGGTGTGGCCCGACCCGGCCTGGCAGGCCGCCCTGCGCGACACGGTCGTCACGGGAGCGGACGGCGTGGTGGCCGGGTTCCTGCGGGACGCCGACCCCGAGCGCGGGCTCGGCATCGTCGACCTCGACGGCGACACCGTCCGGATCACCCCCGGTCTGGTCCGCCTCCCGCACCCGGTGCTGCTCGACGACCTCGAGGACCTGCGCGAGTTCGCCGTCGAGATCGGCATCGAGCAGCGCGCCCAGCAGCTCTTCCGCGAAGTGTGGCACCGGCCCGCGTCCCCCGGCACCGAGGCCGCCTCCGTCGAGGACTACGCGGGCGGCGCCTTCAAGGAACTGAGGTTCCTGCACGGCCGCGCGGCCCAGCTGGGTTACCGCGTACGCGGCGGTCACGCCGTGTGCTCCGTGCTGGAGGACGGCCGCGGCGTCGAGGCCCGCGTGTGGGTCGGCGACTACGACGGCTACGCGGAGACGGAGACCGGCCCGCTGGTCTTCACCGACACCGCGGGCCGGGCACTGAAGCTCGCTCAGGTCGGTCCGGTGGCCTGGTCGGAGGGCATGCGCATGGCGGCCGCGCTGTACGCCGGACGCGACATCGAGGACGAGGAGCGTGCGGCGTGACGACGTACGAGTACGACGGCATCACCTTCGACGAGGCCACCTCGGCCGCCCTGCTCGACGGGGGCGCCGTGCTGCCCCCGGGCGTCACCGACCGCGAGGACGCCGACGTCCTCACCGCCCGCACCTACACCCACACCGCGCTCGGCGAGCGGAAGGTCGTACGGCTCGTGCCCGGCACCCTCGGCGACGCCGAGGACCTCGCCCTGGACTTCCTGGGCCTGGCCAGGGAGCCCGAGACCCGCGAGGTCGGACAGGTGCGCCGGGAAACCCTCGGCTTCCCCGCCTGGGCACTCGTCAACGACCCGGCGAACGGACACCACGCGCTGGCGCTCGTACGGGACGTCGAGCGGCTCGCCCGGCAGGCCAAGTCCCGCCCCGGCACCGCCAAGGAGGGCTTCGAGGCGCTCGGCGAACAGCTCGGCCGGGCCGTCCCGCACTTCCTGCCCACCTTCTACGAACAGGCCGCCCGCGTCTTCCTCCAGCACGAGAACACCACCTACGCCGCGGCCTTCTTCGGCAAGGCCCGCGACGCGGAGCGGGTGCACGCGCTGACCGTCGACGAGGAGCGGCAGCGCGCCGTGTTCCTGGAGTTCGCCTTCGCCGGCGCACTGACGGTCAAGGCCCTCAAGGAACACGTCAAGGCCCTCGCGGCACGGCTCACCCCCGCCGAGGCATGGGCGCAGTTCCGGCAGCTGACCGTGGAGCGCTGCGCCGCCGGCATGCCGCCGTACGCTTCCCTGCCCCAGGACGCGCGCACCCTGATCAAGGCGGCCGGACTGGACCGGATCACCGAGGAGTGCGCCCTCGTCGCGGACCTGCTCGCATCACCCGCGGCCGTGCGCGCCCCCGCGTCCTTCTGGAACACCTACCGCGCGACGCTCGTCGTCCTGGCCGAGCGGCAGCCGGCCGTCCGGGCCCGGCTGCTGGAGATCATGCCCGTCGGCCTCGGCCGCTCCCCGAAGGACGACGAGTTCTGGCTGGCGCTGCTCGCCGAGACCGGAGCAGACCGGCTGCTGACCGGATCGGCCGACGCCGCGGACGGGACCGACGCGGCGGACTGGCTCACCCGCTGGGCACTGCACCGCAAGCACGGCGGCACGTTCAGCGACCGCTCGCCCGCCACCCTCGCCCTCGTCGGGCGCATGGCCCCCCGCCTGCGCGCCGACGGCCGCCCCGTGGACCTCTTCACCGGCCGGTGGCACGCCGGCGCCGACCTGGACCTGCTGGACCTGTGCGTCGCCGAGGACATTCCGCTGACCCGGCCCGGCACCGGCACGGACGTCCACCTCGGCCTCGGCCGGTGGATGGAGGACACCCGCACCGGCCGCCGTGACCTGACGGCCACGGCGGCGGACCCGTACGGGCGGCGCCTGCTCTACGACGCCGTCGGCGACCTGAACCGCCGGCGGGCCGGCACCGCCCTGCTGGAGAAGACCGCCGGCCATCCCGTGCTCGCCGGGGTGCTCCGCGAGTGGCTGGACGACGCCGCCGCCGAACTGGACGGCGCCGCCGGCCTCGCGAGCGCCCGCGCCGCGCTCGAACGGCTCCGACCCTTCCGGACGGTCGCCGCCAGGATCAGCCCGCGGGCCGTCGCCCGGGCCGCCGCGCTCGACGTCGCACCGCTGCTCGGCAACACCCTGCGCGCCGGCATCCCGGACGAACTGGGCTGGCCCGCCCTCGAAGAGGCCGTGCTCCGGCTCCAGGCCGAGACCCGGCGCGACGGCGACGACACCCTCGCCGTCGAGGAGTCCTGGCCGTTCCTCATCCTCTCCCGCAGGCACAAGGCGATCGTGGTGGGACCGCGGGACATCGTCCTCGAACACGATCTGCGGCTGCCGGCCGGACTGGACCGCTGGCAGCGGCCCTCGTTCCGCTACACCGACGGTGAACTGCTCGTCATGTGGCGGGAGGGCGGCAAACAGCGCGGCTACTGGTCGGCCCGCCCGGCCGAGGTGTTCCCGCTCGGCGGTGAGAAGCTCCCCGCCTGGTACGGCAGCGGCGACGCGGGCGAGACCTCCATCCCGCTGCCGGACGGCGGCCGCGCCACCGGCGGCCGCACCCTGCGGGCAGGCGACACGGTCCTGCCGCCCCGCCGACCCGTCATCGGGGACGGCACCTCGTACTGGCGCCAGGGACGGCAGGGCCTGCGACAGGTGTGGCTCGAATACGACCCGGTGACCGGCACCCACGGCCGCGCCTCGCTGCCCGCGTTCCTGCGCTCCGGCATCCGCGACGGCGCCACCCTGCTCCAGCAGCACTGCACGGTGCTGCCCCTCCAGCCCGGCCTGGAGCACAGCCCGTTCGGCACCGACGGCACCGTCCTCGGCCGCTGGGTACGCACCGACGGCGAGGGCGACGAGGCCCGCACCGCCGTCGGCACGCCCGACGGCCGGACCATCACCCTCCCGGCGGACAACCGGATACCGGGCGTTCCGCTCGGCGCGGTGCGCCTGCCCGGCGGCGTCGAGCCCGTCGTCGCGACCCAGTACCGCCAGATCACCTGGTACACGACCGACCACAGCGCCGGCCTGCGGGAACTGGGCAGACTGACGCCGCTGCAACGCGGCGGCGAGTTCGCCGCCGGCACACCACTCGTCCCGCCGGCCGACTTCTGGCACGCCCTGCGCCCCCGCGACGAGAACGCCTCGGCGGCTCTGCGCGCGCTGAGCGACGAGCAGGCCCGGGAACTGCTGGGCGCGGGAGCCCGTGCGCTGGCCGAGCGGCAGGCCGAGATGGCGGCGGCCAAGCGCGCGAACGCGGACTCCGAGGGCGCAGCCGGCCGGACGACCGGCAACCCCCCGGTCCCGACCGCCGAGGAGGTCCTGCGCGCGGTCGTCTCCCGTTCCCTGCCCGCACTCACCCAGCCCCGGGTCCTCACCGGCGTCACCGCCCTCGTGCTCGCGGTGCTGCGACTCGCCGAGTCCGTCGCCTCCTTCGTCGAACCCCCGGCGGAGCGGCCCAGGACGCAACCCCAGCACGTCGCCGGCATGTTCGCCGACTACCGCCCCGAGGACGGCGACGACCAGACGCTGCGCGAGGCGACCGCGGGCCTCGCCGAGCAGCACGGCTGGTGGGGCGGCGGGCAGCGGTGGAGCGTGCTGCGCCAGATCCGCGCCGTCAACCACGTCCTGACCGGGAAGCCCGCCGAGGGCAGGGCCCTGCCCGCCGACGCCCGGCTCACCGGCACCGCCGACGGCTGGACCAGTGACGCGCGCACCGTCCCGGCCGAGGGCCCGGCGTGGCCGTCCCTGCTGGAGGCGCTGCGCCCGCTCGCCTACCGTGCCGCCTCACCCGCCCTGCCCCACGCGCACCGCAGGGCACTGCTGCTGCTCTTCGAGGCGATCACGGAGGGCCCGCTGGCCGCGCCCGGAGCCGTGCTGCGCGACGTCCTGCTGAGCGAGCCGCGCGGCAAGCGGGACCGCGCCGGTCAGGTGCTGCGCCGCGCCGGCCGCACCGTCGTCGTCCTCGGCTGCCAGAGCGTCGACCACCAGCACCAGCGCGTGAACTGGCTGGCCCTCGACCACGACCCGACCGGCGCGTTCGGCGCCGTCGCCCACTTCACCTCGGGACGCGAGACCCCGTACCCGCCGGTGTTCCCGGCCGAAGAACTGGCGGCGGTGACCGCGCTCGTCCGGGACAAGGGCCCCGCGCCCTGGCAGCCGGAAGCCCCCGCCGCCCTGTCCGCCGCCACGCGGGGCAGACTGGGACCGGTGCAGGCGGCCCTGCTCCTCGCCGGAAAGCCGCCCCAGCTGACCGAAGAGGTGAGCGCCACCACGGCCCTGAAACCACGGCAGAAGCAGCTGGGAGACGCACTGCTGAACTCCATCGCCCCCGGCGACAGGGCGGCCCTCGTCGGCGCCCTGCTGCCCCGGAACCCCGGTGACCTGTGGACCGCCGGACCGGACACGGACGCTGCGGGCCTGGTGTGGGCCGAGCGCCTCGACGGAGTCCTCCGGCTGCCCGAGGACCTGGTCGGAGATCTCTTCATGCCGGGACTGCCCACCGGAGCCGTCGAGGAGGTGCTCAACCCGCGCCGCACGCCCTGGCTCAGCCGCACCACCGTGCAGCGGCCCGACAAGGACGGCAACCTCGTCCCGGAGGACCCCCGTGCCCTGCCCGGACGGTACGACCTGACACGCGCCGTGTCCTCCCTGGCCGCACTCGCCTACTCGCTGCCCCACGGGCACCCCCTGCGGGCCGCGCTGCCCGAAGGACTCGCGGCGCTGCGCCGCCGCCTCGCGGACCCCGGGCTGCTGCTCGACCTGGACCTGGAGTGGACCGAGAAGGGCTCGTCGACCGCCCTGGAACTGCGCAAGGCGTACGGCCTGCCCGCCACCGGCGGCGCCGGCCCGGACGGTCTCACCCGCGTCGGCGAGGCCCTGGTCCTGCGCCCCTGGTACGGCGACCAGGAAGCCGTCCTGGTCCGCACCGCGGCTCTCGACCACGCCGACGACCCCGTGTTCGGGCTGGTCGAGGGACTGGTCGGCCCCGGACGCGGCGACGGCATGCGGGCACTGCGGACGATCCTCGACGACGGCCTCGCCCGCGCCGTGGCGGCCGGAACGGACCGGGAGGACCCCACGGGGTACGCCCACGATCCGTCCATCAGCGTGCCCGGACTGGTGGCCGAGGTCGCCTCGACCCTCGCACTGGGCGAGGACGCGGCGGGGCTCTACCTCCAACTGCTCGCCCTGCCCGACCCCACGGACCGCAACTGCGTCCGCCGGACCGGCTGGAGGCCCGCCCGGATGAAGAAGGCCCGCGCCGAACTGGCGGCGGCCGACGGGCTCGTCGTCGAGGCGAAGCGGGCCCGGGCCGGCCGCACCCTGTTCCTGCCCTGCGGCTGGCTGGACCTGAAGTCCCCCGCCCTGCCGGTGGAGATCTGGAAGCAGGGCCTCTACCCGCTGCGCGGCACCGCACCCGCGCTGCCCGTGCCCGAGCTGTTCACCCGCGCGTGGGAGCGCGTCCGCGCCGGTGACGCCCCGGCCTACGAAGAACTCGCCACCCGCGCCAACCGCAAGGGCCGCCGCCGATGACCACCGTCCACCCGCACCCGGAAGAACCCGCGCCGATGACCACCACCCTGTCCCCTTCCCCGGCCCGCCAGATCGTCCCGCCCGAGGACCGGTACGCGACCGAACTGGCCTTCCTCGCAGCCCTCGACGACGGTCCGCGCCCGCCCGCCTGGCGGCTCACCCCCCGAGCCGTCGTCACCTTCGTCATGGGCAGCGCCGGTGAGGCCCTGAAGCTCCCCGACGACGCGGAGGTCCCCGACGGCGTGCCACGGCGCCTGGTCGTCGAGGACAAGTTCGTCGGCGACCGGGCACTGGTCGAACGGTGCGTGGTGACCCTCGCGGGCGAGCGCGGACTGCTGCTCGTCGGCGAGCCCGGCACCGCCAAGTCGATGCTGTCGGAGCTGCTCTCCGCCGCCGTGTGCGGCACCAGCGGCCTCGTCGTCCAGGGCACCGCCGGCACCACCGAGGACCAGCTCAAGTACGGCTGGAACTACGCCCTGCTGCTGGCACAGGGCCCCTCCCGGCAGGCCCTCGTGCCCTCTCCCGTGCTGACCGCCATGTCCGGTGGCGCGGTCGCCCGCGTCGAGGAGATCACCCGCTGCCTGCCCGAAGTGCAGGACGCCCTGGTGTCGTTGCTCTCCGAACGGCGGATCGCCGTACCCGAACTCGCCGGCAGCGAGGACGCGCTGGCGCACGCGGCACCCGGATTCAACCTCATCGCCACCGCCAACCTCCGCGACAAGGGTGTCTCCGAGATGTCCGCGGCCCTCAAGCGCCGCTTCAACTTCGAGACGGTCGGCCCCATCGGTGACCTCGACGCGGAGACCGCACTGGTGCGCGGCCAGGCCCGGGCGTCCGTCGAGCGGGCCGGTGCGCCCTTCCAGGTCGACGACGCCGTGCTGGAGGCACTGGTCACCGCGTTCCGGGACCTGCGCGAAGGCCGGTCGGCGGAAGGCTGGGAGGTCGAGCGGCCCTCCACGGTGATGAGCACCGCGGAGGCGGTGTCCGTCGCCGGGGCGCTCGCCCTCGCCGCGGCGTACTTCCCCGGCGACCGCGACGTGCTCGGACTGCTGCCGGGGCACCTGCTCGGCGTGGTCCGCAAGGACGACCCGGCCGACGCCGCCCGGCTGCGCGGCTACTGGGACGGGCCCGTCCGGCGCCGCGCCGAACAGGGCTCCCCCACCTGGCGCACCCTGTGGGACCTGCGTACGGTCCTGGAGGGCTGACCGCCGTGTCCCTCTCCCACCGGGCCGCCCCGCAGGGCACGCCCGTCCCGCCCGACGAGGCGCTCGCCGCCCTCACCGACCCCTTCGCGCCCTGTCTCATCGGCGTGCGGCACCACGCGCCCTCGCTGGCCGCGGCCGTGCCCGCACTGCTGGACGAGGCGGAACCGGAGGTGCTGCTCGTCGAACTGCCCGCAGAGATGCAGCAGTGGCTGCCCTGGCTGGGCCACGAGGACACACGCGCGCCGGTCGCGCTCGCCGCCGCTCCCGCCGACGGGAGCGGCCGGGGACCGGCGTTCTACCCGTTCGCCGACTTCTCGCCCGAACTGGCCGCGGTGCGCTGGGCCGTCCGGCGCGGCGTGCCGGTGGTCGCCTGCGACCTGCCGCTCGCCGACCCTGCCTGGGCCGAAGGACGGCAGACCGCGGCGGCGGGGACGCCCGGGCCCGGGATCGCCACGGCCGTACGGGCCCGCCTGACGGGCCGCCCGGGGGAGGACCTCTGGGACCGGCTCGTCGAGGCGACCGCCCCCGGCTCCCCGCCCGAGGCGCTCCGCCGGGCCGCCCTGCTCACCGGGTGGGCCCTGCGCGAGGACGCGGCGGCCCGGGGCGGCGTGCCCGAGCTGGACCTGCGGCGCGAGCGCTGGATGCGGGCCCGGCTGGCCGAGGCCACCGCGGCGGGCGAGCGGGCCGCCGTGGTGGTGGGGGCCTTCCACGCCCCGGCGCTCCTGCGGCCGGAGGCGGGGGACGACACGGAACCGGACGCGGCGGCGCGGCGGTCCGGCTGGACCACCTCGCTGATCCCGTACACCTACGCGCTCCTCGACGAGCGGTCCGGCTACCCGGCCGGCATCCGCGACCCGGAGTGGCAGGACATGGTCCTGCGCGCGGCCGGCGACCCGGCGGCGCTCGAGGAGGCCCTGACCCGGGCCGCCGTACGCGTCTGCGCCGAGCTGCGCGGTCTCGGCCACCCTTCCGGGCCCGCCGACGCACGGGAGATCAGCCGGCTCGCCTCGGACCTCGCCCGGCTGCGCGGCCTGCCCGCTGCCGGCCGGGGCGAACTCGTCGAAGCCGTACAGACGGTGCTCGCGCAGGGCGAGCCGTACGGCCGGGGACGGGCCGTGGCGCGCGCGATGGAACGCGTCCTCGTCGGAACCCGCGACGGGCGTCCCGCCCCTCAGGCGCCGCGCAGCGGCCTGGCCCCCGCCGTCGAGGCCGAAGTGGCCCGGCTGGGACTGCCCGGCCCCGGGGCGGACGGCCCCGCACGCGACCTGCGGCTCGACCCGCTGCGCTCCGACCGCGACATGCGCCGTGAACTGCTGCTGCGCCGGCTGACGGTGTGCGGGGTGCCCTACGGGGAGGCCAAGGAGGTCGTCGGCGCGGGCGGCGCCGAGGCCCTCACCTCCCGGTGGGAGGTCCGCTGGACACCCGCGACCGCCGCGATGCTGACCGCGGCCGGCCTGCGCGGAGTCACCCCCGCGCAGGCCGCCGAAGGGGTACTGCGGGAACGGCGGCGCCAGGAGCTCGACGAGGGCGGGCCGACGGCGGCGCAGGCCCTCGAAGGACTCGGACGAGCGGCGGAGTGCGGCCTGACCGCGCTCGCCGGCGAACGGCTCGACGACGTCGCCGGCGTCCTGCCCGGGACCGGCACCCTGCCGGACCTCCTGGCCGGCCTGGCCCTGCTGGACCGGCTGCGGGCAGGCCATGTCCCCGGTCTCGGTCCCGACCCGGACAACGAGGTCCGGGCTGCCGCCGTCGCGGACCTGCTCACCGCGGCGGCGGTACGCCAGGTGGACGGCCTCACCGGATCCGAGGACCTGGCCGACGCCCACGCCCTGCTCGAACTGGCCCACCGCGCGGACCTGCTGGGCGGCATCCGGCTCACCGACGCCCTGCAGCGCCTGTCCGCGGACGGCTCCCCGATGATGCGCGGCGCCGCCGGCGCCGTACGCGTCCTGCTCGGCCACGAGGACGCGCGGGTCTTCGGCGCCCGCGTGGCCTCCTGGGTCGACGGGGCCACCGGCCCCGACTCCCGCGCCGCCCTCACCGCCCGGCTCGGCGGACTGCTGAGCGCCGCGGGCCCGCTCCTGGAGACGGCGGAACCGGCACTGGAACCCCTCCTCGCCCGGGTGACGGAGCTGCCCGACCGGGCCTTCCTCGACCGGCTGCCCGCGTTGCGCGGCGGTTTCGACACGCTGAGCCCCGCGGCCCGCGACCGCCTCTTCGCCACCGTCGAAGCGGGCCTCGGCACCCCGCACGTCGCCGACACCGCCGGCGTCGACCCGGTGGCCCTCGCCGCCTGGACCGAGGCGGACTTCGCGGCCCGCGAGAGGCTGCGCTCACTGCGCCTCCTGCCGCGTGCCGCCGCCGCGACCCCCACCCCGGACGGCCCGCCGGCCGGGTCCGGGACGGGCGACGGGGCACGGCCGGGGCCGGACGGCCACGCACGGCATGCCGCAGCCGGTACCGCGCGGCCCGGCCCGGACGCCCCGGCACCGGCCGGAGGACCGGAACCCGCGGTGCGATCCCGGCCCCGGTCCGGTGCGCCGTCCCGGCCGGGCGACACCACGGCCGGAGGCGTCGTCGAGGCCGTCGCGGGGCGGGGCGGGGCGCACTTCCTCGCCCCGGCCGACCGCTGGCGTCTCCTCCTCGGCCGCCGCACCGACGCGCTGCCGCGGTCCGCCGTACCGCTGGCGACCGCGCTGGACGAGCTGTACGGCAGCGGACGCGGCGAAGGCAGCCGCGGGAGTCTCGCCGGCCCCGGTCGCGGCGGCGGACGCCAGGCGCCGTACCCCGGGGTGCGCGAGTGGTCCAAGGAGCTGGCCGCGCTGTTCGGGCCGGGCATCCGCGAGGAGGTCCTGGCCGCGGCCGCCGCGTCCGGCCGCAGCGATGTCCTCACCGAACTGGACGCGGACGGGGTGCGCCCCTCGGTGGACCTGCTGCGCACCGTGCTGCGGCACGCGGGCGGCCTGCCCGAGGCCCGGCTGGCCGCACTGCGCCCGCTGGTCCGGAGCCTCGTCGAGGCGCTGACCCGGCAGCTGGCCACCCGTCTGCGCCCGGCCCTGCACGGCACCGCCCTGCCCCGCCCCAGCAGACGCCCCGGCGGGGGCCTGGACCTGCCCCGCACGCTGCGGGCCAACCTGGCGACCGCCCGCCGAGGCCCGGACGGCACGGTCCAGGTGATTCCCGAGCGCCCGGTCTTCCGCACCCGGGCGCGGCGGGCCGCCGACTGGCGGCTGGTCCTGGTCACCGACGTCTCGGGCTCCATGGAGGCGTCCACGGTGTGGGCGGCGCTGACCGCCTCCGTGCTGGCGGGGGTGCCGACGCTCTCCACCCACTTCCTGGCCTTCTCCACCGAGGTCATCGACCTCACCGGGCACGTGGACGACCCGCTGTCCCTGCTGCTGGAGGTCTCCGTCGGGGGCGGCACCCACATCGCCGCCGGACTGCGGCACGCGCGTGAACTCGTCACCGTGCCCTCCCGCACCCTCGTCGTGGTGGTCAGCGACTTCGAGGAGGGCTATCCGCTCGGCGGTCTGCTCGCCGAGGTGCGCGCGCTGGTCTCGGCCGGCTGCCACGTCCTGGGCTGCGCGAGCCTCGACGACACCGGCAGACCCCGCTACTCCACAGGGGTCGCCGGCCAACTGGTCGCCGCAGGGATGCCCGTCGCCGCCCTCAGTCCACTCGAACTCGCCCGCTGGGTAGGGGAGAAGATCGCATGAGCCCGGACCTGCCTCCGGTCGTCCCGTCCGTCACCGCCGAACTCGTCGCGGCGCTCCCGCCCCGGCTCCGCAAACGGCTGGACGCCGGCGTGACCAAGCTCCTGGCACGCCCCGCCACCCGGGACGGCGACACCGTGCGGATCGCCGTGGACGACGAGACCGATGTCGTCCTGCACGCGCCGGGCGGGGCGGTGACCGGTGCGGACGCGATCCGCTGCGGATGCCTGCTGGCCCCCGACTGCCTGCACCGCGCGGCGGCCGCCTCGGCGGCACCCGTCGCCGACGACACCCCCGTCCCGGGCCCCGCCGAAGACCCGGCCCCCAGCGAGGACACGGACACACCGGAGGAGACGGGAGAGACGGAGCCCGAGCGCACCACGCCCGCACAGCACACCGCCGCACGCGCGGTGTTCGACGCGGCCGCCGCCGTCCTGGAAGCCGGCGCCGACGGCGCGGGCGCCGTGCTCCAGGCGGAACTGCTGCACGCCGCGCACACCGCCCGACTCGCCGGCCTCCCGCGGGCCTCTGCGGCAGCGGTCTCCGTGGTGACCGCCGTCCGCGCGGCCCGCGCGGCCGACCCCGGATACCGGCTCGACGACCTCGCCGACTCCCTCACCGCCGTCCTCGACGTCGCCCACCGCGTCCCGCACGCCACCGGACCCGACCTGACCGGACTGCGCGGCACGGTCAGGCAGCCGTACCGCCCCGACGGGTCCCTGCGCCTCTACGGGCTCTTCTCCGAACCCGTCCTCACCGCCACCGGCTACGCGGGCGCGGTCACCTGGACGGCCGACGCCGAAGGACGCCTCTACACGGTGTCCGACGTGATGCCCGGCGGCCCCGCCCGGGCGACCGGCGCCGCCGACCGCGCCGTACGCATCGGGGACACCGCTCTGACCCACCGCGAACTGTCGCGCGCCGGGCTGGCCGTATCCGGCGCCACCGTCTCCCCGACGGGCCGCCTCGGTGCGGGCGCGGGCGTACGGGCGGTCCGCGCCTCCGGCGCCGCATGGCACGACGAACCGCTGGACCGGCTGTGGGCCGTACCCGCCGCCGACCAGGTCACCAGGGCCCTGAACGGCGGCCAGGACCTGCTGTTCCTGGAGGTGACCCTCACCGGCACGGTGCGGGAGACGACGGGCGACTGTCTGCTCGCCGACTGCGCGGGCGTCCCCCTGCGGCTGGCCGCCGCCCACGACGACCCGGCACTGCCCTACCGCGACAACCTCCGGCTGCTCGCCGCCGCCGGGGGCGTCCGGCTGCGGATCGTCGCACGCCTGACACCGGGACCGCACGCACGCGCCCTGCTCCTGGCCGCCACGCACCCCACCGACCCCGCGGCCCGTGTGGACCTGGGCCTGGACCGGCTCCAGCACGCCGACCTGCCCCTGGGCGCGCCCGCGCCACCGGCCGGGGCCGCCGCCGGCGGCGGCGGGGACGAGGCGCCGCTGCACCTGCTGCGCCGCCGGGTCCACCAGGCCGTGCCGGGAGGCCGCCGTGTGCTCGCCCTCGCCGGCGGCACGGCGGGCGACGCCGCCCGCCTGCGCCGCCTCGGCCTCGCCACCGCGGCCGACCTCCTCGACGATCTCCACACCGCCGCCGCGGACCGCTCCCGCGACGTCTTCGGGCGTCTGGTCCCGGCCGACACGGGCCGCTTCGCCCGGTCGTGGCTCGCCGCGGCCGTCTACACCGAGGTGGTCGAACAGGCCCTGTGCGTCCACGCCTGGGGAGGCGCCACCGGGCGGGCCACGGCCTGAACGACCGGACCTTAACGCTCCTCCCGCTCCACCGGGAGCCACAGCTTGGCATCGGCCTCGGTGCGGTCCGGCGACATCCGGGTGCGCAGGATCTCCGGTCCGGTCCGGCCGCGGTACGGGTTGGACGGGAACCACTCGGTGAACACGTCCCGCCACAGATGCTGGATGGCGTCCGGCACCGGTCCGGAGGCCGTGAACACCGCCCAGGTGCCGGCCGGCACGGGCAGTACGGCCGAGCCCTCGGGTGCCGGCGCCGAGGTGATCACTCCGTGGTAGTAGTCGAGTTCGGTGCCCTCGGCCCGGCTCGGGTCCAGGTCGTCGCAGACGGCGACGAGCCCCCGGGGCTCCTCGTCCGACAGCTCCTCCAGCTCTTCCAGAGCCTGCCGTCCGATGCCACGGACGAAGTCGATGATCGCCCGGTTCGGACCCAGGTGCACGAGGGGCACCCTGGCCCTCGGTCCGACCACGGTGAAGGCCGGCCTGTCCACTACGCGGTACCGCATGCTGTTGCTCCCTTCGACGGTGAGGCGGAAGGTCAGCCGGGGCTGGGAGACGAGCGCGGTGCCGGTGCGCCGGGCCTCGCCCGGACCCACGCCGTGCATGGCGCGGAACGCCCGCGCGAACGCCTCGCCCGAGCCGTAGCCGTACCGCACCGCGATCTCCAGCAGCGTGCCGCGTCCGGCGAGCACTTCGGCACCCGCGACGGTCAGCCGCCTGCGCCGTACGTATTCCGACAACGGCATCCCCGCGAGCGCGGAGAACATCCGGCGCAGGTGATACTCCGACGTCGCCGCCACGCCGGCCAGTTCGGCCACGTCCACGGGCTGGTCGAGACGGCGCTCGATGTGCTCCATCGTCAGGTTGAGCCGCTCCAGCACGCCCGGTCCCCTTCCTCTTTCGTGATCACCACGCTAGGCAGCCAGGACACCGCCGCACCCGACATCCTGTGCCCGATCGGATCGGGTCCGCGCGACCGCCGTCCCCGCCGGCCGTACGAGCCGGTTCCCGCCGCCGGTGTCCACCAGGGAGGTGCGCCGGTCCCCACGTTCACGGCCGCGCCGCGGAGACGACTCCGGCGCGGCCTCCTGCTCCATCCGCAGCAACGGCCAGGTGACGAGGTCGCGCGGGAGTTGCCGGTATGACGGGCGCCTGCGGCACGGGCGGCCCCGGTCAGCACAATGACGCCCATGACCTCCTCTCCCCTCATCCCCGACCACACCCCCGACCGCCCGGGACGCAGGCGCCTCACGGCGGCTGTGGCCGCGCTGGTGGTCATCGGCGCGGGACTGGGCCTGCGGGCCCTGGCGTCGGGGGACGTGGCGAAGTACGGCGGAGACGCCCTGTACACCGTCCTGATGCTCGCCCTCGTCGTCCTGGTGGCGCCCCGGACGACGCCGTCGGCCGCGGCCGGAGCGGCGCTGGCCGTCAGCTGGGGAGTGGAGTTGCTGCAACTCACCCCCGTACCCGGGGAACTCGCACAGCACAGCACCCTCGCTCGTCTGGTCCTCGGTTCCACCTTCAACGCACCCGACCTGTTCTGGTACGCGGCCGGCGCGGCCGCGGGCTGGCTCGCCATGAAGGTCGGTACAAAGCTGTGCCGCACCCCGCGCCTTGCCGAACCTATCGAATCTCGATAGGTTTCCATCGTGGTTCGATCGAGTCGCCGCCCCATGGTGAGCGTCCGAGCCGACCGGTGCCACGACGCGCCGCAGACGGCGCGCCCTCGTCGACCCGTGACCGACCCCGCAGGGAGCACAGTCATGCCCGCAGCAGCCCGCACACCCCACCGCCCCGCCCGCACGGCAGAGGCCGACGTCCTGGTGGTCGGGGCGGGGCTGGCCGGCCTGCACGTCGCCACCGTCCTCGCCCGCCAGGGCCACGACGTGCTCCTCGTCGACCGGCGGACCACCCTGGCCGGAGCGATCCGCACCACGGGGATCTTCGTGCGCAAGACACTCGACGACTTCCCGCTGCCCGGCGAACACCTCGGGCCGCCCATCCGGCGAGTCCTGCTCTACCCCCCGGGCATGCGACGTCCCGTCAGCCTGGTCAGCGACCGCGACGAGTACCGGGTGGGCGACATGGCACGGCTGTACGAAGCGGGGGCCGAGGCCGCGGTCGACGCCGGTGTCCGGCTGGCGTTGGGCACGCGGTACGCCGGCCGGCACGGCGACGCCTTCCGGCTGATCGGCCGTGACGGCCCCACCGAGGTCCGGGCCCGGTTCGTCGTCGGGGCCGACGGAGCGCGCTCGACCGTCGCCCGCGACCTCGGCCTCGACCGCAACCGCCATCTGCTGGTCGGAGCCGAAGAGGTCTTCGAGGTCCGTCCGAACGGCGAACCGCCCACCTTCCACTGCGTCCTCGACCCCGCGCTCGCCCCCGGATACCTCGCCTGGGTCGTGCACGACGGGCAGCACGCCCACGTCGGTACCGCCGGCTACGCCCACCGCTTCCCCGAAGGGGTGCGCCGGGCCGTGGCACGCTTCAGCGCCTCGGCACCCGGGCTGGCCGGAGCGGACCGTCCCGAACTGGTCGAGCGACGCGGAGGCCCCATACCCGTCGGCGGTGTACTGCGCCGCATCAGCTGCGCCGAAGGTCTCCTCGTGGGGGACGCGGCGGGCGCGGTCTCCCCACTCACCGCCGGCGGCCTGGACCCCTGCCTGCGCCTGTCGGACCTGGCCGCCCATGTCCTCGACGACGCGCTGACCGCCGGGAGACCGGGCGCGCTGGCCCACTACGACGGGGCCGGCCTGCGCGCCGCCTTCCGAGGGCGGCTGTCGCTGCGCAGAGGGCTGTCACACATCCGGACCCCGGCCGCGACGAACGCCGCGTTCACTCTGCTGCGCACACCGATGGGCCGGGCCGCGGCATCCCGCATCCTCTTCGGTGACCGCTCCTTCCCCGGCCGGCCCGCCGCCTCCCGCGTCCCGGTCGCACACCGGTGACAGCGGGGACACGGACCACCCCCCGCATGCGCGCCCACGACACCCCGTGCACGCTGGTGGCATGGCGAGCGACCAGCCCATCGTGATCTACCCGCCGGGCGACGACGGCGGCCGGCGCGTCCGCGCGGGGGCACGGTTCCTGGGGATGGCGTACGGGCTGCTGGACGTCGTGGAGTTCCTGCGCCTGGCCGGGCTGGAGGACGTCGACGACGCCTGGATGCGGCAGTCCGCGCTGGTCGAGTGGCGCGGCGGGGGCCCGGACACCTGGAGCGGGTGACCGGACTGTCGGTGCCGTCCGGCAGGGTGTTCACCCACCGTACCCGGCTTGATACCCCTTCCGGCACACATGTGTACCGTCCCCGGTATGGACCCCCGCCCCCGCGCCCGCGACCTCGGCATCGTCATCGGGCGCACGCCCGCCGGCCCGCTCGACGCGATCACGGACGTACCGGGCGTCCGGGTCGGCCACACCACGGTCCGGGACGCCGACGTGCACAGCGGAGTCACCGCCGTGGTGCCGGACGCGGTGGGCCCCGGCACACCGCTGCCTGCTGGGGTGTTCACGGGCAACGGCTACGGCAAACTCATCGGGACGACCCAGCTGACCGAACTCGGCACGCTGGAGACTCCGGTGCTGCTCACCTCGACCCTCTCGGCGTTCCGTGTCGCCGACGCCCTCGTCGGCTGGATGCTCCGGCGCCCCGGCTGCGAAGAGACACAGAGCCTCAACCCGGTCGTGGGGGAGTGCAACGACGGCTTCCTGTCCGACATCCGCTCCCGGCCCGTCCTCGAGGAGCACGTCCGGGCCGCCCTCGACGGAGCGTCCGGCGGACCGGTGCCCGAGGGCTGCGTCGGCGCGGGCACCGGCACCGTCGCCCTGGGATTCAAGGCCGGCATCGGCACGGCCTCGCGCACCCCGGACGTGGGGGACCGGCGCTTCACCGTCGGTGTCCTGGTGCAGGCGAACTTCGGCGGCACCCTGCGCGTACTCGGCCGCACCCTCACCCCCGGCTCCCTCGGGCTCGGACCGGACGTCGCGGCACCGGTCGCGGAGACGGGCTCCTGCATGATCGTGGTGGCCACGGACGCCCCGCTCGACGCCCGGCAGCTCACCCGGGTCGCCCGGCGGGCGGTGTTCGCCCTCGCACGCACCGGCGCCGCCTACAGCCACGGCAGCGGCGACTACGCCGTGGCCTTCGGTACACGCCCCGACCCCCGTGCGCCCGTCGCCGACACCGAACTGGGCGCGCTCTTCGAAGCGGTCCTCGACGGGGTGGAGGAGGCGGTGCTCAACAGCCTGCTGGCCGCGACGACGACCACGGGCGTGCACGGCCGGACCGTGCCCGCTCTCCCGGCGGACCTGTTGCTCGACGCCCTCGCCGCCCCCGCGGCCGGGAGCCCGGGATGACACGGTCCCGTGCGTCGGGAACCGGCCGCGGCCGCTCGGTCCCGTCGTCCCCGGGCCATCACCGTGCCGGGCCCGGGTTCGGCAGCTCCGGCGAGTCCAGGTGCGCCGCGGCCTCCGCCGGTCTCGCGCGGGTGCTCCGGTGCGAACAGCTCCTCGCCGTACCGGCCGCCCGGGGAACGTGAGCCGTCATGCCCGGGCCTCCTGGCGTGCGGCTGCGCGGTGCGCTGAGCACGCTCCCTCCCGGAGCGCCGCCTCCCACGGCCGGCGCGCCACCGCCCCGGGGCCGGGCCGCTCTCACCGTCTCACGGGCCGCGGGCGGCCGCGCGGGGCGACGGCCGGGCGCGTCGCGGCGCCGCTACTGTCGACCCATGAGTGAAGACACCCAGCGTTCCGTCCGCGTCGAGCGCACGGCCACCGGTCACTTCGTCGCCACCAACGCCCGCGGCGGCACCCTCCACTTCGGGACCGCCTCCGACGACGGGGGCACGGCGTTCACACCGGTCGAACTGCTGCTGGCCGCCATCGGGGGCTGCACGGCCGCGGACGTCGACGTGGCCACCGCCCGTCACGCGGAGCCCGACCGGTTCTCGGTGTCGGTGACGGGCGACAAGATCAGCGACGAGTTCGGCAACCGCATGACCAATCTCGTCGTCACCTTCGACGTGGCCTTCCCCGACGGCCAGGGCGCCGAGCGCGCCCGCGCCATCCTTCCCCGGGCCGTGCGGACGTCCCACGACCGGCTCTGCACGGTCAGCCGCACGATCGAGGCCGGCACGCCCGTCACGACGGTGATCGAGGACGCCTGACCGCCGACGCCGCGTGGTGGGCGGCCGGGGCCCGCCCGCGTCGGTGCCGGGTGCGGAGCGGGCTCGGACCGGGCGGCGTGCTGTGGCCTTCAGAGTCCGGCGAGCAGGCCCTCGAGCGGGGCGGGTACCTCCTGCGGGCCGAGCGCCTCGACGAGGACCCGGCCGTAGCGGATCTTGCGTCCCTTCTTCGTGCCGAGGAACCGCCGGAGTTGCCGCTGAGGCGCCCGGCCCTGCTGCGCGGGCTGCCGCAGGAAGGTCTGCAGGGCGCGGTCGTCGCCCTCGGCGCGGATGATCTCCTTCACCCGAGTCGTGCCCAACGCCTGGATCAGCGGGTCCTCCAGATCCGCCGCGCAGACGAAGAACCCCCGCTCGGGTGCCCCGGCCCGCTCCAGGCCACGGACGTAGTGGCCGTGTTCGGCCTCGTCGCACAGCCCCCTGAGCCGCAGGCCCAGTACGGGCGGCCCGACAAGGCCGGCGAACCGCCCGACGCTCATCGCACCGCCCATGGGAAGCACGCAGACACCCTCGGCCGCGAGGTCCCGGCCGCGCAGTGCGGCCAGCGCCTCGACCGCGGCCGCGTCGCTCAGCCCTTCGAGCAGGACGGCGGTCCGCACAGGGAGCTGTGCGGCCAGTTCCCGCGCCACGTCCGCCGAGGCGCCGGCCGCCCACGCGGTGACCGCCTCCCGGAACGCGCTCATGTCTGTCATGGGGCTAGTCTCCGCCGCCTTCCAGCGGGGGCGGTAGCGGGTTTCCGACGGGCGCCGTCGTCGCGCCCTCGGCGGCCTTGCGCGTTGCGCGGCTCGGCCGGCCATCGTCTTGCGCATCCCGGGAGGGCGCGGGCCCCACGCGGACGGCCCGCCTAGCGTCGTGGCCATGGACCACTCCACCCCGCAGCGGGTACCCCACCGTACGCAGCACGCCCACCCGCACGACACCGCGCACGCCATGGACGACCAGGCGGATTTCCTCGACATGGAAGCGGAGGTGCTCGCCGAGCACCTCGCGTCCATCACCGCCTGGCTGCCCCTCGGGGCCGATCCCCGCCACATCGTGGACCTCGGCTGTGGAACCGGAGCCGGCACCCTCGCCCTTCTCGGTCGCTTCCCGGCGGCCCGGCTCACCGCCGTCGACGCCTCGCCCGCGCACCTGCGCCGCCTGCGCCGGAAGACGGAGGCCGTCGGCGCCGGCGACCGCACCACCCTCGTCCACGCGGACCTCGACGCGACGGACTGGCCCGCCCTCGGCGCACCGGACCTGGTGTGGGCATCGGCCTCCCTGCACCACATGGCCGACCCCGACAGCACCCTGCGCAAGGTGTACGAGCTGCTCGCCCCGGGCGGACTGTTCGCCGTCGTCGAGCCGGCCGGCTTCCCCCGGTTCCTGCCCGGGGACGCCCCGGAAACCGCCCCCGGCCTCGAGGAGCGCTGCCACGCCCTGCTCGCCCACCACCACGCCGCACGCGTGCCCCATCGCGGCGCCGACTGGACGAGTGGACTGCGCGCGGCCGGTTTCACCGTCGACGACGAACGCACCCTCACGGTCGGAGTCGAACCCTCCCGCACCGAGGCGGTGGGCCGCTACGCGGTCAGCGGCTTGCGCCGCCTGCGCGACCGTGTGGCCTCGTCCCTCACGGCAGAGGACCTGACCGCTCTCGACGGACTGCTCGACACCGACGGACCGTACAGCCTCCTGCGCCGCGCCGACCTGAGCGTCCGCACCAAGATCACGGTCTGGGCCGCGCGCCGCCCCTGACCCCGGAACCGGAATACCCCGACCCGACCACGCCGTTGCAGAGACCGAACTGACATGCCTGAGTCAAAGATCGGGCAGCGGCGGAAGGAGCACCCCATGGCACGCAGCACCGCGCGGCCCGTCGTCAAGCTGAGGTCGACGGCCGGTACCGGCGTCACCTACGTGACGCGCAAGAGCCGGCTGAACGACCCCGACCGGCTCGTCCTGCGGAAGTACGACCCGGTCGCCGGAGGGCACGTCCTCTTCCGCGAAGAGCGGTGACCACCGTCCCCCGCCGTACCGTTCCGCGAAAGGAGACCGTGATGAAGGTGCGCGCGTCCCTGCGCTCGCTGAAGTCCAGGCCCGGCGCCCAGGTCGTGCGCCGGCGCGGCGTGACGTTCGTGATCAACAAGAAGGATCCGCGTTCCAAGGCCCGGCAGGGCTGATCGGCCACCGGCGTCACCCGGCGGCCCGGTACCGCGCCCGCGGAACCGGGCCGCTGCGGCGTGGTGCGGCGCGCCGGCGGCCCTCGCACGGGTCAGGATGGGGGCACAGCCGGTCGAGGCGGACGTCCAGGAGGCGCAGATGGCGGTGGGCCGGGTCGGCATGGTCGTGCACGGCGGACGTCCCGAGGCCGCGGAGGCGGCCCGCACGGTCCGGGCCTGGTGTGCCGAGCACGCCGTCCCCTGCAAGGACATCGACGTGTGGAACGACGGCGGGCGGCACAGCGCCCGGGAGGAAGTGGCGGCGGCCGGGGACCCCGACCTCGTCGTCACGCTCGGCGGGGACGGCACCTTCCTGCGCGGTGCCCGGCTGGCCGGCGCCATCGACGCTCTGGTGCTCGGAGTCGACCTCGGCCGGGTGGGTTTCCTGACCGAGGTGCCCATGGGCCTGGTACGCACGGCCCTGGACGCCGTGCACGAGGACCGGCTCGACGTGGAGCGGCGCATGCTGCTGACGATGCGTGCCTCCCGCCGCCTCGAGGTGCCCTCGGACATCGAAGCGCTGATGAGGTACGGCCGGGGCCCGCTCCTGCCCCCGACGAGCGTGCGCACCGACTGCGAGACGGGAGGCGAGTGGGGCATCCCGCTGGACGTGACCGCCCTCAACGACGTCGTGCTGGAGAAGCTCGCCCGGGACCGGCAGGTCTCGGTCGGTGTCTACATCGCCGGCCGGCTCCTGGCCTCGTACTCCGCCGACGCGCTGCTGGTGGCCACACCGACGGGCTCGACCGCCTACAGCTTCGCCGCCGGCGGCCCGGTGGTCTCGCCGGGCGCCGAGGCACTCGTCTTCACGCCCGTGGCGCCGCACATGACGTTCAACCGCTCCGTCGTCGCCGCCCCGGACGAGCCCGTCGGGCTGCGGGTGCTCGAACACTCGGGCCGCGCCGCGGTCAGCATCGACGGCCAGCTCCACGGTGTGATCGGTCCCGGGGACTGGCTCGGGGTGTACGCGTCGCCGCTCAAGCTGCGCGCCGCCCGGTTCGGCCCCATGGACTTCTACGGCCGCCTCCGTGAGCGGATGAACCTCACCGACGCCCCCGCGGCGGTGGCCGACGGCACACCGGCACCGCTCTGGCCGGTCACCGGCTCCCCACCGGGAGACCTGGCACATCTCGCCATGCCGCACCACCCGACCCCGGCCGGGTGACACGGAGGGCCCCCGACGTGCCCGGCACGTCGAGGGGCCCTCCGGCCCGCACGTACGGGCGGCGTCAGCGGCGCCGGCGGCGGCGGACCAGGCGGCGGAACGCCTTCGGGCCGGCGGCCGGTGCGGGCAGTGCGCCCGCCACCGCGTCGGCGAGCAGGGAGCCGACGGTCTCGGCCGCGCACGCGCGGTTGGCGCCGATCCCGCCCGACGGTCCGCGCTTGCTCCACCCCACGACGTACGTCCCCGGCCTGCCGCGCACCCGTCCGAGCTCGTTCGGGACGGTCCCGTTGGCCTCGTCGAACGGCAGCCCGGCCTGCGGGACCCCGCGGTAGCCGACCGCGCGCAGGACCAGGCCGGCGGGGATCTCCACCTCCCCGGTGCCGCCGGTGACGCGCACGGCGCGGGTGTGCTCGCCTCCGCACACCTCCACCGGGGCCGAGAGGAAACGGAACACGATGCGCCGCCGTCCCCGGACATCCGGCGGCAGGGACCAGTCGACGGCCCCGCGCGCCACATCCCGCAGCACCGCCGCCTTGTCCCCCGGCCCGGCGGCATCGACGGCCGGGCCGACGCGCGGATCGTGGTCGTCTACGAGCAGGTCCACCCCGGGAAGGTGCTTCAGGGCGAGCAGTTCGGACCGGGTGTACGCCGCTTCGCCCGGGCCGCGGCGGCCGAGCACCACCACCTCGCGCACCTTGCTGCGGCGCAGCTCCGCCAGCGCGTGGCCGGCGATCGCCGTGCCGGCCAGCGTGTCCGGGTCGGTGACCAGGATGCGGGCGACGTCGAGGGCGACGTTGCCGTTGCCGACCACGACGACACGCTCCGCCGACAGGTCGACGGCGTCCGGGGCGGCCTCGGGATGCGCGTTGTACCAGGCGACGAAGGCGGTGGCAGAGACACAGCCGGGCAGTTCCTCGCCGGGGATGCCGAGCCGACGGTCGGTGGCCGCGCCCACCGCGTAGATCACCGCGTCGTGGTGGGCGGCGAGCTCCTCCGCCGTGATGTGGACGCCCACGTCGAGACCCAGGTGCGTCCGCACCCGCGGATGGGTGTGGAACCGGGCGAAGGTCTCGCCCACCTTCTTGGTGGACGGATGGTCGGGTGCCACGCCGTACCGGACGAGTCCGCCGGCGACCGGGAGCCGGTCGATGAGGGTCACCTCGGCCCGTGTGTGCAGCAGCAGGTCCCTGGCGGCGTACATGCCGGCCGGTCCGGTGCCGACGATCGCGACCCGCAGCGGCCCGAAGTCCGAGGGCAGTACGCGGTCGAAGGACGGCTCGCCCCAGTCGTGGAAGTTCGGGCCCGGCCCCGCCGGATCGCCCGCGGAACTCTCCACCCGGTCCGGGGGATCCGGCGCCCCGCCGGGCTCGAAGTAGGCGGCGTTGATCCGTGCGTACTCCCGCTGCGTGGCGGGCAGCCGGTCGACGGGGAACACGGCGTCCACCGGACAGGCGTCGGCGCAGGCCCCGCAGTCGATGCAGCTTTTCGGGTCGATGTGCAGCATCTCCGTGCTGCCGAAGGCCCGTTCCTCGGGCGTGGGGTGAATGCAGTTGACCGGGCAGACGGACACGCAGGTGGCGTCGTTGCAGCAGGTCTGGGTGATCGCGAAGGCCATGGTCGTCCGCTCCGCTGAAGGCCGGGACAGGTGCAGGGGGATGGGCGCGGTCGTCAGACGAGGTGGGCGCGCCTGTAGAAGAAGAGCGCCGGCCGGGTGAGCAGACCCACCGAGGCCAGGAACTCCATCAGGCCCGAACAGCTCGCCCGCATCATCGACTTGTGGTGCTCGTTCGCCTTCGCCTCGCGCAGCGCGCGCTTCTCGTCCAGGCCGGCGTGGGCGTACACCTTCCGGTTCACCATGCTGGTGACGATCACGTACGCCGAGACGGAGATCAGGACGGCGTGGATCCGGCGGCGCAACCGTCCCGCCCGCGCCAGGTGCCGGCGCGTCTCGTCGCGGGCGAACTTCATGTGCCGCGACTCCTCGACGACATGGATGTTGTTGATGGTGCGGACGAACGGCACGACCCGCTCGTCGCGCATCCAGTCGCGCTGCATGACGTCCAGGACCTCCTCGGCCACCAGGATCGACGCGTACGCCGCCTCGCCGAAGGCGACGGTCTTGAAGAACCTGCCCAGTTCGAGCGCCGCCCGGTCCGGACGGTAGGCCGGGGCCCCGAGCTTCTTCGCGCCGCGGGCGAACATGATCGAGTGCCGGCACTCGTCGGCGATCTCGGTGAGCGCCCACTGCACGGTGTCGTCCGTCGGGTCCTTGGCGTAGATGTCCCGCAGCACCATCTGCTGCAGGATCATCTCGAACCAGATCCCGGTGCTGGCGACGGAGGCCGCCTCCTGGCGCGTCAGCGCCTTGCGCTGTGCCTCGCTCATCTCGTTCCAGTACGGCGTCCCGTAGAGCGTGCTCCACTCCGGGCTGGCGCCGTGGAAGTTCGTGTCGAGGGGGGTGTCCCAGTCGACCTCGGTGAGCGGGTCGTAGGAGAGCTGCGCGGACGAATCGAGCAGCCGCCGGGCCACACCGTCGTCCGAGGGATGGGTCCGGGCCTCCGGCTGAGAGGTGCTGCTGGCCATGCTGAGGGCTCCTCCGGGTCGAGACCATGCGCTATTACCACGGGTAACGGCCGCCGCTTGCTGACGAACTGTATAGCAAGACGGAGCGGCTTCCTACCCCTCGGTAGCGGAGGATCGCCAGGTCTCGGGAGGGCCGCGATCAGGAGCCCGCCCGCGCGGCGGGCCCCGCCGCGGACCACGGTCGCTTCCCTCACGCGGTCAAAGACCGGTGACCTTGCCGCTCGCCGACACCTCGTAGACCAGGGTGACCGCGCGCCGGCCACCCGGGCCCAGCGGGACGTCCCAGCGCACGATGCCGTCCTCGTCGACCGCGTCGGGCACGGGCGAGCAGGCGTCCCGGTGCAGCCGCACCTCCACAGCCGACACCTCGGAGACCGGGATGCGCTCCCGCAGGACGATCACCCGGTCGTCGTCGTCCCCGGGGGCGGAGAACCTGGACAGGTGCAGCCGGACGGTCCGGGTGAGGACGGTCCGCTGGCCCATCCCGGCGGTCTCACGGGTCTCCTCGGTCTGCCTCAGGACCCGGTGGTCGTCCCGGCCGCCGAAGGCCAGCTCGAAGGGGGCGCCCGGGGCGGTGAAGTCCAGGATGCCGCGTCCGCCGAAGCCGCTGCCGCCGATGAGGTCGACGGGCCCCGCGAGCAGTGCGTGACCGGACCGGTTGACGCACCGCACCACCTGGCTGACCAGCGGCGACAGTTCGGGCGAGCAGGTGTACTCACTGCGGGCGGCAGAGGTGAAGGAGGACAGCGGGACGCGGTGGGCGCGGCCGTCAGCCGGCACGGTGACCGGCGCGGGGGAGTGGAGGACCCGCACCTCCCCGCCGTCGTCCACTCCCGGCAGTCCGGGCACGGCGGCGGGACTGGGACCAAGGTCCGCGATGTCCTCCTCGCGCAGGCCGACATGGACGGTACGGCGCTCCGTGGCCGTGCGGTCCGTGAGCGTCAGCCGGTCCTCGCCGAGCCGCGGCGGTTCACCCGCCGACGCGGAGCGGGCGGTCGACAGGGTCAGCCGTACGTCCGGCCAGTCCTCGCCGGTGCGCTGCCAGACGATCGCGTCCGTCTCCAGGGTGAGCTCCCGGCCGTCGAGCACGGCCCGGTAGGCGGGCCGCCACAGGGCGCACGGGGTGAGATGGCTCAGACGCAACTCGGCCCGCCCGTCGGCCGGGGCGTGGACGGTCAGCTCGATGTGGCCGGTCAGCTCCGCGGGCTGCGTCCCGAAGAGATCCAACGACCGCTGGGCGTCGGAGAGTTCGCCGGCGACGCCGGCCAGCCCGGCCTCCACCGCGCGCAGCCGCTCACCGCAGGAGTCGCGTGCGCCGTCGACCCGGTCCAGCTCCCGGTTCCAGCGCTCCCGCTCGGGCTCTCCGCAGCCGGCACCCTCGGCGATGTCCCGCAGCAGGTCGGCGGCCACACGGCCCAGCAGTTCGACACGGGCTCGCAGCCGGTCACGGCGCCGCTCCAGGACCGACCGCTCCTCCTCCAGGGCCCTCACCCGCCGGCGCAGCGCGGAGTCGTCGCCGGCGGGCCCCGGCCCGCGCGGGGTCCAGGTGCGGACGAGCCGCACGTCGAGCACGGTCGCCGGGTGGCCGCCGGTCAGTTCGGCCTGGAGGGTATGGTCCACGGCGAGCGCGCTGACCGGTCCGAGGCGCAGGCGCCGGGTGCCGGCCCGCAGATCGAGCACGGCGGTCCGCTCCACGTGGGCGCGGTCCTCCGTGCAGGTGACGGCGGTGACGGGAAGAGCGATCAGCGGGATCGGCTCCGGTGACGTAGACATGGCTGTCAGCTCCTGCGGTTGCCGCCAGTGAGGGCCTTGCCGGCCGGGATCCGGATCACGTAGCCGCCGTCGCGGACGGCGGTGCCACCGGGGGGCAGTTCCACCCGCCACAGCCGGGTGCCCGGCGCGTGCCGCTCCGGCGCGCCGTCGCTCCCAGGCGCCGTCCAGTCGGCCCGTTCCTCGATCCGGACGTCCGCGTCGGACGTCACGGGCACCCGCTCGCGCACCTCCACGCGGACGGGAACGGCGAGCCGGTTGGCCAGCTCCACGTGAACCCCGTGGTCGAGCACGGTGACGTTGTTGCGCAGCCCCGACGTCGACTCGCGCAGACTCGTACGACGGGTGACCGCCACGGCCTCGGCAGGTCCCAGCCCCACCCGGCACACACCGCCCGGTGCGAGTGTGGGCAAGGAGGTGGTCAGCAGGTACTCCTCGTCCACGGTCACCTCCACCGGACCGGCGAGCAGTGCCTGCGCCGTGGCGTTGGAGAGCATCAGCGTCGCGTACACGGTCTGCTCCACGGACGGCACACAGAGGTACTCGGTGCGCAGGCCCACCGGGATCTCGCCGACCGTGACGGTGTGCCAGGTGCCGTCCGAAGGGATGTCCGCCGGAGCGGCGGCATCGAACCGGTGGTCGAAGGAACCGGCGGACTCCCGGGGCCGGACGGCGTGCCCGGGAAGGGGAAGCGCGGCCACCGCTTCGGCGCGGCGGCGGTACTCGACGGCCACCGGGTCGAAACCGGAGCCGGGGAACAGCCGGCCCCGGCGGCCCTCCGGTTCCTCCGGGCCGCACAGGACGAGCGCGGTGTAGTCGAGCTCCGCGGTCTGCGGTCGTGGCGGCCCCGCCGTGGGCGGCGGTGGGGGGAGGAAGCCCGAGGACGCCGCGGGCCGCGGTGCTGCCGCCCCGGGAGCGGCGGGGACGCGTGCGGGCCCGCCGCCGGTACGCGGTCCGGCCTGTGTCCGGGGCTCGGCCGCAGACGTGGGAGCACCGCTGCCGTAGGCCTGCGGAGAGTCGCCCTCCGCGCCGCCGGGGGCCGGTGGTGCTCCGTAGGCGACCGGTGCCGGCGGGGGAGGCGGGTGAGGCTGAGGCAGGGGAGCGGCAGGAGCGGCTGCCCCGGCGAGCGCGGGCACGGCGTCCGTAGCGGGCCGGGGGCCCGCCGTGTCGTAACCGGCGAAGAGCCCGCTCAGCCCTTCCGGGTGCGCGCGCCAGCCCGACGGCGCGGGCGCGGGCTGGCTGCGTCCGATGCGGACCGAGCGGAGGCGGGGCAGCTCCGTCGGGCGGCGCAGGTCCGCGGTGGCCAGGGCGACGCGGACTCCCGCCCAGTCCTCGCCGGTGCGCTGGGCCACCGACGCCCGCAGCGACAGACGCCCGGTGTCGCCGCCCTGACGGTACGTCAGTCGGTAGGCCGGTACCCAGACGGCACCGGGCACCCCGTACTCCACCTCCACCTCCACTTCCCCTTCGCCGTCCAGCGTCAGGACCGCACCGAACGAGGTGGCCACATGGGCCGGGGGCGCGTCGGTGGAGGCACGGGAGAGCCTGTCCACCGCGACGGTGAGCTCGTGCTCGACCCGGCGCAGCTCCTCCTCCAGTGCGCCGAGCCGGCTGTGCAGCACGGTCAGGCGCTCGTCGACGAAGTCGGCGAGCGCCAGCCACGCGTCGACGGGTGTGCGGCGGTGCGGGTCGTCCCGCTTGCGGGCCGGCGGCACCGGACGCAGCGCGCCGATCTCCTCGATCAGGGTCAGCTGCCGGTCCCGGCGCCCCCGAGCGGCCGCGCAGTCCTCGCGCAGACGCTCCACCTCGCGCAGCAACACGTCCTGGCGGCCGCTGTCCTGGGGCTCGGCCTCGACCTCCACCCGGGCCTCGGTGACCCGCACCCCGGACGTGCCGACGACGCGGGCCCGCAGCGAGTCACGGTCCAGCGACCGGGGAAGTCCCGCCACCCGGACCCGTCCGTCCGCCGGCACCGTGCCCCGGGCCAGACGGCGGCAGAGCGCGCCCTGCGCGTACACCACCACCGAGTCGAGCGCCGACTCCCACACCGGGACCGTCCCAGCCGCCATGTGTTCCCCCACCCAGCCGTCTGCGTGCCGAGGGCAGCCTACGCCGTGCGCACCACGTCCGCCGGGTGCGGTACGGGCCCGCGGATGCCGGCCGGCGCCCGTGCGCCGGGCCGTCCCCGTATCACACCGTCGGAGGACGGGCGCGAGACCCGCGCCGCCCCGGAGGCGGCACCGTCCCGACCGCCGCCGCTCCGGCCCGGCTCACCAGACCAGACACCAGTAGGTGCCGTGGTGTCCGATACCGATCCTGCCGTCGCGCGGGAGCAGGAGGGGGTCGGGCCGGCCCGCGGCCGCCATGGAACAGGCGGGATCTCCGACCGTTTCGTCGCCGGCCATGCGCCGGGCGGCGGCCGTCGCGGCCTGCGAGGTGTACCACTCGGTGGCGCCCGCCTCGCGGCTGTCCGCTGTCGGTGCCGGGGTCGTGTGCCGGTCAGGGGGTGACGCCGGTGCGGACGTCGGTGCGTGCGGCGTCGGCGTGGACGTCACGGCGGGAGGCGGTGGTACGGCATGCGAGGGGACCGGTCGTGACGTCGGTGTCGGCGGTGCCGGGGGCCGCGTGGGTGGTGCCGAGGGCTTCGCCGCCCCGGACGGCGCCGGGGACCGGGGCTTCGCGGACCGGCCCGGGGCCCGCGGTGCGGCGGACGGCTTGGGCGGTTCGGGCCGTACCGACGTGTCCGGGGGTTCGGAGCGCGTGGGTCGCGCCGACGCGGCCGGGGATTCGGGTTGCGCGGGTCGTGCGGGGGAGTCGGGCCGCGGGGACCCGGCCGGTGGCCGGGGCTTCTCGGGCCGGGCAGCCGATGGCGCCCGTGTCGCGGGGGTCCGTGGCACGTGGCCGGCCGACGCACCGGTCGCGGGTGGACGGGGCTCCGGTTCACGGCCGCCCGGTGCCGTTCCGGCCGTCGGCCTCTGGCCCGGCGGTACCGGCTGAGCCGTCGGCCTGTCGAGGGGCGGCGCCGGCTCGGCCGTCGGCAGCTGTCCGGGCGGCACCGGCTGTGGCGACGGCGCCTGTCCTGGGGGCTCCGGCCGGGGCGGCAGGCCCGGCGGTACCGGCTGACGAGACCGGGACGTCGGCTCGGGCAGCAGCGTGCCCGGCGGCGTCTGCCGCTGCGTGCCCGGCGGTTTCGTTACGAAGGTCCACGACGGCAGCGGGTTCAGCGTCGGCAACGACAGGTCGGCCGACGCCGAGGGCGTCGGGCTGGGCGTGCCGTCGTCCTGCGCGACCCACACCCACACCCCGACGCCGCCGAGGAGGAGCACGGCGGCACCGCCTGCGACCCAGGGGGCCCGCCGGGGTGGGCGTCGGTGACGATTCATGGTCTCACTGTCCTACGCGACACGCCGAGGCGCCCGTCGCGTCGTCCGGAAGGTCCGCTGCCCGCCCCCATTTCCGCCACCCGTACGGGTGACGCGCCGGGTTCTGCGGCAGCCGGCCTTCGGCTGGGCAGAACCCGGCGCGTCACCGGTCGTCACCGCCCGGCCGCCCGGATCCGGTCAGTTGTTCATGTCCCGGTCGAAGTCCTCGGCGCACGCGTCTCGTTCGCTCTTCGTGTCGGCGTGCTGGACACAGTCGTCGAAGTCCTTGAACTCGTCCGAATTGAGGATCGACGCACCGATGGCGAGGATCACGCCGGACGCGATGAGGCCCAGCGCGCCGAGCACCGCGCCGACGATCGACATCACGCCGTGCGGGGCCCGGCCGCCCCGGGCCCGGCGTGCGCCGATGATGCCGAAGACGAGTGCCAGCAGGCCGAGTACCACACCGCCGAAGACGGTCCAGAAGAGGAGGATCGCCAGGATGCCGAGGACGAGCGCGGCGACAGCCAGTCCGTTGCCCCGTCTCCTGCCCGTGGCAGGGTCCGTCGGCACGGAGTCGGTTCGCGTCGGCGGGTGTTCCGGGAAAGACATGTCGTCACCCTCATCTCAGTGTGTGTGCGGGCCAGTTGCCGTACGGGCCGATTGCCCCGATACAGACGGTGAATGCCTCTCTGCCGGACCGCGGTGAACCCGTGCGCACCCGCGGGCCGCCGCCGACGGTGACGGCGCGATAATGACCGGCCCGGAGGACTCGTCCTCCGCGTGCGATCGAGTGAGGTGAATGAGCAGTGTGGCCACGGGTCGACGGTATGCGCGCCATGGAACTGGGCACTCCGGGCGGGCTGAGGGCCCGCCTGAACTCCCTGGTACTGGCCGGGCGGAAGACGGCGACGACCGGTCTGCTGGCCGAGTACGCCGAGGAGACGGAGGGCCTCGAGTACGTGGGGGAGCGGCTGGCGCTCCTGGACGACGACGGCCGTGCCGTCGCCACGCTCGAGATCACCGGCGTGCGGCGGACGTCCTTCGGCGAGATCACCTGGGAGCACGCCCTGGCCGAGGGCGAGGGCGATGCCACGCTCGAGGAGTGGCGCGACGGCCACCGTCGCTTCTGGGAGCGTGAGGGCACCCCGGTGGACGACTCCACTCCGGTCGTGTGTCTGGCCTTCCGGGTCGTGGCGCCGGCTGCCCGGTAGGCGCCCTGCGCGGTGTGCGCGGGTCAGCCTGGGACACCGAAGCGGGCCGGCAGCCTGCGGCCAGCCGTCCCACGCCTGGTCAGCGGGTCTGTCCGGGGGTGGCCGCCGAGGTGGTGTCGCCGCGCCGGAGCAGACCGGACAGGCTCAGGGAGCCCGGCCCGAAGAAGACCAGAAGGAGGAAGCCCCAGCAGAACAGTGCCGGGGCCAGACCGCCGTTCTGCAGGGGGAACAGGCCGTCCTGCTGGTGTTCGGTGAAGTAGGCGAAGGCCATGGCACCCGAGCTGAGGAAGGCGGCGCCACGGGTAGCGACGCCGAGGAGGACGAGGCCTCCGCACACGAGCTCGATCACGCCGGCGTACCAGAACGGCCAGTCACCTGTGGGGCTGGCCTCCCTGTCCAGGACGCCGAACAGAGTGGCGGCGCCCTCGCTGGCGAACAGCAGGCCGACGGCGATGCGGAACAGACCCAGAACGAGAGGTTGATGGCCGGCGAGCCGGTCGCTCAGGCGGGCGGTGCTCATCGCTGGGTACTCCTCGGGACGGGTCGGTACGACGCACAGGGCCGCGCGGGCGTGCGGCCGTCTGCTCTTCAGTACGCGCGCCGTGCTCCGACGGTTCAGCCGGGCACGGCCCAGCGAAGGATCCGGCTGCCGGGAGGGCGACGAGGTGCCTGGACCCCGCCGCCTCGATGGCCCGTCATGACGCTGTCATGACGACTACGCCGCCGGCGTCGCCTTCACCGGCCGCACCGGTTCCGCACGCGCACACCGGACGCCCTCGACTGCCGCGCACTGCGCCGGCGCGTCCGGGAGGGCCGCGCCGGCACCTCCCTCACCCGTGCGGACGGCGCCTGAATCGCACAGAGCCGCACAGGGGAACACAATGGGACGAAAGATGCGGCGACCTCGTGGGGAGCGCGGTGATGCACGACAACGCCGGGGACGATGAGGCACCCGTCGAGACGGACGACGAGTACACCGGGCCCACGCAGGACGACGAGGAACCGGAGTACTACGACGAGGAGTACGCGGACACGGCACCTCCCGGAGAAGAGACGGCCGGCGGGCCGCCCGCGGCGACCGGTGCGAGCCCCGACGTCTTCCTCGACGTGCCCCTCCTGAAGGTCGACGAGATCGACCTGGACGTCGAGGACCTGCGGGCGCACGTGTCGTTGCAGGCGGAGGTGCTGGATCTGCTGAAGCTGAACGTGGGCGCCGACGTCACGCTCGGCCGGGTGCACCTGGGGATCTCCGGTGTGGAGGCGCAGGCCCAGCTCAGGGTGCGTCTCGACAACGTCGCGCTGATCATCAACCGGGTGCTCACCACGCTCGACCGCAACCCGGAACTGCTGCGGGAACTGGCTCAGGGAGTCGGATCCGCCGTACGGGACGTGGGCGGCGGAGCCCGCCAGGCGGTGGGTGAGCTCGGCACGGGCGCCGGAGCAGCCGTCCGGGACGTGGGCCGGGGCGCCGGTACGGCGGTGGAGGATGTCGGGCGTGGCGCCGGTACGGCGGTGGAGGATGTCGGGCGTGGCGCCGGTACGGCGGTGGAGGATGTCGGGCGTGGCGCCGGTACGGTCGCGGAGGACGTCGGCCGTGGCGCGGGCGCTGCGGTGCGGGACGTGGGCAGCGGCGCCGGGCGGACGGTTGAGGAGGCCGGTGGTGAGGTGGGCCGGACCGTCGGAAGGACCGGTGAGGCGGCCACCCGCGCCGCCCGAGGCGTGGCCGGCGAGGCCGACGAGGTGACCGGAACGGCACGCCGGACGGCGGACGAGGGAGCTGACGCCGTCGCGGACGTCGTGCCCGCCGGGGACGACAACGCGAGTGAAACCGGGCAGGTCCGACGGACTGCGCCGCGCCGGACCGCGGACCGGGACCGGAGTGCGCCCTCCCGGGGCCGAGCGACTGCCCGGCCCCGTCGCGTGCGGGGCGAGGACGGCAAGATGCCTCCGCGCGCCGGTCGCCACCGCACCGGCGAGGAGCCGCAGGAGCCGCCCTGAACGGAGGCCACGGGACCACCGCACCCGCCTCCGGACATCTCGTTCGGGGCGACGGTCCACTCCGATCGGCTCCGCTTCACCGAGCAGCCCAGGACGTCCGTCCGCTTCCCCGGCACCGGGGAACGCCGGTCGACGAGCCACAGCGACCGCACCCACCTCCCCGACAGGGTCTGCCCCGGTCAGGAGTACCGCGACGCCACCGTTGTGTATCGCCTGTCGAGCCGGCTCACCGGAGGGCCGGAAGGTGAACGGAACGGCGCAGGGGGCACGCACGCATGACCGGACCGCGAGGCGTGCCGGGCGCACTCCGACCGATGCGACCAAGGCTTCCGTGCGCGACGGGCAGGTAACTCCGGCGCCAGAAGCGACCCTCGTGAGGAACCTCGCGCACCTCGGCGCCCACAACACCTCCACCGCCTGGTGGGTCCTCGCAGCCCGGGGCCGCGAGGGGTCCTGATCGGCTGCCTCGCATCCTTCCACAGGCCCCCGTGGGCCGAGCTGCCCTGACCTGACGTCTCACCCAGGCACTTTGTCCCCGCCGTGGAAGAAGTTGCGGGAACGAACGCCGAAGGGGTTACGCGTTCGGTCGAGGCCCGCTAACTTCCTTGAGAAGAACCGGTCATGAGCCCGATCGGGCTGAACCGACCGGTGCTCGACGGCGCGACGGCGCGCGCCCAGACTCCTCACGGCAGGTCCCCGGACCGCCGCAACCCCCCATGACCAGGAGATCTCTGTGCGCACGAGACCGCTTGGACACAGACGTGTCCGCACGCTGCTGACGGCCGTGGCCTGTGCGACGGGCCTGGCGCTGCCCATGGTCCCCGCCACCGCCGCTCCGACAACCGCCCCGGCCGGACCGGGCGCCGCCGGGGCCGCGGCAGCCGAGGACTTCCAGCCGGTCACCCTCGCCAAGGGCGTCGCCGAAATGGGCGAACCCATGACACTGGCCGTCCTGCCGGACCGCACGGTGCTGCACACCTCGCGTGACGGCACACTGCGGCGCACGGACGCGTCCGGCACGACCACCGTGGCGGGCAGGCTGGACGTCTACAGCCATGACGAGGAGGGCCTCCAGGGCGTCGCGGCCGACCCCGCCTTCTCCTCCAACCGCTTCGTCTACCTCTACTACGCACCCAGGTCGAGCACACCGGCCGGTGACGCCTCCGCTGACGGATCCCCCTCCGACTTCACCCCGTTCGACGGCGTCAACCGGCTGTCCCGCTTCGTCCTGAAGGCCGACGGCACACTGGACCCGGGAAGCGAGAGGAAGATCCTCGACGTGCCCGCCTCCCGCGGCCTGTGCTGCCACGTCGGCGGCGACATCGACTTCGACGCGGCGGGCAACCTCTACCTCTCCACGGGCGACGACACCAACCCCTTCGCCTCCGACGGCTACACCCCCATCGACGAGCGCACCTCGCGCAATCCCGCCTACGACGCACAGCGTTCCGCCGGCAACACCAACGACCTGCGCGGCAAGATACTCCGCATCAAGGTCAACGCCGACGCCACCTACAGCATCCCCACGGGCAATCTCTTCGCGCCCGGCACCGCGAGGACCCGCCCCGAGATCTACGCGATGGGCTTCCGCAACCCCTTCCGGATGAGCGTGGACAAGGCGACGGGCACCGTGTACGTCGGTGACTACGGCCCCGACGCCGGAACCGCCAACCCCTCCCGCGGCCCCGCCGGACAGGTCGAGTTCAACCGGGTCACCCGGGCCGGCAACTTCGGCTGGCCCTACTGCACGGGCGACAACGACGCCTACACCGACCGTGACTTCGCCACCGGCGCCCCTGGCCCGGCCTTCGACTGCGCGGCGCCGAAGAACACCTCACCCCGCAACACCGGCCTGACCGACCTGCCCCCCGCCCAGCCCGCCTGGATCCCCTACGACGGCGGCTCCGTCCCCGAGTTCGGCAACGGCTCCGAGTCACCCATGGGCGGACCGGTCTACCGCCACGACGCCGCCTCCACCTCCGAGGTGAAGTTTCCGGCCGAGTACGACGGCGACTTCTTCGCCGGCGAGTTCGGCCGCCGCTGGATCAAACGGATCGCGGCCGGCGGCGACGGAACCGTGCAGTCCATCAACCCCTTCCCCTGGACCGGCACCCAGGTGATGGACATGGCCTTCGGCCCGGACGGCGCCCTCTACGTCCTCGACTACGGCACCGGCTACTTCAACGGCGACGCCAACTCCGCCCTGTACCGCATCGAGCACGTGACCGGCGGGCGCGCCCCCGTCGCCCAGGCGAGGGCGGACACCACCTCCGGCACGGCCCCCCTCACCGTCGCCTTCTCCTCGGCCGGCACCTCGGACCCCGACGGCGACCCCCTCACCCACACCTGGACCTTCGGCGACGGAGCCACCTCCACCGCCGCCGGCCCCTCCCACACCTACACCACCAACGGCCAGTACACGGCCACCCTCAAGGTCACCGACCCCTCCGGCAGGTCCGCCACAGCCTCCGTGCAGATCACCGTCGGCAACACCGCCCCGACCGTACGCATCGACGCACCCGCCGACGGACGGATCCACGACTTCGGCGACGCCATCCCCTTCCGGGTCACCGTCACCGACCCGGAGGACGCGACCATCGACTGCGCCCGGGTGAAGGTCACCTTCGTCATCGGCCACGACAGCCACGGACACCCGCAGACCTCCGCCACCGGCTGCACCGGCATCCTGCGGACCCTGGCGGACGGCGAACACGACCCCAACGCCAACATCTTCGGCGTCGTCGACGCCGAGTACACCGACAAGGGCGCCGGCGGCCAGCCCGCGCTCACCACCCACGACCAGCACATCACCCAGCCCAGCCGCCGCCAGGCCGAGCACTACGGCGACTCCGCCGGCGTCGCGGTCATCAACCACACCCCCGCCCACGGCGGCAGGACCGTCGGCGACATCCACAACGGCGACTGGATCTCCTTCACGCCCTACAGCCTCGACGACGCCACGGGCTTCACCGCCCGCGTCTCCTCCGGCGGCAGCGGCGGCACCCTCGAGGTCCGCGCCGGCTCACCGGCCGGCACCCTGCTCGGCACGGCCACCGTCCCGGTCACCGGCGGCTGGGAAACCTTCCAGGACGTCACCACGTCCCTCAGCGGCGTCCCGGCGTCACCCACCACCCTGTACCTCGTCTTCAAGGGCGGCGCCGGAGCCCTGTACGACGTGGACGAGTTCTCCCTCAGCACCACCACCTCCGACCCTCGCGTGGGTGAGGTGAGGGGGGTCGGTGGGAAGTGTCTGGATGTGTCCGGTGGGGCGAGTGCGGACGGGACGCAGGTGCAGATCTGGTCGTGCAACTCGACGGCGGCGCAGCGGTGGAGTGTGGCGGGTGACGGTTCGCTGAGGGCGCTGGGCAGGTGTCTGGACGTGTCCGGTGGGGCGAGTGCGGACGGGACGCGGGTGCAGATGTGGACGTGCAACGGGACGGGGGCGCAGAGGTGGGCGGCGCAGCCGGACGGCACGGTGCGCAATCCGCAGTCGGGCAAGTGCCTGGACGCCTCGGGCGGTACGTGGAACGACGGGACGCCGGTCCACCTGTGGACCTGCCACACCGGACCCAACCAGAAATGGACCCTGCCGTAGGAAGGAGGCGACCCACGATGCGCACCCCGCTCAAGACGGCGCTCGCCCTGTGCACCGCCGCCCTGCTCAGCCTGACACCCCAGGCCACGGCTCAGCCCGGCGCCGCACCGGCGCCCCAGACCCCACCCCGGGCCCCACTCACCGCGGCGGCCGACCCCGCCTACCGCGTCCTCGTCTTCTCCCGGACGGCCGGCTACCGCCACGCCTCCATCGACGAAGGCATCACGGCCCTGCGCGACCTCGGCACGGCGAACAACTTCTCCGTCACCGCCACCGAGGACCCGGCGGCCTTCACCACCACCAACCTCGCCCAGTACCGGGCCGTGGTCTTCCTCTCGACCACCGGCGACGTCCTCGGCCCCGCCCAGCAGACCGCCTTCGAGCAGTACCTCGGCGCGGGCGGCGGATACGTCGGCATCCACGCGGCCGCCGACACCGAGTACGACTGGCCGTTCTACGAGGGGCTCGCCGGCGCCCTCTTCCAGTCCCATCCCGCCATCCAGCCCGCCACCGTCACCGTCGAGGACCGGGCACACGACGCCACCGCACATCTCCGGGGCACCTGGCAGCGCACCGACGAGTGGTACAACTACCGCACCAACCCCCGCGCCACCGCCCACGTCCTGGCATCGCTCGACGAATCCAGCTACTCCGGCGGCACCATGTCCGGGGACCACCCGATCGCCTGGTGCAAGGACTACGCCGGTGGCCGCGCCTTCTACACCGGAGGCGGTCACACCGAGGAGTCCTACACCGACCCCGCCTTCCGAAGGCACCTGCTCGGCGGCATCCGCTGGGCCGCCGGCACCACCCGGGCCGACTGCCGCCCGGAGACCGGCTACACGCCCCTGTTCGACGGGACGTCCACCACCGGCTGGAAGCAGGCCGGGCCCGGCGGCTTCACCCTGACCGACGGCACCCTCACCTCGCACGGCGGACTGGGCATGCTCTGGTACGACGCCGAGGAGTTCACCGGCGACTACTCGCTGAAACTGGACTGGAAACTGCACGGCGACGACAACTCCGGTGTCTTCGTGGGCTTTCCCGCCTCCGACGACCCGTGGTCCGCGGTGGACAACGGCTACGAGATCCAGATCGACGCCACCGACGCCGCCGACCGCACCACGGGAGCCGTGTACGGATTCCGGTCCGCCGACCTGGCCGCGCGGGACGCCGCGCTGAATCCGCCGGGGGAGTGGAACACCTACGAGATCCGCGTCACGGGTGAGCGGCTGGAGATCTTCCTCAACGGCCGGAAGATCAACGACTTCACCAACACCGACCCGGCGCGCAGCCTGCGGCAGGGCCACATCGGCCTGCAGAACCACGGTGACGGTGACGAGACCTCCTTCCGCAACATCCGGATCAAACAGTCCGCCTCTCCCTCCGACCCTCGCGTGGGTGAGGTGAGGGGGGTCGGTGGGAAGTGTCTGGATGTGTCCGGTGGGGCGAGTGCGGACGGGACGCAGGTGCAGATCTGGTCGTGCAACTCGACGGCGGCGCAGCGGTGGAGTGTGGCGGGTGACGGTTCGCTGAGGGCGCTGGGCAGGTGTCTGGACGTGTCCGGTGGGGCGAGTGCGGACGGGACGCGGGTGCAGATGTGGACGTGCAACGGGACGGGGGCGCAGAGGTGGGCGGCGCAGCCGGACGGCACGGTGCGCAATCCGCAGTCGGGCAAGTGCCTGGACGCCTCGGGCGGTACGTGGAACGACGGGACGCCGGTCCACCTGTGGACCTGCCACACCGGACCCAACCAGAAATGGACCCTGCCCTGATACCCGCCGCGGCCTCGGGACAGGGAGTACCGCGTAACGCGACGAGCACGTGATCGAAAGTGATGGGGGAGCGCGCACGACCTGACCGGAGCGGCGCCATCCGGTCCGGCTGGATGCGGCACCTCGGGCCGGCGCCCTCCGCCCCGATCCCCCATCACCTCCGGCCCCCCACGGCGCCGCGGCTCGGCCCGCTGTCCCGCGGAGCGGGCATGAGTACTCGGTTCGAGGTCGTCGTCGACGTCGACCGGCCCGTCGAGAACGTCTTCGCCCCACCTCGCCGACAGGCGCCACGACCCGGAGTCCGGTCCTCGGGTGCTGGAGGACGAGAAGAGCTCCGACGGCGCCACCCACGGGAGCCCGGAATGATCTGACGGCCCGTCGGTGAACCCCGGGGCGCGGGGTATCCGGGGTGGACACAGGTATGTCGTCCATCCTCGAGGGGGTACGCGTCGTGGGCGCCTTCAAACGCCGGCTCGACCGCAGTCTGACCGCCCAGGCGGTCCTGGTCTTCGCCGTGGGAGTGGGAGTCACGGCTCTGCTCCGCAGGGACGAGGCCCCGGCCTTGTGGCTGATCCAGGGCGGGCTCTACGCCGCCGTCGCCGTCACGTTCCTGGCTCTGCAGCGCCGTCGGCTCGGCCGCGCGGTGGGGGCCGACGCGGGTGAGATCGCCCGCCTCAACCGGGGGGTCCGGCACCGGGAGGTGCCCGCGGAGCCCGAGAAGCGGGAGGCGATGCGCCGGCTGGTCGACGTGCAGCTGCGGCAGATGGAAGGGGCCCGCCGGTGGATGCCCTACTGGTTCGCGGCCATGGGCTTCCTCGCGGTGGCCGTGGTCGTTCTCGGCGTCGTGACCGGGACGCTGGTCCTTCCGGCGGTCACCGCGCTCGCCGTGATCGGGCTCTGCGCCTGGGTCCTGTGGATGCGCAGGCGCTCGCTGGACCGCCTCCACCACATGCGCTCGGCTCTGGCCGGTGGGAGTGAGCGGGCGTGAGGTGAGGGCCGCCGTCCCGGATCCGGCGCAGGCAGTCCGCGGCGCGGACGCGTGTCCCCGGAAGAACGGGGAACGAGGTGCCACACGAGCGTGCCGGTACGGCACCCCGACTTCACCAGGAGGCCCCCATGATGGTCGTCGGCATCATCGCTGTCTGCGTGGTCATCGCTGTCCTCGCCTTCCTCCTCCCGCGGTTCTCGCGGCACCCCCAGAACGGAACGCAACGCACCCTCGGTGCCGGCTCCCGGGCCGGCTCCAAGGCTCCGGGCCCGCTCGGCCGTCTGTTCAGCAAGCCCTTCCGGTCCAGCTCGCGGGCCGTCTCCCGCAGCGGCTCCGCGGGCCGGCGGGCACGTGGCAAGCTGCCGTTCTGACACGGGCGCGCCCGCGCGCCGACCTTCCCGCCGACCCGAGGAAATCCGTCGACCCGGCTGCGAAACGTACATGACAATGGCGCCGTCTCTCCACACCAACCCGCTCTTCGACCGGCTCGCCGACTCCGAACGGATCCTCGTGGCGGGCGCCGGCGGCGGATTCGACATCTACTCCGGCCTGCCGCTGGCGCTCTCCCTCCTCCACCAGGGCAAGGACGTGTACCTGGCGAACCTGTCCTTCAGCGCACTGGCCGGACTGGCCGCCGAGGACTGGGCCGCCGACGACCTGGCCGTCGTCACCCCCGGTCCGCCCCGCACCAGAGCTACTTCCCCGAGCGGACCCTCGCCCAGTGGCTGCAACGGCTCGGCTACCCGGCGACCGTGTACGCCTTCCCGCAGACCGGCGTACGCCCGCTGCGCGCGGCGTACCGGGCACTGATCGACCTGCACGGCATCGATGCCGTGGTCCTGGTCGACGGGGGACAGACATCCTGCTGCGCGGCGACGAAACGGGCCTCGGCACACCGGAGGAGGACCTCACCAGCGTGGCGGCCCCGGCCGCGCTGGACGGCGTACCCCACCGCCTCGTGGTGTCGGTCGGGTTCGGAGTGGACGCCCACCACGGCGTCAACCACGTGCAGGTGCTGGAGAACATCGCCGCCCTGGAACGCGACGGCGCCTACCTCGGCGCGTTCTCGCTCTCACGCGCCACCCGGGAAGGCGCACTGTATCTGGACGCGGTGGCGCACGCGCACCAGCACGCCCCCGACCGTCCCAGCATCGTGAACGGCTCCGTCGCGGCAGCCGTACGCGGCTCGTTCGGCGACGTCCGCTTCACCGACCGCACCCGCGGCAGCGAGTTGTTCGTCAACCCGCTGATGTCGCTGTACTTCGCTTTCGACCTGCCGGGCCTGGCCGCCCGGTGCCTCTACCTGGACCGCATCGAGGACACCCATCTGATGCGTCAAGTCCACTCTCGTATAGCGGAGTTCCGCGAGGACACGGTGGCCCGGCCGCCGCGCGCCTTCCCCCACCAGCGGCCGCCCGCGGCATGGTGGGGCAGGCTGTACCCCCACTGGCCTGCTGGCCCCATCGTGCGGCAGAGGGCTTCTCCCTAGGTTGGGAGCACACCGGATCGACCCCGTGCCACCGACCTGCAAGGAGCCGGACGACCATGGCAACAGCCACCAAGCCCCGCCCCCGCGGCCACCGCGTCGTGACCACCGTCCTGGTCACCGCACTCGCCGGCCTCGGCCTGATGACACCGGCGGCCGGATCGACCGCGACCGACCCGGCTGCCGACACCTTGCACCGGCAGACGGACGCCGTCCAGCGGACGGGGGCCGTGGGCGTGCTCGCCCGGTCGACCGGCCCGCAGGGGGCCCGCCACGCCACCGCCGGCGTCTCCGACCGCAGGACGGGCCGCCCGGCGCACCCCGACGACAAGTTCCGGATCGCCAGTACCACCAAGACCTTCGTCGCCACGGTCGTCCTGCAACTGGTCGGCGAGGGGCGTCTGTCACTGGACGACACGGTCGAGGAACTGCTGCCGGGAGTGGTGTCGGGCAACGGCAACGACGGAAACCGCATCACCGTCCGGCAGTTGCTGAACCACACCAGCGGCCTGTTCAACTACACCGCGGACTTTCCCCTGCTCTCCGACGCCGCGGCATTCCGCGCAGGACGTTTCGACACCTGGACGGACACCCAGCTCGTGGCCATCGCGATGCGGCACGCGCCGAACTTCGCGCCCGGCACCGAGTGGGAGTACTCCAACACCAACTACACCCTCGCCGGGATGATCATCGAGAGGACGACCGGGCGCAGTTGGCAGCGTGAGGTGACACGCCGCATCATCCACCCCCTGGGCCTGCGTGACACCTACGCGCCCGTCACCGACCCCCGCATCCCGGGCCGGCACCTGCGGGGCTACTCGGCGTTCGGCGGAAGCTCACCGATCGACGTCACCCTGTTCAATCCGAGCGGAGCGGGCGCGGCCGGCGGTATGATCAGCAACACCGCCGACCTGACCAGGTTCTACTCGGCGCTGATGAAGGGCAAGCTGCTCGGGCCCGCCCAACTGGCCGAGATGAGGACGACCGTACGGGCCGAGGAACTGGACGACCTCTGGCCCGGAGCACGCTACGGCCTCGGCCTCATGCGGGTCGACCTCACCTGCGGAGGCAGCTACTACGGCCACGCCGGGGACATCCCCGGCTACATGACCCGCAACGGTGTCAGCGCGGACGGCCGGCACGTGGTCGTCGTCGAGGCCACCGGCGACGGCTCCGCCCCGGACCTGGACACCATGCAGGCCGCGAACACCCTGATCGACGGGCAGTTGTGCGCCACCGGACGCACGTGACGTTCCCCGTCCCGCAGCGGTCGCCCAAGGACCGCTGCGGGACCCGGTTCACGACTCCAGCCAGCAGTGGACGGTGAGCGCGGTGGTACGCGCGTGTTCCTCCAGGACGGTGAAGTGGTCGCCCGGGACGGTCACTTCGGTGTGCGGCAGACCCCACGGCGGGGCAGCCTCCACGCCGGGCAGCGGATCCCGGGCCCGGACGAACAGCGTGGGGGCGGCGAGCCGGTCCGGCTTCCAGCCTGCGAAGAGACCGACATGGCCGGCCATCGCGGTGAGCCGGTCCGCGTCGGCCGAGGAGAACTCCGCCGCCCGCCGCAGCATGTCCGACGTCATCGCGGAGAGCGCCTGCTCACGGTCGTCCGTCCCGCTCGGATAGGTGTCCACCAGGACGACGGCGGCCGGCGCGGAGCCCTCGGCGGCCAGCCGCTCGGCCACGGCCTGCGCCACCCACCCGCCGGCCGACCGGCCGAGCAGCACCGGCGCCGCGCCGCCCGCGAGCGCGCGGACGGCGGCGGTCTGCGCGGTGACGAAGGCGTCCAGTGTGCCCGGCAGGGCCTCCCCGGCCCCGAACCCCTGATACCGCACCGCCGAGACCGGCCGCAGGTCCCGCAGTCCGGTACCGAAGCGCGCGTACTCCTGGGGTCCGGAGAGCGCGCTGAGGGCGGGGAAGCAGATCAGCCGGGCCCCGCCCGTACCGCCCGGCGCCAGCGAGAGGGGTATGAGCGCCGCACCGGCGGCCCCGGCGTCGTCGAAGACCGGGCGCAGCCGTGCGGCGATGGTGAGCAGTGCCATGCCGTCCCAGGTACGGCCCCGGGCACAGGCGGTGCGGAAGAGCTCCCCGAGGGAATCCGGCACGCTGCCCTTCGCCCCGGCCTGACCGGCCGTCCCCGACCGCGGCACGGGGACCTCGGCGCTCGTGGCGGAGCCTGCGCAGTCGCCGCGGCGGCCGGCGGGAGGGGCCCCTTCCGGGGTACCGGAGGACGGGCCGGGAGCCGCCTCCCGCGTGTACCGCTCCGCCAGTTCCGCGGCGACCGCGCGAGGTGTCGGGAAGTCGAACAGCAGCGTGGACGGCAGTGCCAGCCCCGTCGACGCCGCGAGCAGGTTGCGCAGGTCGACCGCCGCCAGCGAATCGAGCCCCAGATCGGCCAGCAGATCGTCCGCGGCGACCGCGCCTGCCCCCTCCGGATGACCCAGGACCGAAGCCGCCCGGGCCCGTACCTCCTCGAGCAGCAGCGCCGCGCGCTCCCCTGGGGAAGCGGCCGCCAGCCGTCGGGTGGAGCGGTCCCCGCCCCCACCCGCACCAGGCACCCGGCGAGGACGCTCCGCGGGTTCGCCGGCGCCCAGCACCGCCGCGTCGAAGCGGGCCGCCACCACCACCGGGTCCCCACCCGCCACGGCGGCGTCGAAGAGCGCCAGTCCCTCCTCGGCCCCCAGCGGAGTGAAGCCGGAGCGGGCCATCCGCCGCCGGTCGGCGTCGCCGAGGTGGGCGGTCATCCCGTCGCTCTGCTGCCAGGGCCCCCAGGCGATCGACGTACCGGCCAGACCGAGCCGGCCGCGGTGCCGGGCCAGCGCGTCCAGCACACTGTTGGCCGCCGCGTAGGTGGCCTGTCCGGCGGAGCCGAAGGTGCCCGCCACCGAGGAGAACAGCGCGAACACCGCCAGATCGCTTCCCCGGGTCAGTTCGTGCAGGGCGAGGGCGGCGTCCGCCTTGGGCCGCAGCACCCGGCGCAGACGGTCCGCCGTCAGCGCCGGGACGATGCCGTCGTCCAGCACCGCCGCGGCGTGCACCACCCCGGTCAGCGGATGGGCCGCGGGTACGGAGTCGAGCAGGGCGGCGAGCGCCGTGCGGTCCGCGACGTCGACGGCCCGCACGACGACCCGCACACCCGACTCGCCCAGCCCGGCGACGAGTTCTCGCACTCCCGGCGCGTCCTGCCCGCGCCGGCCGGCGAGCAGCAGATGCCGCACTCCATGGGCGGTGACCAGGTGGCGGGCCACCAGCAGGCCCAGGGAACCAGTGCCCCCGGTGACCAGTACGGTGCCCTCGGGATCCAGCCGCCGGGGCCGCTTCTCCTGCGGCGTCCCGTTCACCCGGACGAGCCGCGGCGCGTACGCCGTTCCCCGCCGCACGGCCGTCTCCGGCGCCGTGGCGGCCAGGAGGGAGGGCAGCACACGCCAGGACTCGGCGTGATCGTCCACGTCGATCAGGGCGAAACGGCCCGGATTCTCCCTCTCGGCCGAACGGACCAGCCCCCACACCGCCGCATGGGCCGGTACCCGCTCCTCGCCGAGGCGGCCGGTGCCGCCGGCCGGACCGTCCTCGACCGGGTCGACGGCGCCGCAGGTGACGAGGACGAGACGCGAGCCCGCCAGGCGTGGTTCGGCGAGCCACTCCCGCACCAGTCGCAGGGCCCGCTCGGCCGCCCACCGGCACTCCGCGGCCGGATCGTCCGCGTCACCCGCCCGCTCCGGCGGCCCCAACGGTGCTACCACCACGGCCGGCGAACCCCCGCCCGCCGCTGCCGGGCCCGCGTACACGGGAACACCCGATCCCGAAGGCGCGAGCACATCCACCAGCCGTGTGCCGGACGCCCCCAGGACACCCCACCGGGGCACCGGCAGGGGCCCGGACGGCACCGGCACCGGCACCCACACCGTCCGGTGCAGACCTCCGGTGACGGCATCCGCGGCGGGCGGCAGGACCGGAAGCGGCCGCAGCGTCAGCGCACGCACCGACGCCACCGGCACGCCCGACTCGTCGGACAGCTCCACAGCGGCCCGCCCGTCCGGCCCGGGAACGACCCGGACCCGCAGCACGTGCGCGCCGGCGGAGTGCAGGCGGACCCCGTCGAAGGCGAACGGCAAGGACACCCCGCCTCCGTCGGCGTCATCGGGGCGCGCCGTGCGGCCGTCGAGCGCCAGGACGTGCAGAGCCGCGTCCAGCAGCGCGGGATGCAGCAGGAACCCCGGGCCGTCGTCCTCCGCGGCCGCGGCCCGGGCGGCCTCGGGCAGTGCCACCTCGGCCAACAGTTCCTCCCCGCACCGCCAGGCCCCGCGCAGGCCCCGGAAAGCGGGGCCGTAGCCCAGCCCGATCCCCGTGAGCACCTCGTAGGGATCCGCGTCCGGCCCGCCGGCGGTCAGCGGCACCGCGCCCGGCGGCGGCCAGGGCGCCCCGGTCCCGGTGACACCAGGTGAGTGCTCCGGTGACGGCCGCACGGGCGCGAGGGTTCCTGAGGCGTGCCGCCGCCAGGGACGGTCGCCGGCCGCCGGGTGAGGCCGGGTGTGGAAGAGCACGGCCCGCCGTCCTGCCCCGTCCGGTCCGGACACCTTGACCTGCAACTCGACGGAACCGTCCGGGGGCAGTGGCACGGGCGTGGTGAGGACGAGTTCGTCCAGGAGGGGCGCGCCCACCGACGCACCCGCGTGCAGGGCCATCTCCACGAAGGCGGTCGCCGGCAGCAGGACCGACTCCGCCACCTCGTGATCGGCGAGCCAGGGCCGCTCGGGCACGGAGAGGATCCCGCCCAGCAGCAGCCCGCCGTCCTCGGCCGTCGCCGTGTGCGACGACAGGAAGGGGTGCTGGTGCGCCGCGGTGTCCGGTCCGGCCGTCGCGTCCGGCGGCGTGGCGTCCAGCCAGTACCGCCCGCGCCGGAAGGCGTACGTGGGCAGCGGGACGCGCCGCCCGCCCCGTCCCGCGAAGCAGGTCTCCCAGTCGACCGGCACGCCGTGGGCGTACAGCGCGGCGACGGTGTCGGTCAGGGTGTCCGCCTCGGGCCGCGCCCCGCGCAGCGCCGGTACGACCAGCGGCGCGGTGTCCGCGGGAAGGCAGTCGCGTACCAGCCCGGCCAGCACCCCCCGCGGGCCCAGCTCGACGAAGTGCGCCGCCCCCCGCTCCCGGAGGCGCGCCACCGTATCGGCGAACCGGACCGGACGGCGGACATGCTGCACCCAGAACTCCGGGTTGGCCACTTCCTCCTCGGTGGCCTGCCGTCCCGGTACGGCGGTGACCAGACCGAGCCGTGGCGTGGCGAAGGACAACCCCCGCAGGACCTCCGCGAAGCCGTCCAGCATCGGTTCCATGCACGCGGAGTGGAAGGCGTGGCTCACCCGCAGCGGCGTCGTGGAGCAGCCCCGCTCCCGGAAGTACGCGACCGTCTCCCACACCGCGGCCTCGTCCCCCGAGACGACCACCGAGCCAGGCGTGTTGACGGCGGCGACCTCCACCACGCGCCCCGTCCCGGCGATCCGGGCGGCCACCCCGGCGACCTCGTCCTCACCGGCGGTCACGGAGGCCATCGCGCCACCCGGCGGCAGCGCGTCCATCAGCCTGCCCCGGGCCTCCACCAGCCTGCAGGCGTCCGGGAGGGACAGGACACCGGCGACATGCGCCGCGGTCACCTCGCCCACCGAGTGTCCGGCGACCAGGTCCGGACGGACGCCCCAGGCCTCGAACTGCCGGAACAGGGACGTTCCCAGGGCGAAGAGCGCGGGCTGCGCGAACCGGGTCGTGTGCACCAGGGCGCCCCTACCGGAGCCCGGCCCGGCGAACACGACGTCGCGCAGCGGCACCGGCAGCAGGGGATCGAGCAGGGCACAGATGTCGTCGAACGACCTTGCGAAGACCGGGTGTCGGTCCGGGGAAGCGTACAACTCCCCGCCCATTCCGAGGTGTTGGCTGCCCTGCCCGGTGAAGAGGAAGGCCGTCGTCGCCTGCCCGCGGGCGACGCCCGCACGTACGCCCGGCGCGTCTCCGCCCTCCGCCACCGCCCGCAGGGACGTGAGCAGTTCGGCACGGTCCCGGGCCACCAGCACGGCACGGTGCTCGAACACCGACCGGGTGGTGGCGAGTGAGTAGCCGATGTCCGCCGGGGTCACCTCCGGATCGCCGGACACCCGCTCGTGCAGCCGCCGTGCCTGGTCCCGCAGACCGGGCCCGCTCTTGGCCGACACGGCGACGGGCACCGCTGCCCGCACCGGCCCGTCGAAGGGGGCGCTCACCGTCCCGTCGACCGTGCCGGACACCCGAGGCGGCGTCGTGGCATCCGCCGGGGGTTCCTCCAGCACCACGTGCGCGTTGGTGCCGCTGATGCCGAAGGACGACACCGCCGCCCGGCGCGGACGTCCCGTCCTCGGCCAGGGCACCGCCCGGCGCAGCAGCTCCAGCCGCCCCGACGACCAGTCGACCCGGCCGGTCGGCTCGTCCGCGTGCAGTGTGCGCGGCAGCATGCCGTGGGCCATCGCCAGCACCGTCTTGATCACCCCCGTCACGCCGGCGGCGGCCTGGGTGTGGCCGATGTTCGACTTCACCGAGCCCAGCAGGAGCGGGCGCTCGCGTTCCCCGCTCCCGTACGTCGCCAGGAACGCCTCCGCCTCGATGACATCGCCCAGCCGTGTGCCGGTGCCGTGGGCCTCCACCGCGTCGACGTCGTCCGGGGACAGCCCGGCGTCCGCCAGGGCCTGCCGGATCACCCGCTGCTGAGCCGGGCCGTGCGGTGCCGTCAGGCCGTTGCTCGCCCCGTCCTGGTTCACCGCCGAGCCGCGCACCACGGCCAGCACCGGCAGCCCGGCGCGGCGCGCCTCGGACAACCGGCTCAGCAGCAGCATCCCGGCGCCCTCGGCCCACCCCGTGCCGTCGGCGGACGCCGCGAACGCCTTGCAGCGGCCGTCCGGGGCCAGCGCCCGCTGCCGGCTGAACTCCACGAACGAGGAGGGCCCCGACATCACCGTGGCCCCGCCTGCCAGCGCGAACGAGCACTCGCCCCGGCGCAGCGCCTGGGCCGCCAGGTGCAGTGCAACCAAGGACGACGAGCACGCCGTGTCGACCGTGAGGGCCGGACCCTCCAGACCGAAGGTGTAGGCGATGCGTCCGGACGCGACGCTCCCGGCGCTGCCGAGGCCGATATAGCCCTCCACGTGCTCGGGCACCCGCGTCAGACGCTGGGCGTAGTCGCTGTACATCAGACCGGCGTACACCCCGGTCGGCGAGCCGCGCAGCGTGCCGGGGACGACACCGGCGTGCTCGAACGCCTCCCACGCCACTTCCAGGAGCAGCCGGTGCTGCGGATCCATCGCCAGCGCCTCGCGCGGGGAGATGCCGAAGAAACCGGGGTCGAAGCGGTCCACCCCGGACAGGAAACCCCCCTCGCGCACATACGTCCGGCCGGGCCGCCCGGGGTCCGGGTCGTACAGCGCCCGGGTGTCCCAGCCCCGGTCGGTGGGGAACGGACCGATCGCGTCCGTCCCGTCCGCCACCAGCCGCCACAGCTCCGCGGGGGAGCTCACCCCGCCGGGAGCACGGCACGCCATCCCGACGATCACCACCGGATCGTCGCCCGGCCGTGCCGCGCCACCGGGCGGGACCACCGCACCGGACGGTGAGCCGGCGCTCCGTGAACGAAGGTGGGCGGCGAGGGCGGCGGCCGTGGGGAAGTCGAAGGCGACGGCCTCGGACAGCGGCAGACCGGTCGCCGCCGACAAACGCTCCCGCAGCGCCGTCGCCGCCAGGGAGTCCATGCCCAGGTCGCGCAGTGCCGTCTCCGGCTCCACCGCCTCCGCCGCGCAACCGAGCACGGCGGCCGCCTCGCGCCGCACCAGGTCCCGCAGGTCCTGCGCCGGCTCCCCGGCCGCCCCCGCGCCAAGCTCCCGCGCGGGCAGGCCCGCCAGGGCGGGGCGCCGCACCTTCCCGGAGGAGGTACGCGGAATGCCGTCCACCTCGTACAGCTGGGCCGGCACCTTGACGGCGGACAGTTCCGCCCGGCAGGCGGCGAGGAGCGCCCCCCTGTCCAGTGCGCCACCGCCCGGCTCGGCAACCAGGTAACCGACCGGCACCTCCCCGAACTCGGGATGCGGGCGCCCGGCCACCGCCGCGTCCGCCACGGAGGGTAGCCGCCGCAGCACCGCCTCCACCTCGAAGGGGTGGATGTTCACCCCGCCGCGCACGATCAGCTCACTCACCCGTCCGGTGATCACGATGTCGCCGGATTCCTCGATCCGCGCCAGGTCACCGGTGCGGAACCACCCGTCGCGCAGCACCGCGGCGGTCTCCTCAGGCCTGTCGTGGTAGCCGGCCATCACCCCGGGACCGCTCACCCACAACTCGCCCTCCCCGGTGTCCCGTCCGTCCGCGCCGCCCCCGACCCGTACCCGGGTGCCGGACAGCACCCGGCCGCACGACGCGGCCGTCGCCGTGTCGCCCGGCGCCGCCATCGTCACCGGGCCCGCCTCGGTGCTGCCGTAGTGCTCCAGGAAGGGAGCGCGGCAGACGCTCTCGAAGGACTTCCGGAACTCCGGCCCGGCCGAAGCGCCCGCGCTGAGGCAACCGCGGAGCGCCGGCGTACCGAGACCGCGGACGCCCCCGCCCCGCTCCCGTTCACCGCGGACCGCGTCGAGCAGCGCCGAGTAGGTCGTCGGCACCCCGCCGAGGAGGGTGAAGGGATCGTCGGTGCGGCGCAGTTCACCGAGTACCCCCGCCACCGAGAACCGTGGCAGGAGCAGGGCGCTCGCCCCGGTCGCCGTCACACCGAGAAGGCAGACCACCTGGCTCAGGGCGTGGTGGAGCGGCAACGGCCACAGCAGCCGGTCCCGTGGTGACAGCCCGAGGACGCCGACGAGACCGGAGGCGACCGGTGCGAGACGGTTGCGCTGGGTGGACAGAACGCCCTTGGGGGCGCCCGAGGACCCCGACGTGTACAGCAGCCAGGCCACCTCGTCCAGCCCGAGGTCGTCCCGGGCCGGCAGCCCCGGCCCGGCACCCGCCAGCTCCTCGTACCGCACCGCGACGTCCCCCGCCGCGATCCCGCCCGACGGCGTGCCGGGGTTGCCGTCCTCCTCACCGCCGTCGGCCACCACCACGGTCAGGCCGGGACGGGACGACACCTCCAGCCGACGGGCCGGCCGTGTCTCGTCGGTGACGAGCACCCGCGCACCGCAGTCGTCCAGGAGACGGGCCAGTTCCGGTCCGGAGGCACCGGGATCCAGCGGCACGCCCACCCCGCTCGCCCGGACGACGGCGAGCATGCTCTCGACCGCCTCGACGCGGTTGCCGAGCAGGATCGCCACCCGCTCGCCCCGTGCCACGCCGAGCCGCGCCAGGTGACCGGCCAGCCGCCCGGTCCTGACCTCCAGGTCCCGGTAGGTGACCTTCCCGCGACGGTCCGCGAAGGCCACCTTGTCCCCGAGCCGCCGGGCATGCTCCCGCAGCGACACAGGCAGCGGCCTGATGATGTCCATGTCCGTACCCACCCGCTCGAACCCTCCCCTGTGAACCCCTTGTTGAGGATGCCGGGACGGTCCGACGGGTTCCGGATCCCCTGGGGTGAGAGCCCGCGGACCGGACGGACAGGCCCGCCCCGGGAGGCCGGGACCACCGGCAGCGGAACGGTGGATGCCATCCGGTGAACGGCCGGCGAAAACCCGTCCCGCGGCCTTCTGCCGCCGGGCGGACGGCCGTACCGTCCCCGGCATGTCTGACGTTTCCCGCCGCACGGTCCTCGGCACTCTCACCGGTGGGGCCGCGTTCTCCTTCCTGCCCTCGTCACTGCACGAGGCGATGGCCGCGCCGATGCCGCGGGGCGGCCTGCGTGCCGTGGAGCACGTGATCGTCCTGATGCAGGAGAACCGCTCCTTCGACCACTACTTCGGGACGCTGAGGGGTGTGCGCGGTTTCGGCGACCGTACGCCGCTGCGTCTCCCGTCGGGGGCGGGCGTCTTCGAGCAGCCGCGGCCCGGCGGCGGTGTGGTGCTGCCGTTCTCGGCGCGCCGTGCGGCGGTGGACGCGGGCCGACCGGAGAGCGACATCCAGTACCTCGGCGCGCTCGCGCACGGCTTCGACGACGCCAACCAGGCGCGGTCCAACGGCTGGTGGAACGACTGGGTCGCCGCCAAAACGCAGAGCACCATGGCCTTCTACGACCGCGCGGACATCCCCCTCCAGTACGAACTGGCCGACCGTTTCACCCTCTGCGACTCCTACTTCTGCTCGGTGTACGGCTCGACCAACCCCAACCGCAACTACCTGTGGACCGGCACCACCGGCCACGAGCCGGACGGGGGAGGGCGGGCCGTGACCAACGCCGCCTACGCCCACGACCACGCCGGCTACACCTGGACGACGTACCCCGAACGCCTGGAGGCCGCCGGTGTCTCCTGGCAGATCTACCAGGAGTGGGACAACTTCACCGACAACGCGGTGGAGTACTTCCGGCCATGGAAGGAGATCGGCCGGAAGATCCTCGCGCATGTCACCGCCCGGTACGCCACCACCGAGCAGTTCTACGACAGCCTGCTGCGCAAGACGCCCGGACAGCGCACGAGTGAACTGGCCGAGTTCCAGCGGGGCGTCGACGCGCTGACCGACGCCGAGCGCCGGCTTTTCCTGCGCGGCGCCCACCGCTCAGAGCCCGGCTCACTCGTCCGCCGGATCCGTTCCGACATCGACAACGGCACCCTGCCACAGGTCAGTTGGATCGTTCCGACGGCGGCACTGTCCGAACACCCCAGCAGTTCCACCCCGGCCGGCAGCGCCAACCTGGTCCACGACCTCCTCGACGCCGTCGCCGGCGACCCCAAAACCTGGTCGAAGACGGTGTTGTTCATCAACTTCGACGAGAACGACGGCTACTTCGACCACGTGCCGGCACCGGTCGCGCCACGACCGGCCTCCGGCAACGACGACGACTGGTACGACGGCCGCCCGGTCGGCCCCGGCCCGCGCGTCCCGATGACGATCGTCTCGCCCTGGACGGTGGGCGGCTTCGTCAGCTCCCAGGCGTTCGACCACACGTCGGTCATCCGGTTCCTGGAGCGGTGGACCGGTGTCCGGGAGCCCAACATCAGCGCCTGGCGCAGGAGCGTGTTCGGCGACCTGACCACCGCCTTCGACTTCCAGGGGAGCCACCGGCAGCCTGAGGTGGAGCGGCCCGGCCCGGTACCGGCTCCGGTGGGCCGCTGGAACCCCGTACCACCGAAGGACCAGTCGCTGCCCGGCCAGGAGCCCGGGACCCGCCGCACCCGCCCGTCCCCGTACCGGCTGTCCGTGCGTCCCGCCGTCACCCGTACCGGTGTGCGCCTCCGGCTCGCCAACGACGGAACCACCGGCGCCTGTTTCACCGCCTACCCCGCGGACGGAACCGCCCCGCGCGCCTGGACCGTCGCCGCACGCGGAAGAGCCACCCACACGGTCGAGCACGGCGGTGACGGCTACGACCTCCAGGTGCACGGGCCCGGCTGGTCCCTGTGGGAGCTGCGCGGCACCGGCGTCGGTGCCGAGGCCCACCTGGCGGATCGTCCCGCCGCCGGCCGGCTGCGGATCGTGTGCTCCAACCCGTCCTCCACCACCCGAAGGCTCCTCGTCGGTGAGACGGTGCACTCCGGCGGGCCCGGCGACCGCGTGCACACCGTCACCCTCCGGCCCGGAACGTCCCGCACCGTGCGGTTGCGCCCCGCGGGCCACGGCTGGTACGACCTCGCGGTCGTCGACCGGGACGACCCGCTGTTCCTGCGCCGCATGACCGGCCGCACACCCCACGACCGTCCCGGTGTCACCGACCCGGCGACCGGCACACCCCCCGCGTTGACCGTCACCGTCACCCTGCCCTCCCGAGGCGTACCGTTCACCCAGGGCGGCCCGGCCGACGTCGTCGTCACGCTGCGGAACCACACCGGCAGCCGGCTCGAGAACCTCTCCGCCGCACTGACCGCCCCCTCCGGCTGGACGGTCGAACGGACCGGTACCGCCCCCTCGAAGCTCGCGGCCGGAGCGTCGGCCGACGTGCGCCACACGGTCACCCCGTCCCGCGACGCCACCGCGGGCCGGCTGGTCGCCGTCGCGCACGCCCGGGGCGCCGGACTGCTCAGACTCGCCGACGCGCACGTGCTCACCGAGGTCACCCCCGCCTGACCGCCCCGGCCCACCCTGCTCGTCCGCGACCACACCGACGTCCCCGAACCGGGCAAGCGGAAGCTGCACGCCGTCGACATCGAGTACAGGGAGAAGACCACCTCGGTCACCTGCCCGAGAGCACCGACGAACTCTCGGGCGTCGTCTCCGGCCACTGACATCCAGCCGTCCTCCTCCCGATTCCGGCCCTCACCCGGCCGACACACACCATCACGGCCGGGTGAGGGTTGGATGGCTCCGGCCGCGGAACGGACGAACGGCGAGGGGTGCAGTACATGAGCAACGAGCGACGGCTGGGGCGGCAGTTCGCGTGGCTCTGGGCAGCACACGGCACCAGCGCCCTCGGCGCGTGGCTCGCCTTCGGCGCGTTCCCCCTGATCGCCATCCAGGTGCTGCACGCGGGCCCGGCCGAGGTCGCCGCCCTCTCCAGTGTGGGAACCGCCGTGGGCGCGGCCGCGGCGGTTCCGCTCGGCCAGTGGGCGGAGTTCCGCCGCAAACGCCAGGTGATGATCGCGACCGATGTGGTGAGGTGCGTGGCGCTGCTCACGGTCCCCACCGCGTTCGCGCTCGGCGTCCTCACGTTCTCCCAGCTCCTGCTGGTCTCGGCCGTGATCGCGGCAGCCGACATCACCTTCCGTGCCGCCTCCGGCGCATACCTGAAAACACTCCTGCCGGCCGAGGACCTGCTCGTCGCCAACGCCCGCTTGGAGTCCACCACGTGGACGGTCACCATCGTCGGGCCACCGCTGGGCGGCGCGGCGATCGGCCTGCTCGGTCCGGTGGCGACCGTGGTGGCCGATGCCGTCAGCTTCCTGCTGTCCGCCCTCGGCATCCGCGCCATCGGAGACAAGGAGCCGCAGCCCGTACGCCGGACGACGGCACACCCGCGCCCCGGAGACCTCCTCGACGGCTGGCGCTACATCCTCGCCGACCCGGCGCTGCGACCGCTCTTCCTCAACACCACCGTGTTCAACGGCCTGGTGATGGCCACCTCGCCCCTGCTGGCCGTCCTGATGCTGGGCCCGCTCGGGTTCGCCCCCTGGCAGTACGGCCTCGCCTTCGCCGTGCCCTCGATCGGCGGGCTGCTCGGAGCCCGCCTGGCCCGGCCGCTCGCCACCCGGTTCGGACAGCATCGCGTCCTGGTCGCCGCCGGGGCGCTGCGCGCCGTGTGGCCCGTCGGCCTGGCCTTCGTCGGCCCGGGCACCGGCGGTCTGCTGCTGGTGATCGGCGTCGAGTTCGCCCTCGTCTTCTCCTGCGGCCTCTTCAACCCCCTGTGCGCCACCCGCCGCCTGCGGTGCACCCCCACCGAGCGCGTCTCCCGCACGCTCACGGCCTGGACGGTGACGACCAGAGCCGCGACCGCACTCCTGACCGCCCTCTGGGGCATCGGGGGCAGCCTGCTCGGTCCACGCGCAGCCATCGCCCTGGCAGGGCTGTTCCTGCTGGCGACCCCGCTCCTGCTGCTCCAGTCCCGCCCGGCCGCACCCGTGCACACCTGACCGGCGCGCTCACCCAGGTGCCGTTCCCCGTCGCTCCGCCCGGCGCGCGTCGCCCCCGCTCACGGCAGATCGGGCAGTTTCGACCACTCGTCCCAGGAGATGTCCCGGCCGATGAAGCGCGGCCGCTCGAAGGGCCAGTCCTCCGTGATCCAGTGCGGTACGAACGCGTCCAGAGCCCGCTCGAGCCCACCGCCGACCTCCTCGTCCACCACCCACCACGAGATCTCGGCGTCGGCCCCCCGCTTCTCCGGAGGGTCGATGTAGACGCACCCACGCAAGGCGGTGCGGTCCTCGGTCTCGATCGTGTAGTTGAAGGATTCGTGAGCCTCGATCTCCGCCGCGTGCCGCTCCAGATCGGCGAGGTTCGCCTCGTACGACATCGTGGCAGGCGGCCAGGCCCACGCGGGGCCGAAGATCGACCACAGGCGCTCCCGCGAACCCATCACCGCCGGATAGTCCAACGGCGCGTCGGCACCACGGATCGGCCGCAGTCGGTGGCCTCCGCCGTCGGGTATCCCGACGTGCGGTGGATGGACGAAATCAGGGGGCAGCCAGTTCATGGACGCGAGCCAACCATGCCGGAAGAACGCCACGCAAAGGATTTCGCCGTCCCGGCACACGGGCCGCACCGGCCGACGCGTCACCGGGCGCCGCGGGTCCCCCTGGGCGCTGGAACAGATCGTCGTCGGGCTCGTACGTCCCCCACAGGAACCGGTAGGCGTCCACCACGTTCCGGGACAGTCCCGTCCCGAAGTCCCCACCACTCAGCGGCTCCCCACGGGGGAGGACCCCGCACGGCCGGAACGCGGGACCTTTCACCGCGGACATCGCGGGTACCCGACGCCGTGCACACGCACGGAAGGCCGGCCCGTCCCTCGTGGCCGGCCCCACGGAGAACGCATCAGGAGGGATCGATGAGCACGGTCAAGGACGCGGTCGACGTGGAAGTCCCGCTCCGCAGGGCGTACGACCAGTGGACGCAGTTCGAGGACTTCCCCCGCTTCATGGAGGGCGTGGAGGAGGTCAGGCAGCTCGACGAGCGGCACAACCACTGGGTCACCAGCATCGGTGGGGTGCGGCGCGAGTTCGACACGGAGATCGTCGACCAGCTCGTGGACGACCGGATCACCTGGCGGAGCGTCGACGGCGAGACCCGGCAGCGCGGCTCGGTGAGGTTCGAACCGCTGGACGACACGCACACCCGCGTGGAACTCACGATGGAGGTCGAGCCGACCGGCGTCGCCGAGAAGGGTGCCGACGCCCTCGGCCTCATCGGCCGACGGGTCAAGGGGGACCTGGGCCGCTTCAAGGACTACGTGGAGAGCGGCGGCACCACCGGCGGCTGGCGGGGACGCATCCGCCCGGAGGACCCGGGCGCCGCTCACTGAGACCCCCGGCCCCCTTGCGCGGGCAACCACCAACGGGCCGGCTCCACGCGTCAGCGGGAGCCGGCCCGTTCGCGTCCCGCAAGTGCCCAGGCCACCTGTTCGCAGGCGTGCGCGTTCGCTCGCACCGGCTGTCGTTTTCGTCCAAGACGGGTCCCGGTGCCGCCGCCTAGGGTGGAACCGGCAGCTCACGGAGTACGAGGAGACAGCACCATGCGTGACCTGGTCTACACCGGTTTCATGTCGCTCGACGGGGTCGTGGACTCGCCCGGCGGCGGACCGGGGGAGGAGCACCGCAGCGGCGGCTGGGTGTTCAAGTACCTCGAGTTCGTCCCGGAGGCATGGTCGCTCAAGGGCGAGGAGCTCACCGACACGACGGCACTGATGTTCGGCCGCCGCAGTTACGAGGCGTTCGCGCGAGTCTGGCCCGGCTCGGAGGACCACGCCGACTACAAGGAACTGCCCAAGTACGTGGTGTCGTCCACGCTGACGGACGACGCGCTCGTCGACGGATGGGGGCCCACGACGATCCTGCGCTCGACCGAGGACGTCGCCGCGCTCAAGGACAGCGAGGGCGGTGCGATCTTCCTTCACGGAAGCGCGGAACTGGCCAGGCGGCTGTCGGACGCCGGCCTGATCGACCAGTACAACCTGCTCGTCTTCCCCGTGCTCCTCGGCGCCGGCAAGAGCCTGTTCGGCCGGGCCGACCGCGACAAGCAGATGCTCACGCTGCGGGAGTCGGAGAGCTACTCGAACGGCATCATGAAGCTGATCTACGGCGTCGAGCGCTGAAGCACATCGAGGGCGATCGCGCCGCCGGTGCCGTCACGCAGTTGCCCGGCGGTGCGTCCGACATAGCAGCGCAACGCCCGGGCCAGGTGTGGCTCGTCGAAGTAGCCCTGGCCGGCGGCGACATCGGCGGCCGGGGTGCCGGCAGCCAGCAACTCCGCCGCCGTGCGGACCCGCTCGATCTGCCTGATGCCGCCTCGCGTCAGCCCCGTCGCGGCCCGGAACCGCCGTTCGACCGTGCGCCCTGAGGCAGCCGGGCGATGACCTCGCAGCACCTGGGCGACGAGCGGGTCACGGACCACGATCCCTGCCTTGACGAGACGCCCGACCAGGGTTTCGGCATCGTCGGGGCCGGGCGTCGGCCAGCGCGCGCCGTCCAGCCGGAACGTCCGCCGCGTGGTGTCGGCGAGGCCGATGCCACCGTCGACCAACGCCGGCGTGGGTACCGCCCGCAATGACGTTCCCACGGCGAAGTCGATACCCGTGAACGTCGCGCCCTCCGGTACCGGCGCCGTCCCGGTCCGGGTCTCGGGTCCGGTGACACCCGCGTGGGCCCTTCCGTCCTGCTCCCAGAACACCAGACCCAGGCGCACCCCCGCGACGGAGGTCATCGCCGTGACCTGCTCGCTCGTGCATGTCCACACCGTGTCGACCCATGGCGAGTCGGAGCGTCGCGTCTCGAACAGCAGTCCCACGGGACGCAGGATAACGACTCGTCGACGGCGCTGCCTACCTGAACGCCGGCACCGCGGGCCGAGGGACAACGGCGACATCGCGGCCTGAACCCCTAGTGCGAATCGCGGCGTTCCTGATCCTGTCCGGCGCCCGGTGACGACGCGTGCAGCCAGCCCCGCACCCACCTCAGCACCTCCTGCCGATCGAGAGCCGTGACCCAGGCATCGGCATGCCCGGTGTTTCCACCGTCCGGCAGCGGGCCCACGCCGAGCACCCGTAGGCCGGCACGCCACGCCGACTCGATCCCCGTGAGGGAGTCCTCGACGGCCAGTGCGGCTTCCGGGAGGACCCCGCACAGACGTGCCGCCGTGGTGTACACATCGGGCCACGGCTTGGGCCGCACCACCTCCGGCCGCGTGCCGTCCTCCTCCCGCCTCGGTCCGGCCGGCCCAGGTGGCACCGTGGGGACGACGACGTGGCGGAAGTGCCGTAGCAGTCCGGCGCGGCCGAGGGTCTCCTCCACCACCTCCAGCGGGCAGTTGCTGGCCACGGCCAGCGGCAGCCGTCCGGAGAGGAGGCGCACGAAGTCGGAGGCGCCGGGCATCGTCAGCGGGGCCTCAGCCACCAGGGACAGGAAATGTCCGAGCAGCGCCGAGGTCAGCTCCGCGGCCAGTTCGGGCTTGTTCGTCTCCTCGGCCATTAAGCGCCCGCAGTCGATGTAGTGCACGCCTTTGGCGCGCTCGGCGAACCCCGGCGGAGGCAGCAGCCCGAACTCGCGGAAGGCACGGTTACGCGCATCCTGCCAATGACTTTCCGTGTCCATCAGCGTGCCGTCGCAGTCGAAGACGACCGCTTCGGGCGACCAGTTGGACAGGGCCTGGGGCATCGGCGTCATGGTGGCCTCCTGGGAGGTGAGAAGGCGGTCACGTCGTGGGACCGCGAGAGGTGAGGGGTGTGACCCCGAGGGCGGGCCGCAGGGGAAGTCAGCGTCCTTCAGCCGTTTCCACCGACGAAACGGCTCGTCCTTCCGGGCATCAGACGCAAAGAGAAAACATCGCGATGGATACGATATTTAGGCCCGGAATGGCGGTGCAATCACCACTTCGAGGACTCGACCGGCAGCCGGTCGAGGTGTAAGCGGTCACCGCGGTCGGCCGCCCCCGGATTCCCGATGCGGCACCACGAGTGCCTGCACAGAGCCGAATTCCGGCATATCCGTGCGACAAGAAGTGGCGGCGTCGACATCGGCGACGACTTCGGCCGGCGAACCAGGAACGGCACCCAGGAAGCCAATTTCCACTCGTGGGTGTTCAGATTCGAAAGAAATGCGCAATCACCGCGCGAGGCCGACGATTCATTGCTCCCGGCGTACGCGGGCGCACTACATTTTGGGTCGTTCACTACGAAGCCGAGCTGAGGTGCACGAGATCTTGCAGGAACGGGCCAGAGCAACCCGCAGATCCCTCCTGGAGGCAGCCGCCTGCCTCTTCGCCCAGCAGGGTTACGCGGGCACGAGCGTCAACGACATAAGCGCCCGGTCCGGACGAACCAGCGGGTCCGTCTACTTCCACTACGCCAGCAAGGAAGGCATCGCCCTGGCCGTCGTCCAGGACGGCTTCGCTACCTGGCCAAGCCTCGTCACGCAGTACGGAGACCAGAGTGTCCCGCCACTGGAGCGCCTCGTCGCGCTGAGCCACGAGATCGCCCGCGCCCTCGCCGAAGACTCCCTCACGCGGGCGGGTGCCCGCCTGTGGGCGGAGCGCCACACCATCAATGCGGATCTTCCCGACCCCTTCGTGCTCTGGACGACCGCAGCCACACGGCTGCTCGCCCAGGCCCGGGCCGGGGGACAGTTGGCCGCGGATGTCCGTCCGGCCCCCACCGCCCGCACCCTGGTCCGGGCCTTCTTCGGATTCTGCACCCTCACCGAGGCACTGGAGGGCCCGCACGCCCTCACCGGCCGCCTCTCCGACTGGTGGCGGCTGGTCTTGCCCTCGCTCCAACGGGACCCGCGCTGCCGTCAGCTCCCACCGCGGCCGGCACCCGCCCCCCTCACCTCCGGCAGCAATCCGCCCGCCCCGGAACCGTTCCTGCAGGCGCCGACCACCGAAGAAGGGCTGACCGTCCGCCCCACGGAAGACGACACGGACCGCGCGGCGGCCGCCCGGGGCCCCCTTCCCGCACCCGCTGACCGGCAGTGACCCGGCTCGTCCCACGCGACGCTTCCGGCGGCGCCTACCCGATACCGCCGTGAGGCGGGCGAGGATAACCTCTGACCATGCCGAGCTTCGAGATCACGCCGATAGGTACGGTCAGGAACAAGCGCACGGACATCCAGCACACGGACAACTGGGGAGCCGTCCGCAGCACGATCACCATCGACGAGCGCTTCGGTGAGGCCTGCCTCCAGGGTCTGGAGGACTTCTCCCACGTGGAGGTCCTCTTCGTCTTCGACCAGTTCCCGGAACTCGACGACTACCGTGAACCCCGCCCGTACCGTGGTCGTTCCGACCTCCCGCCCGTCGGCATCTTCGCCGGACGTGGCCCCCGCAGACCCAATCGCATCGGTGTGACGTCCTGCGCCGTCGAATCCGTCCAGGGCCGCGAACTCACAGTGCTGGGCCTCGACGCGGTCTCCGGCACCCCGGTCATCGACCTGAAGCCGGCCCTGCGGGAGTTCCACCCGGTCAACGTCACGCAGCCCGAATGGGTCAGCCGCCTGATGTCGGAGTACTTCCAGCCGTAGAAGCAGGACCTCCCGGGCCGGGAACGCCTTTGCCCCCGGCGGTCATGACGTGCCCTTCGACGTGCGCCTCCACCCCTGAAGGCGTCCTCGCTCGACAGAACCGTCCATCAGCCGTGGGGAAGCGGGGAAGCGGCCGCCTCCACTGAGGTGCGACGCACGGTCTCAGTAACGGACTGCCCGGTTCCCGTTCACCCGGTTCCGCGTCTTCTGTCGCTCGTCCGGTGTAGGGAGGCGGCTGCCGGCATGGTGCCGTCCGCTTCCGTGTCGTAACAGTATGTCCATGACGTGCAGCGACAACGCGTATGCGAAGAGCGAGAGCAAGATGTCCCGTGCCCGGGTCCGTGCTGCCCTGGTGGTCCTGTGCACCGTGGCTGCTCTCGGCACGGCCACGCAGGCGGCGGCTGCGCAGCCGTCTGCTCCGAGAACCGACTGGGACGCCATCGCCGCGTGCGAATCCAGCGGCGACTGGCAGGCGAACACCGGTAATGGCCACTACGGCGGCCTGCAGTTCACCCAGTCCAGCTGGGAGGCGGCTGGTGGACTCAAGTACGCCCCTCGCGCCGACCTGGCCACCCGGGCGGAGCAGATCGCCGTGGCCGAACGCCTGGCAGACCTCCAGGGCATGTCGGCCTGGTCCTGCGCCTGAACCCACGACGGAACGTGCGGAGCTGATGGCGGCAGCCCGGAAAGCTGCGGCCGTCAGCTCTCACCACGGGTGCCGACGGACGGACCTCAGTGGGTGGGAAGCGGCTCGGACGCCGGCTGCCACTCCCGCCTGAGCAGCCCGTAGACCCACGAGTCCGAGACGTCGCCGTTGACGACACAGTCCTCCCGCAACGTGCCCTCACGTACGAAGCCGAGCTTCTCCAGCACGCGGGCAGAAGCCACATTGCGCGTATCGGCCTCGGCTTGGACGCGATTCAGGTCCAGCGTGTCGAACGCCCACCCCAGCAGAGCGCGCGCAGCCTCGGTCGCGTAGCCCCGGCCCCACGCCGCACTGTCGTAGCAGTAGCCGAGCGACGCGCTGCGGAAGTCCGGATTCCAGCTGTTCAGGGTGCACCAGCCGACGAACGCCCCGTCGGAGACACGCTCCACGGCCCACCGTGCCCCGGTGCCCTCCTGCTCCATCCGTCGGCAAGCAGTGATGAACTGCTCGGCGCGCGAGCGTTCGGTCCACGGTGGCGAGTCCCAGTAACGCAGGATGTGGGCGCTGCTCTGCAACGCGAAGAGGTCGTTCGCATCCGCGTCGTCGAAGGCACGCAGTAGAAGGCGAGTGGTGTGCAACAAGGGGGTGGGCAGCGACACCCGCATCTTCCCTCCCTGGTCGATGGCCGACCCATCAGACCGCCAATGCGGTTCACTTGCAACGGATTTGTGTGGTCCCGCTGACAGCCGCTCCGGACCGGCAGAGCAAGCCATAGGCGGCAGACGCGACATCAAGCCGCATATCACCCTCTGGTCACCCTCCCCATCGGTACACCCAGGCGTTGCCCGTCCTCATGCGGGTACGTGTGTCCGGCACCCCGTGGGCAACGAGTGCCTGTAGGGATACCTCTTCGAAGCAGTGGGAGATGAAATGAGGCTCCGCGAGTCGGCCGTGGCATTGGCCTCCCGGTATACAGCCGACGTGCTGGCCGGGCGGTACCGCCTGGACGCGTTCATCGGCTCGGGCGGTGCCGCCGACGTCCACCGGGGTTTCGACCTGCGTCTGCGACGACCGGTGGCCGTCAAGGTCTTCCGGCCCGGCGCCGATGGCGACATGGAGGCACGCTTCCGAAGTGAAGCGGTCATCCTGGCCAGGCTGCAGCATCCGGGGCTCGTCACCGTCTACGACGCCGGGCGGCACCACAACCGCGCCTACCTGGTCATGCAGCTGATCGAAGGCCCCACGCTGAAAGGCCGCATCGCCGACGGCCCCTTGTCCCCCGGTGAGACAGCCGCTCTCGGCGCGGGTCTCGCAGGCGCTCTGGCCCACGCGCATGAAGCGGACGTCGTGCACCGTGACGTGAAGCCGTCCAACATCCTGCTGGATCCGTCCGGGCATCCTCACCTGACCGACTTCGGTATATCCCGGCTGATCGACGCCACCACCCACACGACCACGGGCACGCTCATCGGCACGGCCGCCTATCTGTCCCCCGAGCAGGTACTCGGCCGGCCCGTCAGCCAGGCAGTCGACATCTACGCACTCGGTCTCGTCCTCCTCGAATGCCTCACCGGCAGGCTCGAGTACGGCGGCGGCCCCCTGGAAGCCGCGATCGCACGACTGCACCGTCCTCCCGAGCTGCCCCACTCCCTGCCCGAGGACTTCGCCCAGCTGCTGCGGACCATGACCGCCCTGGACGACTCGAGCCGCCCGTCGGCACACGAGTGCGCTCGCGCACTGACCGCTCTCCGCGGTCCGGCACGGCCCGTATCCGTCCCCTCTGCCGCCCGCCCGCTGAGCGTCGCACCGAATCCGCGACCGGCCCGGGACGCCGAGCCCACGCACCGGAACCGGTTGCCCGCGGTCAGCCCGACCGGGCCGGGAACCACGGCCTCGCGGCGCCACGCCCTCGTTGCCGGCGGAGCTGCCGCACTCGCCGCCGTCCTGACTGCGGCCTTCGCCGTGTCCGACAGCGCTACCCACCGAGGAAACGGTGAGGGAGCGACGCAGGCCGCCAGCCGCCCCTCCGCGCCGGCCGACCCACCGCCCGCCGCCGAGAGGAAGGACGCCACACCTGTGGCGCCCTCGTCGACCCTGCCCGACGCCCCGGCCGAGACTCCCCGCGCACTGCCGGGACGCGATTCCCGTTCCGTCGCGGCGGCGCACCCGAGCCCGGAGCCGACCAGCGATGCGACCGCACCCCGCAGCGATGTCCCAGCGCCGCAACCCGAGCCGAGCGGTCCTCGGGGCGGTCTGCCCAGGAGCTCCTCCGGTCCGCGAGACGAGACCGGACCGCAGGCCTCCCGCACACAACACGGCAAGCCCGAGACGCCCGGTGAGAACCGCAACTGGGCGCGGCCGTGACGCTTTCGTGCCCCGGGGGTGACCGCGGGACGTGACCACCCGCGCTGCCGCGGACCGATGCCCGAATCATCCGGATAAGATTCCGTTTGTGATCAGGTCAGGAAGGCTTCGGCGCCGCCACCGTCCCCGCGGCGGCCAGCAGGAAGCCGTGCTGCTGTCACCCGTGCTCGTCACCGTCCTCATCACCGGTCTGGCTGCCTCCACCCCGAGGGAGATCGCCTTCAGCCGCCTGCTGCCCGCGGCCCCCGCCCTCGCCGCCGCGCTGTGGCCCGTGCTTCCGACGGTGCTGCTGGGGACGTTCTGCCTGCTGGTCATGATCGGCCTCAGCTTCATCTACTCCGATCTCGGGACGCCGTACACGGCCGCCGCGATCGTCGCCGTCACCTTGGCGGCGGCGTACGCGAGCCACCTGCGCCTCCAGCGTGAGGAGACACTCTTCCAAGTCCGGCTCGTCGCCGACGCCGCTCAGAAGGTGCTGCTGCGGCCGCTCCCGAACCGAATCCGCAGCATCGAGATCGAGTCGCTGTATCTGGCGGCCCAGGAGCAGGCACGGATCGGAGGCGACTTCTACGAGGTCGCCGACACGCCGTACGGCGTCCGGCTGCTCATCGGCGACGTACGCGGCAAGGGGCTGTCGGCGGTGGGAGCCGCCTCCGCAGTGATCAACTGCTTCCGGGAGAACGCGTACGACCAGCCCGATCTCAGGGCCGTCATCGGCCGGATCCAGATCACCGTCTCCCGGTACAGCGCCAGTGTCCCCGCCGACGACCAGGCGGAGCACTTCGCCACCGCTCTGGTCGCCGAGATCCCGCCCGGCGGCACGCACATCAGCATCCTCAACTGTGGGCATCCACCTCCGGTGTTCCTGCGCGGCGGGGAGGTCCAGGTCCTTGAACCCACCCTCGCCTCGACCCCCCTCAACCTCTCCGCCCTCCTGGGCGACCACTACCACGTGGACACCGTCGCCTTCGCGCCGGGCGACCAGATGCTGCTCTACACCGACGGCGTGACGGAGACACGCGACCGGGCCGGCGAGTTCTTCCCGCTGGCCGACTGGGCGCGACTGCACAACCAGGCGCCGCCCCGTGAACTGCTGGACCGGCTCCACGCGGACCTGTTCCACTACGCGCGCGGACGGCTCGACGACGACATCGCGGCCCTCGCCGTGCGCTTCGGGCACACCGGCGTTCTGGAGCCTTGACATCCTCGCCGCAGTGAACGGGCGCCGGACGCTGATGCGCCCGTACCCGGTTGTCCGGGGGAGATGCGTGCCCCCGAGCGGACCTGCCCGCTGGCGGGGCTGTCGCGATCGGGATGGAGTGGGCGATGTGCCCGCCGCCCCCGGGGGAGTCGTCGGGCGGGGCCCCCGCCCGGTCGCCGCCGTGCCTGGACCGGAGCGGTCGCCACCCGCCCTCCCGGACGGGTCGGCGAGCGATGAGATGCGGCGACGGGAAGACCGTCACACACTGACCCGTAAGGGGAACCTCATGGACAAGAACGCCCTGGTCGAGGCCGCCGCACGCCGAACCGCCGAAACGGATCGGCAGCTGGCGGCGGAGCAGGTGGAACGGGTGATCGACGCGCTCTTCGGCACGGTGGAGCACCCCGGCGTGATCGCCGAGGGTCTCAAGAGGGGCGAGACCGTGACGGTCATGGGCTTCGGTGCCTTCCAGCTCGACGACAACGACCGCGCCACCCTGCGGCCGGGCCAGGCACTCAACGAATACGTCAGCGGCCTGGTCGGCTGACCCTCGGCGCATCCTGTTCGCGTCCCGGTCAGGGCTGCTCGCGCGCCTGTTCCGCCGCCTGTCCTGCGGCGCCGCTCTCCGTGGTGGCGCCGCGGGTGCTGAGACTGCCGCCGCTGGACTCCAGGTGGGCGCGTACGAACCACTGGAACAGCTCCAGACCCCGCAGTTGCTCGATGAGCATGTCCTGGGTGACCGGGTCGGACGTCTCGGTGGCCTGCATGACCTCGCGATGGTCCTTGATGACACCCGTGTAGACGAGGTCCAGGGCTCCGAGATGCTCGATGGCTTCGGCCCGGCCGATCGAGTAGTCGTTCCAGGTGCGCTCGTCGACCAGGGCACCAGGGGTTCCCTTGGGCTCGCCGCCGAGGGTGGAGATCCGCTCGGCGATGTCGTCGGTCATGGACCGCACCTCGTCCACCTGAGGGTCGAGCATCTCGTGGACCGCGATGAAGTGCGGGCCGACTACGTTCCAGTGGATGTGCTTCAACGTCAGGTGAAGATCGTTGAGCGCGTGCAGGCGCAGCTGCAGCATCGCCACGATACGGCTGCTGTCCTGCGTGCTCATTCCCGGCACGGTGTACGAAAGGCCGGAACCCTGTGAGGGCACGGTGCTCCTCCTCTGTTCGTCATACGGGGCGTTGAACACAAGAGCAGGCCCGGGGCGGTCCGTCGCGTGGCCGCGCCCGGCAGTCCGCCACTGTCACCGGAGCGGAGCACCCCGCCGGGTGCCTGGTCCTCGCGGCAGCCCGTCCCTCACCGCCGGCCGTACGGCGGGACGGGCGACCGGACCCCGCGCCGCGAAGCTCTGCCGCACGGCTCAGGCGGTCGTATGGTTCGTGGTGATTTATGGTGGCGTCAGGAGCATGTCCCTACCGGAGGTGCAATGATGCGCGCCGCGGCAGCGATCGTCTCCACGGCTGTCAGTGTGGTGCTCATCGCCATGATCCCGGCGTGCGACCAGGGCGGGTCGGAGCCGTCGAACGTCCAGTACGGTGATTGCCCGATCTCGGGACAATACGGCGAGTTCGACCTGTCACCCGAGACGGCGGGCGCCCTCACGGTCAGGACGACCCTGCCCGCGCCCGGCTGGTGGAACGGCGACACGCCGGACTCCGTCACCAGTGGGTACGAATACTGCATGGCGGCCAATATCGCCCACCGGTCCGGACTCGACCGGGTGACGGTGGAGGACACCCCCTTCCCGGAGATCGTGTCCGGCCGGACCAAGGACTTCGACCTGGCCCTGGCCCAGATCACGATCACCCCGGAACGGAGGAGGGCCGCCGACTTCTCCCGGCCCTACCTCTCCTCGACGCTGGGACTGCTGATCAGGGACGGCGAGGCGATCGACGAGGACAACGTCCGCGACGTCCGCATCGGGGTGGCCGAGGGCACCACCGGCGAGGAGTTCGTCGCGAGCCGCCTCAAGCCGACCAAGCCCGTGACCGCGTTCGCCAACGACCCCGAGATGGTCACGGCGCTGGAGGAGGGGCGGATCGACGCGGTCGTCCACGACACGACGATCCTGCTGGCGTATCCCCAGAAGAAGGAGGACAGGGTGCGCCTCGTGGGCCAGTACAGGACCGGCCAGAGTTACGGCGCCCTGTACCCGAAGGGGTCACCCGACAAAGAGGAACTGGACCGCATCATCAAGCAGCTGATCGACGACGGCACGCTCGCCAAACTGTCGGCCGTCTATCTCGGGGCCGCCTTCGGCCAGGATCCGGTGAAGATCCCGTACCTCACCGTCGACGACGGCTCCTGAACGCGCCGGGAGCGCGCCCCAGTGAACCGAGCGCCGGTTCCGTGACCGCCCCACCTCACAGGTCCACCGCCAGAAGACCGCTCAGATCCCCGGCGGCACCGGCGTCCAGTGCCTGCTCCGCCCATATGATCTTGCCTCTGTCGGTGTACCGGGTACCCCAGCGGCGCGACAGTTGTGCCACGAGGAACAGGCCACGGCCCCCTTCGTCGGTGGTGGCCGCGCGGCGCAGGTGCGGCGAGGTGCTGGTGCCGTCGCTGACCTCGCAGATCAGGCTGTCACTGTCGCGCAGCAGCCGCAGGCTGATCGGACTCGCTCCGTAACGGATGGCGTTCGTCACGAGTTCGCTGAGGATCAGCTCGGTCGTGAAGGCGGTCTCGCCGAGCCCCCAGGACTCCAGCCTGCCGGTGGCCTCGGCCCGGATCCGGGAGACGGCGGCGGGGTCGTCGGGGACGTCCCACTCCCTGACCTGGGCAGGGTCGAGCAGCCGGGTGCGTGCGACCAGCAAGGCGATGTCGTCGCTCGATCCGTCGCGCAGCATCGCGTCGAGCACCGCGCGGCAGGTGTCGTCCGGGGTGGCTCCGTCCGTACGCAGCAGTGCCTCCCTCAGAATGCCGAGCCCGAGGTCGATGTCACGGCCCCGTGCCTCGACCAGCCCGTCGGTGTACAGGACCAGTCGGCTGCCGGCGGCCAGCCGGAGGTCGGCCGTCTCGACCGGCAGACCTCCTCCCACGCCAAGTGGCGGGGCGACGGGGATGTCGGGGAAGCTCACGGAGCCGTCGGGCGACACCAGCGCCGGACCGGGGTGGCCGGCCCGGGCGACAACACACCGCCCGGAGACCGGATCGTAGACGGCGTAGAGGCAGGTGGCACCGGTGACGGCCTCGGTGTTCCCCTCGGCTGCCGCGTCCTGGTCGATCCGGGTGATCACGTCGTCCAGGTGCGCGAGAAGCTCGTCCGGAGACAGGTCCAGGGAGGCGAAGTTGTGGACCGCGGTTCTCAGGCGACCCATCGTCGCGGCGGCGTGCAGACCGTGTCCGACGACGTCGCCGACCACCAGGGCGACCCGTGCTCCGGGCAGCGGGATGACGTCGTACCAGTCGCCGCCCACCCCCGCCTGGGCGGGAAGATACCGGTGCCCGACCTCCAAGGCGGACAGCTGGGGGAGTGTGCCCGGCAGCAGGCTGCGCTGGAGGGTGACAGCCGTGGTGTGCTCGCGGGTGTAGCGGCGCGCGTTGTCGATGCACACGGCTGCCCGTGCGGCGAGTTCCTCGGCGGGGGAGAGGTCGTCCGGCTCGAAGGGGTCCTGCTCCGAACGCCAGAACTCCACGACGCCCAGCCATTGGCCTCGAGCCTGGAGCGGCACGGAGATCATGGAATGGATGCCGTATTCGATGACCTTCCTGGTCTGCTCGGGGTCCTGGGCACGCCAGCCGTCGGCCATGGCGAGGTGCGGCACCAGGACCGGCCGACCGGTGGTCACACCTACGGACACGGGGTTGCCGGACACGTAGCGCAAGGGCGTCCCGACAGGGTCGAGGGGCGCATCCTCCCGGATGCCCGCGGCCGCGATGCGGCGCATCTCCCTGGGCATCCCCGTCGGTTCGTCACCGAGCAGCACGGGCTCGACCAGTTCCACGGTGGCGAAGTCGGCGAAGCGCGGCACCGCCACCTCGGTGAGCTCCTCGGCGGTGCGTTTCATGTCGAGGGTCGTCCCGATCCGCGTGCTTGCCTCATGGAGCAGTTGCAGGCGCCCGCCCGCCACCTCCGCTCGGCCCGCGAGGGCCCGCAGCTCCGTGGTGTCCCGCAGGGTGGCGACGACACCCCCCTTCGGACCCACCGGTCGCAGGCTGACCGCGAGCAGGAGGTCCCCGGCGAGGAACACCTTGTCCGTGACCGCCCGGCCCGACTCCAGCAACCCGGCCAGGGCCGGGCTCAGCCCGAGTGCGGTGACCGGCCTGCCCTCGGCCTCCGGCGGCAGCGCGAGCAGCCGGCGCGCCTCGTCGTTGACCAGCAGCAGCTTCCCGTCGCCGTCTGTGATGATCACGCCTTCGCGCACCGCGTGCAGTACCGCGTCGTGATGCTCGTACATGCGGGTCATCTCCACCGGCAACAGACCTCGGGTCTGGCGCCGCAAACGCCCGGTGACCAGGGCCGACCCGCCTGCGGCCAGGAGCAGCGCGACACCGCCGGCGGCGAAGAGCACCGGAAGCTGGTGCTGCACCACACTGGTCACCTTGTCCACCGTGACCCCCACGGTGACGAGGCCGACCGCGGTCCCCTCCTCGTCGAAGACGGCCACCGTCGAGTCGACCGCCTTTCCCAGACTGCTGTCGAAAGTGGTCTGGTGGGGCTCACCTTCGAGCGCCTCGCCGTAAGGGGCGGAGACGTGCTCCCCGATCTGCTCCGGGTCCGGGTGGGTCCAGCGGAATCCGTAGGGGCTCAGCGCCACGACATAGTCCACGCCGGTCTTCTTGCGCACTTCCTCGGCATGGGGCTGGAGCGCCGCCGTCGGGTCGTCGCTCTGCATCGCCTCCGCCGTGCCCGGTGCTTGTGCGAACGACTCAGCCGCCACCAGCGAACGATCACCGGCCTCTCGCAGCGCGCTGTTGCGGTCCTGGATCACGAGCGCCACCACGGCCGTGACGACGAGCAGCAGGACGACCGCCAGTTGCAGCAGGAAGACCTGACCGGCGACGCTGCGCGGATTGAGCAGGGACAGGACACGCCGGCCGGCCGAGCCCTGATGCCCCTGCGGGCCCGCGGCTCCCGGCTGCCCGGCCTTCGGCGGTCCCCGGTCGTCCCGTCGGCCCACCGGGACGTATTGCCGAAGCTTGCCCATTTGTCCAGTATCAGTGACCCACCCGGTGAGCGCGGCTCAGGACGGCCTGCCGGTCTGTGCTGCGGTGAGCAGGGAGCATGTCCGCCCGGACCCGTCGGCAGACAGGGCACGGCAGTCCGGCGCCGGCCCGACAGGCCCCGGTCCATGGGCTTGCAGCGTCGGTGATGGACTTCAGGTGCCCGACCGGGGCCAGCCCGATCGGCCCACCTGGGGAACGCCTGCCGAGGCCAGGTTCGCCTGCCGATCTCTCCCTCGCCGCATGACTGCGCAGGCCCGGGCATCGCTCCGACCTGCAGTCCCCACAGGCGCGGGGACGACAACGCGTCGACGTCCTCGGGACTGGATAAGGCGGCGCAACCCCCCCCGCAAGGGTGAGGACGACTACCACGATCGCCGGGCCCCTGTCATTCGTTGCCGTCGGTGGCCGGCTCGCCGGCGGAGGCGTGCACCTCGAGTGCCGCGTCGGCGGCGGCCAGGTGGCGGGTGACGGGGCCGAAGGAGACCAGCCCGCTGCCCGCTCCTGCGTACTCGGTTTCGGCAGCGGCGAGTTCTCCCCGGGCGCGACGCAGGACCGGCAGGTGCCCCACGGACGCCGCGGCCCGGGCGAGTACACACCACAGAGCCTCCTGGAGGAGGTCGTGCGGGGGCCGGGGCACGGTCGTCAGCGCCTGACGCGCCTCGGCGGTGGCGCCCGAGGCGGCCAGTAGCAGGGGGTCGAGCCAGGGCCGGTACGGACCCGGGTCCAGGTCGGCGAAGTCGCCGGGATCCGGCAGGGCGTCGCCCCGCATGACGGGAACCAGCGCGACGAGGGCCGCGGCTCCCCGGGTCAGGCCGGGCATGCCGCAGTCGGCTGTCTCCGCCAGGACGTGTGCGTACCGGCGACGGGCGGTGGGCCAGCCTTCGGTCTCGCAGGTGCGCAGCGCCCGGTACCAGGTGGTGAAGACGCCGGCGAGCGGCCGTTCGTTTCGGTGCGCGAGCCGGTCGATCTCCTCGGCTTCGGTGTCCGCTTCCGTGAAGTCGCCGAGGCCGGCGAGCGCCTGGAGGCGAACGATGCGGCCCAGTACCTCGTGCCCGGGGATGTGGTGGTCGACGGCCAGCCGGGTCAGTTCTGTGCCAAGGGCGTCCCGGCGGGCGGCCGACCCGCAGTCGGCGAACGCCTGCATGAAGGCTCCGTTGAGGGCGAACGCGAGGAGGGCGGGGTCGCCGAGGCGACGAGCGAGCCGGACGGCCTCCTCGGCGGCGCGCTGGGCGCGCAGCCGCCAGGGCTCGGTGGCGGGGGCGCCGGCGGCCCGGGGAAGCGAGGCGTCCGCGGCGGCGTCGCCCCGGGACTCGACCGCCACGACGGACAGCAGCCGGGCGCGCAGGGCGGGCGGCCCTTCAGGGCCGAGCCGGGCGGCGGCACGGGCTGCCGCCCGGGACAGTTCCCCGGCGCCCTCAGGGTCGTCGGCGCGAGTCCACACCGCCGGGACGTCGTAGGAGCCGATGATCCGGGCGGCCAGTTCCGGGTCGCCGGTCGTCTCGGCCGCCGCGACCAGGTCCCGCCGGTGCCGGTGTGCCTCCTCCAGGCCGTCGGGGCCGGTCACCGCGAGATCGCGCAGCAGGCCGGCGGTGGCGTGCAGCCGGGCCCGGGACCGGGCGGGCACCGACCGGCCCCAGGAGGCCGCCGCCCGGTCCCAGACGCTGTCGGCCACCCCGGCCGGTTCGGCCGCGGAGTGTGCCGCCGAGCTGAGAAGGCGTGCCTCGGTCCGCGCCAGAGCGTCCCCGCCTCCGCCGAGGGCCTCACGGGCCTGGGCCACTGCCCGCAGGGCCTCGCCGCGCTGCCCGGCACGCTCGAGCGCGGTGGCCAGCAGCACCCAGCCGTCCTCCCGGCCGGGGTGGGCGGCGACATGGGCTCGCAGATCGGCGACCGCGTCCCGGGCGGCGCCGGTCGCCAGCAGGGTGTCGGCACGCCGCTCGACCGCGTCGAGCCGCATCGCCTCCAGCCGCACCCGCTCGGCGGCGGCCCACGCGGCAGCGGGGAAATCGGCGAGCACCGGCCCCCGCCAGCAGGCGAGCGCCTCGTCCCACAGGGCGACCGCCACGTGCGGCGGCGCCTGCCCGGCCCGCGCGGCGGCGTCCTCGAACCGCCGGGCGTCCACCGCCTCACGGCTCGCCCGTAGTGCGTAACCGGGGCCGTCGGTGACCAGCAGGCGGGACGGCTGCCGGGGCGGGCGTCCTGGTTCCAGGGCGCGGCGCAGCGCCGCCACGAAAGTGCGAACAGCGCCGACCGCGCCCGCCGGAGCCCCGTCCTCCCACAAGTCGGCCACCAGCCGGCCGACCGGCACCACCCGGCCCCGTGCGATCAGCAGCCGGCCGAGCACCTCCCGGTGGCGGGGCGCACCGAGCGGGAGCGGCGACCCGTCGGCATCCCAGGCGGCCACCGGACCCAGCAGTCCGAATTCCACACCCACGGCAGGGTCCTTTCGCGGGCGGCCCGGCGCCCGCGGGTACCGCATGTCCACTCATCGATCGCTGATCCGGGGCCCGCACCCTGGGTGACGTCCCCGGACGACCCGGACCACCGAGGCCGGAGGCCGGAACGTCCACTCTGCCACGAACCCACGAACCACAGGAGTCACTGTGACAGCCCTGAGCATCCCCGGATTCACCGAGCACCGCGCGACCGTCGACGACGGCGTCACTCTGAACGCCGCCGTCGGCGGCGCGGGCGCCCCGGTCGTCCTGCTGCACGGTTTCCCGCAGACCCACCTGATGTGGCGGCACGTCGCCGCCGACCTCGCCGCCGACCACACCGTCATCTGCCCCGACCTGCGCGGCTACGGCGCCAGCGACAAGCCCGCAGAGACCGGCCCCGACGTCTACTCCAAGCGGACCATGGCCCGGGACGTCGTACGCCTCGCCGCAGAACTGGGCCACGACCGCTTCACCCTGGCCGGCCACGATCGCGGCGCCCTGGTCGCGTTCCGCGCCGCCATGGACCACCCGGACACCGTCACCCGGGCCCTGTTCCTCGACGTCCTGCCGACCCTCGACATGTGGGACGCGCTGCGCGGAGTGAACGGCGCGGTCGGCTTCCACCTCTACCTGATGGCCCAGGCCCCCGGCCTGCCTGAGGAGATGATCCAGGGGGCCGCCGACACCTTCTTCGGCTACTTCCTCGACGCCTGGACCAAGGACCCGGACGCCCTCCCCGCCGACGTCCGCGCTCACTACCTCGCCGCCTCCGCGGCAGCCGTGCCCTCCGTCGTCGCCGACTACCGCGCCTCAGCCGGCGTGGACGTCGACCACGACAGCGCCGACAAGGACGCGGGCAACAGGTTGGCCATGCCGGTGACCGTCCTCCAGCAGGACTGGGGCGCCGCCCTCGGATACCACGCCCAGGGCCTGTGGAGCGCCTGGACCGACGATCTGGAGCACCGTACGGTGTCCTGCGGCCACTTCATGGCCGAGGAGGATCCCCAGCTGATCGCCGACGAGATCAGGGCGCTCGCCGCCCGCTGAACGGGTCCGCCGACGCACCCCTCCCTCCTGTTGCGCGAGGCCAGGACGGAGAAAGAAGGGTGGCGTTCGTCCGCGTGCCCTGACGGACCCGCCACCCGCAAGGCCTCTCCTCCTCCCCCAGGGAGATGCACCCTAACGGCCCCATTGCCGTCCTTCTGCCGAGCACGTCGCCACGGCCGTCATTAACGTTTCCGCCAGACGGAGGGCCCGTCATCCACACTCACGGAGGCGACCATGGGCTTCGCCGGCCGACCCTTCATATTCTCCGCCGTTGCGGTTCTCGGCTGTTCTGCGGGGCTCACCCTCATCGGGCCCGCGTCGGCCGATGTGGTCCCCTCGCAGACAGCTCCGGCCGCGGCCCCCCGCCCTGACGACGACTCCTCGGCGAAGAGCCGCACCCTCCACGTGGAAGCTCGGCTGCTCGTCGGCGAAGAGCTCGATCTGGGGGCGGCGGGCCGCAGTGCCGGCGACCAGTTCGTCTTCAGCGGAAACCTGACGTCGACCGAGGGGCGCGAGGAACGCGTCGTCGGGCGCTTCGGTGGCTTCTGTGTCATCACCGACCTCGAACGCAACGCGGGACAGTGCGCGTCGACCGCGGTGCTGCCGGAAGGCCAGATCACCGTTCAGGGCGAGCAAGCCGGAATTCCCGTACCGGGTCCGGTCGTCAACGCGATCACCGGAGGCACCGGGGAGTTCCACAGGGCTCATGGTCAGGTGAAGCAGCGGGCGTTGACGCCCGCGACCTGGCAACTCACGTTCGAACTCTCCGACGTGCGGCCTCACCGGCCCCAGGACGGTCGCGGTCCGGCCGAGACCCCGACGCCCGTGCGTCCGCCCTTCCCCGGCAAGTAGCCGCGCCGCGCGGCCCCGAGGCACTCCCTGGTCGTCTTTCCTGAGCCACAAGGCGGAAGGCGCATCGGACTGGTCCCGGCACAGCCCCGGTCGACCGCGAGGCGCGCCGGTTCGAAGACGGTGCGCAGCACCTCGGGAACACGCACCCATCACCACACGTGGAGACGTCGTGATCAAAAGCTTCCGTACGCTCACAGGCTGGGGTGTCGTCGTGGCGGCCACCGCAACGGCCGTCACGGCCACGATCGGCGCGACCGCCGGTGGCCCTCCGAACCCGTCGCCGACCGACCCGCAGGCCCGCCCGACGGCCGGTCAGGGGAAGGAAACGCAGACCGAGCCCCGGCCGGCGGAGCGCCGGCGGATCGCCTCATCGGTCCTGGACGAGGACTTCACGTTCACACTCACCGCTCTGAGGTCGCGGACCGACCCGCTCGCGGCATCCCTGCGCCTTGAGGTCTTCACCTTCGACAACGGCGCGTGGAGGGAATCGGATCGTGCTCTGGTCGGCAAGGCGGATTCCTGGTTCTGGTTCCCGCTGACCGGCCGCCACGCGGTGTGTGAGTTCTCCACCTCCGGTGCGGAACCCGCACCGGTTGCCGTCAGCGTGCTGATCACGCCATCGATCGGCTGCTCACCGACCGCCAACTTCCGCATCCACAAAGGCCGGATCGTCCCTCTTCCACAACGGCCTCCGCAAGCGAACAACGCAGATCTGGACGATCGTCACGCGGTGACCATGCGGGCCCTGAAAAGGGGGACCTGACCGGTCCGAATCCTGTCGACCGGGGCAACCAAATCGGCGGTGTCGTGGTCCCGGACGACCCGAACGAGGCTGTGGGCAGCCGCTGCCACGTGCACCCGGAAGCCGCCACGAACACGATCGCCGCCAGCACCTGACGGTCGTCGTGCCGACGCCGACCACCCCCTGAAGCGGCACTGTCACGTTGACTGACCGGGTGCCGCAACGGACCTACGTCCTTTACGAGTCAGCAAGTACTCCGGCAGCCGGACCCGTGCCCTGCCGATCGCTGCTGATCACCGCACGCGCGGGGTTCCCCACCACCGGCCATGATCAGCCATCCGGACTCGACGTCCCACCGCTCACCGTGCACGAGCCCGTCGGGGCCCGACATACGGAGGGAATGGGCGGGGGAATCAAGACAGCAGCATGCGGGTCCATACCACGGCCAGGAGAGTGCAGGCGAGCGTGAACAGGCCCTGCACGACGGCGGTGACCGGCATCCTGAGCCGGGCGTGCATGACGGACTCGACCGCCGCCACGGCCGGAACGCCCCAGACGACGAGCCACACCGCGAAGGGGACGTCGCGTGAGCGTGCGCTGGGGGAGGAGTCCGGCGCCTGCGCGGTGCCCAGGCCTACCGCCAGGAACAGGACCGTGCCGGTGACGATGATGATCGCGTCCGCGGCCACGAGCAGCAGGGCGAGCGCGATGTCGGTCAGGCGGGAGGGGCGATCGCGGGTCCGGGCAGGTGCCGGAGGAACCTGATCATGCGCGGGCGGCGGGACCATGACTCGACTGCACCACGGAACCGCGGCTTCGGCACCGCACGGGAACACAATGGAGCCCGTCCGTGACCCTCGGCCTCTGCCCGGGCCTGTGGTTCTGCGGGACGTACGCGTTCACCTCCCCCTTGCCGGCCTAGTCTCTGATCAGCGCCGTGCCCGGCCGGGCTTTGCCTGCTTCAAGGAGGTGGACGCCGCGTTCATGGGCTGGGTGCCTGTGTGGCGAGCCCGGCCCCTCCTGCACGGCGCACCGAGTAGGCACCGTCACTCGTTCGGCGGGCAATCCGTCGGCTGGGAAGCCAGTGCTCCGACCGGAAACATGCGGCGCACGTGAAGGTGTCGCCGCCGGGCTCTGCGGCTGCGCTGGTTCCGCCCTCCTCGCTGATCGGGATCGACTGCCCTGTTCGAGCCCGACGCCCTGGTCGAGGTGGAGGCGACTGCGAGCCTCGGCTGAGCGGCTCTCACCGTCGCCGCCTCACCATAGTTGGGTGCCCGGGGCGCCCTTGAACGGCCCACGCACCTCCGCGGTGATCCAGCCGCCGTAGAAGTCCCCCTCCTGCGCCGTGGCCTCCTCTCCGCCGACCGTGCAGCGGTCCATGCGGCTCGGGTAGAAGGCGAAGAAGTCGGCGAGGGGTGCGTAGCCGGGCTCAGGACGGGGATAGCTCCAAGCGGCACGAGCGCGCACGTCGTCTCCCACGATGATGTCCCAATACCGGGCCGATCCCTTCCATTCGCACCAGGTCCGGCCCCCGACTGCCGGGAACACGGACTCCGTACGGACGTCCTGCGGGGGGATGTAGAACACGGGGGGATGGCTGGTCTCCAGTACCCGGACGGCCCGGCGGGTCTCGGCAACCACCTGTCCGGCGCACTCCACTCGCACGTCGCGGTCGTCCTCCCGTACGACGGGCGGCCGCGGGTAGTCCCAGACCGACTCAGGCGTCCGCGGGGTGACACTCGGCACGGGCTTTTCCAGCGGCTCCAGATACACCTCGTCCTCGTAGCACCAGGCCCATTCCCGGTCGCTCGCGAGGGCGCGTGCCACCGGGTGTGCGCTGGAGTCGAAGTGGGCCGTGGCGTGAGCGCCGCGAGAGCTGTCGCTGCAGCCCACGTGGCCGCAGGTCAGGCACAGCAGCAGGTCGGCCGGTGCCCGTTCGTGCGCCGCGCAGGACGCGCACCTCTCACTCAGCGGGGGTGGGTCCGCCGTCCAGGTGTGGGAGCAGGCTTTCCCCGAGGGTCGTCCGCCATCGGGCCGGGGTGTCCATCTCGTCATCGGTGATCACCGGCCTGTCCCTTCGACATCAAGCTTCTCGGCAGCACTGCGCCTCGGCCCACGCCCGTGTCGCTCACGTTCTCTCCTCTGTGGTCCGTGCTCTCCCCAGTGTTTCCCCCCGACACCGCACAGGAGATGCAGCCCCCCGACATTCCGTCCCCAGTCGCCGGAGGCATGCGCCTGCCGGAAGTGACCACAGTCAGAATCGTCTGGGAGGGGAAGCGGCCAGGCGGGAGTGCGCTCGAAGTCATGGCGTCGAGGATGCAGCGGCCCAGGCCGTCGCAGCGCCCACCCCTCCTGGAGGTGCCGGATGATGGCATCTGTGCCTGGATGGACGGGGGACTTCGTGCCGCCCGAAGGGCGAGCAAGCGTGCAGCAATGATCAAGCGTGCAGGGAAGGCTGGGCACGACATGCAGAAGCGCAGTTTGCGGGAACTACAGGTATCGGCCATCGGCCTGGGGTGCATGGGCATGTCCGCCTTCTACGGAACCGCCGACGAGGAGGAGGGGGTCGCGACGATCCGGCACGCCCTCGACCTTGGGGTTGACTTCCTCGACACCGCGCAGATGTACGGCCCGCTCACCAACGAGTCCCTCGTCGGCAAGGCGATCCGAGGGCACCGCGACGAGTATGTGATCGCGACGAAGTTCAACTACCGGATGGACGACGCTGTACCGGGCGACATGAGCACGGTCGGCCCGCAGGACGGCTCGGCCGAACACGTCCGCAGCTCCGTCCACGGCTCCCTGAAGCGTCTGGGAACCGACCACATCGACCTGTACTACCAGCACCGGATCGACCCGAACGTGCCCATCGAGGAGACGGTGGGCGCGCTGGGCGAACTGGTCACCGAGGGCAAGGTGCGCTACATCGGTCTGAGCGAGGCGAGCGACCGGACCATCCGGCGTGCGCACGCCGTGCACCCGCTCACGGCTGTGCAGAGCGAGTACTCGCTGTGGTCGCGGGACGTGGAGGCCGAGGTGCTGCCCGCCTGCCGGGAACTCGGCATCGGCTTCGTTCCGTACTCGCCCCTCGGCCGTGGCTTCCTCGCCGGGCGGTTCACCTCGCCGGACGACCTGGACGCCGACGACTGGCGCCGCCAGAACCCGCGCTTCCAGGACGCCAATCTGGAGGCGAACCTGCGGTTGGCGGCGAAGGTGAAGGAGATCGCCGCCGAGAAGGACGTGACGCCGGCTCAGCTGGCCATCGCCTGGGTGCTGGCCCAGGGCGACAACCTGGTGCCGATCCCGGGTACCAAGCGCCGCACCTACCTGGAGCAGAACGCCGCCGCCGTCGACGTCGATCTGACGAAGGACGACTTGGCCCGCATCGAGGCGGAACTGCCAGAGGCGGCCGGTGAGCGGTACGACGAGGCAGGCATGCGGTCCGTCAACCGGTAGGCGCAAAGGGGTGCGCACGCCCGAGGGGGCTTCGTGGGGAGCGCGGGGCGGGACGGCACTGACCAGCGCGCCCCTCGGGAGACGAACGACCCGCCTGCCCGGCACCACCGCCGTGCGGCTTCTGCACGGCGCGCGTCCGCAGCGAGTGGGGTCAGGTCCCGTGCAGTGGTGTAGCCGGGTTGGTGAACAGTGACCGGGGCAGCTGCGGGTGGGCGAACCCGGCCGGCACCTCCGGCCGAACGGCTGCCCGGCCCCGCTCAGCTCTTCCGCTCACCCAGCACACAGAATTCGTTGCCCTCCGGGTCGAGGAGGGTCACCCAGTGCTGCTCGTCCTGAACGGAGTCGGCGCGCCGGGCACCGAGGGAGAGCAGCCGGGTGACCTCGGCCTCCTGGTCGTCGGGGCGAAAGTCGGGGTGGAGCCGGTTCTTCGACGTCTTGTCCTCGGGGACAGGCACGAAGAGCAGCCCCGGCATCTGGTCCGGCTCAGGCCGGATCTCGATGATCTCCTCGGATTCGTCGACCACTACCCAGCCGAGGGCCTCGGCCCACCAGCGCCCGAGGGCGATGGGGTCGGAGGAGTCGACGATGATCTGTTCCCATTCGAGTGCCATGGGCGTGAGCATAAACAGGGTCGGCTGGCTGCCAGGGCTGGGGCGACTGCCGTCGGGTTCTCGGTCGTCCGGGGCCGGTGCGCGGAACACGGATGGTGGCCATGATGGTCTCGGAGGCCGGGGCGTCACCCGCCTGACCCGCGGTGAGACACGAAGGGCTAAGAACTCCTGACGGAATGGCCTTCTGGGGTCGACTGCCCGGCGTGGGGTGTTGTCGGGCAGCATGGGGCGATGCCCTTCGATCAGCCGCTGCCTCGCGAGGTGAAGGTCATTGATTCGGCCTCGCTGTTCAGGCTGGAGGAGCGTGCGTGTGCCCTCAGCCTGAACCAGCGGTTGGACCCGGCGTGGGTGCTAGCGAATGCGGCGCCCGACGGAACCCACTACCTGTGGCCAGCCCTGTGGAACAGCCTGTCCCACCGCCCGGACGTTCCGCGCCAGCTGCGCTGCGAGCTGTTGATCAGTCTGCGTGGGGGAGACCGCGTGGTGAGCCTGTTGGACGTGCTTCCCGACGACTTCACCCTGCTACCGAGAGTGACCTCGCGCGAAGAAGGCATGCAGGTCAGCCGGCTGCTCGACCGTTCCCCTTCTGTCAGGGAATGGCTACTGCGTGAGAGCTCGGACCTGCTGTGACAGGCGACGCCAGCAGATGCCGATGACCTTCCGAATCACGAAGGCCAGTCTCCCGTGACCTCCCACCTACAGCTCACACATGGGCCACCGGCATGATGAACCCGTGACAGACAGCGCAGACACCCACCTGGACCAGATCCCGGGCTACCAGGGCGGGCCGCTTGTCCACCTTCCAGAGCTTCTCGAGGAGCCCTTGTTCTGGTTGGGACACCTCTACCCCTGCGTGCTGCACAGCGAGGAGGCCGAGGAGCTCTTGTTCGGTGCGGACTACGAATCCGCGGAGGACTTCCATCGCCAGTTGTCCGGGCGCTCGGACTGGCCGACCTTCACCGTCCCCGTGGCTGTCGGCCGTCTGCACATCGTCCACCGCAACCTCGAGGGCGACGCGGGCACCGACTACCTCCTGCACCACCCCGACTGGGACCGTGCTGAACTTCTCGCCCGCAACGACGGCCACTTCATGGGCCCCGGCCTGTCCTGGTCCGAGTTGACAGCAGCTGCAGGCAACGGCCTGCCCGGTGGCTCCACCACCGACCCCGACAGCCGGCTGCTTCTTCTGTTGCCCGCGTTCGGAGACTTGGCTGTGCCCGACGCGGCAGCCGAGCGTCTTGCAGCCGCGCTACGCGCCCACACCGCAGTCGAGAACCCCGAACAACTCGCTGCCACCCTGCTGGAAGACCAGGGTCCCTGTGGTCCTACCCACTGGACCACAACCAACGATGGACAACGGGTCAACGACAGCCACTACTCGTACCGCAACCCCACCAACAACTTCGCCCTGCCGACGGAGCGGCTCGCCCGTGTGACGGCCGCGCTGGCTTCCTGATCACACTGCCCTGGGACCATCCTGCGGTGCGTACGGTGATTACCGCCTCGCAGTCGTTCTGGATAGCCCCTTCAGCGGACTGAGTTCGCGTCGGTGCGGGCGGTGATATCGGTATCAATGATCGGCGCGAGCTGGGCTTCCAGCGCCGTCTTCCAGATCCCGGAGGGGCCGGTGGTCGTCGCACCAGCCCTGCCTTTCACTGTCGTGCGGGCCGGAAGTCCTGACGAGGCCCGAGGAGCACCCCGGTTTTTGAGCATGTTCAAATAAGGTTCGGCAGCAGACCTGCCGTCCGACTACGGGGACGGGGAGTGTGGACATGGGGGGCAGAACCGTGAGGACGAGGGGCGGGGTCGGAAGTAGGTTTGTCACCGTGCTCATCACGGCTGTGGCCTTGCTCGCTTCGGGTTGTACAGGGGCGGGCGCGGTCAACGTCGATCCGGACCGCCTGCCGGGGGTGTACCGCGACGACGAGACCGGCGCGGAGATCCGTCTGCGCCCCGGTGGACGGTTCTCCGCCGCGGGTATCGCGAAGAGCGACGCCTATGGGCGCGGAAGTGCCACCCGCGTCGACTTCAACGGCACCTGGGATCCCACCCCCTCGAATTTTGTGTACCTGCAGCCCGACAAGATCGGAGGCCGCCAGGTCCTCGGCGACATCCAGCTGTGGACCGCAAGCCCCGAGAGGGTGTTCCTGCACCCGGACGTGGACGGACCGGTGACTCTGGAGCTTGTCAGGGTGCGGGTAATGAACAACCCCTGACACCCTCTTCGGCGGGAGGCTGACAACCCGACCTGATCGTCGGCTCACCTCCGCTCCCGCGGGGATGAGCCCGTGATGATCCGCCGCTGTACCCACTGCCCCCCTGCTCCCTGCACTTGCGGGGGTGGTCCCGGGGCCGTCGGCCAGCTCATTGCGAACATCGACTGTTCCCCACACCCGCGGGGGGCCCTATGTGTTTGGTCAAGGTTGAAGGCCAGTAGGTTCGTGTGGTTGACTGATCGTTTCAGAATGAGTTGAGCTGCGGGTCTTGTGCTCGACGATCTTGGTCGGCAAGGTGTCCGGGTGCGCGCTGATCTTGTTCCGGACGACCTGTGGGAGCGGGTGGCCCCGTTGCTGCCACCCGCTCCCGAACAACGCCACCGGCATCCCGGTCGGTTCCGTGTTCCTGACCGCACAGCACTCGCCGGCGTCCTGTTCGTGCTGCGGACCGGTGTCGCCTGGCGGGACGTCCCGGCGGAGACCGTGGGCTGTTCCGGCGTGACGGCCTGGCGCCGGCTGCGGGACTGGACCGAGGCCGGCGTCTGGCCCCGCCTGCACGCAGCCCTGCTGACCGAGCTTCGCCGTGCCGGCCTGCTGGACCTGGACGACTGCTCCGTGGACGGCTCGCACGTCCGGGCCCTCAAAGGGGGGACCACGTCGGCCCCTCACCTGCCGACCGCGCCCGCCCCGGCTCCAAGCACCACCTGATCGTCGACCGTCACGGAACCCCACTTGCCGTCACGCTCACCGGCGGCAACCGGCACGACGTCACCCAGCTCCTGCCACTCCTCCACGCGGTCCCGCCGATTCGGGGAGCTCGGGGACGTCCCCGCCGCAAGCCCCGGCGCCTGTATGCCGACCGGGGCTACGACTTCGACAAGTACCGCCGCTCGCTGTGGAAGCGGGGCATAAAGCCGTTGATCGCGCGACGCGGCGTCGCTCACGGTTCCGGACTGGGCAAGGTCCGCTGGGTGGTCGAGCGTGCCTTCGCTTGGCTGCACCAGTTCAAACGGCTTCTCACCCGCTACGAGCGACGCGCAGATCTCCATCAGGGCCTGCTCGAACTGGCCTGCAGCGTCATATGCCTGCGCCGCCTGCGAACCTCATCTTGAAGCGATCAGTTGGCGACGCTGAACCATCCCGGGCGAACCTCGGTCAGAAGCGATTGCAGAGACCGCACCGCGGTCCGCAGGTCCTGATCCGTGACGTCAAGAGGCTTCGGCAGGCTCAGCCCGTACCAGCGCAGCCGCCAGAGGTCGAAGATTTCGCTCCCGTCGGCTGCGAAGTCGACATCGACCTCGGTGCCGTTGTCGCTGACGAAGCGGCACCCTGCCCCATGAACCGTGTATGAGTAGGTGTCGACCTGCCCACTCCTGCTGATCCGGCGCGAATGGACCAGGCCGAGGACATCTGCGAGTCGCTCAAGCGAGGGCATCGCCGCCCTCACGGCCTCGTCAACCGCGTTCAGAGTGTCGACGTAGCCAAGCACGAGTTCCCGTGCATCCCCAACCCGTTCCATACGGCGTCACCCCCCTGAGCCCGTGGTTGAAGGGATTGTTCCATGGGCCGCTGGCGTCTCCGCCGAACTCATTCTGAAACGATCAGTGAGGGCAGGCCGAGCTGCAGGGGTGCATGAGTGATAGCAAGGTCACGATCAAGCTCACGAGTGACGAGGCACTGGTGCTGTCGCACTGGCTGGAGAAGCTCCCCAGATGACGGACCTCAGCCAGGTTGTCGACGATCCGGCGGTCTGGGCGCCGATCCATAGGATCGCCGGAACGCTCGACAAAACGCGAGCATGGCGAACAGGACGTCGTACTTGATCGTCGACACGACGCTCAACCGTGGGCAACAGCGGCTCGATCACCGCCCACAACTCGTCATCGGCTTCCCACGGCTTCGGCCGAGCCACTCCGCACCCCCGGATCAGGGCTCCCGGAGTGATCCAACCACCTCGAAGATCACTTCGTTAGGAGTTTCTAAGAGCCGTGCGTGGCCGCCACTGGCAAGGTGGACTGTTGTGCTCAGGCCGCCACGGGAGCGGCCGAGCGCGTGGTCGTCGGGTTCAACCCGGCCTGGAGCCCTCTTTTCCGGGCGCCGGCGGCGTGCTGGTGAGCTCTGCAGACGGTTCAGTCCACCGAACCGACTGGCAAACGCCTGACGCTCCAGCCAAAGCCGCGCCAGGATAAGGGCATGTCGGAAGCGATCTACGGCCTCATCGGCGCCCTGGGTGGAGCGATTCTCGGCGGAGCGGCCACCCTCACCGCGTCCAGCCTCACCGGTCGACATGCCCGACGCCAGGAGCTACGCGTACGTAAGGAACTTGAGTTCGAGCGGATGATGGACCTGCGTCGTGCCACCCGCGATGTCTTGCTGATCCTCGACGACGCCCAGCAGGCACTGGAGCGCGGCAAACCCATTGACACCAGCGGGTTGCCGGAAGCAGTGAAGAAGATGAGGGAAGCCGCAGACCGGTGTGAGGTGTACGGGCTGCGGTTCGAACACTCCCGGAGCAGTGCGGCCAACGCCCGGCCGGCGACTCCAGGGACGGAAAGCCTGCGTGAACTCGTTGCGTGGGCCACGCTGATGGAGGAGTGCCTTGGCCGCGCTGCCGCGGCGGAGGGCGAGCAACGTCAGGACTTAAAGCTGGAGGTGGCGACGCACTACCTGCGTGCGGAGGGTGCCCGACGGAAGGTTCTCGGTGTCCTGATGGACCGTATGGAAGAGCTGCGCGAGGAAATGCGAGGGCAGGTGCATCCACGGGAACCGTGAGAAGGGGGCGCAGCAGTGGGTCCAGAACCGCCGCCGGGCCGCACGGTATGACGGGATCTGTCGAACGGGCGACTTTGCCCGCATTCGGTGGCAACCGTGCGTCACGCTCGTCTGGGCCCGGATCTCAGCTCACGGAGAGGGCGGCGGCTGCGCCCGGAGACAAGAGTCCCGCCCGGCCCTCACGAGCACCCCTCCGACCTGCGCGCTCTACCGTCAGCAACCATGGCCACAATGCGTCACCTTCGTTACGAAACGACTTTGGCCACCCTCGTTCCCGTCTCCGCAGGCGCCCCTTGGAGCACACCAACAGGAGGAACCAGTGTCACACCCGCAACTGCTCACCCCCGAGGAAAAGCTCGCCGACGCGAAGAAGCAGCTGAGCCTCCCGCCTATCGTCGTGATCTGCGGCTCCACCCGATTCATGAGCGAGATGACCGAGGCCGATCTGCGGGAGACCAAAGCCGGAAGGATCGTGGTCAAACCGGGCTGTGACATGAAGTCGGCGCACGGACTTTGGTCCGATCCTGCCGAGGCCCAGGCGCTGAAGGTTCGACTCGACGATCTGCACCGGGCGAAGATCCGACTCGCTGATGAGGTGCTCGTAGTCGGCGACTACATCGGAGACAGCACCCGAGCCGAAATCGCCTACGCCCGGTCGCTGGGCAAGCCCGTGCGCTTCACGGACCCCGAAGCCGACCCTGAAACCTGACCTCCCCCGCTGCCACCTCCACAACCAGGGCCGGCAGCACGTCGCCTGACCGTTCCGCTCACCGTGGCGGAGAACCGACGGCTCCTCGGCAGTCCCCTGCCCTACCCAAGAGCCGACCGCGGCTCCGTCACCCAGGGGAGGGCCGCCGGTGCTGCGGGAGTGGTGGCTGTCGGTTGTTCGGCCGGGATGGGCATACCGCCTGGTCCGTGGGAGGGGTCCCGCGCCTGGCTCAGGGGCGGTTGGTCTTGCCGTCGAGCCAGAGCGTGTCCGATTCGTCCTGGTGAGTTCCTCCCGTGCCGACGTGTTTGCTGGAGATTTTCGCACCGTTCTTGATGACGTGCACGAGAGCCATGCCGTGCCCGCGGCCCAGGCCGTAGTCCTGCTTGAGCCACTCCAGGATGGTGCCGGCCCTGGTGTCCGGGCTGTCGTAGCCGCGCTCCTGCGCGAGCGTAATGAACTGACGCGGCGTCAGTCCCGTCGTGTCCTCGATCTTGTCCAGATACGCCTGGAAGGACATGCCCTCTCCCGCTCCCTGTGTCGGTCATCCTCGTGGAACAAACCAAGCAGACCGAAGTCTACTTGCAAATCGCAAGTCGTGTTCGTCTTTTGGAGCGGGAAGTAGGATGTGAACCATGACGGTGAAGGAGTACGGACAGTTCTGTGGTCTCGCCCGCGCGATGGAAGTGGTCGGTGAACGCTGGACGCTTCTGGTCGTCCGGGATCTCCTTCTGGGCCCCAAGCGCTACACGGATCTCCGCAAGGGTCTGCCGAACATCCCCACCAATATTCTCGCCGCCCGTCTCAAGCAGCTCGAGGCTCATGGCGTCGCCGTCCGTCGGGCTCTGCCTCATCCCGACCGGGGTGTCGTCTACGAACTCACTGACCACGGCCGGGAGCTCCAGCCGGTCGTGACCGCGCTCGGCCGCTGGGGCGCCCGGACCATGACCGGGCCCCGCCCCGGTGAGATCACCACCGTGGAGAGCCGCGCTCTGTCCTTCCATACGGCCTTCCGTCCCGAAGCCGCGGGCGGGGACACCCTCCGCTACGAGGTGCGTTTGGCGGACGCCACGTTCCGTCTGTCCGTCGACGGCCCCACCCTCACCGTCGGACATGGTCCGCATGCCGATCCGGATCTGGTGGTGGAGACCCTGGCCGGGCGTCCCGTCCTCGACCTCATGCGCGGGACTCTGACGCCCGGTGAGGCACTTGCCTCCGGCCGTCTGCGCGTCGAGGGCCCTTCCTTCCTTCTCACCCGCTTCGCTGAGATCTTCCGTCTCTGAAGTGCCCCTGGTAGTGAGGCCGCTGGCGCTTCTCGTCCCGGCGTGCACCCCGATCGCGGCCGGGACGGGCCTGTGCGGTCCGGCCTCCGGCCCTGCCGGCTGGCCGCGGCGGGGCGAGGGCAGAGCGTCGCCGGTGGTGACGCGGCGGCCGGCGCCGGTGGGCAGACCGTCCCAGTGGGTCTCGTCCACGATGCGGGCTCCGCGGCCGACGGCCCGCGGATGGGCGGCCAGCAGCGTCTGGCCGCCCGCGTCGGGGACGGTGGAATGCAGGCTGACCTGGGACTTCGTGGCCCGGATCTCGACCAGCTGGCGGGGGCGGACCTTCCGGGCGGGCACCGAGTAGAGATTCGCGTCGAAGGCGACCAGGCAGTCCTTGCCGACGTGCCGCAGATGCCGCTGGGCGACCACATAGGAGACCTTCGGCAGCGGGCGGAGAGCCATATGATCCCGCACCGCGCGGTGCCCGATGACCTCACCGTGGGTGCCGTGCGCCTTCGCCCGCCGCAGCGGGACCCAGGCCGTGAACGCGGCGTTCATCTCCTCGATGGAGGAGAAGGCCCGCCCGGCCAGGACGTGGTCGTGGACGATGCCGACCTGCCGCTCGACCCGGCCCCTGCCCTGGGGCCGGTAGGCGGCCAGCACGTCGGTGTCGAAGTCGTAGTGCCCGGCGAAGGCGACCGCCTCCGGATGCAGCGGAACCGCCTCACCCGGAGCGACGTGCCGGCGCACGACCGTCTTGGTCCGGTCGTAGACGATGCTCATCGGCACCCCGCCGAAGTGTGCGAACGCGGCCCGGTGGCAGTGAGCCTTTTCCAACCTCAGGTTGAGGCGTGACGAAGGGCGGGGATCGTCTTCACGATGGCGGTGACTCGGTTGGTGCTACAGCGGAGTTTCC